>NZ_JANIOA010000017.1 GCF_025175675.1 Sedimenticola hydrogenitrophicus
GTTGCTGCTACGGACATGTTACAGTTGGCACCCTTTCCGCATCGCTTCGCTCGCAAAAAAGCCGCCAACTGTAACATGCCGCAGAGCAAGGCGTTGAGGCTGTCGAAAAACCCCATTTATGGGTAAAATAACAAGCACAATAATACTGGCAGGTGAGAAATGGATGATGGCCCGCTATAAGGATTACAACTTCGATCAAATGAAGATGATCCCGGTCTCCTTTGATCGCCAAATCCTGCCAGGCAGTTTTGAATATTCTCTCTCTTATCTGATTGATCATGAGTTGGACCTGTCGGTCTTTGATGCCCACTACCAGAATGATGACAATGGCCGTCCGGCCTATGATCCGCGCCTGCTGCTGAAGATCATCATACTGGCCTACTCCAAAGGCATCACCAGCAGCCGGCAGATTGAGAAGCTGTGTCGGGAGAACATTACCTTCATGGCGCTCTCCGCTGATACGCAGCCCCACTTCAGTACCCTGGCTGACTTCATCTCCCGCTCCCCGGAATCCATCGCCGATCTGTTTGGACAGATCGTGCTGATGTGTGACCAACTGGGACTGATCGGCAAAGAGATGTTCGCCATTGATGGCTGCAAGCTACCCTCCAATGCCTCCAAGGAGTGGAGTGGCACCCATGACGAACTGAAAAAGAAACGGCAAAAGATCGATCGAGCCGTTCGTCGCATGTTGCAGCGACATCGTGAACAGGACAATGCAGAGCAATCACCCGACATCCAGGCCAGAGAGCAGGAGCAGATCAAGAAACTGCGGGCGGTATCACGTAAGATCAAACGTTTTCTCGATACCGAAACCGAGCGCAAAGGGGTAAGCGGAAAAACGGTGAAGAGCAACATCACTGACAACGAAAGCGCCAAGATGAAGACCAGTCATGGTGTCATTCAGGGCTATACCGGCGTAGCGGCGGTGGACAGCCAATACCAAATCGTGGTGCATGCCGAAGCCTTTGGTCAGGGTCAGGAACATGGCTTGTTGAAACCGGTAATGGAAGGGGTCAGAGAGTCCCTCGCAGAAACCACCTCAGAAAAGCAACTGAAGAAAACCAAGATCACCGCGGACTCGGGTTACCACAATCGGGAGATGCTGGAATACCTGGAAACGGAGGGTATCGATGCCTATCTGGCCGATACCGGATTCCGTTCACGCGATCCCCGTTTCAAGGACCACAAAACCCCCAAGGAACGAAACAAGCGCCAGGACAAAGAACGTTTCAGCCAGAATGAATTCATCATCGACCGCAAAAGGGAGACCTGCCACTGTCCAGCGGGCAAGGCGATGTGGTTGAAGGCCCGGCGTGCCAGAATTGGCCATCACCTGTTCATGCAGTTTCAGGGCTATGAGAAAGACTGCAACGACTGTGGTCTTCGAAAGCGTTGCTTGCGATCCCAAAACCAGAAGACGCCACGCCAGATCAATGTTGCACTGGATATCACACAGGAGCAAAAGGACGGCATCATCGAACGGATGAAGCGCAAGATCGACAGTCCGGAAGGCAGACATATCTATAGCCAGCGACTGGGAACCGTGGAGCCGGTATTTGGGCATATTACCGATGCTATCGGCATCAAGCGATTTAGCCTAAGAGGCAAGCGCAAGGTGGATGGGCAATGGAAGTTGATGATGATGTTACACAATATCCTGAAGATCCACCGTTCTGGATGGGAATGGGCGTAGAAACAAGCGAATAATGGCGGAGTAATCGCCAAAAAATGAAATCACCGATCAATTAACAAAAACCATGAAAGAGCGAAGTCGAAAATTCTCCAGCCAGAAACCGGTTTGCTTCAAACTGGTTTTTCGACAGGCTCGTTATGGGGGTTAGAGGTGCTGATCCACATCCATACTGTTGTGGAGAATTCGGATAACAACGATCCTGGATTCCGTACCGGCTCGGTAAAAGATGATATGACTGCCCTGACTGAACTTTTTGTTCCCTGGCTTTATGTCATCCGCATCGCGGCCAATATCAGGTTGGCGAGCAAGCAGCTTGAAAGCATCGTCAAGCTGCTTGAGGTATTTATCGCGTTTGCGCTTTCCCCACTTTTCGGTGGTAAAGCGGCCTATATCGACAATATCTTTTCGGGCGGCGGCAGTGAGCAGGTATGGACGCATCAGTGAGCTTCGTTGTCCAGTTCCGCAATAACACTTTCAAGGGAATAGTCTGCTATTCCGCTCTGCTCGCCTTCATCCAGGAGGCGTCGGAGCCGTTCAAGCTTACTTTCCGTTTCTTCAAGCAGGCGCAGTCCGGCACGTACTACCTCGCTCGCCGAGCTATAGCGGCCATTCTCAACCTGAGTGGCTATAAACTCGTCAAAGTGGGGGCCAAGCGTAATGCTGGTATTTCTAGCCATGGGGAGCCTCCTGTACCAAATATTGGTATATTGTGCCAAAACACCCATAACAAGGCAAGGCAGGCCGACGCGATAAAGCCGCCCGGCTGCTTGCGGCGTTATGTTCAGGAAGGATAAAGTGCGTATCACCATACTAAGACACGGCCAGCCCAACTTTGAATGGCAAAGGAGCGTTAGAGGCTCTGAGTTCAGAAGTCTCGAAAGCGCATACGATTCAGCGGGCATTGTCGGAAGCCCACCTGATGAATCTCGTAATCTGATCAATCATCATGGGTTCGTGGTTTGTAGCGATTTGCCGCGTTCCGTTCAATCGGCAGAGGCGCTTGGAGCAAATGAAATACATTATTCATCTCCGGTTATTAGAGAGATGAATCTGCCATATTTTGATCACGCACCTATCAAGCTGCCGCTCAAACTATGGGTCACCGTACTTCGAACTCTGTGGTTTCTTGGCTTTTCGAAAAACACTGAATCATTTTCAAAGGCGAAAGCCCGAGCAAGAATGGCCTCGAACAAGCTTATCGAATTAGCGGCCGAACACGATAGTGTTCTTTTCGTTGGTCACGGCTTCCTCAATCACTATGTGGCCAAAGAGCTCTTGGCAACGAACTGGATAGGCCCCCGAAGTCCGGGAAAAAAGTACTGGGAATTCGGTGCTTATGAGTATGCAATGATCATAACGATGCCGTGAACAAGGACTGATCCTACCCCGAAATAAATGATGGATGTCCAGTATCCGCGCTGTTGACCGGACCGTTGGTGTGAGAGGAGACGATGCAGTTGCCATTCAGCCGTGAGGCGTTTATCGACCTGTTCGTCCAATACAACGAGGCGTTCTGGCCAGTGCAATGGCTGCTGGTGGGGCTGGCGTCGCTGGCGGTCGCATTGGCGGTCAACCCGCGTCGCCGCTCCGCGCCGGCAGCCGGGGTCGGCGTGTCGCTAATCCTCGCCTTCCTCTGGGCCTGGCTGGCACTGGCCTACCATCTGCTGTACTTCACTCGCATCAATCCCCTGGCCTGGCCATTTTCCGCCGTCTCGCTGATCGGGGCACTCGCATTTCTGTGGCAGGGAGTGGTCCGGCGGCGCCTGCGGTTCCATTGGACGGGGGATGGGCACGCCTGGACCGGAGGCGCACTCATTGGCTTCGCCTTGGTGCTGTACCCGCTCTGGTCCTGGGGGGCCGGCCATCGTTATCCCAACTTGGTCACGTTTGGACTGCCGTGTCCGACGACTATTTTCACTATCGGCCTGCTCGGACTGCTGGAGACGCCCCATCCGCGCGGCGTCCTGATCGTCCCGATCCTGTGGTCGCTGGTTGGTGTCCAGGCCGCCCTGCTTCTGGGCGTACCCCAGGATCTCGGCCTGCTGGCCGCTGCCCTGTTCGGCGGGGTGCTGCTGGCTCGTGCCGGCGTTCGGAATGCAGTGACCACAACCGCTGATACCGGTTTACGGACACCCTCCGATGAATGAGATATTCGAGCTGCGGCGCGCGCTTCATCAGTATCCTGAACTCTCCGGCAGCGAGGCGGGGACCGCCGCGCGCCTGGTGGGCTTTTTCCGGCGGCTGGCGCCCGATGGGTTGCTGGAGCAACTGGGTGGCCATGGTGTCGCGGTGGTTTTTCAAGGCCGTGATGCGGGACCCACGGTGCTGCTGCGCGCCGAGCTGGATGCGCTGCCGGTCCACGAGTCCGAAGCTCACAGCGACCGTTCGCGGGTCGCTGGCGTCGGCCATCAATGCGGCCATGACGGGCACATGGCAATCCTCGCCGATCCCCGCTTTGCCGCACTGGCCCCGGACTTCGCCTTCGCCCTGCACAACCTGCCCGGCTTTCCGCTGGGACAGGTGATCCTGCGTTCCGGAGCGTTCAGTTCGGCCTCGCGTGGCATCGGCATCACCCTGAACGGGGCCACCGCCCATGCGGCGCAGCCGGAGACGGGCGTCAGTCCGGCCGGCGCCATGTGTCGGATTATTGAGGGCTTCTCCCGCCTATCTGGCGGGGCCGTGCCGGCGGAGGTGATGGCCTTCGGCACGGCGCCGGGGCGAGCGGATATCTGGGCCACCCTGCGCGCCGGGACCGATCAAGCCATGGCCGGCCTGATCCGCCAGGCCGAGGCGATCGTAACCGAAGCGGCCGCCATGGACGGGCTCGACCATGCCATCGAATACGACGACGTGTTCCCCGCTACGGTCAATGCGCCACGGGCGGTGGAAATCGTCCGTGCCTGTGCCGGTGACGACGCCGTGCTGGAAATCGACCAACCGTTCCGCTGGTCGGAGGACTTCGGCCATTTCACCGCGACCTGCCAAGGAGCGCTGTTCGGGCTTGGTGCCGGGACCAACGCGCCGGACCTGCACGACCACCACTACGCCTTCCCCGAGGCGCTGCTCCCCATCGGGGCTGAACTGTTCCTGCGGGTGGTATGGCGCTGCCTGTCGATTGGGGCGAATGGTTTCAATCGCGACTGATTTTTCCGCCGGTCCGCAATGGGTTTTGGCTAAAGGTCGGCTGGCGCCGGCCGCTTAATTCAATTGACGGCATCCGGATTGGGGTGGCGTACCGATAGACCTCGCGTTGACTCCGTGCAGTGACCCTGTTTGTAGGGATACAAGTGAACAAGCGGCCGCTTCATGCAGACGCATTGTTGCAGGAGCATTTATGGCAACCCTCTTCTGGCTTCAGACCGGTGCCTGCGGGGGTGATTCCCTGGCCATCCTCAGTGCCGAATCCCCCAGTGTGGAGCAGCTGTTCTCCAGCCATGGCGTGGAGTTGCTCTGGCACCCCTCGCTCTCGCACCATGCCATGCGCCATCATGATGAACTGATCGAACGGATTGTGAGCGGCCGGCAGTCCCTGGATATCCTCTGCGTGGAGGGCAGTATTGTCACCGCCCCGCGTGGCACAGGGCTTTACGACAGCTACCAGGGCCGGGCCAAGATGGAGATCGCACGCGAACTCGCGGTCCGTGCCGGGGTGGTGGTGGCCATGGGCACCTGTGCCGCGTTCGGCGGCGTGCACGCCGCCACCCCCAATCCGGGCGACTGTATCGGGCTGCAGTTCGACCGAGCCCAGCCGGGCGGGTTGTTTGCGCCCGATTGGCGCTCGCAGCGGGGCCTGCCGGTGATCAACGTGGCCGGTTGCCCGGCCCATCCCCACGCCATGACCCAGACCCTGGCCTGGCTGGCGGCCGGATTGCCGCTGAAACTGGATGAACTGAACCGGCCGCTCACCCATTTCAGCACGGTGGTACACCAGGGTTGTACCCGCAACGAGTATCACGAATATGATATCGAGGATCACCAGCCGGGGGGGCGCGCCTGCCTGTTCTTCAATCTGGGGTGTCAGGGGCCGCTGACCCGCGCCGTCTGCAACAGCGATCTCTGGAACGGGGTCAGCAGCAAGACTCGCGCCGGGGTCCCCTGCTTCGGCTGCACCTCGCCGGATTTCCCCCGTGACAACGACCTGTTCCGCACCGAAAAGATCGGCGAGGTGCCGCTGCGCCTGCCGCTGGGAGTGGAGCGACCACGCTACATGGCCTACAAGAACCTGGCCCGCGCGGCCGCGCCGCAGCGGGTGCGGGACAAGGAGATGGAGCCCTGAGATGGCACGTATCGAAGTGAATCTAGAGCTGAACCGGGTGGAGGGCGACCTGACCATCGGCGTCACCCTGGAGGACGGAGTGGTGGTGGATGCCCGGACCGTGGGCAGCCTCTATCGCGGCTTTGAACAGATTCTGGTGGGGCGTACGCCGCGCGACGCCATGGTGATTACGCCGCGGGTGTGCGGCATCTGCGGTACCGCCCATCTCTACGCAGCAGTGCTGGCGCTGGAACAGATCTGGAGGCTGCCGGTGCCGGCCAACGCCACGCGTATCCGCAACCTCTGCCTGATGGCCGAGGGGATCCAGAACGACCTGCGCCAGACGTTCCTGTTTTTCACCCCGGATTTCTGCCACCCCCGCTACAGCGGCCACCCGCTGTTCGAGCGGCTGATGGCGGCGTTCGAGCCATTCAAGGGCGAGCTGCATCGCGAGACCCTGACCATGACCCGGCGCGTGCTGGAGATCGTGGCCCATTTCGGCGGCCAGTGGCCCCACTCCTCCTACATGCTGCCGGGCGGCGTGGTGACACCGCCGGATGCGCGGCGCCTGCTGGCCTGTCGGGCGGTCCTGGATGAGCTGCGCGAATGGTACGAGCGGCGCATCCTCGGCGCGCCCCTGGAGGAGTGGCTGGCGCTGGCGAGCGCCACCGAGTTGTTCGCCTGGCTGGAGCGGCCGGGGCCGGCCGCCGGTGCCCTCGGCCTGATGTGCGCATTCACCCGCTCCCTGGAGATGCATCGGCTGGGTGCGGGCACACCGCACATGATCTCCTTCGGCGCCTGGTGCGATCCGCAGCGCTGGGGACCGCCCTACGACGCCCATCTGGCGCCGGGCGGCTTCTACGACGGCGACAGCGGTCAGGTGTCCCCCCTGGATCAGGGGCTGATCAACGAACACGTACGCTACTCCTGGTTCAAGCCCTACACGGGCGGACGCCACCCCTATCAGGGTGAGACGATACCCGATTTTCAGCCGGGCACCGACCGCTACACCTGGGCCAAGGCGCCGCGCTACGGCGACCGGGTGGTGCAGACCGGGCCCCTGGCGGAACTCTACATCGCCGGTGACCCACTGATCCGCGACCTGCACGCTGCCGAGGGGGGCAGTGCCTGGCTGCGCCAGTTTGCCCGGGTCAGGCGCGCCGCGGTGCAGCTGGTGCGGGCGCGTGACATGCTCGATGAGCTGGCCGCCCACCTGGACGAGCCCCATTTCCTGGCGCCGGCCGCCGAGGCGGAGATCGACGGCCAGGGCTGCGGCCTGGTGATGGCGGCACGCGGTGCACTGGGCCACTGGGTCGAACTCAAGGATGGTGTGGTGGAGCGCTACCAGATCGTCACCCCGACCGCCTGGAACGCCTCGCCGCGTGACAGCGCCGGCGAGATGGGGCACTGGGAGCGCAGCCTGATCGGCTTGCGGGTAGAGGACCCGGACGACCCGGTCGAGGTGGGGCATCTGATCCGCTCCCACGATCCCTGCCTGGTTTGCACGGTCCATTTTCTGGAGAGCGGCCGGCGTCTGCGCCTGGCCCCCTGAGCTTATGCGCCACCTGATCTGTTTCGGCAACGACCTGCACGGCGATGACGGTTTCGGGCCGGCCGTCTACCGGCGCCTGGCGACGCTTGAGCGGCCGGCCGGTTGGCACCTGTTTGACGCAGGCACGCGCGGTCTGGATGCCCTGGCGCTGTTTCAGGGGTGTGAGGAGGTGATCCTGGTGGACGCCGCCGCCCCGGCCGGCCATCCCGGGCGGCTCGCCTGGCCGCTGCCGGAAGAGATCGCGGTCGAGTCGGCACTGCCGGGGCACGGCAGCGGAGTCGGCTACCTGCTGCAGGCGCTGGCCGCGCTGGAGTCGGCACCGCCACGGCTGCGCATCCTCACCGCCGAGATGGCGGCCGTGACCCCGTTCCGTTCCGGCCTGTCGCCGGCGGTGACGCAGGCGGTGGAGCAGGCGGCGGCCCTGCTCGGTCGCTGGATGGCGGGCGGCTTTGTCCTGCCCTGGCCGCTGGAGTATCCGAAGTGACCGAGCGGGAAGAGCTGCAGCGGCTGCGGGACGAGCTGGAGGCGTTGCGCCTGGCCAACACCGCCCTCGAGACCCAGATGCTGGCCGGGGCCGAGCAGACCGACGCCATGCTGCGCGAGGTCGAGGAACAACGCAACGCCCTGCGCGATGCCCATCAGCGCGAACGCGGTCTGGCGGCCTTCGCCCAGCGGGTGATGGACACCGTGGGCAGCCTGGTCATCGTGCTGGGGCCGGACGGTCTGGTGCGTTCGGCCAACCAGCAGTGCCGGGAGCAGTTGGGAGAGACCGAGCAGACGTTGCGGGGGCGCCCGCTGGACGACTGGTTGCACCCGAAGGAGCGGACGGTCCTGGTTGAACGGCTGCCGGCGTTGCCCTGGCCGGTGCACTCCGCCCTGTTCGAGACGGTGCGGCGCCAGGGGGTGTACGGTGCCGAGCACCGCCTGGGATCGCTAGCGGGTGGCTATCGCACCTACATGGTGAGTGCGGCGATGCTCTACAGTATTCAGGGCATGGAGGAGGGGGCGGTGGTGAGTGCCGCCGATATCACCCTGATCAAGCAGCAGGAGCAGCGCCTGCGCGCCAGCGAGGCCGGGCTCAACGAGGCGCAGCGGATCGCCCACCTGGGGAGCTGGGAGCTGGATCTGCGCAGTAACGAGCTGAGCTGGTCACCGGAGGTGTACCGGATTTTCGAGCTGGATCCGAAACAGTTTGCCGCCTCCTATGCGGCCTTTCTCGCCCTTATTCACCCGGATGACCGCACCCAGGTGGATGAGGCCTTCGCCACCTCGCTGAAGACACGCCAACCCTATGACATCGTGCATCGCCTGCTGCTGCCCGGCGGGCGGGTAAAGTGGGTCAACGAGCGCTGCGTCACCCGCTACGATGCAGAGGGTAATCCTCTGCGATCGCATGGCACGGTGCAGGACATTACCGACCGGCGGCAGGCCGAGGAGGAGCTGAGGCTGGCGGCCAGTGTGTTCGACAACAGCCTCAACGGCATCCTCATCACCGAACCGGACGGGCGTATCCGCGGGGTCAACCGCGCCTTCAGCGAGATCACCGGCTTTACCGCCAGGGAGGCGCTGGGCCGGACCCCCGCTCTGCTCAGGTCGGAGCATCACGACGCGGCGTTCTACCGCGAGTTGTGGAGCGCCCTGCGCAACGAGGGCAAGTGGGAGGGGGAAATCTGGGACCGTCGCAAGGATGGCAAGATGGTGCCGGTCTGGCAAAGCATCTCGGCGGTGCGTGGCTACTCGGGCGAGGTGAGTCACTACATCGGCATTTTCTACGACATCTCGGCGCAGAAGGCCTCCGAGGCGCGTATTCAGCGCCTGGCCCACTACGACGTGTTGACCGGCTTGCCCAACCGCGCCCTGTTGCTGGACCGCTGCGAGCGGGCGGTGGCGCGGGCGAAGCGGGAGCGCGGGCGGTTCGCCCTGCTGTTCCTCGACCTGGATCACTTCAAACATGTCAACGACAGCCTGGGCCATCCGGTGGGGGATGAACTGTTGCAGGCGGTCGCGCAACGCCTGCAGCAGACCCTGCGGGAACAGGATACGGTGGCCCGGCTGGGCGGCGATGAGTTCGTCATCCTGCTGGAGGATATCGACAGTGAAGAGAATGTCCGGGCGACCGCGCAAAAGTTGCTGGCCGCGTTCGCCCGTCCCTTTGCCCTGCGCGAGCATACCCTGACCATCGGCACCTCCATCGGCATCGGTCTCTATCCCGATCACGGTGAGGATGTGGAGAGTCTGATCAAGCATGCCGATATGGCACTGTATCAGGCCAAGGAGCGCGGGCGCGGCTGCTTCCGCTTCTTCGAGGCGCAACTCACCGAGCAGACCAGTCAACGCATGCGCCTGGAGCGGGATCTGCGCCAGGCGCTGGATGAGCAGACCCTTTCCATCCGCTATCAACCGGTGTACCGGCTGCCCGACCTGGCGCTGGTCGGCGTCGAGGCGCTGTTGCATTGGCCGCATCCCCGTCTTGGTCCGATCCCGTCGGAGCGGTTCATTCCCATCGCCGAGGAGACCGGGCTGATCCTGCCGCTGGGCGC
Source organism: Sedimenticola hydrogenitrophicus (assembly GCF_025175675.1). Lineage (GTDB taxonomy): Bacteria > Pseudomonadota > Gammaproteobacteria > Chromatiales > Chromatiaceae > Sedimenticola > Sedimenticola hydrogenitrophicus. Next base: position 10,044 of record NZ_JANIOA010000017.1, read on the forward strand.
CTGGGTGCTGGAACAGGCGTGCCACCATGCAAGGGGCTGGCTGAATGCCGGCCGGGAAGGGGTGACCCTGACCGCCAGTCTCTCGGTGGTTCAGGTGCAACGCGGCGATATCGTGGCGACCGTCTCCCGGCTGCTGGCGGAGACCGGCCTGCCGCCGGAACACCTGGAGCTGGCGCTTGCCGAACGGGATCTCATGCGTATCAGCCGACAGGACCTGGATGAACTGGACGCGCTGCATGCCGTGGGCGTGCGCCTCGCCATCGACGGGTTCGGCGCCGGCCAGTGCGCGCTCGCCACCCTGAACCGGTTGCCGGTGGGCAAGCTCAAGCTCGACCACTCGCTGATCGCGGACTGTTCCCCCGTGGCGGAGGGTATGGCGATGGTCCGTGCCGTGCTCGGACTGGGGCAGGGGCTGGAGATGACGGTTGCCGCGGCGGGGGTGGAGAGGCACTGCCAGGAACAACGCCTGCGGGAGTACGGTTGCGGACAGGTCCAGGGTAGTTACTTCGGTTCGCCGCTGGAGCCGAAGGCCTTCATGAATCTGCTCGCCTGTGCTAAAAAAGGGGTAACAGACTGACCACCGGGTGCAATCATGGCAACAGAACATTCCAAGTCCCGGCTCGATCGGGTGGTGGCCGAGGCCCGCCAGGCGCGTGAAGCGCGCGAGAAAGGCTATCGTGAGCAGGCGCTGAAGCTGTACCCCTGGGTATGCGGGCGTTGTGCGCGCGAGTTCACCCGGGCCAATCTGCATGAACTGACGGTGCACCACCGGGATCACAATCACGACAACAACCCGCCGGACGGCAGCAACTGGGAGTTGCTGTGCCTCTATTGCCATGACAACGAGCACTCGCGCTATATCGATGCGGCGCATGGCGATGCCGCCTCCGACACCGGGAACAAGACCACGACCTACAATCCGTTTGCCGATCTGGGGTCCCTGCTCAAGAATAAAAAGTGACGCGGGGTCCCGGTAAAGGCAGTGATCAGCACTGTAGCCTGGATGAAGCCCGCACCACGAAACTCCAATGGATACTCAATCCCGGACGGGCGGAATCCAGGGCACTGCACGACGCTTGCCCCACTCCCCGGATTACGCCGCCAGCCCCTGTGCTTAACTCCCCGTTTCTGTGGTGCTGGCTTCATCCGGGCTACGCTTCCGCGTCTCGATTTCAGATAACCCCTACAGCAGGTCAGTCGTTTATTTCAGTTATCTCACGATGTTTTTCCGGCATGCTGGCGGGGCTCGCCAGTTGTACCCGGTTGCGCCCGGCTGACTTGGCGGTATAGAGCGCACGGTCGGCGGCGTCGAGCAGCCGCTGGCCGATCGCCTGGCTGTCGCCGTCGTCGTCGGGCCGCAGGGCGGCCACCCCGATGGAGATCGTGACATCAACCGTTTCGCCGCCATGCAGGGCGATCGGCTTGGCCTGGATCCTGTCACGTATGCGTTCCGCCAGGTTGCAGGCCTCGGCGGCCCCGGTCTGCGGCAGCAGCAGGGTGAACTCCTCACCGCCGAAGCGGGTGGCGATATCGGACAGCCGCAGGCACTCCTTGACCCTGAGCGCCAGTTCGCGCAGCACGCTGTCGCCGGCACCGTGGCCATGCCGGTCATTGACCTGCTTGAAATGGTCGGCATCGATAAACAGGCAGCTCAACGGGTACTGGTAACGCAACGCCCGGGTGACCTCCTCTTCGAGGCGGCGTTCCAGGTAGCGGCGGTTGTGCAGCCCGGTGAGGGCGTCGGTGAGCCCGGCGATCACCAGGTGTTCGCGGTTGGCGGTGTTCTCCAGGCAGATGGCGCTGATGGTGGCCAGGCGGTTGAGGAAGTCGCTGGCGTGCCGGCGGGTGAAGCGCTCGGGGTCGTGGCTACCCAGGCCGATGAAGCCGACTAGCTGGCTGCGCCGGATCATGGGCAGGATGGCGATGCTGCGCAGGTTGCTGGCCGTCGGAAACAGGGGGGCGTGCTCCTGCGCCTGGTAAGGGCCGAGCCAGGGCGCCTTGTAACGGGCATGCCTGGGTGAGAAGGTGGTGATCTGATCGACGAAACGGATATCACTGAGGCTGTCCGGCTCGATCCCGGAATGCAGCAGCAGGTGCCTCAGTTCGTGGTCTGGATCATGCAGTATCAGCTGGATGTCGGGCAGGTCGAAGGAGGACTTCATGCCATCGATCAGGCAGTCGAGCAGTTGCGGCAGGGATTCGGTGGCCAGCAGGGTCAGTTCGCGGTCATGGAACCGCTTCAACACCTCCTCGTTGTGGTGTGCCTCGCGGGTGAGACTGTCCAGCCGCTGCCTGAGCTGGCGATTGATGAAGGCCAGGTCCGAGAACGACGGGTTGGGAGGTGGCTTGGGCATGCTGTCGACCATCCGCGGCTGGGCTTGAGTTTGTCCATGTACATAATACCCGGAGTTGCGGTTTGTGCCAGTGACAGTGTGTGACAACAGTAGAGTAAGGAGTTTCAGGGATGAATAGCACTAAGTTAAGGCAGGAGTCCATTTTTTCGTCATTCCGGCGCAGGCCGGAGGAGTGGTGCAGGGATGCACCGTTTACGGACCTGAGGATGGAATCCATGAATTCACCGCGGATGCGGGTTCTGGATCCCGGCATTCGCCGGGATGACGGGGGCTCTGGGCTTAACTTAGTGCCATTCGTTTCACGGATGAGCGATCAGTCGGGGCGGGATGGCCTCAAAGCGCGCGGCAGGACACGGTTTGCGGGGTTCCGGGTCACGCTTTTCATAGGTCTGCTGTGCCCCGCGGCACTGGTCGCCGGGGTGTTCCGCTGTCCGGACGGCAGCGGCGGGGTGATTTTCCAGCAGATAGCCTGCACCCAGGGCGAGGCGGTCGAGCTGGATGTTCGCACCACCGAGTGGGCGGCGCGCCCCGCGGAACAGCCGGCCCCCCGCAAAAAGCGCCCGGCCAAGTCGGGGTCCGGAGATCAGGCGGCCCTGTCCCGGGCCGCCCGGGAGGCGCGCCGGCAGGAGCAGGCATGCTGGCGGGCGAAACAGCGTGTCGAGCAGATCGAGGCGGAGCTGCGCCACGGCTACAAGCCGTCACGGGGCGAACGGCTGCGCCGCCAGCGTCGCCGGCAGACTGACTACCTGCGGGCGTTTTGTCGTTAGGGCTGCGGCCCGGTAGGGTGCGCCGTGTTACCTGTCGCGTTGCAGCCGGTCCCGCGCCAGGTACAGGGCCAGTTGCGAGCGGGCCTCGGTGAAATCCTCCTGCGCCAGCAGTTCGTCGAACGCGGCCAGTCGCCACTCCACCACCTCGATCGGCTCCGGTTCGTCGCCCGGCAGGGGTTGCGGATAGAGCTCCCGCGCCAGCACGATATGGGTGGAGTGGTAGATATAGCCCGGGGCCACGCTGACCGAGCTGAGCAGCTCCAGCTGCCGGGCCGCATAGCCGGTCTCCTCCCGCAGCTCCCGGTTGCCCGCGCTGAGCGGGTCTTCGCCCGGTTCGATATGGCCCTTCGGGAAGGCCAGTTCATAACGATTGACCCCGGCGGCGTATTCGCGGATCAGCAGCAGGGTGTCGGCATCCAGCATGGGCACCACCAGCACCGCCCCCTCGTCCGAGCCCACCACCCGCTGGTAAGTGCGCCGCTGGCCGTTGGCGAACTCCAGGTCGATCTCTTCGATATGAAAGATGCCGGTTTCATTGAGGGTGCGGCGGTCACTGATGCGGGGTGGCTTGGGCATGCTGTGTTCTTCTGTTGCTATCCGGTCTTGTTCCACTGTAACTTAATTCCATGATCGACTGGAACCAAATAGATACCCTTCTGCTGGATATGGACGGCACCCTGCTGGACCTCCATTTCGACAACTATTTCTGGCTGGAGCATGTCCCGCGGCGCTACGCCGAGCGCCGGGGTTGTCCCCTGAGCCAGGCCCGGGAGGAGCTGGGGGATCGCTATCGCAGCGTTGAGGGCACCCTGGAGTGGTACTGCGTCGACCACTGGAGCCGGGAGCTGGGGTTGGATATCGCCCTGTTGAAGGCCGAGGTGGATCACCTGATTGCCGTGCATCCGCATGTGGTGGATTTTCTCGATGCGGCACGCGCCCTGGAGAAGCGGATTGTCCTGGTCACCAATGCTCACCAGAAGGCACTGGCGCTGAAGATGGAGCGCACCCGGCTGCGGGGTCATTTCGATGCGGTGATCTGCGCCCATGACCTCGGCCTGCCCAAGGAGCATCGGGAGTTCTGGGATCGGCTCCAGCGGATCGAGCCGTTCGACAAGGCCCGCACCCTGTTCGTCGACGACAGCCTGCCGGTGCTGGAGTCGGCTCGGGATTATGGGATCGGCTATCTGCTCCGGGTGCTGAAACCCGACACCCGTGGTCCGTCGCGCGAGGCGGAGGGGTTTATGGCGATCGACGATTTTTCCGCCATCCTGCCGCGGTAGTGCGTCCACCATTCCCGGGCGTTGTCGTGGTCTGGAAGTGGTGTGTCTGTGCGCCGCTAACCCACCCTGCATCCTGCGAAAAATCGCCCGACCGAGGAGTGGATAAGCGGTATTCTCGTGGCGGGTTCAGCGTTTGTCCCAGCTCTTGAAGCGCTTCCGGCAGTAGCCGAGCAGTTCAGCGTAGTTGCGGAAGTGCAGCTCGAAACCCTCTTCGGCGGGGGCGTCGTACTCACACCAGTCGTTGTCGTAGTCGCGGCAGATCTGCGGCCGCTGCTCATAGATGCCGCAGGCGCCACCCGGCTGCAGGTGTTCGCAGCGGCCGATAATCATCAGATACCAGTCGCCCTCATCCTTGTAGATTTCCACGCCCTGGTGGGAGACCTGCCACAGCAGATGGTCGAAGTCGGCCTTGGAGCGCGGCGCCGCGCCCAGCGCCTCGGTGGTGTAGGTGCAGCAGTTGGAGTTGGTGCAGCGGCTGCACTTGTTGGCGACGGCCAGCTCCATGCGGCTAGTCCGTGGTGCTGGCCTGCTTCGGTTTTCTCCGGCGGCGCTTCTTCTTCGGCGCCTCGCTGCTGCCCTCCGGGGCCTTGGCGGCCGCGGCCGGTTTGTGCCCCGGCCTCTTTCCGCCACCGCCACCGCCACCGCTGCGGCGGCGGTCCCGGTCCCGGTCCCGGTCCGGGCGGTCCGGTATGACCCGGCTCCGGGGGTCTATCTTGAACAGCAGTTCGCTGGTCACCGGCTCCATCGGGATGCGATGGCCGATGAAGGCCTCGATGTCCGGCAGGGCGAAGGCGTGGGTCTCGCAGGCGAAGCTGATGGCGTCGCCGCTGGCCCCGGCGCGGGCGGTGCGGCCGATGCGGTGCACGTAATCCTCGGCGTCATCGGGCAGGTCGAAGTTGAACACGTGCGAGACGTCCGGGATGTGCAGGCCGCGGGCGGCCACGTCGGTGGCCACCAGCACCGGGAGCCGGCCCTCCTGGAAATCGCTCAACAGGCTCATGCGCTTTTTCTGCGGCACGTCGCCGGAGATCACCGCGGCACCGATGCCGTTGCCCTCCAGGTAGCCCCAGACCAGGTCCGCGCCGCGCTTGGTGTTGACGAAGACGATGGTGCGATGGGCGTCCATTTGCTTCAGCAGGCCGATCAGCAGCGAGATCTTCTCGTCGTTGGCGGTCATGTAGCAGACCTGCTTCACCTTGTCGGCGGTCACCTTGTCGGTCTCGATCTTGACCGTGGTCGGGTTGTTCATGTGTTCGTAGGCCAGCTCCAGCACCCGGAACGAGAGGGTGGCGGAGAACAGCAGGCCGAGCCGCTGCTGTGGCGGCGGACAGCGCCGCAGCATGAAGCGGATGTCCTTGATGAAGCCGAGATCGAACATGCGGTCGGCCTCGTCCATGACCACCACCTGGATCGCCTGCAGGTCATAGACGTGCTGTTTCAGGTAGTCGATCAGGCGGCCGGGGGTGCCGATCAGGATATCGACTCCGTCCTCCAGCTGTTTGCGCTGCTGCTCGTAGGCGGTGCCGCCGAACACCAGACCCAGGGTGAGGCCGGTGTGCTTGCCCAGCACCTCGGCATCCTTGTGGATCTGTACCGCCAGTTCGCGGGTCGGGGCGACGATGAGCGCCCGGGGCTGGTTTTTCCGCCGCCCCTCCGCTGCCGGGTTGCTCAGCAGGTGCTGGTAGGTCGCCAGCAGGAAGGCGGCGGTCTTGCCGGTGCCGGTCTGCGCCTGCCCGGCCACATCCTGTCCCTTCAGGGCGATGGGCAGGGTTTCGGCTTGAATGGGGGTGCAGAAGGAAAAGCCAGTGTCTTCAATGCCTTGTGCGAGTTCTTTACACAGCCCGAAGCTGTCGAAACGGATGTCCGTGAGGTGTTTGTCTGTCATAGTGCGCTAGGATACAGCAATTTACTCAATGTTTGGACTTGAAATGGTGAAAATATTGGGATCAAATAGATCCCTGGTTTTGGAGATTCAAACAACAACAGATCCCGGATGCAACGATAAGGGCTTGCGCAAGAATAATTCCGCAGTACCGAGGGCATTACTGGGCCACGCCGGCAAGGCACGCTTTGCAGGCAATGGCTGTTCCCTTGCCAAAAGCGTAACGCCGCCGGCGGGGTCCAGTGGCGGCCGAATACAGGAACTTTTTTTGCGCGAGCCCTTAAACACCGGTGCAGCCCCGTACCACGTGGTGCGATATCCCAACTGAAATTTTGTGGAGAATGCTAGTGAGTGAACAGATTGTTCATGTGACCGACGATAATTTTGAGGCGGAAGTGCTGAAGTCAGATCTGCCCGTGCTGGTGGATTACTGGGCTGAGTGGTGTGGTCCCTGCAAAATGATCGCACCGGTGCTGGATGAGATCTCCGGTGAGTATACCGGCAAGATCAGGGTCGCCAAGCTGAATATCGATGAGAATCCCAATACGCCTCCGCGCTACGGCATTCGCGGTATCCCGACCCTGATGTTGTTCAAGGATGGTGAAGTAGAGGCCACCAAGGTTGGTGCCGTCTCCAAATCCCAGCTGATCGCGTTCATCGACAGCAATCTCTGAAACACACCAAAACGCAATTAATACTGGACGTACTCCGGGATGGTGCTAGAATTCGCGTACTAGCCCTCCCGTGAGCGCTAATACCAAGAAACCAATCACCCCAGAGCGATTTTCCAATAACTCTGTTCCAGACGGGAACCCAAAGCCCGTTCCGTTCTTTTTTCAATCACGCATAACATCATGAATCTCACCGAACTTAAAAAGATGCCGGTCACAGAACTGGTCGAACTCGCCCAATCCATGAATCTGGAGGGTATGGCACGATCCCGCAAACAGGATCTGATCTTCGCCATCCTCAAGGCCCACGCCAAAAAAGGCGAGGATATTCATGGGGATGGCGTACTGGAAATCCTCCAGGACGGCTTTGGTTTTCTGCGCGCCGCGGACAGCTCCTACCTGGCGGGCCCGGATGACATCTATGTCTCGCCCAGCCAGATCCGGCGCTTCAACCTGCGCACGGGAGATACCATCTCCGGCAAGATCCGCCCCCCCAAGGAGAGCGAGCGCTATTTCGCCCTGCTCAAGGTCAGCGAGATCAACTACGACAAGCCGGAAAACGCCAAGAACAAGATCCTGTTCGAAAACTTCACGCCGCTGTTTGCCAATGTGAAGTTCAACCTGGAGAAGGGGAACGGCAGTACCGAGGACATCACCGCGCGCACCATCGAGCTCTGCGCGCCCATCGGCAAGGGCCAGCGCGGCCTGATCGTCTCCCCGCCCAAGGCCGGCAAGACCATGCTGATGCAGAATATCGCCCAGTCCATCGCCTATAACCATCCCGAGGCGCAACTGATTGTGCTGCTGATCGACGAGCGCCCGGAGGAGGTGACCGAGATGACCCGTTCGGTACGCGGCGAGGTGATCTCCTCCACCTTCGACGAGCCGGCGGCACGCCACGTCCAGGTGGCCGAGATGGTGATCGAGAAGGCCAAGCGCCTGGTCGAACACAAGAAGGACGTGGTGATCCTGCTCGACTCCATCACCCGCCTGGCGCGCGCCTACAACACCGTGATCCCGTCATCGGGCAAGGTGCTGACCGGTGGTGTGGACGCCAACGCCCTGCATCGTCCCAAGCGCTTCTTCGGCGCGGCGCGTAATGTGGAGGAGGGCGGCAGCCTGACCATTATCGCCACCGCCCTGGTGGAGACCGGCTCGCGCATGGATGACGTGATCTACGAAGAGTTCAAGGGCACCGGCAATATGGAGATCCACCTGGACCGGCGGATTGCCGAGAAGCGCATCTTCCCGGCCATCAACATCAACCGCTCCGGCACCCGCCGCGAGGACCTGTTGATGAAGCCCGACGCGTTGCAGAAGATGTGGATCCTGCGCAAGATCCTGCACCCGATGGATGAGCTGGCGGCCATGGAGTTCCTGTTCGACAAACTCAAGGACACCAAGACCAACGAGGAGTTCTTCGCCTCGATGAAGGGGTGAGTCTTCCGTGAGACAGCTATAAACGGGAAAAGCCACCTTGAATTCGGGTGGCTTTTTTACGTTTGCCGGGCACTTTAATATATCGGGCTCTCGAATATATCGGGCTCGTGCAGACGGACCAGACGGATTTGGTCGGCGATTCTTCACCCTGGAGCCCGGGTTATCCATACCGGCCGGTGACGGGTTCCGGCGTGTCGCGAAGATAAAACTAAAAAGAGCCGATATATGAAAATATCTATAGTGGCCCCGTTTTACAATGAAGCGGAAAATATTGAGGCGTTCTTTGCCACGCTGGTTCCGATTCTGGAAGAGACGGGAGATGGTTTTGAGATTGTCTGTGTCAATGACGGCAGCAAAGACAATACGCTGAACCTTCTGTACTCCTGGGGGGATCGCCATCCGGAAGTTGTGGTCGTTAATCTGGCGCGTAACTTCGGCAAGGAGATCGCGCTGACGGCGGGACTCGATCACAGCACCGGCGATGTGGTGATCCCGATCGACAGTGATTTGCAGGACCCGCCCGAACTGATCCCCGAGATGATCGCCAAGTGGCGCGAGGGGTATGACGTGGTGTATGCAACGCGCACCCTGCGCGATACCGATTCCTGGTTTAAAAAGTGGTCCGCCGAACTGTACTACCGGCTGTTCAACCTGGTGACGGAGACAAAGATCCCGTTCAATGCGGGTGATTACCGCCTGATGGACAGGAAGGTTGTCGACAGTGTCGGTCGGATGCGCGAACGTTCCCGGTTCATGAAGGGGGTGTTCGCCTGGGTCGGCTTCAAGCAGACATCGGTTGAGTTTGCCCGCCCCGAGCGTTTTGCCGGCCAGGAGAGTCAAAGTTTCAGGCGGCTCTGGAGACTGGCGGTCGACGGCATTATTACCTTCTCCACTATTCCGCTGAGGGTGTGGAGTTATATCGGGCTCGTCATCGCGTCGCTCTCCTTCATATATGGCCTGGTAATTCTCACCAAGACCCTCTTCTATGGCGTTGAAACTCCGGGCTACGCCTCCACGATGGTCGTCATTCTCTTTCTCGGCGGCGTGCAGCTCCTGTCGCTGGGGATCCTGGGTGAGTATGTCGGGCGTATTTTCGAGGAGGTGAAAAGACGCCCCCTGTATATCGTTGACAATCCTCCCGTTGCTACCGACAAGCATCATGACACGTGACTTGCTGGCCCAGTTGTGCCGTTTTGGCATTGTCGGCCTGACGGCTACGCTGGTTCATGGCCTGGCGCTTTATTGCTGGGTCGAGCTGCTCGGGGTTGGACCGGTCATGGCTAATTCGCTGGCATTCGCGGCGGCCTTCTTAGTGAGTTACCTGGGCCACTACCACTGGACATTCGAAGCGAGCGGGGGGCATGGGCGTTCGGTGATGAAATTTCTTGCCACCGCGATAGCCGGCTTTCTGGCCAACGTCGCTATCATGTCCCTGGTCACCACTCAGCTCGGCCTGCACTACTGGTTCGGATTCGCACTTATCGTGCTGACCATCCCGGTGCTGACCTATGCGGTCAGCCGGACCTGGGTGTTTGCCGATAAGGCCGGGTGAGCTGAGTGCGGGTCCGTACAGGGGCGAAGTGATGGCCAGGGATAACAACAATCATCCCGCAGCGGTTTGGCCTGTAACGCCTGCCACCTTGCTGCTCACCCTGTTGCTGGGACATCTGACCATCTGGACACTGGTGCCCGCGCTGGTTAACCAGAATCTACCGCTCGACGTAATCGAGGGGCTGGTCTGGGGTAACGAGTGGCAATGGGGCTATGACAAGCACCCGCCCATGTCGGCCTGGATGATGGAAGGGGTGGCCTGGCTCACAGGCCGCGCCGACTGGGGCCAATATCTGCTGGCACAGCTTTCGATCACGGTGGCTTTTTTTGCGATCTGGTCGCTCGCCCGTGAACTGCTGGATGAGCAGCGCGCAATCGTCGCGGTGTTGCTGCTCGAGGGCGTCTACTTCCATAACTTCCAGAGCCCGGAGTTCAATGCGAATGTGGCGCTCCTGCTGTTCTGGTCGTTGACCCTCTGTTTTTTCTGGCGTGCCTATAAAAATGACCGGCTGCTGGACTGGATCCTCTGCGGCCTGGCGGCGGCCATGGCCGTGCTGAGCAAGTATTTCGCAGCTGTTCTGATCCTGCCGTTAGTAATATTTTTACTGGTTGACGTTGCCGGGCGTCGGTATTTCAGGAGTGCCAACTTCTATGTCGCGCTGTTGGCAGGCTCGTTCGTTCTGATGCCGCATCTGCTGTGGATGTTGGCAAATGACTTTATAACCATTCAGTACGCAATGAGTCGCGGCGGGAGTGGCGCCGATGGCTCTCTGCTGGATCATGTCAGGCATCCCTTGAAGTTCCTGGCGGTCTGCCTGGCGGTATCGCTTCCTGTTGTGATTATGTTTTATACGCTTGCCCCGGGCCGGCGCGCCAGGCAGGATTTTACGTCGAGTTCCACCCTGTTTCTGTGGGTCGTTCTGTTTACCCCGCTGCTGCTGGTGCTGATCCTGTCCGCCGTAACCGGAATGCGCCTGCGTTCGATGTGGGCCTACCCGCTGTTTCTACCCCTCGGCATATTCCTGGTGAGTCAGTTCACCGGCGACATATCCCAATGGAGAACCAGCCGATTTCTCAGGGCCTTTGTCTTGGTAAATGTATGCTTCGTTGCTCTCTATGCGGCCATTCAGCTCTATTCACCTTTATTCAAGGAGAAGGGGAAACGAACGCATTTTCCGGGACGGGAGTTGGCGCTCAAGGTGCAGGAAGTTTGGGCGGGGGAAACGGACCGGCCCCTGCGGGTTGTCGGTGGCGACCCCTGGCTGGCGGGCAATGCGGCCTGGTACTCGGGGCTGCCGGCTCGCCCATCGGTATCGATCGAGCTTGAACAGCGGCGCTCACCCTGGGTCGACGACGAGGATATCAGGCGAGAGGGTGCGATGGTGCTGTGGAGTCTCGGCACTGTCGAGCCACCGCAAGCGGGGGTCGCTGATGAGGTAGCCAGGTACCGGGAGCGCTTTGGCGCGTTCAGGGTGGGAAGCCCGATCAGGATCACATCCGCGGCGGGAGGGCGTATACTCCCAGAATACATCGGCTGGGGCATAGTGCCGCCGGCGGAGTAGAGCCGGGAATAAACCTAAATGCCTTGTTTTAACCGCGAAGGTAACTACTCATGGGGTGATTGGCCTGCCTTGTTGGCCGATTACTTAAAGACCGGGTGAGCAGGTACCCGCGAAGAACGCCAGGTTGGCAAAGAGATACCAGGGTTTACCTGCATTTTCGCTCCAGCCCGGCAGGTGAAGGATTGGGAGAATACAAGGCGGTGTTTTCCTTCGTGTGCTTTGCGTCCCTGGCGGTTGAAGCGAGGTTTTCAGGATCAATAAACAGATCGTTCGCGCGGAACTGATGGAAACAGGCGGGCGAGTATAGTATGCGTATTACTGAGGAGTGCCGATGCAGATAACCAAGGCTGTTTTTCCCGTCGCCGGCATGGGGACCCGGTTCCTCCCGGCCACCAAGGCCAACCCCAAGGAGATGCTGCCTGTCGTGGACAAGCCGCTGATCCAGTATGCGGTCGATGAGGCTATTTCCGCTGGAATCACGCAGCTCATTTTCGTCACCAGTAGCAGCAAGCGGGCGATAGAGGACCACTTCGACAAGAATTACGAAATGGAGTCCGAGCTTGAGCGGCGCGGCAAGCAGGATCTGCTGGATATATTGAAAGGGATCCTGCCCGAGGGGGTCTCCTGTGTTTACGTGCGCCAGCCGGTCGCTCTGGGGTTGGGGCACGCCGTGCTCTGTGCCAGGCCGGTGGTGGGGAATGAACCCTTCGCGGTGATATTGGCCGATGACCTCATCAACGGCAACAGCAAGCCCTGCCTGGGGCAGATGATGGATGTATACAAGGAGCTACATGCCAGTGTGCTGGGGATCGAGCGAATCGATCCCGGCATGACCCAGAGATACGGCATTATCAAAACCGATGGCGGCAACAACCGCGTATTCAATGTTAACGGCATCATCGAGAAACCCCATCCCGATGTCGCGCCCTCGGATCTTGCGGTGGTGGGCCGTTATCTGTTGCGGCCGGAGATATTTGGTTTTTTGGAGAAAACCGAGCGGGGTGCGGGCGGTGAGATTCAACTGACAGATGCCATCGCCATGCTGTTGAAAGAGCAGGCGGTTGTGGCCTATGAATTCGACGGGAAGCGCTTCGATTGCGGGGACAAGCTGGGTTATTTGAAGGCCACCGTGGAGTATGCGTTGAATCATGCGGAGCTGGGTGATGCGTTCAGGGAGTACCTGAAGTCGAAAATCGGTGATCTGGGGAATGCCGAGTAAAGGTTCCTGAGGAAGAATTTGGTTATCAGCACGCCCCTTGTTCAGTGGCGCATGCGGGACTTGATTGCTGGAAGTTGCGGTTGTTAAAGATGATTATTCAGGCTTTTTAGGGAGATCTGGTGGCCGATCAATCCCCCATCCATGCCATGATCCTGGCCGCCGGCCGGGGCGAGCGCATGCGCCCATTGACCGACAGTACCCCCAAACCGCTGCTGCGGGTGGCGGGAAAGCCGCTTATTCAGTACCACGTCGAGGCGCTGGCCCGGGCCGGTGTGCGTCAGCTGGTGGTGAATCATGCCCACCTCGGTGGGCAGATCGTCGATTTCCTGGGCGATGGCGGGACGTGGGGCGTCTCGATCAGCTACTCCGCGGAACCGGCCGGGGCGCTGGAGACCGGCGGCGGCATCTTTCGGGCCCTGCCGCTGCTGGGGGACGGCCCGTTCTGGGTGGTCAATGGGGATATCTGGACCGATTACCCCTTTACGCCACCGCGCCTTGCCGCGGACACCCTGGCCCACCTGGTCATGGTGGATAATCCCCCCCACCATCCCGGGGGCGACTTTGTGCTGGCCGATAGCGGGCGGCTCTCCGCCGACGCGGGTGTCCGACTGACCTACAGCGGCATCGGTCTCTATCGGCCGGAGCTGTTTGCCGGCTGTGCGGGTGGCGCCTTCCCGCTGGCGCCGTTGTTGCGCCAGGCGATGGCCGACGGGCGGGTGAACGGCGAGTATTTTGCCGGTCGCTGGCTGGATATCGGTACGCCCGAGCGGCTCGGCGAGCTGGATGCTCAACTCACCGCTCGGGAACCCTAGGGCCGTTACCGCCGACGGCGCCCATGGGGTGATGGGGTCGTCGGGGTTGTCTCCATAGCGATAGCGACGTTTTTTTCTGCCCGCCACTCTTGACTCTGAGTATTTCGACCCTATTATTAGCACTCAGTCGCGGTGAGTGCTAACAGCGCCGCCGGATAACAGTCGTTTTATGTGTAAACAGCCAATCAGGAGAAATCGGTAGATGAAAATTCGTCCGCTGCAAGACCGCGTGGTCATTCGTCGTATGGAAGAAGAGCGCACCAGCGCTGGTGGCATCGTCCTGCCGGACAGTGCAACCGAGAAGCCCGCTCAGGGAGAAGTGATTGCCGTCGGCAACGGCAAGGTGCTGAACAGCGGCGAGTCTCGCCCGCTGGACGTCAAGGTCGGCGACAAGGTCCTGTTCGGCAAGTACTCCGGTAACGAGGTCAAGCTCGGTGAGGAGACGCTGCTGGTGATGCGTGAAGAAGACATCATGGGTGTGATCGAAGGCTGATCGAGCGCCAACGAAACCTCTTCAATTACTGAATTTCAAAGGAATACGAACTTATGTCTGCAAAAGAAGTGAAATTTTCCGATGACGCCCGCCAGAGAATGCTACGTGGGGTCAACATCCTGGCCGACGCCGTAAAGGTCACCCTCGGGCCGAAGGGCCGCAACGTGGTGCTGCAGAAGAGCTTTGGCGCGCCCACCATCACCAAGGACGGCGTCTCCGTCGCCAAGGAGATCGAACTCTCCGACAATTTTGAAAACATGGGTGCCCAGATGGTGAAAGAGGTCGCTTCCCAGACCTCCGATGTGGCCGGCGACGGTACCACCACCGCGACCGTGCTGGCTCAGGCCATCGTGCGCGACGGCCTCAAGGCCGTTGCCGCCGGCATGAACCCGATGGATCTGAAGCGTGGTATGGAGAAGGGTGCCGCCGCCGCCGTCAAGGCACTGGCCGAGATGTCCAAGCCCTGCGCCGATGACAAGGCCATCGCCCAGGTGGGTACCATCTCCGCCAACAGCGACGAGAACATCGGCGGCATCATCGCCGAGGCGATGCAGAAAGTGGGTAAAGAGGGTGTCATCACTGTCGAAGAGGGCTCAGCCCTGGAGAACAGCCTGGATGTGGTCGAGGGTATGCAGTTTGACCGTGGCTACCTCTCTCCCTATTTCGTCAACAACCAGCAGAGCATGTCGGTCGATCTGGAAGATCCCTACATCCTGCTGCACGACAAGAAGATCTCCAACATCCGCGACCTGCTGCCGGTACTGGAGGCCGTCGCCAAGTCGGGCCGTCCGCTGCTGATCGTTTCCGAGGATGTGGAAGGCGAGGCGCTGGCTACCCTGGTGGTCAACACCATCCGTGGCATCGTCAAGGTCTGTGCCGTGAAGGCTCCCGGCTTTGGTGACCGTCGCAAGGCCATGCTGCAGGATATCGCCATCCTGACCGGTGGCACCGTGATCGCCGAAGAGGTCGGTCTGACCCTGGAGAAGGCAACCCTGAACGAGCTGGGTACCGCCAAGAAGATCCAGATCACCAAGGAAGAGACCACCATTATCGATGGTGCCGGCACCGAAAACGACATCAAGGCCCGGGTTGAGCAGATCCGTGCCCAGATCGAGGAGACCTCCTCCGACTATGATCGCGAGAAGCTGCAGGAGCGCGTGGCCAAGCTGGCCGGCGGTGTGGCCGTGATCAAGGTGGGTGCGGCGACCGAAGTCGAGATGAAAGAGAAGAAGGCCCGCGTGGAAGACGCCCTGCACGCCACCCGCGCCGCGGTTGAAGAGGGTGTGGTGCCGGGTGGTGGTGTTGCCCTGATCCGTGCCCTGGCGGCGCTGAAGGATCTGATCGGTGATAACCATGACCAGGATGTCGGTATCAAGATCGCCGCGCGTGCCATGGAAGAGCCGATGCGCCAAATCGTCAGCAATGCCGGCTGCGAGGCCTCCGTGGTCGTCAACAAGGTGGCCGAGGGTGAAGGCAACTTCGGCTTCAACGCCGCCAATGGCGAGTATGGCGACATGGTGGAGATGGGTATCCTGGATCCCACCAAGGTGACCCGCACCGCACTGCAGAACGCCGTCTCCGTGGCCGGTCTGATGATCACCACCGAGGCGATGATCGCTGAGGAGCCGGCCGATGAGAAGGGCGGCGGCATGCCGGACATGGGCGGCATGGGCGGCATGGGTGGTATGGGCGGCATGATGTAATCAGCCGTGGGGGCAGGCCCCTGTGCCTGCCCTTTTCCATCTGTAGGGGCCGGCCCCTGTGCCTGCCCTTCCATCTGGAAATCCATCCCTGGACAAAACCCTGCCTGGCGCTGCCAGGCAGGGTTTTTTTTATGGCCAGTGTATCCGCGTGGGCACAAACGGCGTGCCCACCCTACCTGTCTTTTAGCGCAGGGGTCGGAGTCAAATGGGATAACGCTGCTGATATTGTTCCACCGGCTTCAACCCCATTTGACTCCGACCCCTCAGATTGCTCATGGGGGGTGAGTAGGATGTAGGGTGGATAAGCCGGAGGCGCATGCCATCCTCAGGTCCGTAAACGGTACATCCATGTACCACTCCTCACCAATGCTCACGGCGAGATTGACCTGCCTTGCCGGCCTCACGTGATGGCTGCATCAAGATCGACCAACAAGGCAGGCCAATCACTTACACACCGGGTGAGTAAATACATCCCCCAGCATTCCGCGCTGGAACACAGCCATTCGAGTGTAGGGTGGATAAGCCGGTAGGCGCATCCACCATTCACCTTTGCCGGGGGTGGCGGTAGGATGGGCCGATATTGTTGGAATGGATCGTGCCGTGAAAAATACTGATCTTCCGCTGATCGCTATCGAGCCTTTTGTCCGTGAATGCCTCGGTTGTGAATGCCCGGCCCAGGTATCTGAGGTCGTTGAGAATGAGATCCGGGAGTTGCCGGATATCCGTTACCAGCGGCTGCTGGCCGGAGGGCGCTTGCTGGTCTATCTGCTGTCGGATGCCGACTCCGAGCGACTGCCCGAGCGGCTTGACCGGCTGCAGCGGACCGGGATCGCCGAGCGCGACGCGGCCGGCTGCAACCGGCTGCGCATCGTGGTGCCGGGCCGGCCGGGCGCGAATCTGCGCCGGCTATTGAGCGCCCGGTTTGCACAGAATGCCCCGGGTGATGAGAAGGTGCATCTGCATTTTGTGCCGAGGGAGACCCTGGAGCTTTATCTGGGCGATGCTCCGCGACCCTGGCCGGTGTTGTAGGGTGCCGGTGAGCCTGCGAACCGCACCATTGCCGGAGTCCCATTCGACGCGGTTCGTGCTTCTCCGACATACACTCGAACCGGCCATACGACAATCTTTCAATTCAATTCAAATCCGGGAAACCCATGCAGCCATCCGAGTACCCCGCAAAACAGGCAGAAATCAAGTGGCATCACTGGCAGGCCGCGGAGCCGGTGCTGGCGGCGGAACTCCGCGTGGTGGCAGGATTCGAGGCGGAACTGCTGCGGGTCTGGGAGGGGAGCGATTTTGTCGCCCAGTACTGCCTGAAACAGCCCGAACTGCTGATGCGGCTGCAGCGGACAGGTGCCCTGGCGCGCCGCTATGCCGAAGGCGAACTGGATGCCCTGCTAGGCGATAGATTGGGCGCGGTCGCAGATGAGCCGGCACTGCACCGGCAGCTGCGGCGCTTTCGCAACGAGCAGATGGTGCGCATCATCTGGCGGGACCTGTGCCAGGCCGCCCCGCTGGACGAGACCCTGGCCGATCTCTCCGCCCTGGCCGATGCCTGCGTGGCCCGATCGCTCGCGCTGCTCCATGTCTGGGCGACCGAGAAGCACGGTGTCCCTCGCGGCGAGACGGGTGAGCCGCAGTCGCTGGTGGTGCTGGGCATGGGTAAGCTCGGTGCCCGGGAACTCAACCTCTCCTCGGATATCGACCTGATCTTCGCCTATCCCGAGCAGGGCGAGACGGACGCCGTCCGCCCGCTCTCCAACGAACAGTTTTTCATCCGCCTCTGCCAGCAGCTGGTCAAGGCGCTCAACAGCCAGACCGCGGATGGCTTCGTGTTCCGGGTGGATGCCCGGCTGCGGCCGTTTGGCGACGCCGGGCCGCTGGCCTTCTCGTTTGACGCCATGGAGACCTATTACCAGTCCCACGCCCGGGAGTGGGAGCGCTACGCCATGATCAAGGCACGGGTGGTGGCGGGCGATGCGGCGGCCGGACGGGAGGTCATGGCCATGCTGCAGCCGTTCATCTACCGCCGCTATCTCGATTTCGGCGCGATCGAGTCGATCCGCGACATGAAGCGATTGATCAGCCGTGAGCTGAAGCGCAAGGGCATGGCCGATAATGTGAAGCTGGGCCCCGGTGGTATCCGCGAGATCGAATTCATCGGCCAGGCCTTTCAGCTGATTCGCGGTGGCCGTGAGCCCGAACTGCAGATCCGCCCCATCCTGCCGGTGCTGCGGGTATTGGGCGAGAAGCAACAGCTGTCGGCCGAAGAGGTGGCGGAGCTGAGCGAGGCCTACCGGTTTCTGCGGCGGGTGGAGAACCGCATTCAGGCGTGGAAGGACCGCCAGACACACCTGCTGCCGGAGAGTGAGGCCGGCCGTCTGCGCATCGCCCGGACCATGGGATTTGCCGATTGGGCGTCGTTCTTCGCGGTCCTGGAGCGGCATCGGCTGCGGGTCCAGGCCCACTTCGACAACGTCTTCGCGCTCAGCGAGGAGGTGGTGGCGGAGTCCCCACTACAGGCGCTCTGGGAGCAGGAGCTGGAGGATGAACAGGCCGTCGCGCTGCTGGAGCAGTCGGGCTATGCCGCTGGCGCGACGGTGCTGGCCCGGCTGGAAGCGTTCCGCGAGGGGCATGCCTGTCGCCGCCTGGGGCAGCGCGGCCGGCATCGCCTGGAAGAGCTGATGCCGGTGCTGCTGGAGGCGGTGGCGCAATCCCCGGTACCGGATGTGACCCTGGAACGGATATTGAAAATTCTGGAGTCGATCGCCCGGCGCACCGCCTACCTGGCGCTGCTGGTGGAGAACCCGACCGCCCTGAGCCAACTGGTCAAGCTGGCCGGCATCAGTCCCTGGATCGCCCAGCAGGTGGCCCGTCATCCCCTGTTGCTGGATGAGATGCTGGACCCGCGAAGGCTTTATACCCCGCTGAAACGGGAGGGTCTGGAGGCGGAGTTGGAGACGGCGCTGGCCGCGGTCGATGCCGATGACCTGGAGCAGCAGATGGAGCGGATGCGCCAGTTCACCCAGAGCAACATGCTGCGGGTGGCGGCGGCCGACCTGACCGGGGGGATCCCGCTGATGGTGGTGAGCGACTACCTGACCGAGATCGCCGAGACCGTCACCCGCAAGGTGCTGGAACAGGCGTGGGATTGCCTGGTCGCCAAGCATGGCCGGCCGAGTAATGTGGTCGGCGACGGCAAGGGCTTCGCGGTGATCGGCTATGGCAAACTTGGCGGCATCGAGCTGGGCTACGGCTCCGATCTGGATATGGTGTTCCTGCACGGCAACGACAACCCGAACGGCATGACTGACGGCGAGCGCCCGATCGCCAACGACCTGTTCTATGCCCGCCTGGGGCAGCGCATGATCCACATGTACACCACCCGGACCCCGGCCGGGACCCTGTACGAGGTGGATATGCGGCTGCGCCCCAATGGCAATTCCGGCATGCTGGTCAGCTCGCTGGAGGCGTTTGAGCAGTACCAGAAAAATGCCGCCTGGACCTGGGAACATCAGGCGCTGCTGCGGGCCCGGGCGGTGGCCGGCGACACGGAGGTGATCGAGCG
The DNA here is from genome assembly GCF_025175675.1 of Sedimenticola hydrogenitrophicus. GTDB lineage: Bacteria > Pseudomonadota > Gammaproteobacteria > Chromatiales > Chromatiaceae > Sedimenticola > Sedimenticola hydrogenitrophicus. The sequence continues at coordinate 29,346 of NZ_JANIOA010000017.1, forward strand.
GTTCCAGCGCCTCCGCCGCGAGGTGCTGGGGCGCGAGCGCGACCCGGAACGGCTGCGCGAGGATGTGCGCGAGATGCGCGAGAAGATGCGCGCCGCACTGGACAAGAGCAAGGACGGGCATTTTGATATAAAGCAGGGCGCTGGCGGTATCGCGGATATTGAATTTATGGTTCAATACGGCGTTCTGCGCTGGGCACACAAACACCCCGATCTGCTTGATTGGACAGATAATATTCGCCTGCTGGACACACTTGCAGGGCATCGTCTGTTTACCGGGGAAGTGGCGGAACAGCTGGCCGGGAATTACCGAGCGCTGCGCGCCGCCTACCATCGCAAGGCGCTGAGCGAGCTGCCCGGGCTGGTTTCCGGTGATGAGCTGTTGCAGGAGCGGGCGCAGGTGTGGGCGCTGTGGCAGCGGTTGATGACGGCGTGACAGATCAATTTTTGCAATATTGAGTTGAGTGGACAAGCCAGGTGTCGGAGTCAAGCCGATTGGAATGGATCGATTAATTTCCGACAATAGACGGCTTGACTCCGACACCTCCCAATCTGGTGCAGATAGGGTCAAGTAGCTACATTTTTACAATATTGAATTGAGTGGAGAGATCAGATGGCGAATTTCGCGGACCGCGACGGCTGGATTTGGCTGGACGGCGAGATGGTGCCCTGGCGCGAGGCCAAGGTGCATGTGTTAACCCACACCCTGCATTACGGTCTGGGCGTGTTCGAGGGAGTCCGCGCCTACAAGACGACCCAGGGACCGGCGATCTTCAAGCTGGCGGAGCACACCCGGCGGCTATTCCAGTCGGCCCACATCATGGGCATGAAAATGCCCTATGACGAGGCCACCCTGAACCAGGCGCAGATCGACGTGGTGCGCGAGAACGGCCTCGATTCCGCCTACCTGCGGCCGCTCTGTTTCTACGGCTCCGAGGGCATGGGCATCCGCGCCGACAGTCTCGCCGTGCACGTGATGATCGCCGCCTGGGAGTGGGGCGCCTATCTGGGCGAGGATAACCTGAAGAACGGCATCCGCATCCGCGTCTCCTCCTACACCCGCCACCAGGTCAACTCCATGATGTGCAAGGCCAAGGCCACCGGCAACTACATCAACTCCATGCTGGCGCTGCAGGAGGCGGTGAACGACGGCTATGACGAGGCGCTGATCCTGGATGCCAGCGGCTATGTGATGGAGGGTTCCGGCGAGAACTTCTTCCTGGTCAAGGACGGCGTCATCTATACCCCCGACCTCACCTCGGCACTGAACGGCATTACCCGCAAGACCATCTTCTCCTTTTCCGAGGAGCTGGGTATTCCGATTGTGGAAAAACGCATCACCCGCGATGAGGTGTATATCGCCGACGAGGCGTTCTTCACCGGCACCGCCGCCGAGGTAACCCCGATCCGCGAGGTGGACAATCGCACCATCGGCGGCGGCAGCCGTGGCCCGATCACCGAGAAACTGCAGACCATGTATTTCGATCAGGTGCATGGTCGCCGCGCCGAGCATCCGGAGTGGCTCAGCTACGTGTGACGGCCCCTCAGGAACAGAAAACAGGTGATGGTAAGCCGCTGGTGATCTGGCGGCTCACCGACGGCAAGCCGGGGCATGAGAACCAGTCGCTCGGCCTGTCCAATGCCCTGGCCCGACGGCTGGCGGTCACGCGACACGACATCCCGGCCGGCGGTCGGCTCACCGCCTGGATACACTGGCTGAGCGGACGCTTCCCTTCCGGACATGGACTGCCACCACCGGACCTGATCATCGGCGCCGGTCATCAAACCCACCTGGGCCTGCTGGCGGCACGGCGGGCCTTCGGCGGCCGGGCGGTGGTGATCATGAAGCCAACACTGCCGCGCCGGCTGTTCGACCTCTGCGTGATCCCGGAACATGACGGCGTATCGGGGGACAACGTGTTCCTCACCCGGGGCGTGATGAATACCATTGCTCCCGGTAGGAGCGCCTCTGGCCTGAAACAACCTGGTGACGAATCTGCGCCCACGGAGCCGGTCGACAACGCATCCGCGCGGGAGGATGCGCCGCAGACACTGATCCTGCTGGGCGGGACATCCCCGCACTACAAATGGCGGGACGAGGTGGTGTTAAATCAGGTCGAGGCCATCGTGCGGCAGCAGCCCGCGGAGCGGTTTCTCCTCAGCGACTCACGCCGTACACCGGCCGGCTGCATGGAAAAAATCGCCGCCCTGCGGCTGGCCAATCTCAGCCTGATCCCCTGGCGGCAGACCGGCCCGGGCTGGGTGGCGGAGCAGCTGGGGCTGAGTCATGCCGTCTGGGTGAGCGAGGATTCGGTCTCCATGGTCTACGAGGCGCTCACCTCGGGTGCCGCGGTGGGGCTGATCACCCTGGAGCAGAACAAACCTGGCCGCATCAGCGGAGGCGTGGAGCGATTGGTCACCGAAGGGTGGGTGACGCCCTTTGGACACTGGCGGGAAGCGGGCGGATATGCCCGTTCGCCCGGCGTGTTTGATGAGGCCGCCCGGTGTGCGGCGTGGATGGTGGAACAGTGGTTGTAGCGGAACGTGTCTGCCTATTACCTCCCCGGGATCCGGCTGGCAGCGCGTCGTAGGATAGAGTCGTCTGATATGAAAAAGGTGGGAATCATCCGTTTTAGTGCGTTGGGCGACATTGCCTCCACAATACCGGTGGTGCGGGCATGCAGGTATCCCCCCGTGCTCATCACCTCCCCTCTGGGGAAAACGCTTTACGAAGATGAATGTGAGTCGTTTCTCATCATGCGTGACAAGCGCGTCACGGAAGCCCTTAGGTTGTTGAGGGCGTTGTGGCGTAGCCGTTTTGACATGATTGTGGACCTGCAGAGTAATGATCGCAGTAAAATGCTCACCGCCTTGGCGATGACGCCGCGAGTCAACTCCATCGGTATAAATCAGCAACAACAGACGACAAAAATTCTGTCGGATATCGCCCAGAGAAGCGACTGCTTTTATCCGCTGGACGTGACCCCCGAGAAACGCGAACAGAGTTACATCGTGCTGAATGTGGGTTCGAGCGAGAAGTGGCGTTCCAAACGGCTTCCAGACCATAAATGGGTTGAATTTTCACGGCTGTTGCTGGATCGCTTTGGTCTGCCGTTTGTAATGACCGGCAGCGAAGAAGAGCGTGAATATGTTCAGCACATCGCTCGGCTGGTCCCCGGAAAGGTCGAGGTTTTGGCTGGAAAAACAACCATTCAGGAATTGAAAAAGTTACTCAAGGAGGCCTGTCTGACAATATCCACCGACTCGGGGCCGATGCATCTCTCGGCAGTGCAAAAGACCCCGACCATTGGACTGTTCGGTGCCACCAACTGGGTCAAGTCCGCTCCTTTCGGCCCCTGGAGTGTGGCTCTGTATGATCATGTTTACTACGCGGATGGGCGGCCGCCATCCGGTAGTCGGCTAATTGTTGATGATTATTACAGTAACATCCGTATTGAGGAGGGGCTTGAGGCCCTGAGGCAGGTATTGTGTTAGTGGTTCACTGGGGCGTGTCCCCGCGCGGATGGTTTCTGCCTGCAGCGCCATCCCACCCAAAAAAGCAGTGTGGCAATCTTTTTACGGGTCTATTTCCCGCTGCGAGATGATGTTGCAAACACCTTGGCTACAAATATGAAAATTATTCAATTATTGCCTGAATTGAACGAAGGGGGCGTGGAACGTGGTGTTGTGGAGCTCAACCGTGAGTTCGTAAAACGAGGGCACACCAGCATTGTAATCAGTAATGGCGGAAGGCTGGTTCCAATGATTTCTGCAGCAGGTGGGGAGCACATTACCCTTGATGTCTGTAGTAAAAATCCACTGTCGGTTCCGTTTCGCAGTTACAAGCTGAGCAAGCTGTTTGACCAGCTGCAACCCGATATCATTCATGCCAGAAGCCGGGTTCCGGCGTGGCTTTGTCACTTTGCCAACCATAACCGGCGTTTCCCTTTTATAACCACGGTTCATGGAATGAACAGCATCAGTCGCTATAGCCGGATCATGACGACGGGTGACCGGGTGATCTGTGTCAGTGAGGTGATCAAGGGGTATCTGCTGGAAAACTACCCGGACCTTAACGGTGAAAAACTGCATGTGATACAGCGTGGCGTGGATATGCAGCTGTTTGACCCGGAGGCGGTCGATAGGGAGGTTGTCGACGAATTCAGGCGTCAGCTCGGACTGATTGATGCCTTTATTGTCGGCAGTGTAGGGCGCATCACCTACCTGAAGGATTATGAAACCTTCATTGCCGCGATTGCACAATGTACCGAGTCAATTCCGAATATACGCGGCGTTATCGTCGGAGGGGTAAGGGCGGACAAGCAGGAGTATCTGGCTGGCTTGAAACAGCTGGCGACCTCGCTGGGGGTTGCAGAGCGTATTGTTTTTGCCGGCAGCCAGAGTCGTATGCCGGAGATCTATAACCTGTTTGATGTGATGGTCAACGCGTCGCTTAAGATGGGTAATGTCGGGCGTACCGTAACAGAAGGGCTGGCAATGAATACGCCGGTCATCGCCACCACTTTTGCAGGGTTGCGCAATCTGGTGGTTGATAATGTGAATGGCTATATTATCAACAATCAGGATGTGGATGGCCTCGCGAAGAGCATAGAAAAATTATACAGAACGCCAATACGGAGCACGCGCTCGACCGTTGATCCGGAATTCACCCTCGACGCCATGGTGGAGAAGACACTCACTATCTACGGGCAGGTGTTATGAAGGTATGCCACTTCATCGCATCACGTGGTCTTGGCCGGGGTGAGTTCTATGTGGATCTCGTCAATGAGCTGTCGGGTCTGTGCGATATTACATTGATGATTCCAGAGGGTGCCCGTTATCTGGATAGGGTTTCAAGTGCTGTTTCTGTTTGTCAGTATCAGCATAAAAATTCCAGAAAAAATCCACTGCTTTTATGGGAGCTGGGAAAGCAGTTCAAATCCCTCAAGCCGGATATCGTGCATACCCATTTTGGTAAGGCGACAGGGATATTTCGCTTTCTCAACAGAGTGCTGCACCTGCCGCACGTGGCGACGAAACACAATCCGCGGAAAGGACGGGTTTTTGATCGGCTGGCTCATGTCATTGCCGTTTCTGATCAGGTAAGGGCAACGATTAAAAATTCGCGTGTGCACGTCATACACAATGCAATAACCGCCGTCCCTATTACGCATAGAAAGTGCCGCCCCGCGAGGTTCACCCTGATGGCGGTCGGCAGGCTGGATCCGATCAAGGGTTTCGATCTGCTACTGAAAGATATCGCCAGGCTGGAGTTCGATTTTCTGCTCAAGATTATCGGTTCAGGACCAGAAAAGCAGCACCTCATGGACCTCGTCTCAACGCTGGGGCTTACCGGTCGCGTTGAGTTGTTGGGCTATCGGGAAGATATTCCGCAACAGTTGAATGAGGCGGATCTGGTCGTTATCAGTTCGCGCAGCGAGGGTGGCCCGGTGGTCGCTTTGGAAACGCTGTTTTATGGAAATTTGCTGATCTCCACTCCGGTAGGTATCGTGCCTGAGATTTTGCCCGCTGATCTGTTGGTCGAGCAGGGTGGTTTTGCAGAAAAAATAGAGCAGGTTTATCGCGATTATACGTACTACGCACAACTGTTCAGCCGGCTGCAACAAACACATCAGCGGGATTTTTTACTCTCAACTATCGCGGCTCAGCATATCGAACTATATAGCAACATGCTGGGTTGTAGTATGACGTTAGAACATAATAAACATTAAGCGTGCGGGGACAGATTTGCAGCATGTATTCTGATTTGCAGGGCAGTATCAAACAAACCTCCGGGATTGCCGGTTGGTTCATGCGTCACGCGCTTCTGTTACCCGTGGTGGTGATGGCGAGTTATCACATCGGCAGGGGAATGGGTGATTCACTGCAGCTGCTCTATCTGTTGTGTGGTCTCTATGCATTAAGAAACATGCATATCGGGCCCCACCGGCGGCTTGTCTATCTGCTTGTACTGTTGCTCGGCATGATGTTGCTATCGGCGCTCTATCCTGAATTTTCAGCACGGAGTTTGAAGTATTGGGTACTTTATGCGTTGTCCGGGTTGGTGCTGGTCTTTACCGTCGGTGCCTCTCCGCCGGAGCGGCAGCAGCCCGATTATCGATTGATGGCATGGATCCCGATCGCGCTGCTGGCGGGTTTTACGATCAAACTAGGGTATCTCTTTTTCTTCGCTAAGAGTTTTGATCCCGCCACCCAGATCAACGGCATGATTCTGGCGGCGTTATCGCCGCTGGTTTTTCTTGTTGGCAGGCCTGAAAAATATGCACGGGTTACTATATATGCTCTGTTTTACCTGACGGCCCTGCTGGCCTTGTCCGCTGCCGATAGCAGAACCGAATTGCTGATGCTGCTGTCGGGCGGTGCTTTTTTCGTCGCCATGTATACCAGAAGACTCACCGCGCTGTTTATTATCATACCCTTCGTGTTGGTCGTGGCCATAGCAGCTGACAGTTATCTGTTCAGATCGCAAGGCTTGACCTTCAGTGGTGACACTTTTCAATGGCTGGATACGCTCAGTTCCAAACGCCTGAGCATCTGGGTCGGGGCATTATCCCATCCTCCGGAAAACTATTTGACCGGGGTGGGGATGCATCGATCCATTGAGTTTCTCCCTGAACTCGATTACGTCAAGCATCTGCATAACCTGTTTATCGAGATCTGGTTCGAGACCGGTCTGCTGGGTCTGCTGGCCTATCTGGCGCTGGTCTCACTACTGCTGTCCGGATTGCCGCGCGCCTACCGGATGCTGCAGGGTATGGACAGGCGGGTCTATGCGGTATTTTTCGCCTCGGGTATGGCGGCCTTGATCGGGGGGCTGCTGGATAAAGGGTATCTTCATCCGCTGACACGCTATTACATGCTGTTCTGTTTTACGGTGCTCTATCTTTATCACCGGCGTTGCGGTAAAGCCACAGCCGGTGACTGATTAGGACAGGGGGTTTTTCAGTCAGCCAAACAGGGTCTGCTCCAGGGTGTGGCACAGGGCGTGGATGATCACGATATGCTGCTCCTGGATGGTGCCGGTCTCGGCCCCCTTGGCCAGGATGACATGGTCGGCCAGGGCGGCCGCCCGGCCGCCCTGGTGTCCCGACAGCAGGATGCTGGTCAGCCCCTGGGCACGACACCGTTCCAGCGCCCGCAGGATGTTGGGCGAGTTGCCGGAGGTGGTGATGGCGAGGAACAGGTCGCCCGGTTGCATCTTGCCCTCCACCTGGCGGCTGAAGATATGCTCGTAGCCATAATCATTGGCGATGGCGGTCAGAATGGAGCTGTCCACGGTGAACGCTTCCGCCGGCAGGGCCGGGCGCTCCTTGCCGAAGCGGCAGACCAGCTCGGCGGCCAGGTGCTGGGCGTCGGCGGCCGAGCCGCCGTTGCCGGCGATATAGAGGCGTCCACCCTGCCGGTAACAGGCGATAATCGCCTGCATGGCCCGGTCGAAGGCCCCCAGCTGCTCCTGATCCTGCAGTAGCGCCTGCTTGGCCTCGATGGATTTTTCAAGAAACCGTTTCAATTGGTCCGTGTGGCTCGTGTTCATTGCGTGTCGATCTCTTCCAGGACGCGTTCCAGTATCCGCGCATTGTCCCGCAGGTGGTCCGGGTTGATGGTGCCGACAATCATGCCACTGACGCCGGGCTGGGAGAAGACAAAGCGCATCGATTCCTCGACACCCTGTACTCCCGGTATATGGCCGCTCTGCAGGCCCTTCTTGATCAGCACACCTTTATTGTTGGCGGCCGCCGCCTGCAGGACCGGCAGCTCTTGGTTATAGGCGAGGTTGCAGGTGGCCATGACGATGTCCATCTCTTCCACCACCCGCAGTCCGCCCGCGATGCTCTTGCTGGACATGCCGTGGGCGCGGATCAGCCCGCGCTGTTTCAGGGTGCGCAGGGCATCCAGGGCGCCCTCCCGTTCCAGAATGGCGATGTCGTTGCCGTCGGAGTGGATCAGGACGGCATCCAGATAATCGCTGTTGAGGGTGCGCAGGCTCTGCTCCACCACCGCGATGGTGGTCTGGTAGCCGAAGTCGAAGCGCGACTGGCCGCGTTCGAAAAATTCGCCCACCTTGGAGACGATGACCCAGTCACTTCTGGGGCCCGGCAGCAGCCTTCCCAGCCGCTCCTGACTGCTGCCATAAGCGGGCGCGGTGTCGAGCAGGTTGATCCCCAGCGACTGCGCCTGGGCCAGCAGATTGCGCACGTTGCGATCATCCGGAATCTCGAAATGGCTTGGGTATTTGACCTGCTCGTTACGGCCGAATTTGACCGTGCCCAGTCCCAGGGGGCTGATCTTGATACCGGTACGGCCCAGCTCCCGCCAGTTCATCCCGATTGCTCCTGCCAGGGTGGCTGGGCCAATGGTGGTTTCGGTAGCCGCTGCAGGATCTCCGGCTGTGGGGCTGCCGGCTTTACCCCCTGCGATTGCAGCAGTTCGGTGATTTCGCTGGCGAGGCGCGGCGCGAAGGCGAGCTTGGTCGGCCAGGCGGTGATGATCTCCCGGTCACTGTGCAGGTAGCAGCTGTCGGGTCGAAGGCCACTGGCGATCCGCGGTTCCGCCCGTTCGATCATGAGGGAGCGCCAGCGGACACTGCTGAAATCGATCCAGGGCATGGTGGTCCGCAGTTCCTGTTGGGCCATCTCAATCTGCCGCTCGGCGCTCAGGGCGACCCCGTTTTCCGCCAGCTGTCCGCCGATATACCAGACCTGTTCACCATCCGGGAGCGGGTAGCTGGTGATGGTGAGCCGCGGATTGGCCTGGGCACCGAGGCAGTGGGCGTACAGCGGCGGCAGTTGGCCCTGCAGGATCAGCATATGCAGGGGTCTGAGCTGCATGGCCGGGTGTTGCCGACCGAGTTGTTGCAACAAGTCGGCATTGCCCTTGCCGGCGGTCAGGATGATCCGCTGACTCTCCAGGGTGACCCGCTCTCCTCCGCTGTCGACGGTCAGGGTGCGGGGAGTGGCCGGGTTCAGCGTGAGCCCTCCGGGCGGCACCAGCAGGATCCGCTCCCTAATCTGGCCGGCCAATTCCCGGATCAGGGAAGGTATGTCCAGCACCGGCTCATCCAGTTGATAGAGCCGGCCATGGAAGCCTGGGGCATCGAATGGTGCGGGGCGCGAGGGTCCCTCGATCGGCCGCATGCGGCTGCGCATCGCCTTGCCGGCGAAGAAGCCGGCCAGTTGCGAGATGAGGTTGTCCGTCGACCAGAGGTGCTGGTGTTGCGCCAGGACGCGTACCTGGCGCAGATCCAGCGGGCCATCGCCCACCAGGCAGGCGCGCCAGATGCCGGGCATTTCGGCGATCGCCCGAGCCGATTCGTTCAGGTTACCGCGCAGGGCATACTTGGTGCCGCCGTGAATGATGCCCTGGGAGGCGACCGTCTGGATGCCGCCGATGGCCCGGGATTCGATCAGGGCCACCGAATAGCCCTGCCGGGTCAGCGTGGCGGCGCTCCACAGGCCGGCGATACCGCCACCCAGCAGGGTGATGTCGACCTGCACCGTGTCGCTCACGGTGTCTTGCCGTGAAGCTCACTGTCGCGGATGGTCTTGATCATCGCGGTGGTGGAGCAGTCGTCGACAAACTGCATGATCCGCACCTCGCCGCCACTCTCCCGGACACAGCGTGCACCGGGGATCTTGTCGGGATCGTTGTCCCCACCCTTGACCAGGAAATCCGGCTTGAGCCGGCAGATCAGTCGCTCCGGAGTCTCCTCCGAGAACGGCACCACCCAGTCGACACAACCGAGGGCGGCCAGCACCGTCATGCGTCGCCACAGGGTATTGACCGGCCGGTCGGCGCCCTTGAGGGCGCGCACCGTCTCGTCCACATTGACCGCCACGATCAGCCGGTCGCCGAGGCGGCTGGCTTGCTCCAGATAGGTGACGTGTCCGGCATGCAGGATATCGAAACAGCCGTTGGTCATGACAATGGATTCGCCGCGCGCCCGGGCCAGCTCCAACGCCTCCAGCAGTTCCTCTTCCGTGACCGCGCCGGTATGGGCCACCTGCCGCTCCTGCAAGGCATATTTCAGCTCGTCCAGCGTGACCGTGGAGGTGCCCAGCTTGCCCACCACGATGCCGGCTGCGATATTGGCCAGTTGGGTGGCGGCATCCAGCGGCATGCCGCTGGCCAGACCCGTGGCCAGGATGGAGATGACGGTGTCCCCGGCGCCGGTGACGTCGTAGACCTCCTGGGCGTGGGTCGGGTGGTGCCGGGCAGGCCGGCCCCGTTGCAACAGGGTCATGCCCTGTTCGCCCCGGGTGATCAGCAGGGCGTCGAAATCGTACTGCGCCATCAGCGCCACTCCCTTGGCCGCCAGGTCGTCATCGTCGGCCACGCTGCCGGCGACCGCCTCGAACTCGGACAGATTGGGGGTGACCAGGGTGGCGCCCCGGTAGCGTTCAAAGTCGGTGCCCTTGGGGTCGACGATGACCGGCTTTCCGGCCGACCGGGCCAGGCGGATCAGTTCGCCGACCTCCTGAAGCGTGCCTTTGCCATAATCCGACAGGATCACCAGATCGGTCTCGCCAAGCTGCTCCTGGTAGGCGGACGTCAGATCCCGGGTGGCCAGGTTGTTGAAACCATCTTCGAAGTCCAGACGGATCAGCTGTTGCTGGCGGCTGATGATGCGCAACTTGGTGATGGTCGGGCGCAGCTCGTGGCGCTGAAACCGGCAGCTGACTCCTTTGTCGGAGAGCAACTGCTCAAGCTCTTCCGCCTCCCGGTCCTTGCCGGTGATACCGAGCAGGGTGGCCCGGCCCCCAACCGAGGCGATATTCAGGGCCACGTTGCCGGCCCCGCCGGGGCGGGATTCATCCCCCTCGATCCGCACCACCGGTACCGGCGCCTCGGGTGAAATGCGGTGGGTGCCGCCGTGCCAGTAACGGTCCAGCATGACATCGCCGGCGACGAGTATGTGTACGGGTGTGAAGTCCGGGAGATCAAGTGACATGTGCGATCAGACAGGCCGTGAAAACAGAGCTGTGAATATACCACAAGCCGCCATTGCCCCCTATATCCAGTAGTCGACGGCTGTCAGCTAGCCACGGAAAGCGTGTCTTCCGTGGCCAATGATGTATAGCCTGTGCGCGCCCGATTCGGAAAACTTTTTCACCACAAAGTCACAAAGTACACTAATGAATGCCTTTCTCTTGAAGGTTTTGTGAGCTTGGTGCCTTTGTGGTGGGGCTGTTCAGCCACGGAAAACACGGAAAGTTTTTTCAGTGTCTTCGGTGTTCTTCCGTGGCCAACACTCAATAGAGCGACGGCTCTCCCGGCGGGCGCGTCTTGAATCGCCGGTGAATCCAGAAATACTGTTCCGGTGCTTCCAGAATCGCCTGCTCCAGCAGGGCATTGATGCGCAGGGTGTCCTGTTCATCATCGCCGGTGGCGAAACCCTCCAGGGGGGGGTGTACCTTGATGAGGTAGGTGCCGTCCGCCCGGCGTCTCGGAAAATAGGGTATTACCACCGCCTTGCCCATGGCGGCGAAACGTGACGTGGCGGTAATGGTTGCCGCCGGGATGCCAAACAACGGGATGAACAGGGCGTGCTCCAGGCCGTAGTTCTGGTCATAGGCGTAGAAAACCATCTCTCCCCGGCGCAGGCAGCGGGTCATGGTCCGGATATCATCCCGGGTAAATATGGGGCCAAGACGGCGGCTGCGGGCACGCAGCAGCAGCAGGTCCATGAGCGGGTTTTTCATCGGACGGTACATGGCCCCCGTCCGGTTGAACAGACCGAGCATGTGTCCTGTCAGCTCCATCATGCTGAAATGACCGGTGACCATAAGCACCCCGGATCCCCCCGCTTTGGCGTGTTGGATGTGCTCGAGGCCCTCGATCTCCACCCGGCTCCTCAGTTGCTCGTCGCTGCCCCACCAGGAGAGTGCGGTTTCAAAAATACCCATGCCAATCGCCTCGAAATGGTCTCGAAGCAGCTGTTTCTGCTGTTCCGGCGATAGCTCGGGAAAGCAGAGCCGGATGTTGGTGCGGGCGATATTGACGCGCCGTGACAGCAGCTGTTGCGCCAGTCGGCCCAGTTGCCGGCCGATACCCAGTTGAATGGTGAAGGGCAGCAGACTGAGCAACCGCAGCATGCCCAGCCCGGCCCAGGTGGGCCAGAATCGGGGATGGATAAACCGTTGCCAGGGGAATCGGCCTTGGGGTTTTGTTTGCGCCGTCATGCGTACATGTTTCCATGGATGGAAGATGTGCTCGGCTGAGGTGTGGCGCTGTAGTTCCGCAGGGCCCCCTCGTTCCCACGCTCTGCGTGGGAACGCATACCAATGCTCTGCGTGGGAACGAGGAGCCCTACGGGTTTGGTCTGTGATGCGTATCCTGCAGCCGTCCGGACTCTGTTCTTCATAAACCGCATTACCCAGCAGAAAACTGCAACTGGTGGAGTTTTTTATACAGCCCCTGCTGCGCCAGCAGTTCACGATGGGAGCCGGTTTCGACGATGCGGCCATCCTTCAGTACCACAATGCGGTCGGCGTTCTCGATAGTGGAGAGCCGGTGGGCGATGGTGAGGGTGGTGCGGCCGGATCTGAGCCGTTCCATCGCCTCCTGGATCAGCTGCTCGGACTCGGTATCCAGGGCGGAAGTGGCCTCGTCCAGAATCAGGATCGGTGCGTCCTTGAGCAGGGCGCGGGCAATGGCCAGGCGCTGGCGCTGGCCGCCGGAGAGCCGGACGCCGTTGTCCCCGATGGTGGTGTCGAACCCTTCCGGCATCTGCTCGATGAACGCCAGGGCGTTGGCGGCCCGGGCGGCCTCCCGTACCTGCTCATCCGTGGCATTGCTGTTGATTCCATAGGCGATATTGGCGCGGACACTGTCGTTGAACAAAAACACGTCCTGGGAGACCAGGGAGACGTTGGCCCGCAACACCGACAGGGGCAGGTTGCTGATATCCATCCCGTCGATCAGGATCTGCCCCCGGCTGGGGCGGTAAAACAGCGGGATCAGGCTCGCCAGGGTGGTCTTGCCGCTGCCGGAGGGGCCGACCAGGGCGATATTTTCGCCGGGGGCGACGGTCAGCTGGATATCTCCCAGGGTAGGGGTGGTCTCGGTGCCATCGCCCGGCGCCCCGTTGGGTTCGTAACGAAACTCCAGGCTGCGCCACTCCAACAGGCCTTTGGGTGACGGCAGATCGGCCGTGCCCTGGTCCTGTTCCGCGGGCTCATCGAGCAGCTCAAACACGCTCTCCGCGGCAGCCAGTCCGCGCTGCAGCTCATTATTGATACTGGTGAGCTTCTTCAGGGGCGAAAGGATCATCGCCATGGCGCCGAAGAAGGCGACAAATTCACCCACGGTGAAACCCCCGGCCGCCGACTGCTGCGCCGACAGATAAGCCATCAGCGCCAGACCGCAAACCGCCACCAGCTGGTTCACCTGAACGCTGCCGTTGTGGGCCAGCACCGCCTTCATTTTGAACTGACGCACCTTGTTGGCCGAGTCGAAGAAACGGCGTGCCTCGTGCGCCTGGCCGCCGAACAGCTTGATCACCTTGTTGCCGGTGATCACCTCCTCCAGTACGTGAGTCATCTCTCCCATGCGCTTCTGCAGGGCGCGGTTGATGGTACGTAAGCGCTTGCTAACCACGCGGACGAAAAAGGCCACGGCCGGGATCAGGGCGAAGGCGATCAGGGTCAGCTTCCAGTTGAGGTAGAGCATCAGGCCCAACAGGCCGAGGATGGAAAGGGTGTCCCGAATCAATGTGACGATCACATAGGAGGCGGAGCTGGTGAGCTGCTCCACATTGTAGGTCACCTTGGACAGCACCACTCCGGCTGAATTGTTGTCGTAGAAGCGGGTCGGCAGGACCAGCAGTTTCTGCAGCATCAGTTCCCGCAGATTGAACACCACCCGGGTCGCCACCGACTCCATGGCCACCGAACTGACAATGGTCGCCAACCCCTGAACCAGGGCCAGCCCGATCAGCAACAGCGGGACCAGGATGATCATCCGCGGGTCCTTCTCGACAAAGCTGCCGTCCAGCAGCGGCTTCATCAGGTAGGGCATGGCGGGCTGGGTGGCGGCCAGTACGATGGTCCCCAGTATGGAGACCAGGAATATCCGCCAGTGCGGGCGGACATAGCGCAGGAGTCTTTTGTACTGGGCGAGGGAAGTCATGGAAAAGAGGCGTTAACCTGGGTGAATTTTTTAAGTAATTGTTTAAAAAGGGAGTATTTGAAAAACAGTTGCGCGCATGATAACCGAAAAGCCATGTGGCATGCACCGGTTTTTCGGAAAGTACCGGATATCGTTTTACGCCATCTGGGGTATCCTCAGTCGATCTTCCAAAGAATTACTCGCAAAACTTCCATTAGCGTACCATCCGCAGGTAGGATATCGCAGAGGATCAATCATCTCTGTCATGTTGCCATGATGGGAGTGTTCGCCGGATCCTGGTTGTTCAGCATATCCACGACTGACCTACCGGTTTAACGAACCATGAGGCCTTCTGCGAACCAATGCGCCTGTCCAGTCAAACACGAAAGACAATTCGCGATACCGTGAACGAAATATTCGGCGCGGATGCGGCTGTCATGTTGTTTGGGTCCAGAGTCGATGACACGGCGCGTGGCGGGGACCTGGACTTACTGGTGCGGTCGGACAAGCCAGTTCAGCAACGTGAACGAAAAGCATTGCAACTTGTCGCCAGATTGCAACTCCGTTTGGGTGACCAGCCGATTGACGTCCTGGTGCTCGATCCCGAAACGACCTATCAACCAATACATGAAGAGGCGCTCCGCACAGGTGTGAGGTTATGACGACAAGCAGCATCCTGCCGGTTGACCGCTTTCTCCTGACCCTGGATATCGTCTCACGCGAAGGCGGTCACCTGGCCTACAGCTGGAATAGACTTTATCAACATCAGGTCATCGACGTGGCGTGGGTAAATAGTCTGGAAACCCATCCGGAACTGGCCGAGCGCCTGGAAGCCTTCATATCGCGCTTTGGCCGCATGCAGGACACCATTGCAGACAAACTCTTGCCACGTTGGCTGATGGCCTTGGCGGAGACTCCCGGAAGCCAGATCGAAACCCTCAATCGCGCCGAGAGGCTCGGTGTGATCGAAAACGTTGAGCATTGGCTCGAAGCGAGAAAGCTGCGTAATAAATGGGTCCACGAATACATGGAGAGTGCGGAGACCTTCGCAGAAGACCTCATGCTGGGAAAGGAGTATGCCTTGATACTGTTGGACAGCTTCAACCGTCTGCGTGAGTTCGCGGCTGTCAGGATGGGTATCAAAGAGGCGCAATTACCGAAGTCTCTCCAGTTATAGAGGCCCGGACACAAAGGTTTTCGTAGGAGCGCCTCTGGCGCGAAAGCTTTTCGTAGCGAACACACTCCTCTGGGCCAGCGCTGCGCCCACGACGGCGCAGCCAGGGAAATAAAGTAGTGTTTAGGCCCCGGAATCCATTGCATGCCATCCAGGGTCTCCGAACTTCGTTTTTTAAACGAATCCCCGCAAAGCTTCCATTAGCCTACTATCCGCGGGTAGGATATCGCTGAGGATTGCAAAACACTCATGCATGAGGTAATCACCATGAGACTGACTTCGCACCAGTCCAAGCTCATTTGTCACGCGGCACGGGAAGCCTTCGGCGAAGGTACGAAGGTTACCCTATTCGGCTCACGCGTAAATGATGAGAAGCGGGGGGGTGATATCGATCTGCTCGTCTTGCCGGCCAAAAATGATGGCTTGATTGCCCGCAAGATACATATGCTCACACTACTTGAACAGGGTCTGGGAGAACGCAAGGTCGATATCGTCATCGAACATGCGGACGATACACGCCCGATTGTCCGGATTGCACGGCAAACTGGAGTTGCGCTATGACAAACAGCCCAGAACTCCTGTCCCTTCGCAATGCCCTCATTACCTGCCTGGGACACGGGCAAGCCTTAAAGGAAGCGCTAAATGACTTGGCTAAACGTGATTTTGGGACAGACGATCTGGATTTGGAGCGCCTGACGAAAGATGACCGACGCCTGCTTGACCAGTTTGCCTACCGCTACACACGATTACAAGATGACATGGGTTCGCGGCTTATCCCGGCAACTTTGCGAATGCTGGAAGAAGAGATAGCCAGTATGGCGATGCTTGATCGCCTCAACAGACTGGAACAGCTGGGTTGGCTGCCTTCCGCGGAAGAGTGGATCAGACTGCGAGCGATACGCAATGAGTTCACACACGACTACCCAGAAGATGTTGCAGAACGATACGAGCGGCTTGAACTCGCCATCATATCGGCTAAAAGATTGCGTGAACTCATTGCGGGCTTTGAACGGAAAGTGAAAGAGCGCTGGCCCGGGGGTCAAATGCCAGGGTTTTTGTAGGCGCGTCTCCGGTGCGAAAGCATTCCGCGGCAAAGCGACGCACAAGGAAGTGCTAATGCTGCAGGATGCCGGGAGCGGCCACCCCTACATGGTGTGGGTAGCCACCCACGCGGGGATCCCGACCTGTATGTAGGAGCGCCTCTGGCGCGAAACAGAAACTACAGCCTGGAGATACTTTCCGCAGGTACTTCGATCCGGTTCTGGTGGCCGATGAGGTTGAGCAGGATAATCACCCGGTTCTCAGCCCGCTTTTCGCAGAAAATTGCCTCATAATCGGAAAGGGGCCCGCTCACAAGTCGAATCCGCTCTCCATTGCGAAAGGCCTGTGTCGGCAGCAGGTGGAGTCCGTCGGCGTTCTCTCTTTTTTGAATAGAATCAATCAGTTGATCAGATATTTTGGCTGGATTCATACCGACACGCACCAATGAGCTTACGCCGCGGGTCGATCTGATGGGGGTCCAGTCGTCCAGACCGGCGGTCAGGCGGATAAACAGATAGCGGGGAAAGAGGGGGACGACGGGGTTCTGGGAGTGATTCGGCCGCCCAATTAGGGGAAGATAAGTCCTATATCCCTGCCTTTCCAGTTGTTCACACGCTACCCGCTCCTGGCGCGGTTTGGTGTGGATCAGGTGCCAAGCGGCTTGATTGTCCATTCGGATTCCCTTTCTGAAACAACGGTAATTCCCAAGGTCGATATAGTGGACATAATCCACCAAATTATCAACCAGCCAGATAACAAAATGAGAAGGGGTGGTATTTTGTCGTCAATTCCACCCAGGTTAAAGGGCGGTGTGGTTTGGCTGGCGCCTATCTTAGCGGTGACTGAAGTGTGATTAAAATGCCAATTTCGGGTTCCCTATTCTCTGCTAAATCGTTTATGATGTTCATGTTTGAACAGAATTCAAGTCTTGCTAGCGGCTCAACAGAGCAAGTGCCCCGGGTTGTGTGTTTCGCACAATTCGGCGGTAGCCTGCCTGAATAAAAAATACCAACACCTTGTAAACATGACGCGTCGCCCCACCACGGTACAAGAGGATACGCGATTTCGCGTACTCAGACTCCTGGAGGCGCATCCAGACCTGACCCAGCGTGAGATCGCTGAAAGGCTGGGTGTCAGCCTGGGGGGCGTGAACTACTGCGTGCGGGCGCTGGTGGATAAGGGGTTGGTGAAAATACAAAACTTCCAGAACAGCAATAACAAGTTGGGGTATGCCTATCTGCTGACGCCGACGGGTATAGCGGAAAAGACAGCGCTTACGGCGAAGTTTCTGAAACGCAAGTTGGTGGAGTACGAATCGCTTAAGGCTGAAATAGATTCACTTGAACGAGAAATGCAATAGATGTGGGGTGATGGTGTTCTACGCGATTCCCGCTAGCGATCGCACCCCCCCTTCACCTGTCCGACATCCCTGGGCCAGGTGCAGAATAATGGATATCAAGAAGTCCCCGGCAGGGTGGGGGAGAATTTATAGATCACTCTGCGCGATCAGCCAGAACTCAACCAACATAGGACGCCAGTGATGTTTCCGAGTATTACCGATCGAAAAATACGAATTGCCATCGTAGGTTGTGGCCGTATCTCAAAGAATCACTTTGGTGCAATAGAAAAACACGCAGAGAGCATCGAGTTGGTGGCTGTTTGCGATATCGATGCCAAAGTGCTTGAGAGGCATGCTGAGCAATACCAAGTGCCAGGCTATCAGTACTTTGAAGAGATGCTGAAGGCGGAGCAGCTGGATCTGGTGGTTCTCTGTACGCCCAGCGGTATACATCCGGACCAGGCCGTGTTGGCGGCGAAGTACAAGGTCCACGTCATGACTGAGAAGCCGATGGCAACCCGCTGGCAGGATGGTGTGCGTATGGTTCGGGCATGTGATGAAGCCAATGTCCGCCTGTTCGTGGTGAAACAGAACAGGCGCAACACTACTTTGCAGCTGCTCAAGCGGGCCATTGGCGAGAAGCGGTTTGGCAAGATCCATATGGTTCACCTGAACGTATTCTGGACCCGTCCCCAGGAATACTACGACCAAGCAAAATGGCGCGGAACCTGGGAGTTTGATGGTGGTGCGTTCATGAACCAGGCGAGCCACTACGTGGACCTGCTGGACTGGCTGATCGGGCCGGTCGACAAGGTTCAGGCGATGATGAGCACGACGCGAGATATTGAGGTGGAAGATACCGGTGTTTTGAACCTCCGTTGGCGCAGTGGTGCATTGGGGTCAATGAGTGTGACCATGCTCACCTACCCGAAGAACATGGAAGGCAGTATCACCATTCTTGGTGAAAAAGGCACTGTGCGAGTGGGTGGTGTTGCAGTCAATGACATTCAGCATTGGGAATTTGATGAGCCACGGGATTACGACGAGCATATACAAACGGCAAACTATGAAACGACATCTGTCTATGGTTTCGGACATCCGGTTTACTACAAGAACGTCATCGAAGTGATGCGCGGTGAAACGGACCCTGAAACCGACGGCCGCGAAGGACTGAAATCACTTGAGCTGCTGATCGCTGCCTATCTCTCTGCGCGTGATGGCAATACAGTCTCGCTTCCCCTGGAATATTGATATGAATTATTCAGTCCATCAAAGTGCGATTGTGGATGTTGGTGCCAGTATAGGAGAGGGCTCCCGTATCTGGCACTTCGTACATGTCTGTGCGGGTGCGCAGATCGGTAAGAACTGCTCACTTGGGCAAAATGTATTTGTAGGTAACAAGGTCGTCATAGGCGACAACTGCAAGATCCAGAATAACGTCTCTGTCTACGACAATGTCACGTTGGAGGAAGGTGTATTCTGCGGCCCGAGCATGGTGTTCACCAATGTCTACAACCCGCGATCGCTGATTGAACGCAAAAATGAATACCGGGATACACTGGTGAAGAAGGGTGCCACCCTGGGCGCCAACTGCACCATCATTTGTGGAGTGACAGTTGGAGCCTTCGCATTCATCGGTGCTGGAGCGGTGGTCAATAAGAGTGTACACGATTATGCGCTGATGGTCGGCGTGCCCGCCAAACAGGTCGGCTGGATGAGCGAATATGGTGAGCAGATCCCATTACCGATGGAGGGCGATGGGACGTACACCTGTCCACATAGCAAGCAGGTATATGTGTTGAATGGAACGAATCTGGAGCAAGTGAACAAATGACTATTCCGTTTATAGATCTTAAAAGTCAGTATCAGGCGCTCAAGCCCCAGATCCAGGAGCGTATCAACCGGGTTCTCGATCATGGTCAGTATATAATGGGCCCGGAGGTTGGCGAGCTGGAGGAAAGGCTGGCTGATTATGTTGGCGTAAAGCATTGCATTGCTGTCGCCTCCGGAACCGAGGCACTGCTGATCTCGCTCATGGCGTTGGGTATCCGCCCGGGCGACGAAATTATTACCACGCCCTTTACCTTCGTTGCCACCGCGGAAGTCATTGCACTGCTGGGCGCCAAGCCGGTATTCGTTGATATCCAGCCGGACACTTATAACATCGATCCGGCCCTGATCGAGGCGGCGATCTCTCCGCGCACCCGCGCCATCATGCCGGTGTCCCTCTATGGCCAGCCAGCGGACATGGACGAGATCAATGCTATCGCCCTAAAACATAATTTGCCCGTGATAGAGGATGCGGCACAGAGCTTTGGGGCCAAATACAAGAAGCGCAAGAGCTGCAACCTCTCCACCATCGGCTGTACCAGTTTCTTCCCAAGCAAGCCGCTTGGCTGCTATGGTGATGGGGGGGCAATCTTTACCAGCGATGACACATTGGCGAAATTCTGTCGCGAGATTCGCGTCCATGGTCAGGAAAAGCGCTACCACCACACACGTATTGGCGTCGGTGGTCGCATGGACACTCTGCAATGTGCCGTCGTCCTTGCCAAGCTTGATCGCTTCGACTGGGAAGTAGAGCGTAGAAGCCAATTGGCTGCCCGCTACAGCGAACTGATAACTGCCAACTGCCAACTGCCCACGATAAAGTCAGACCGTACGAGCGTTTATGCCCAGTACACCATCGGTGTTGACAACCGCGATGTCGTCGCCAAGCAACTTAATGAACAGGGTATCCCGACTGCAGTGCATTATCCTGTGCCACTTAACCACCAGCCTGCCTACGCATCTACTTGTGGTGGTGGCGCTACTCCAGTATCCGAACTTGTCGCCGGGCGAGTGGTTAGCTTGCCGATGGGGCCGGATCTATCCGAACCCGATCAGGATCGAATCGTTGCCGCGCTGTTGCAATCCGTACAACTGAGCGCCTCCTGAATCCATGAAAATCGTTACGATCATTGGAGCACGACCGCAATTCATCAAGGCTGCAACGGTTTCAAGGGTTATTCGGGATCGCTATGCAGACAAGATCGACGAAGTGCTTGTGCATACCGGCCAGCACTACGACGACAACATGTCAAAAGTCTTCTTCGATGAACTCAATATTCCTCGCCCATGCTACAACCTGGAGATATCCGGTGGTAATCACGGTGTCATGACAGGCCGCATGCTCGAGTCCGTCGAAAGCGTCCTCCTGCAAGAAAAGCCCGATTGGGTGCTCATTTACGGGGATACAAATTCCACCCTGGCCGGCGCTCTTGCCGCCGCCAAACTGCATATTCCCGTGGCTCATGTTGAGGCTGGGCTGCGTTCATTTAACATGCGGATGCCGGAAGAAATTAACCGCATCCTCGCCGATCGGGTGTCCACTAAACTCTTCTGCCCGACGGAGGCAGCAGTCGTCAATCTCCAGGCCGAAGGGTTGACAAGAGGTGTTCATAACAGTGGTGACGTGATGTATGATGCGGCCCTTTTTTATCGCGAGAAAGCCAAATCGCAAAGCACAAGCCTCGAAGAATACGGTCTCACGAAAAGCGAGTTTGCCTTGGCAACCTGTCATCGAGCGGAAAATACAGATGATCCTGAAAGATTGGGCAGGATCGTCAATGCCTTTGGCAGTATTGCTAAGACGATCCCTGTGGTGCTGCCGCTGCATCCACGAACGCGCAAGCAGCTTGTTGATTATGGATTGACTGATATGCTGGGCAGCGTCAAGGTCACAGAGCCTTTGCCCTTTCTTGACATGGTTGCCCTTGAGCAGGCAGCCACGGTAATCCTCACCGATTCGGGTGGCGTGCAGAAAGAGGCATTTTTCTATGGTGTGCCGTGCATTACCCTGCGCGATGAAACGGAGTGGGTGGAAACGATCAGTACAGGAGCGAACCTGCTGGTCGGCTCCTCAACCTCCGCGATTCTTGCCGCATTTGATGATGTGGCGGGCAAGGCACGTCAGGTGATCAGGGAAACGCCCTATGGCGCGGGGGATGCAGCCGGAAAGATAGTCTCGTTGCTGGCTGAAAATAAATCTTAAAACATTTTACTTGGTGTAGGAGAAGGGATGAAAGCGTTCGTTACTGGTGGTTTAGGCCAAATCGGCTCCCATGTCGTGGAAATGCTTTTGGAGCGTGGGGATGAGGTAGTCGTTGTCGACAATTTAGCGACAGGCCGTATCGAGCATCTTGCGGAGCATCCTAAGCTCAAGGTGGTGATCGATTCTATCGCCAACAAGTCGCTGATGGAGGAACTGATCGGGGATTTCCGCCCAGATGCACTGGTTCATGCCGCCTGTTCTTACAAGGATCCGGATGATTGGTACAACGATACTCTAACCAACTGTGTCGGTGGATCCCTGATGGTTGATTTGGCCAAGAAGTGTGGTGTCAAGCGATTCGTCTACTACCAGACTGCTTTGTGCTATGGATTGAAGCCCCAGGAACAGCCCATCACGCTGAATCATCCGAGGAATCCGGCTGGTAGCAGTTATGCGATCTCCAAAACTGCAAACGAGTATTACATCGAACTGTCCGGTATTGAATACGTGACCTTCCGCCTCGCCAATGTTATTGGTCCGCGCAACGTGGCGGGTCCGCTGCCCATTTTCTATCAGCGACTGAAGGACGGTAAAAAGTGTTTCGTCACCAAGTCACGGCGTGATTTTGTCTTCGTTAAGGACCTGGCGGCTGTCACCGTCAAGGCATGTGATGGTATGGGGCACGGTGCCTATCACTTCTCGTCCGGTACGGATGTCGCCATTCAGGAACTATATAATGCCGTTGTCGAGGCAATGGATGTTCCCGGCCGACCGCAAGCCGATGTAAAGGATTTGGGGCCGGATGACGTGTTTTCCATATTGCTGGATCCCTCGCGCACCTTCCAGGATTTTGGGGATATTGAATTTACCCCTTTGCAGACAACAGTCACAGAAGCCATCAAATACTACCAGCAGCATGGTACTTTGGGTGAGTACACCCACTTGCGCTTGCAAGACGAAAAGTAAGCGAGGGAGAAGAGATGCGTATCCTGATTACCGGCGGTGCCGGCTGCTTGGGTTCAAACTTAATTGAACACTGGTTACCGCAAGGCCATGAAATCTTTGTTGTCGATAACTTCGCCACTGGCAAACGGGAGGTCGTGCCCGAAGTGCCTGGTCTCACCGTGAGGGAGGGCTCGGTTGCCGATGAAGGTTTGGTGAATAACTGCTTCGATGCCTTTAAGCCAGAAGTTGTTGTGCATTCGGCAGCAGCTTATAAGGACCCAGATGACTGGGTCGAGGACAGCCGCACCAATGTCATGGGCAGTATCAATGTGGCCCGTGCGGCAAAGGCCAACGGGGTAAAGCGGCTTATCAATTTCCAGACGGCCCTATGCTACGGCCGCCCACATCAGTTACCAATTCCTACCGACCACCCGACTGCACCTTTCACCAGTTACGGCATCACCAAGACGGCAGGTGAGCAGTTTATGTTGCTGTCCGAAATACCGACTCTGACACTTCGTGTCGCTAACGTCACTGGTCCACGACTGGCGATTGGACCCATACCAACTTTCTACAAACGCCTGAAAGCTGGGCAGAGCTGCTTCTGTTCGGATACGTCACGCGACTTTCTCGATATGAGTGACTTCCTCGCCTTCATGGACCTCGCCATCAAAGCCGACGCACCCGTAGGTGTATTCAACATCGCCAGCGGCGAAGCGCATTCCATCAAGGAGATTTTCGATCTGGTCTCGGATTACCTTAGCCTAGGCCGCCTCGATGTGCCCATTGTCCCGCCTTC
Organism: Sedimenticola hydrogenitrophicus; assembly: GCF_025175675.1. Classification (GTDB taxonomy): domain Bacteria; phylum Pseudomonadota; class Gammaproteobacteria; order Chromatiales; family Chromatiaceae; genus Sedimenticola; species Sedimenticola hydrogenitrophicus. The sequence goes on from NZ_JANIOA010000017.1 coordinate 52,801, forward strand.
CGCAGATGATGTGCCGGTCGTTTCGTTGGACCCATCGGAAACGCTGCGATCCTTTGGCTGGCAGGCCCAGGTGAGTTTTGCCGATACCATCCGGCGTCAATTACAGTGGTATGACCAGTTTGGGATTACCGACGTTTATTCACACCTCAAGGCTCCGGCCCCAAAGTGAGACCCTATGAACAATAATGGATTTACAAATTCGCGAGTGCTGGTTGTTGGCGGCGCCGGCTTTGTGGGTAGCAACCTGGTTCATCAACTCCTGGAACAAAACCCTCAAGAAATCATCATTGTCGACAACCTGATCTCCTCGGACGTGGCCAACATTCCGGCGGATCCGCGTGTTCGTTTCGTATTTGGCTCTATCACCGATGAAAAGATTTTGGCCGCCCTGCCGGAAGACTTGGAGTATGCCTTTCATCTGGCCTGCTATCATGGGAACCAGTCCTCGATTGCTGACCCTTTTGCCGACCACGAGAACAATACCCTGACTTCGCTCAAGTTGTTCGATAGGTTGAAGGACATCAAGTCACTGAAAAAGGTAGTCTATGCCGCTGCTGCCTGCGCCGTGGCTGAAAAGACCTACGGTTCCCCGACGGCGACCACCGAAGACCAGGCTGTTACCCTCTACCACGACAGCCCCTACTCGATATCCAAGATCATTGGCGAGCTGTATGGTAACTATTACTTCCAGAGTCACCAGTTACCCATTGTCAAGGCACGCTTTTCAAACGTATATGGGCCGCGGGAAATCCTCGGCGCCGGTCAGTGGCGCGGTACGGTGCACACGGTATGGCGCAACGTCACCCCTACTTTCGTTTGGCGTTCTATAAATGCCGAGGCGCTACCATTGGATAATGGCGGCAACACGAGCCGTGACTTTATTTACGTCGAGGATATGGCTCGCGGCCTGATGGCTTGTGCCCAAAAAGGAGAGGCTGGAGGAGTTTATAACCTGGCCACCGGAAAGGAGACTACGATTCTGGAGCTGGCTAACCTCATCAACGAATTTACCGGTAATAAAACGCCGGTTGACTTGAAACCCGCTCGCGATTGGGATCGGTCAGGAAAGCGTTTTGCTTCGACAGAAAAGGCGAAGCAGGAGCTGGACTTTACTACTCAGGTCGATATTCGTGAAGGTATTCGCCGCACGGTTGAGTGGACGAAGGCAAATGGTGACCTCATCAGGCGGTCTATTGCCAAGCACGACAAAATGATGTCCCAGACTCTTGCTTGATCTTCGTGCCGACAGCAGACTATGTCATTTTCGGTGCGGGTGTAGTCGGATTGACCATCGCCCGCGAGCTTAAACGCCGTAATCCATCAGGCAAGGTTTTGGTGATTGAAAAAGAGTCAATGCCGGGGTTGCATTCAAGTGGGCGCAACAGCGGCGTATTGCACAGCGGAATTTACTACCCCCGAGACTCTCTCAAGGCGAAGCTGTGCCGACAAGGTGCTATAGAAATGGCACAGTATCACAAGGACAGCCAACTGCGGTTAGATCGCAGAGGCAAGATCCTTATAGCCACATGTGAGGAGGATTCGCCACAACTGGATCTCCTGGCGCAACGGGCCAAACTTAACGGAGTAGAAGCAGAGTTTCTTGATGCCCAAGCCTTGAAGGAGCTTGAGCCGGAAGCGCGTTCTGCAACAGGCAAAGCCCTTTGGGTGCCATCGACAGCGGTCGGCAGTCCTGCTGAGGTAATGAAGACCTTGGTTGGAGAAGTAAAGTCAATGGGCGTCGAACTCCGTTGTAACGCCCTTCTAGCACAAGCTAAACCTGAACGGAAGATGGTCACATTCAAGAATGGCGAAACCGTCGGTTATGGGCATGCTATCAATGCCAGTGGACTGCATGCAGATCGCCTTGCTCATCTGTTTGGAGTAGGCAGGCGTTATACGTTGTTGCCTTTTAAGGGTATCTACTGGAAATTGGATCCAGATTCTGGGATTCGAATTCACCACCTGATTTACCCTGTGCCTGACCTGAGAGTGCCCTTTCTGGGTGTGCATACGACCACTACAACAGACGGTTCAACTTACTTCGGGCCCACGGCAGTGCCTGCCTTTGGCAGAGAAAACTATAACGGTTTAAGGGGTGTTTCGATCGGTGAGGCGGGCCGTATTTCACTCCTGTTGCTTCGCCAGTACGTGAGTGGCAGGGACGGTTTCAGGCGCCTCGCGGTGCAAGAGGGCCGACGATACTTCAAGTCATGGTTTGCTGACGCGGCGCAAGCGGTTGTCCCCCGCTTGCGACCGGAGCATCTGCAGCCAACGGAAAAAGTGGGCATTCGCGCTCAAATGCTGGATAAGCAAACAGGACGGCTGGTTACTGATTTTCTGGTTGAACGTGGCGAGTCATCCACGCATATCCTGAATGCCATATCACCGGCCTGGACAAGCGCATTCCCTTTTGCACGTTACATTTGTGATCACTTTATCGAAAGGACAAATTGAATGGATTTGAAAGGTAAAAAACTCGTTCTTGTCGGCGGCGCCGGTCTTATCGGTTCCCACACTGTCGATTATTTGGTAAAAGAAGATGTCAAAGAAATCCTGATCTATGACAATATGGTGCGCGGCAGCGTCGAAAACCTCCACGAGGCACTGAAAGATCCCAGGGTCAAGATCTACGACGTTGGCGGGGACATCATGCAGACTGACATCCTGCAATCCGCTCTCGAAGGCGCGGATGGCGTCTTCCACTTTGCGGCGCTTTGGCTGCTTCAATGCCATGAACACCCGCGCAGCGCCTTCGACGTCAATGTGCGCGGCACCTTCAACGTCATGGAGGCCTGCGTGGCCAAGGGCGTCAAGCGTCTGGTGTCTTCCTCCTCTGCTTCAGTATATGGCGACGCCGTACGCGAGCCGATGGACGAAGACCATCCGTTCAACAACAAGAATTTCTATGGTGCCACCAAGATCGCCGGTGAAGCCATGCTACGTGCATTCCACCACCGCTACGGTCTCGATTACGTTGGCCTGCGATACATGAATGTCTATGGTCCCCGGCAGGACTACCACGGTGCCTATATCGCCGTGATAATGAAAATGCTCGACGCCATCGACAAGGGGGAAGGGCCGACCATTATGGGCGAAGGCTCCGAAGCCTTTGACTTCGTGGCGGTGGAAGACTGTGGCCTTGCCAATGTTTGCGCCATGAAAGCCGACACTACTGACACCAACTACAACGTCGGCACGGGCAAGCGGACATCGCTCAAAGAGTTGGCGGAACTCCTACTGGAAATAACCGGTTGCGACAAGCCGATAAAGTATGCCCCGCGCAGCCAGGCCACCTTGGTGCGTAATCGCATCGGCTGCCCCAAGAAGGCGGCTGGGGAAATCGGTTTTACCGCTACATTGGATCTGCGCGAAGGTCTCAAACGACTCATTGAATGGCGTGCTGATCACAAGGCTGAGGTAGCGGCGCGCCGTGCCGCCGTTGGATTACCCGAATGAGCGGTTCGACCGAACAGAAGGTTCCTATCGCGAGAACCAGTCTCACCGAGGAGGAGGTTCAAAGTGTCCTCGAACCACTGCGTAGCGGGTGGCTTGTCCAGGGCCCCAAGGTTCGGGAATTCGAGGAAAAGTGGTCAGCGTTCACAGGGGCTCGTCACTCGATTGCGGTGACGTCTTGCACCACCGCATTGCATCTCTCGCTGGCAGCATTGGGCTTTGGCCCGGGCGACGAAGCTATTGTCCCTGCCTTCACCTGGATTGCAACAGCGAACGTGGTCGAGCATCTGGGCGGGAAAGTGATCTTTTGTGATATAAACTTGAATACCTTCAACCTCGACGTCCAGGACGCAGCACGCAAGGTTACGTCCCGCACCAAAGCCATTCTGCCTGTTCATCTGTTTGGCCTGTCAGCCGACATGAGTCCGGTTATGGAGCTGGCGCGTAAACATGGCCTGTGGGTAGTCGAGGATGCCGCTTGTGGTTTTGGCAGCACCTATCAGGTACAGCATGTCGGCACTTTTGGCGACGCCGGCTGTTTCAGTTTCCATCCGCGAAAGGCCATCACTACCGGCGAAGGTGGGATGGTCACGACGCAAAGCGATGCGCTGGCCGAAAAACTGCGGCGATTGCGGGATCATGGCGCGGCCATGACAGACTTGCAGCGCCATATGGGCGCGCGTCCCTACCTCCTGGCTGATCATCCGGATGCGGGTTACAACCAACGCATGACGGACCTGCAGGCTGCGCTGGGTTCGGCGCAAATGGACCGGGCACAAGCGATCATCGATGAGCGCCGGCGACTGGCTGGCATCTACGACCAAGCATTCACCAAGCTGCCCTGGCTCAGGACTCCGGCCCATCCTGCGGGATACGGTCACGGCTATCAGAGCTATCCCTGTCTTTTCCAGCCGGAGCCGATTGTCCCCCAGTCTGTCAAGCGTGTGAATGCCAAAAGGAACGAATGGATGGATCGCTTGCAGCAGGCGGGTATCTCCACGCGTCCCGCAACCCATGCAGTGCATATGCTGACCTACTATTGTAATAAGTACGGTCTCAAGCCCGAAGATTTCCCCATGGCATATGCCGCGAACGACTGTAGCATCTCCTTGCCCCTATTCAACGGGATGACAGAGAGGGAACAGGGGTACGTTATTGAAAATGTTATGAGCTATATCGGCTGATGTGCGGTATCGCAGGTATAGTTAATCTCGACGGCAAACCCGTCTCTCCCGTCATCATTAAGCGTATGGCGGATGCCATCGCGCACCGCGGGCCCGATGGCGAAGGGCAATGGGTCGATCGAAATATTGGTTTGGGGCATCGCCGATTGGCGATCATCGACCTAAGCGCCGCCGGACATCAACCGATGGTCTCTTCCGATCACCGGTATGTCATTACCTACAATGGCGAAATCTACAACTACCGGGAATTACGGACCGATTTGGAGGCTGAGGGCTTCAGGTTTCGCTCGCAAAGCGACACGGAAGTACTGCTCAATTCAATTGCCGCCTGGGGCGTAAAGGCTCTCGGCAAGTTGAACGGCATGTTTGCCTTTGCCCTGTGGGACAAGCAGGAGCAAAAGCTTCTCATGGGTCGCGACCGATACGGCATCAAGCCGCTTTACTTCGCAGCCACCGGCAATACGCTGGCTTTCGGTTCCGAACAAAAGGCGATATTGGCGCAACCGGGGTTTTCCCGGCATCTCGACAAGGAGGCCTTGCTTGAATACTTTACCTTTCAGAATATCTTCACAGACAAAACCCTTTTACAAGACATCAAACTGTTTCCCGCAGGGCACTATGGCACGCTCGATCTATCGAAACCAAAGCAGGGTCTGCAACTGACCCAGTATTGGGATTTCGACTTTTGTGAACCTTTTGGCGCTATCGACAAGCAGGCCTATCAGGAAGAACTGGACCGTCTGTTTCGACAGGCAGTGAATCGCCAACTGGTGACCGATGTCGAACTTGGCAGTTACCTGAGCGGCGGCATGGATTCCGGCTCAATCACCGCCATAGCAGCCCAGTCATACCCTTACATGAAGACCTTTACCTGCGGCTTCGATCTCACGTCAGCCTCGGGTCTCGAGTTGGGGTTCGACGAGCGCAGCAAGGCCGAATACATGTCATACTGCTTCAAGACCGAGCATTACGAAATGGTGTTGAAATCTGGCGATATGGAGCGTGTCTTGCCGAAATTAGCCTGGCACCTCGAGGAACCGCGCGTTGGTCAGAGCTATCCGAACTATTACGCTGCCCAGCTCGCCTCGAAGTTCGTGAAAGTGGTGCTTTCTGGAGCCGGCGGAGACGAGCTATTTGGTGGGTACCCTTGGCGCTACTATCGGGCAGTCGTCAATGACGATTTTGAGCACTATATCAGCAAGTATTACCAGTTCTGGCAACGATTGCTCCCCAACACCCAGATCCAACAGGTGTTCGCCAACATTTGGGACGAGGTAAAACACGTTTGGACACGGGATATCTTTCGCAATGTGTTCAAACATCACTCAGATCGTTTCTACACACCAGAAGACTACATCAATCACTCACTATATTTTGAAGCTAAAACTTTCCTGCATGGGCTATTGGTTGTTGAAGACAAGCTCAGCATGGCGCACGGACTGGAAAACCGTGTTCCGTTTCTGGACAACGATCTGGTCGACTTTGCGATGCGCTGCCCGGTTTCTTTGAAACTCAAAAACTTGGCCGAGGTACTTCGCATTAACGAGAACGACGCTGGACGTAAAGCTAATGAGTACTTTAGCAAGACTCACGACGGAAAACTGATCCTACGCCAAGTGATGGGCAGTTATTTGCCAAACGATGTTGTTGATCGCGTTAAGCAGGGCTTTAGCGCACCAGACGCAAGTTGGTTCAAGGGTGAGAGTTTGGACTATGTGAAGCGCCGATTACTCCGGCCAAATGCTGCGATCTACGAGTATCTTGATCGTGCAACCATTCAAAATCTTATCGACGATCACCTCACGGGCCGGACCAACCGTCGTCTGCTAATATGGTCTCTGCTCAATATGGAACAATGGCTTGAGCAATATCTATAGGCTGCAGGGGTAAACGGTACATATGATACTTGGAATATTCTCCGATGCCCATGGAAATGCTGGTGGCTTCTGCTGTGCGCGCGATTTGATGTATTCGAATGGCGCAAAGCAGCTTTACTATCTTGGTGATGCGGTTGGATATGTGCCTTTGCCAGATGTTGTTCGAGAACTACGGGCCACACCCGAGATACTGCCGCTTCGCGGTAACCATGAAAAAATGCTCCTGGCTGATAATGGCGCGGACACGGAGAAAGCAAAGGTCTACCGCTATGATATGCTACGTTCCAGACTCACAACAGACGACCTTAATTTCCTCGCTTCTCTGGCCTCGTTGAGGCGTGTTGAAATAGATGGGAAACGGCTGCTATTCGTTCACGGTAGTCCGAGCGAACCTACTACTGGCTACGTTTATCCCGATAGCTCTCTCAAGGATTTCGCAAATGTAGACGCCGACGTGATATTCATGGGGCATACACACCATCCTTTCGTTCGACGTGAGTACGGTCGATTGTTTGTTAACGTTGGTAGCTGTGGTCTGCCTCGTGACACCGACCCGAGAGGTTGCGCCGCCCTGTTCGATACCTCCAGTAATGAGGTGACGATGTTGCGTTATTCTCTTGCGGCATCGAGTGAGGTTCTTTTAAAAACTGTCGAAGTTGCTGCGCCGGTTGCCCGGCTTTTGCAGAGCTATGTGTCCTGCGAGGAAAGTTCATGACTTTAGAATTGAATAGGAAATATCCGGTCCTCGTTACCGGAATAGGCGGCGGTGGTCATGGTGAACAAATATTGAAAGCTCTACAGCTTGCTGGGCGCTACTTGATCATTGGTGCCGATGCTAATGATGAATGTGCCAATCGCCATGTGGTAGATCACTTTGCGGTGTTACCACGTGCGAATGACCCCAAGTATCTTGAGGAGGTTGTTGCTCTGGCCAAACGTTTTACCTGCCGTGCGATATTCCATGGCTCCGAGGCGGAGATGGTGGTCCTGTCGCAGCAGCGCGAAAAACTCGAGGCGTTGGGCTTGTATGTGCCAGTCAATCCTCCATCGGTGATGGAAATCTGCCAAGATAAGGCGGCGACGATGGCTTTCCTCTCTGCTCAAGGAGTTCGTGTGCCGTTGTTTCGTGAGGTCAGTGCCTTTACCGATCTCGAAGGCTTCGATCATTTTCCAGTGGTGATAAAACCTTCGCGCGGCGGTGGTGGTTCAGCCAATGTATTTATTGTTCAGAACCGTGCCGAGTTGGAACTATTTGCCAGTTACCTGCTTGGTATCTACGAAAGTTTTATTTTGCAGGAGTACGTGGGGACGCCGAATCAGGAATATACCGTTGGCGTCCTATTTGGTGCCGACGGGCGCATGCTTAATTCAATTGCTATTCGCCGCCTGGTCAATAATGCGCTGACAATACGAACCAGCATTCCGAACCGAAGCGGTCGTGCGGAACTAGGCTCGAATCTGATAATCTCTACAGGAATATCGCAAGGTTATGTCGGAGACTGGCCTGAAGTGCGTGCGCAGTGCGAGCGAATTGCTACAGCACTGCATCCCAGAGCGCCGATCAATATTCAGTGTCGCTTAGTAAACGATATCGTCATCCCATTTGAGATCAATCCGCGCTTTTCCGGCACAACATCGCTTCGGGCGATGGTTGGCTACAACGAGCCAGACTGTTTGTTCCGCCGCGACGTACTAGGAGAGCCAGTCGAGGTTAATTTTCCGTACCGCAGAGGGCTGATTCTACGCAGTCTGCATGAAAGCCTAGTGACACCGTAGTGAATGCATCCTGGAGATAAAGCATGTACGCAATCAACTGTCCTGTGTGTAAATCGGCAGAGCTGTATGAGGCCTATCCGAAGTATGCAGGGCCCTGCATTACCTCTGATAGCGAGATTTTGCCCCAGGCGACGATTGAGAATCGTATCTGCCGAGGCTGTGGCTTGATCTTTAACGCTGGTGGTACCCGCGGTGCTACCGAAGCTTTTTACCGCGATAGCTACAGCCTTATGACTCGCTCGAATGATGCAGCGATCCAGAGTTACCAAGGACCAGAAGCGAAGTCGCAGGCTGAACGGACCCTAGACTTCATGCTGAAGTTTCGACAGTTACCTGAATCAGGGTCAGTCCTTGAGGCCGGCGCAGGAAAGGGTGAGTTTCTTGGTCACTTTATTCGTCACTTTCCTCGTTGGAAGATCAGCGCCTTTGAGCCAAGTCGATCGTACGAGTACCTCGTCCAAGCGAACCCGGAAATAGCCGCTCGTCGTTGTGGTTATCATGAGTATGAAGTGGGTGAAAATCGCGTCGATTTGGTTGTTAGTCTCGGTGTCTTAGAACATGTTGATAATCCATTCGACATGTTGGTATGGGCTAATCGCCAGCTAACTGACGATGGATACTTTTACCTGCGGGTTCCAAACTTTTCAAACAACCCGAATGATTTATTCTGTACGGACCATCTGTCTAAGCTGACATTGCCGACGATACGCGCACTGGCTGAAGCAGCTGGTTTCGAAGTTATCGCTACCGATGAATCTGGCGTACCACTATTTGCGCTACTTGCCAAGCGCAGCGCGCGAACGGGCAAGATTGGCCAGGTATATGATGAGAACTTTGCGATTCTTAGTCACAATGAAATGATCGCTCAGGGCATTGTAAATTCCGTCCTAGAGTGTCGCCGTCAGGCGAACTCCAAGGGAGAGGCCTTTGCAATCTTCGGGATGGCATCGGCTGGACTGTTCGCGCCATTGTTGGGTCATTTCGAACCTCATGAGATCGCCGCTTTCCTTGATGATAACCGCACGATTTGGGGTGGCACGGTGCATGGCCGGCCGATTGGTGGTCCCGAACTGATCGCCAAGAAGGGAATTAAGCACGTAGCACTATCGGTATCACCGGTCTATTTCGAGCAGATACGGGAAAAACTGGCGCCGCTCGGCGTCAGCATCTATACCGCTAAATAGAGATTAGTGATTATCGGAAAGCCCTCTTGAGCAACGAATACATCAACGATTTTACACTGGATGGCTATATCGCAGCGCTTGATCTTGCACAAGCGAGGTATCGCTTTATCGGTTACACAGATGTTGACTTTGGCGAGCCCTTTGTTATATGGCGGCACGACTGTGATCATTCGTTGAATCGCGCGTTACGTATCGCAGAGATAGAGCATGATCGCGGCGTCCAGTCTACATATTTTATAAACCCTCATTGTCATTACTATAACTTGCTTGAGAAGGAGCAGGCTGAGATCATCTGTCGCATTATAGGATTAGGACATGACATAGGACTTCATTTCGACGCGCTGTTTCACAATATAGAGAGCGAGAATCAACTCCATCAACTGGTAGCACAGGAGGCAAAATGGATTGGAGAGTGGTTCGGCGTTGAAGTTGTTGCCTTTAGTTTTCACTCGCCAACACGCTTCTGCCTAAGTTGTGAAGAGAATAGCTACGGTGGCCTTATTAACTGTTATGCAAAATGTTTTAAGTCACAAATCGCCTATTGTTCAGATTCGAATGGGTACTGGCGATTTGATAGACTGCACGATGTTCTCGCTTCGGAAAAGTTTCGCTATCTTCAGGTTTTGACTCATCCTGAACACTGGCAGGATAGGTCGATGTACCCACGGGAGCGCGCCTTTCGCTCTGTATATGGTCGTGCCTCGGCAATACTTGCACGATATGATGCAGTACTTGATCAGCAAGGCCGGTTCAATGTTGCAGGTGAACCGGCTAGGTTAGATTTTATCAAGTATCTTGACCCTGATAGATATCGATTATTGGATTATCTTTGGAATTCTGGGGAGATTCAGGCGCTTTTTATAGAGCTTTGGCGTCTCCATGAATATCAGCTCAATATGTTTTGCAAAGCAGCACTTCTCAAGGAGTGGAAAGTTCCAAGTAGCGAGGTGAATCTACTTTTTGAGGGGACTGTTCTGAGAATGGATAGTTGGTGTTTATTTAAAGAGGTATTCGGAAATGACTGGCAGTCCGCGGTCGGGACAGAAGAAACCGGTTACGAGAGATGGATTACTCTTCATGACAGGCTTGTACATGGAAGACTTATTGCACCGAAGCATGAATTAGAGGAGGGCTGCGCTTTCCTTTGTAACTCTATTGAGGCGATGATGGCATGGGGCAAGGCTCTACCCATGGGTTATGATGGGATCAGTCATCTCGACTCTATCGAGATTACAACTAACAAAACTTCGGGTGACATTCTAACCGAACGCCTGGAGGGAGATGCCGATGAGATTCCGGACTTTTCCAAGAAGCGTTGGAACCAGCTCAAGGACAAGATTATCAAAGTTTACACTGGCGAGGAGACGAAATGAAACAGTTGCGCGCAGTGCTGCTTATGTCAGAGACATCCTGTCAGAAGACTCTTGATGCGGCGAAAGAGGCAGGCATCGATCTTGATTTTGTGATGGTGGGCGATCTGGAAGCACTGGAGAGTGCGTTCGCGGTACACCGCGATCTTCTACTTTCCTTCGGAATGGGCACTATCGTTCCAAGATGGATATTGGACAGACCAAGCCTGATTGCCTTTAACGTGCATGCTGCGTCCCCTCAATATCCTGGGCGGGACCCGCATCATTTCGCGGTTTATGATGAAGCAAAAGAGTATGGTGCGACATTGCACTACATGACACAAAGCGTCGATGCCGGGCCGATTGTAGATGTGGAAATTTTCGATGTGCCGCCGGCCGTCACGCCATCAGCGCTTTTGGATTTGTCGAGGAAAGCTTCATTTGTGCTCATAAAGCGATTTTTTCAACAGTACGTTGAGTATGGTGCACCAAAGCCGATGGGCGGTATTGTTTGGGGTGGGTGTAAATCGACAAGAAAGATGTTCCTCGAGTTATGCCGCATCGATCCAGCAATGACTAAAGAAGAAATAGAGCGCCGGAAAATAGCAACAGAAATGCCGGGTTATAAGAATCTGTATGTTGATATTCATGGATACAGATTTCGCATTGAGGATTTGTAGAAATGAGGGTTGTCGCCATTCATCAGCCTAATTTTTTTCCTTGGCTGGGATACTTCGACAAGGTGCGTCGTTCGGACGTGTTTATACTTCTTGATGATGTGCAATACCAGAAAACTGGTGGAACGTGGTCGAACCGTGTCAAGGTGCTGGTTAACGGGGAGGGGCGTTGGCTGACTGCCCCGGTGGATCGAAGTTTTCATGGTACGCGGGCAATACACGAGATGGTTTTTTCCAGCAAGGAAAACTGGCGCAACAAAGTGCTGAATACACTGATTTCCGCCTATCGGGGGGCACCGTGTTTCGACAAAGTGTTCACAGTAATCGAGCCCCTGGTACGAAACCCGGAAGACAACGTTGCCGAGTACAACATACATGCGATTAAGACACTCACCGATAAAATCGGTCTGACCACAAATTCACTGATACGCAGCTCTGATTTTCCGGTGGACTCATCATCGACGCTACGATTGATTGAACTCACGAAACGTGTGGGTGGACAAAGCTACCTCTGTGGTGGTGGAGCGACTGGCTATCAACAAGATGCAGCTTTTGAGAAGGAAAACGTTCAACTGATCTATCAACGCTTTATCCACCCACATTATGCGCAGTTTAGCCAAAAAGATTTTGTTGCAGGGCTTTCGATAGTGGATGCACTGATGAATGTTGGATTTGAAGGAGTTCACCAATTGATGAGACGCTATGCAGGGTAGGTCAATAACGCGAAGCAGGCAGTTCTTAACGAACAGCCCGCGATTGCAGCGTTTGGCTAGGTGGGCGTTGTTGAGTGTTTGCGCACCGGTGATGCGATTGCTTGGTTACGGTAATCGCAAGCGCAAGAACGTGCTTTACGTGGGGCAGGCCTACTACAATAGTTGGTATCTTTCTCGCGCACTTCGTAAGTTGGGCTGGACTGCAGATTTGCTGAACTGGGACCTGAATCCCGGATCGCAGATTTACTACCATGGTGAAGATTTTCGAATCGCTTATGAATCTTCAGCCGACGTAGGGAATTTCTTCCGGTTTTTCCTTCTATCACTACGGCAGTATGACGTCTTTCATTTTGCTAATAAAGGCGGATTGCAATTTGGTGAGCCGATGCGTGCGGCTGTGAAAGCTGTGCTAGGGGAAGAGGGGTTTGAGATTCATTTTCTGAAGGCGCTAGGGAAAAAGATAGTATATAGCAATAATGGTTGCCTCGACGGGGTTTCTCAGACTGCATTCAGTCGTTGGGGGCCAGATTCAGTTTGTTCGATCTGCCGTTGGCAACATGAGCCGTCAGTATGTAGTGATGAACGAAACCTCGCATGGGGAGCGTTTCGTAATTCAGTAGCTGATTTTCAGTGCTTTATGGGCATTAATCGCGCTGATTACAATGATGATCCTCGCGTTCATGCGGTTCCAGAGTTTTACTGCCTGAATTCTGATATTTGGCATCCAAACATAGAAGTGCCCGAAAAGTACCTACTGCCTGCCTTGCCAGAAGCTACAGTCCGCCTATATCACGCAGTAGGCCATCGGGCAGAGAGAACTCGGAATGACGGCGTAAACATTAAGTCGAGCCACGTTTATCTGCCGCTGATAGAGAAAATGCGTAGCGAAGGTGTGGGGCTTGACCTTGTTCAGCCTGAGGGTATCCCGAACAAGGAAGTGCGTTTCCTGCAGGTACAGGCAGATATCTTTCTGGACATGTTGACCTTCGGCTGGTTTGGCGCAAATGCCCGCGAAGCGATGATGCTGGGGAAGCCAGTGATCTGTTTTTTACGGCCTGAATGGCTGCAAAGTGTCCGTGAAGAAATACCCGGCTATGTTGAAGAGTTACCGATTGTTAGCGCGACACCGGAGACTATAGAGACTGTATTACGCGACTTGATTGCCAACAAAGAAAAACGCCTGGAGATAGGTCGCAGGGGGCGAGAGTTCGCAATAAAGTGGCATTCGGACGAGGCTGGGGCGAAGCGATTCAATCGGATCTATCGTGAATTGATGGGGCGTGAGTAGTGAGCGGTAAAGCAGTTAATAGTGTTCTTGTTTGTGAGAATGCCTGCGTACGTTTTCCTTTGGTCTCATCATACAGCCGGTGGAGACTTTTTCGAGGAAGGGAGGTCGATGAATGGCATGAAGCCCTTAACAGTGTTTCTCTGAGCGTTCCTCATGGTAGCATCGTTGGCGTCATTGGTCGTAACGGTGCGGGCAAGAGCACGCTACTTCGAACCTTAGCCGGTGTTTACCCCTTGGCTGGTGGGAGGGTGGTCCGGTTAGGGCCGGTCAGTGCACTCTTTGAACTTGGCGGCATGGGGGGATTACTGATTACAGGCCGGCAGTATATTTTGCGTTGGCTCCGTTTAAATGAGGTATCTCGCCGCGAATGGAAGTCTTTGATCGAGGAAATCAGGGAGTTTTCTGAACTGGGCGATCGACTCAATGATCGCCTTTATACCTACTCGGCAGGAATGGCGGCCCGCCTGTATTTTTCGACTGCGACGAGTGTAGGTCACGAAATCTACCTGATCGACGAAGTACTCGCAGTTGGCGATGAGCACTTCCAGGCTAAGTGTTGGAAGCGAGTTCGTGAGCGTCTTGCCAAAGGTGTGTCCGGTGTGCTGGTGACGCACGACTGGTCCGCAATATTGCGGCTTTGCGAACAATCTTTCGAGCTTGATAATGGCCGTATCGTGGCCTCCGGAGATTCTGAGGAAGTCATATGTGGCTACCTTAAATTGTCGGATAAAATGGACCCCAATCGACTGGCCTGCTTTTCGAGTCAATGTCCAGCGTCAATGTGCGCCACTACCGGCGAGGATTGGATTTGTGAGATCCCGGTAGACGTGACGGACCAAGGTCCTGTGTTTTTCACCTACTCCATCGAGAAACTGGCACTTGGCCAAGATTGGCAGATATTGTTCATTGGTACGAGAACCCTTATTGCATCAGATGCTGGAAAATATCTGGCACGGATCAAGGTTCCGGAATTGCCTTTGCCCGGCGGCGAGTACCGGTTGAATTTGTTCCTGTCTGGTGCCAAGCCGGCAGACGGTAGTCCGAGGCCGGCCTTTGATAGTCGGAGCTGGACCACGGGCAATAGCCTGAAGCTTTATGTAGATGGGCCGAAAAAACCTAGCTTGGTAACGATGCCGCTGATGGTGGAGTACACATGAAGCAGCAACTTGGCATTGAGATCGAGAGGTTGCGCAAGGTGTATCCACGGAAGATCAGCGATCAACTTGCCTCGGTAGTAATGGCTGCCCTCGGTCGTCCCAGAGAAAGCACTGGGGGTGGGACCGCCTTGTCCGGCTTGACGCTATCCATCCGCGAAGGCGAACGCGTGGGGATCATCGGGCGAAATGGCGCTGGTAAGTCGACACTGCTACAGATGCTGGCCGGCATCACTGAACCGACATCCGGCCACCTTAGGATATCTGGCAAGGTTACCGCTGTACTGACACTTGGCATTGGCTTACGTGAAGATCTCACCGGCCGAGAAAACATCTATCTTGATGGAGAGACCCAGGGTAAGGAACGGGTAGATATGGATGCCGATGTAGATGCCATTATCGATTTCGCAGAGTTGGGTAAGTTTATCGATCTGCCATTGCGAACTTATTCGACGGGAATGAAAGCGAGATTAGCCTTCGCGATGATTACTCAGATCGATCCGGAGATATTGATTATCGATGAAGCTCTGTCGGTGGGCGATGCCGCATTCTCGATAAAGGCCGGTCGTCGGATTGCGCAGTTGTGTGCGCAAGGTGCCATCGTGCTGATTGTTTCACACAGTATGCAGAGTATCCGCGAACTATGTAATCGCTGCCTGTGGCTGGATCAAGGAAAATTGGTGATGGACGGCCTTACAGATGATGTGACACGCGCGTATCTTGAGTCAGTCAGGGAAGCTGATGAGGCTGATCATATGGCTCGCTTCCGTAGTCTGATTGGGACGCAAAGCTTGTTATCAGGTTTCTTCCTCAGCGAACTTCGAATAACATCTGGTGATCAGGAAGTGATGCGGTTGGTGAGCGGGTCGCCACTATCCATCACATGCGACTGGCAACAGCCGGAAGGGGGGGGGGGCGGTGGTTTTTTTCTGCGTTGTACACGGCTGGATGATGCTTTGATTTGTGAACATTCGGTGAACGTTGCCGACGGGCTGTCGGAAGGGAGTTTGCGAATGACCTACCCGCACTTCCATTTGGCACCAGGACTATATCGACTTCATCTGGAATGGCAGGACACAGCTGGTCGCCGGCGTGCCGAATCGGCGACTATCCTGGAAGTGGTCGCTGAAGATGTCCCTACTGGTGGGCGCCCTGTCCTTCTTGGTATCGGACAAATCGAAAGCATTAAAGTAAGTGAGGAAGCTGGATGTCGATAATGGGATTTGAGCGCGCCGATTTCCGTTTCATGCTCAATTTATGGCGGATGAGTCTGGCGGATCGCTATCTGGGATCTGCTTTGGGGGGGGCATGGGCTGTATTGAACCCTCTGCTGATGTTTGCACTATTTACCTTTGTGTTTGGTTTTGTGTTTCAGGCGCGACTGCCTGGCGCTGACTCCACCATGGCTTATTCCATCTGGTTGATTTGCGGCTATGGTCCTTGGCTGGCAAACACCGAGGCATTAACAGCGGCATCGAATTCAATTATTGGAAATGCCGGGTTGGTCAAGAATATGTCTTTCAAGACGGAAGTATTGCCTATTGCCGCGACTTTGCTCGGCTTGATCCCGCTTGCTGTAAGCATCATTTTTCTTCTAGGGGTTCAGTTATTGTCCGGAAGTGGTTGGAAGTGGTCATTAGCATGGCTGCCATTCGTGGTATTTGTGCAGTTCACATTTCTCGCGGCATTCGGAGTGATGATCGCAGCAATAACGACGTTTGTTAGGGATTTCGGGATCGTGTTGCCGAATCTTTTGATGATTGCTCTGTTTTCGACGCCTATCTTTTACCCAATTGAAGCTATCCCGTCAGTGGCGCAGGGCGTTATGGCATTAAATCCTATCTATATCATCGCAAATTCTTATCGTGCGGTGCTTTTGGGAGATCAGTTTGTTCCGCTAGTTAATTTGCTGGTGCTTGAATTTCTCTCATTGGGCTTGTTGGCGTTCAGTCTGAGCGTGTTCCGTCGAGTAAAAGGGTATTTCCCTGCAGTGATTTAAACCAGGAAAAACAATATGGCTGAAGATATTACCCAAAATAAAGTATCAGAAGAAAACGCCCGCTTCTGGGATGAATTGTGCGGTAGCCAGTTGGCCAGATACTTAGGGATTACCGACTCAAGTCCTCAGTCACTGAGGAAGTTTGACGACTGGTACTTCGATTTTTACCCTTATCTGGATCGGTATATCAAGTTCGATGACTTAATTGGTAAAAGAGTGCTCGAGGTTGGGCTGGGCTATGGAACTGTTTCCCAACAGCTGGCGGCATCTGGCGTAATATACAGTGGATTAGATATAGCTGCCGGGCCTGTCAAAATGGTCAACCATCGACTTCGTCAGAATGATTTGGATGGATTGGCAGTTCAAGGCAGCATACTGGAACCACAGTTCGAAAGAGAGTCATTCGATGCAATTATTGCAATTGGTTGCCTTCATCATACGGGTGATTTGAAGCAAGCAATTGAACAGAGTCTGCACTTGCTACGCCCTGGTGGGCAACTGACATTTATGGTCTATTACGCATACTCTTACCGCAGATGGATGCAGGCACCGATTGATACCCTGTCGTATCTGTTTTACGAACTTATGGGTAATCGTGGGGTGGTCGGCGCATCAGGGTCCAGGCAGCGTGCTGCATACGACAAAAGCGTTTCGGGTGAAGGTGCGCCACATACCGACTGGATATCAAAGAAATCTCTAACCAATCTATGTGCAGGGTTCTCAAAATTTGAGGCTCGCCTTGAGAACGTCGATGCTATTCCACCGTTTAAATTCTGGTCTCGTTCGAAGCTGATAAATACAGTATTTCCTCGCATGTTCGGGTTGGATCTTTATGCAATCGCAACAAAATAGATGCGGCAATGTTCTGTGTATTTACGCTGGGAGTCAGACTTACACGACGACTGTATTTGAACACTTGGATGCATTTCGCAAGTATTCCAAGCATTCCTGGACGTATCTCGATATCCAGGATTTTAATCATGGATTGGTAACCCTGGAACTATTTGATGCAGTATTTCTTCACTACAGTGTTCGCCTGCCTTTTGGACAGGTAAGTGATGTAGGCTTAGAGAAACTGCGTAAGTTTCGCGGCCTGAGAGCTCTTTTCATTCAAGATGAGTACGATGGCACAAATACTGTCAAACAAATTATTAATTCGACTCCATTTGACTTGGTATTTTCAGTAGTTCCCAAACATTCTTTAGGCAAGATTTACCCTCTGGATGAACTCCCGCGAACTAAATTTGTAAATAATCTTACAGGTTATGTGCCCGATGACTTGCTTGATCATGTCGGACAACTGACCGCGCCATCAACACGATTTCTGACTATAGCTTATCGAGGACGACAATTGCCTATTCGCTATGGGCGGCTCGGGCAGGAGAAAGTGGCGATCGGGCGATATGTAAGAGATTACTGCCGAAAGCACGGCTTTCCGTGTGATATCGAATGGGACGAGAGCTCTCGGATTTATGGTGAAGATTGGTACCGATTCATAGGTTCAGCCAAGGCTATGTTGGGAAGTGAGTCTGGTTCCAACGTTTTTGATTGGGACGGATCACTTCAAAATGATATTGAATGCTACCGTAAAAAGTGGCCCAAAGCCACGGATCAAGATATCTATCGAGATGTAATCGAAAAGCACGAAATAGACGGATTGATGAACCAGATTTCTCCGCGGATCTTTGAGATGGCTGCCGCAAAGACTGTGATGGTTCTATTTGAGGGATCTTACTCTGGTGTTCTCGAGCCGTTTGTTCACTTTATCCCGTTGAAAAAAGACTTTAGCAATCTGGATCAGGTGGTAGGACTGTTGGGTAATGGCATGGAAGTGGATGCTATGGCTGGACGCGCCTACCGAGACATCATACTTTCGGAAAAATATAGTTATCGACTGTTTGTCAACATGGTTGATAGCGAGTTGAAGGCGATGTTTGAAGGGTTGGAACTGCTTCCCATTGCCGATGCGAGATCCACGATTTTGGCGCAAGTGAAAAAAGCTACGCAAGTTCCAGTTAAGTCCAAACCACCACTGCCGGTGCTTACGTCCCCGTTCACAAGGGCAGTCGGTCGATTTGTGATTGCCGCGTGGCAGCGGATACCGGTAGGTGTTCGTCCTTACATCAAGAGACTGCTGGGACGGGCTTAGGACTGCCCGTTTTTAACCAATCGAAACATAAAGGGAAAAAGCATGTGTGGAATTTTTGCCATCATCAAGAATGCGCCAGACAGGGAAGCGTCTCTGCGGCAAGTGGTGGAAACAGGCCTTGAGCGCATCCGCCATCGGGGACCGGACGGTAGTGACGTATGGATAGATGCTGATCGATCGGTGGGATTCGGTCATGTTCGACTGGCAATCGTCGATCTTGAGACGGGCGCACAACCCATGTCTCTTGAGGATGAAATAACCATCATTTTCAATGGAGAGATCTACAATTACATTGAACTTCGCCGTGAACTGGGTGTAGAGAGTTTTAGGACCAGCTCGGATACTGAAGTGATTCTTCGTGCTTATCGCGAGTGGGGCGAGGATTGCGTCCAGCGTCTGCGCGGAATGTTTGCCTTCCTGATCTGGGATCCGCGAAAACAGGCAGTATTTTTTGCACGCGACCGTTTCGGCATCAAGCCACTTTACTGGCATAAGAGCACTGATGGGTCGGTTTATTTTTCATCAGAGATAAAAGGATTGCTTCCTTTTCTTTCGCGACGAGAAGTCGATGCGCACGCTTTAAGCGACTATTTCAGTTTCCAGTTCTGCCTTGGTGAGAAGACCCTCCTCGATGGTGTAAGGCAGGTTCTACCCGCTCATTGTGGATGGGTGGGGCCGGATACGAATGTGAAGATCAGTCGCTACTGGGAGGTCCACTACAATCTCGATTTTGACCACACGGACAAGTATTTCATTGAGCGTATCCAGGCACTTGCCGACGAGTCGGCAAGCCTGCACATGCGAGCGGATGTGGAAGTCGGCGCCTATGTGAGCGGTGGTGTGGATTCGAGTCTTCTTGCCATCTTGGGCAGCGGCCATCGAACGACAGCGAATTTCCGTATCTTCAATGGCAAATTTCTGGAGGGCGATGCGTTCGATGAGTCTCGCTACGCCCAATCCGTGGCGGATGATCATGGGATGGAATTGTACGTCGCGTCGATCACGGAACAGGATTTCGTCGACACGATTAGTAAAGTGATCTATCATCTCGATAGTCCCATCGCAGGTCCCGGTGCGTTCCCTCAGTACATGGTGTCGAAGCTGGCCAGTCAGCATCTTAAGGTTGTCCTTGGCGGGCAGGGCGGAGATGAGATTTTTGGCGGCTATGCGCGTTACCTGATCGCCTATTTCGAGCAGTGCATTGCCGGGGCAATCGATGGATCCCTTCACAATGGACACTTCGTAGTGACCTACGAATCGATCATCCCGAACCTCACGACTTTAAGGGCGTACAAGCCGCTGATGAAAGAGTTCTGGTCGGCGGGGCTGTTCGAAGCTAAGGATCAGCGTTATTTCAGGTTGATCAACCGTGCGAACACTATAGAGCCAATGCTTCGGCCCGGTGTGATCAAGCGCGAACAGGCATTCGAAGAATTTCGGCAGATTTTCTGGGGCGAGAACGTAGGACATGAATCGTACTTTGATCTCATGACTCACTTCGATTTCAAGACGCTACTGCCGGCACTTCTGCAGGTTGAAGATCGGATGAGCATGGCGCATGGCCTGGAGTCCCGTGTTCCATTCCTCGACCACCCTCTGGTAGAGCTCGCCGCAACAGCGCCAGCCAACGTAAAATTCCTGAACGGCGAGTTGAAGAGATGGGTGCGCGAGGCATTTGCCGATAAATTGCCGAAGGCAATACGGAATCGCCAGGACAAGATGGGATTTCCGGTGCCGTTGAATATGTGGCTGAAGCGCGGAGGGGCTGCGCGCGACCTGATTGGCGATATTTTTTCTTCCCAAAAGGCGCGCACCAGACCCTATCTTCGGGATGGGGTGTCGCTTGACACAATCCTGGATTCGCAGAGCATCTACGGGCGGAACTTGTGGGCGTTGCTAAGTCTTGAACTCTGGCATCAGCAGTTTGTCGATTGATCGAGTGGTGTTTCCGAGATGAATATTCTTTTCCTGACCAACCGACCAACAGCCAATACCCAGGCGGCTACAGTAACCGAATATCTGGATGCGTTGCATAAGTATTCGGGCCACACGGTGCATGAGATATCCATGCTTCGCCATTTTCCGGACCTGGTAGACCTGGATCGATTCGATGTGGTCATTACTCATTACTCACTATCCTTGGGCCCTTTGCTCCATCATTATCTTGGACCAAAACTTGTTGAGCGACTGAAGCGTTATAAGGGCCTGAAGGCCGCCTTTCTGCAGGATGAGTACCGGGAAATCCAGACCTACTGGAAACATATCAACGAGCTTGGGATCGATGTTCTTTTTTCGTGTGTTCCAGGACATGAGATCGCCAAGGTCTATCCGCCAGATAAGGTGCCGAAGTTACGCGTGGAGAATGTACTGACAGGCTATGTTCCAGAGCGCTTAGTTCATCAGGAAGTACTACCAGTAGATCAACGACCCATCGATGTGGGATATCGAACTCGACGCATGCCGTTCTGGCTAGGGCGTTTAGGTCAAGAAAAGTGGTTTATAGCGGAGGAGTTTAAACGGCGCGCTGAGGGCACTGGACTGAAGCTCGACCTTTCCACCCGTGAGGGTGAGCGCCTCTATGGAGATGCCTGGAGCAAATTTGTCGCATCATGTCGAGCAGTGATTGGCGTGGAAAGCGGCGCAAGTATTATTGATTTTGATGGAAAGCTTGAGCATCGAGTCGAAGCATATACATCTAAATATCCAGATGCCACTTTTGAAGAAGTATCAGAGAAATTTTTAGGCCCATTTGAGGGATCTCTGAACTTGCACCAGATTTCGCCCCGCTGCTTCGAGGCGGCTGCACTGAGAACGCCGATGGTGCTATTTGAAGGCGAGTATTCAGGGGTGCTTACGCCAGAACGTCATTTTATTGTATTGAAGAAGGATTTTTCCAATTTTGACGAGGTCATCGCAAAGCTCCGTGATCATTCATTTCTGCAAGCCATGGCCGACAGGACATATGCAGAGATTGCGCTAGATTCGAGGTGGAGCTATCGTGCATTTATAAAGCAGGTTGACGACATCTTGGAAGAAGAGGTTTCCAGGCGAGCAACTCTCGAGGCCTCGCGGCCCTACACAAAAGCAGAATTTAATCGTGCGAGAAGGTTAAGTGTTAACTACTATCTGCGCCGGAAAACTGCATTATTTATGCAATCTATCCTGTTAGGAATGCCATTTTCCAGAAAATCGATTTTCTGGCTGTGGGAGGCATTGCCGCGTCCATTACGGCGATTCGCGCGGCCTTTGGCAAGAACTGTGTCTCGGTAAAGAACTAGCCAATAGCTGCATCAACTGGATGATCGTATGCGGATTTGCGTAAGTGGTGCTAACGGTTTTGTGGGGCGGGATCTTTGCGCAAGTCTCAGTGCGGACGGACATGGGGTCGTACGTACAGTACGAGATAAGAGTCAAGGGGATATTGCGGTAGGTCATATCGGCCCGGATACTGATTGGCGCGGGGCCCTTGGAGGTTGCGATGCAGTGGTGCATCTTGCTGCCCGTGTGCATGTAATGCACGAAAAAGCGGCCGATCCTTTGACTGAATTTTGGAAAATAAATGTGGGGGGCACTCGGAGTCTTGCGCAGCAGGCAGCAAAGGAAGGGGTAAAACGCTTTATTTTCTTGAGTACTATCAAAGTGCTGGGTGAGGGGCAAGTTACGCCATATCGAGCCGATGATCCGCCTGCACCAGTCGATGCATATGCCATCTCCAAATGGGAGGCAGAGAAATTGCTCGCAGATATTGCTGCTGAAACGGGAATGGAGGTTGTCATTCTGCGTCCTCCCTTAGTGTATGGACAGGGTGTAAAGGGTAATTTTTTTAGTCTTATGCGGGCGGTTGATCGTGGACTTCCCTTGCCCTTGGGAGCCATTCATAACCAGCGTAGTTTGATTTACCTGGGTAACTTGGTGGATGCTATCCGGGTCGGACTGTCACATCCTGCCGCGGCTGGTAAAGTGTTCATGGTGAGTGATGGCGAAGATGTTTCTACGCCCGAACTGGCTCGCCGAGTCGCTGCCGCCTTGGGCCGCCCAGCTTTATTATTGCCAGTATCGGTTGCATGGATGAGGTGGGCTGGCAGGTTGCTGGGCAGGCGGGCGGCAGTGGAGCGCTTGATCGGTTCGCTCGCAGTCGATATCAAGTACATACAGAATGATTTGGGCTGGTCACCGCCATTCAGCATGCAGTCGGGTATCGCTGCGACCGCTGCGTGGTATCGCAAGATGGGGGCGGGGCTGTGATTCTGCGTCTGTTGGATATTGTGTTGGCGGCGGTCGGGCTTCTGGTTGCATTGCCATTGATTGTTGTGCTTTTTGTGATCGGCTTATTCGATACCGGCTCGCCGTTGTTTCTACAGGTGCGTGTGGGGCGACGCCAGCTGCCCTTCACTCTGGTGAAATTCCGCACCATGAAAACAGATACGCAGTCGGTTGCGACACATCTTGCTAACCCCGAGACCGTGACGAAGATGGGGGCGCTCCTGCGGCGTACCAAGCTGGATGAATTGCCTCAACTGTGGAATGTACTCAAGGGCGAGATGAGCTTGGTGGGGCCGCGCCCATGTTTGTTCAATCAGGAGGAATTGATCGTCGAGCGTGCGGCCCGTGCGGTCTTCGATGCACGCCCAGGTATCACGGGGCTGGCACAGGTGCAGGGTATCGACATGTCTACACCAAGGCTGCTAGCCGAAACGGACGCACGCATGCTGGAATCCTTGAGCCCGGCGACGTATTTTGGCTACATCCTCAAAACGATCGCTGGATCAGGCAGTGGTGACCGCATGCAACGAGGGTGACCCTGCTTTTCAAGGTGGTGTTCAGAGGTCAATGTGGTGCTTTTATTAATGACAGTGGTAATAGTTACGTCGTTTTCTTCATTTGGGTTGATATGGAAGCCGTAATTAGCTGCCTGCGCTGAGAAAGGTTGTCTTGTGGGCTAGTAGTCGCTTTGTTTGGCTGTAGATTTGCCGGTCTGAAATTGAATAGTACAAAGCGTCTTATTATGAATATTACCCAGACTCCTGCCTGGCAAGCTTTAAATACGCATCGAGATTCAGTGGCATACTGCCATCTCCGCGACTGGTTCGCTGCCGATCCGGATCGTTTCTCCCATCTGTCGCTTGAGGTTGAAGGCCTGCTTGCCGATTTTTCCCGGCAGCGGCTCAATCAGCAAACTTTTGATTTGCTACTGAAGGTTGCAGAAGTTGCGGAAGTAACTGGCTGGCGTGATCGTCTGTTTGCCGGCGAAAAAATCAACATCAGCGAACATCGCGCCGTGCTTCATCCGGCCTTGCGTCACCTGGAGTATGAAGCATACCCTTCACCTGAAGACAATGTACAGCCGGATGTGTTGGCCGTGCGCGATAAAATGCGTCTGTTTACTGACAGTGTCCGCAATGGCTCATGGCGGGGTTTTTCCGACGAAGTGATTCTTGATGTGGTGAACATCGGCATAGGTGGTTCGGATCTTGGGCCACGGCTGGCTGTCCACGCACTGGCTGCCTGGCGGCATCCGGAGTTGAAATTCCATTTTGTCTCCAATCTTGATAGCGCGGATATAGCGCCGCTGTTGGACAGGCTCGATCCGCGTACCACGCTATTTGTTGTCGTGAGCAAGTCATTCACGACTCAGGAGACCATGATCAATGCCATGACGGCTCGCGACTGGGTGGAGGAAGGTGCCGGCAGTCCGGCGCAGGACGTCTTGGCGCGGCATTTTGTCGCGGTGACCGCGGAGCCCGGTCTTGCCGTGGAGTTCGGTTTGCCCGAGTCGAATATATTCCGCATCTGGGATTGGGTCGGTGGGCGTTATTCACTCTGGTCGGCGGCGGGCCTGGCAATCGCGCTGGCGGTAGGCATGGATAACTTCGCGGCATTGTTAAGCGGGGCAGGGGCCATGGACCGACACTTCAGGGAGGCGCCACTGGCTGAAAACCTGCCTGTGCTGATGGCCCTGGTCGGTATCTGGAACAGCAACTTTCTGGGTGCCGAGACCAGTGCCGTTCTGCCCTATAACGAATCACTGCGCTATCTGCCCGCCTTTCTTCAGCAGCTTGAGATGGAATCCAACGGGAAGACGGTAGGCCGGGATGGGCAACCTTTGGCGTGCAAGGCCAACCCGGTGGTCTGGGGGGCGATCGGCTCGAATGGCCAGCACGCCTTCTTCCAGTTGCTGCACCAGGGTGGTTGGCTTGTCCCCTGTGATTTTATCGCTACCGTTGAGAGTAATTTTCCACTACCCGGGCACCAGGCCCCGCTGTTGGCAAACTGTTTCGCCCAGGCCGCGGCACTCGCCTTTGGCAAGACGGAGGCGGAAGCGCGCTCCGAGCTTGAAGCGGCCGGTCTGTCTGACGAGCAGCTGACCGCACTGCTGCCGCACAAGGTATTCACAGGCAACCAGCCTTCCACGCTGCTCCTCTTGCCGAAATTGGATGCCCGCTATCTCGGTCTACTACTGGCACTCTATGAACACAAGACATTCGTGCAGGGTGTGATCTGGGGAGTCAACTCGTTTGATCAGTGGGGTGTAGAGATTGGAAAACAGCTTGCCGGGCGCTTGTTGCCGGCACTGCGTGGGGAGGGCGATGTGGCAGGGCTGGATGAGTCAACCGCGGCGCTGATTAAATGGTGTAGAGCGCGCAAGGTTTTGTGACTTGATGTCCTCCACAATGTGGTATTGCCACAGGTTGTTCGCGGCGGAGCCATTCCTACGGGGTGGTGGGGTGTAGTGGATTGGTGGGGGCGCCTCTGGCGCGAAGATGATCCAATATGATCAATCCCTGCATTGTATGCCGAAAAGGCATACGCATTGACTGAAGGTATTTGTGTATGCCATAATGGCACCATGCTTATAAGTTTAAGGATGTAAGTGAGATTATGGCGACTAATGCAGAACGTAAAGAAACCCGTTTGGTTGCGCGAACCACCGCGGAGATACAGGAAATCATACAACGGGCAGCCGATTACTCTGGGGCAACCCTTTCACAGTTCCTTATTGAGTCGGCAATGGAGAAGGCGCGCAGCGTGATTGAACATACCGAGACATTGCATCTTTCGATGGCCGGTGCTGACGCACTGCTTGCCGCCTTGGAAACTCCGCCAAAGGCGAATAAAAAGCTACTTAAGGCTGCGCAGCGCTACCAGGAAACGGTGAATGTCCCTGGTCATTGAGGAAATCACCCCGCAACATGATCGCAAAGCGTTTGATTGCGGCATCACAGAGTTGAATCAATTCTTGCAACAACAGGCCCGGCAAAAGACAGTAAAGCATATTGCGAAAACCTATGTGGTGTGTCGTGATTCCGCGCCCAAGACAATCATTGGCTATCACACGCTCACCGGATATTCAGTGACAACGCCGCCAGCCCACAGAGTTTACAAAAAGTATCCTCACCCGCTCAGTGCGGTAAAACTGGCCCGTCTTGCCGTGGACCGTTCACAGCAAGGGGCTGGGTTAGGAGAACGGTTACTGGTTGATGCCATCTATCGAACGACCTTGGTTGAACAACAAATTTCCGTCATCGGATTGTTTGTTGATCCTATGACTCCGCAGGTCATTCCCTTTTATCAACAGTATGGTTTTTTACCGGTTGATCCAGACGATCATTCACGCATTGAAATGTGGCTACCTATGAAAACCTGTATAGAAATTATCAATACCTTGGAGCGGTAGCTGCCAACGGTGCTTCCCTGCGTGCAGTGCAGGGGGCTTGAATGCCAGGGCAAGAGGTAACCAGCCGGTTGAAAATCAACCATTGCGTGGATGATTTTCAGTTTCATTACAATCGGCTAAGCCCGGCAGACTCCTAGTAGTCGTCCAAATCAATATTGCCGGGTAAAGCTGTTTCAGTTTCGTAGGGTGGATAAGCTTGCGCATCCACCGCCATCCGATTCATGGTGGATGCGCTGATGCTTATCCACCCTACAAAAGTACTTTATCAAATTGAAGTAGTACTAGGGTGCTTAACAATCAGGTGAAGCCATGAGACTAACGCCATATCAAACCAAAGTAATCCACCAGGTAGTCTTCGACATCGCTGGAGATCGGGTCAGCGTGCGTTTATTTGGTTCCCGTGTGGATGATAACGCCCGTGGCGGGGATATCGACTTGCTCGTTGAGATTCCATATCCTGTTGACGAACCTGCTTGGTTGAGCGCGAAGATATCGGGTCGGATTAGTCGCCGGCTCGGCGGGCAAAAGGTTGATGTGCTGCTGAGTGCCCCCAATCTGGAACATTTTCCGATTCATGATATTGCCCGAAAGGAGGGCGTTGTACTGTGAGCATTCCTCAGTCTGCACAGCTACGGTTGCAATTCCTGGCTCGGATAGTCCGCAAGGAGATCCGTTATTTGAATTCGACGGATGGGCGCCTCTTTGACAGCCCATTTTCTCGCGAGAAAGCGCAGCGCTTGGAGGCCGATGATAATTTGGCGGAGCAGGTGGACGCCTTTGTGAGCCGCTTCGGACGCCTTCAGGATACGGTAGGCGATAATTTGTTGCCTCTGTATCTTAACGCGGTGGGCGAGAAAACAGGACCTGCTGTGGATAACCTGAATCGGGCTGAAAAACTTGGGTTGATAAATTCCGTAGATACCTGGATGGCACTAAGGGAATTGCGGAATCAGATGATACACGAATACATCGAGGATCTTGATAAGCTGACTGATGCACTGAATCAGGGACATGTACACGTGTCCACGCTCTCCGAAGACGCTGGTCGGATATTATGTGATCTTGAAATCAGGGGATGGATTCAAAGCCCCTGAAAGGGATACCTGAATACCTATCTAACTCAAGTTTCGGAGTTCGCAGTACTTGTAGGGTGGATAAGCTTGCGCATCCACCGCCATCCGATTCATGGTGGATGCGCTGTCGCTTATCCACCCTTACATCTACTGGCGTGAAGGTATTCGCGGCGGAGCGCTTCTACAGGGTGGCGGGTTGTTCTCGCAAAGTTTTGTCTTCAAATCCGATATAACATTTTTCGACAAGGGACTGAAAGAAAATGGATATGAGCATTGATCATATTTCGGTTGATGGGACAGGGTTTACAGTCCACCACCATGGAGCAGTTCATGGTGTGACCGGCTCCTGTCATGAGTTGCGCCTGGCGAATGGGCATTCGCTGTTGGTCGATTGCGGGCTGTTTCAGGGTGACGAACTGCCTGGCAATGACAGCATTGGCAAGGGACTGGAAATCGACTTTCCTGTCGATGGATTGATGGGTCTGGTGGTGACCCATGTGCACATCGACCACATTGGGCGTATCCCCTATCTGCTGGCTGCCGGATTTCGTGGGCCGATCTTCTGCACAGAGGCTTCGGCTCTGCTGTTGCCGCTGGTGCTGGAGGATGCGTTGAAGGTGGGGTTCACGCGCAATGCAGCGCTGATCAAGCGGTTTCTTGATCAGATCCGGCTTCAGCTGGTCGCACTGCCGTATAAGCAGTGGCGATCGGTGGGAACGGGGGTGTCTATCAAGTTGCATCCGGCCGGCCATATCCTGGGTTCCGCCTATGTGGAGGTTAAGGTTCAGGCGGCTGGAGGGGAGCAAGTATCAAAACGGGATCGGCGGGTAGTTTTTTCCGGAGATCTGGGGGCGCCCTACACGCCCCTGCTGCCGGCGCCGAAATCCCCCTGGCGTGCCGATCTGCTGGTGCTGGAGAGTACCTATGGTGATCGCCTGTACGAAAATCGCGCCCAGCGCCAGTTGCGTCTGCGGCAGGTGATTGAGCATGCCCTGGTTAATCGCGGCACGGTACTGGTTCCCGCCTTCTCCATCGGCCGTACCCAGGAACTGCTCTACGACCTGGAGGGCCTGATTCATCGCATGGGCAGTCGTGAAGCGGGAAACGACGTGCGTTGGGATCAACTGGAGATTATTGTTGACTCCCCGCTGGCCGCAAAAATGACCGCCAGCTACCGGCGGTTACGCCACCTCTGGGACAATGAGGCGCACCGACGTTTGAATGCCGGCCGTCATCCGCTGGCCTTTGAGCAGCTCTACACCGTAGAGAGTCATGATGAGCATTTGCAAACGGTCGCTTACCTTGCCAATTCGAAGCGACCGGCCGTAGTGATTGCCGCCAGTGGCATGTGCAGTGGTGGAAGGGTGGTCAATTATCTGAAAGCGCTGCTGAGTGATCCGCGCCACGATGTGCTGTTTGTGGGTTATCAGGCCGCCGGTACGCCGGGCCGGGTTATCCAGCACTATGGTCCGAAAGGCGGGTATGTAGAGCTGGATGGTCGGCGTTTCACCATACGCGCCGGAGTGCATACCCTGGGCGGTTATTCCGCCCATGCCGATCAGGCCAGTCTGCTTCGCTTCGTCAAGGGGATTCGCCATCAACCCCGGGAAATTCGCCTGGTGCATGGGGATGCGTCGGCCAAGCGTGAATTGCGGGATAAGTTGCGGACTCTGCTTCCAGGGACGGATGTGGTAATCGCGGGGTAGGATGCCGGCAGCTTGGACAGGGGCGGAGTCCAGTGCGGGGGTCGGAGTCAAATTTGTTCAAGGAAACAGGGCGTTTTATACGCTATGTCCAGCAAATTTGACTCCGACCTCCAGGAGCTTCCTGGGTAGTCGGTTGTCACGGGTTTGCTGCGAAACCGACCGTTTTTGATTTCGTGAATCACTGAATGCGGTGAATTTTAATGTTGGAATCGATTCATAACCGCACGGCACCGCCGGTACTGGCCCTGCCGCGTTACGCCAAGCGTATCATCGTACTGGCGCTGGACGCCTCGCTATGTGTGTTGACGGTGTGGCTGGCCTACTATCTGCGGCTGGGTGAATTCGTCACCCTTGCCGGTCGTCCCATGTGGCCGGTGGTGGCCTCGCTGGGGCTGGCAATTCCCATCTTTATCGTCTCCGGACTCTACCGCGCCATCTTTCGCTATTCGGGCTGGCCCGCCCTGCTGGCGGTGACCCGGGCGGTGGCGATTTACGGCCTGTTGTTCGCCTCGTTCTTCACCGCCGTCGGCATGGTGGGCGTGCCGCGAACCATCGGTCTCATTCAGCCGCTCCTGCTGCTGTTCGCGGTGGGTGGGTCACGCGCCCTGGCACGCTACTGGCTGGGGGGGTTGTATCAAAGCCAGCTGAAGATAGCCGCGCTACCCAAAGCCCTGATCTATGGGGCGGGAAATGCCGGCCGCCAACTGGCATCCGCAATGAGCAACAGCCTGGAAGTACGCGTGGCCGGGTTTCTGGACGACGACGACCGGTTGCACGGGCATGTGCTCAATGGCTTGCCGGTTTACGGCCCGGATGATCTGCCGGGGCTGATCGTGTCGCGCGGAGTAACGGATGTTTTGCTGGCACTGCCCTCGGTGCAACGGAGGCGCCGCAATGAAATCATCGAGCAGATGCTGAGCCATCATGTGGCGGTGCGTACCTTGCCCACCCTCGGAGACCTGGCTCAGGGCAAGGTGACTATTTCCGATGTAAGAGAATTGGATATCGATGATCTGCTCGGACGCGAACCGGTGGCGCCCAACCATATTCTGCTGAGCAGGTGTGTAACCGATAAGGTGATACTGGTTACTGGGGCAGGGGGGTCCATCGGCAGCGAGCTTTGCCGGCAGATCGTAAAACTGGCACCAACAACCCTGCTGCTGGTGGAACAGAGTGAGTTTGCGCTTTATGAACTGCACCAGGAGTTGCTGGGTAGACTCGCTGCGCGGGTCGACAACATGATTTCATTGATACCGCTTCTGGCTTCGGTGCGGGATGAAGAACGTATGCGCGAGATCATATCCACCTGGCGGCCACACACTGTCTACCATGCCGCGGCCTACAAGCATGTGCCACTGGTGGAGCATAATCCCGCCGAGGGCGTCAGGAATAATGTCTTCGGCACGCTGACCGCCGCCCGGGTGGCCGCGGAGCAGGGCGTGGCCGATTTTGTCCTGATCAGCACCGATAAGGCAGTGCGCCCTACCAATATCATGGGGGCCAGCAAGCGACTCGCGGAGACAGTACTGCAGGCACTGGCGGCGGACGCGCCGCGTACCGAATTCTCCATGGTCCGCTTTGGCAATGTGCTGGGATCTTCCGGGTCGGTGGTCCCCAAGTTTCGCCAGCAGGTGCGGGATGGTGGTCCCATCACTCTGACCCATGCCGAGATCACCCGCTATTTCATGACCATACCCGAGGCCGCGCAGTTGGTGATTCAGGCCGGCGCCATGGCCAAGGGGGGGGATGTATTTGTGCTGGATATGGGGAAGCCGGTCAAAATCATGGACCTTGCCCGGCGCATGGTGGAGCTGTCCGGTCTGACGGTGCAGGATGAGGACAACCCGGAAGGGGATATCGAAATTCAGGTCACCGGTCTGCGGCCCGGTGAGAAACTCTATGAAGAGCTCCTGATCGGCGATAATCCGGGGGCGACCTCCCATCCAAGGATTATGAAGGCCCATGACGACTTCCTGGCCTGGCCGGTACTTGAGGAGAAGTTGAATGCCCTGACCATCGCCTTGAATGTGAATGACGTGGATGTGATCAAGGCCATGCTCGAGCAGATGGTGTCCGGCTACCAGCCGGATCAACATATTGTGGACTGGGTCTATCTGGAGCAGCAGACGGAGGTGGATGAGCGTATCTGATTGAATGGCGGTCATTGCGAGTATCCCGCTCCCCTACACTGACTTGGATCAGTGCACGAATTGTAGGAGCGCCTCCGGCGCGAAGAGCGGTTCGCGGCCAAGCTACTCCTACAGGTGATTGGACTGGTGTGGATGTCGACGCGCCTATCGCTTACTATCTCCGGCTCCCATACCAATCACTCGCAATAGCCGCCCACTGCCGTCACCATGAGACTGCTATACACCCTCATCCTCTACATCAGCCTGCCACTGGTACTGGCTCGCCTCTACTGGCGCAGCCTGAAGAATCCGGATTACCGAAGGCGCATTCCGGAACGTTTCGGCAGGCTGTCCACACCCGTGGTCGAGGGCTGTCTGTGGCTGCACACGGTTTCGGTGGGCGAGACCCAGGCGGCCGAGCCGCTGGTGCGGCGCCTGCGGAAACAGTTCCCCGACCTGCCGATTGTCCTCACCACCACCACACCTACCGGTTCCGACCGGGTGAGGCGACTGTTTGGTGATGCGGTGATTCATACCTATTTCCCCTATGACCTGCCGTTCGCCATCAACGGGTTTCTCAAGACCCTGCAGCCCCGGCTGCTGGTGATGATGGAGACCGAGGTGTGGCCCAACCTGCTGGCATTGTGCGAGCGCCAGTCCATACCGACCGTCCTGGCCAACGCCCGCCTGTCGGAACGCTCCGCCAGGGGCTATGCGCGGCTGGGTCCCTTTACCCGGGAGACCTTCGGCCGTATCGGCCTGGTGGCCGCCCAGTCGCCGGCGGATGCGGAGCGCTTTCTCGGCCTGGGGCTGCCTTCTGATCGGGTGCGCGTCACCGGCAGCATCAAGTTTGATATACGCCTGCCGGCGAGCCTGAAGGAGCAGGCGGAGGCGATGCGCCGTACCTGGGACGGTCGTCCGGTCTGGGTGGCGGCCAGCACCCGGGAAGGCGAGGATGAGCAGGTTCTGGATGCCCACCGCAAGGTGCTGCGGGCGTTGCCCGAGGCGCTGCTGGTGCTGGTACCGCGCCATCCGGAACGCTTCGATAAGGTGGCACTGCTCTGTCAGCGCGAGGGCTTCGTAGCGGCGCGTCGCTCGACCGGTGAACCCTGTGGCCCGGACACCCGGGTGCTGCTGGGTGACACCATGGGTGAGCTGACCCTGTTTCTGGCGGCGGCGGACGTGGCCTTTGTTGGAGGCAGTCTGGTAGCGACCGGTGGGCACAATGTGCTGGAGCCGGCCGCCCTGGGGTTGCCGGTGGTGTTCGGTCCCCACATGTTCAACTTCGACATGATCAGCCGCATGCTGCTGGCCGAGGGTGCCGCGCTCAAGGTGACCAGCGCCGCTGCCCTGGCGGATGTGGTGACCAGCTGGCTTGCGGATGCCAACCTGCGGGCGCGCTTTGGCGAGAACGGCCTGCGGGTGGTCGAAGCCAATCGCGGGGCGCTGGAGAGGCTGTTTGATATCATTTGCGGCTACCTGCGGGAGGACCAACAGCAATATCGTCCCCCACCCGCAGGCACTGATCTTGACGTAGGGTGCCGGTGAGCTTGCGAACCGCACCAAGCCTTATCGGAAACGGCAACCGCCTAGATGCGGTTCGTTTCACTCACCGCATCCTACAAAACTACATCCTGTGCGTCAGGCTATGGGGTGGACCACGCCCGTCGACACAAGGCATTTACTGGCATATAACTCGGAAAAATCCTACCCGAAATTTCCTGAATGACGCTATATTTAAAATCCCAGAGCGACTAGGATGTCCTCTCTTTCGTGGATTTATATTACAAGGAGCGTATCGATGAAGTGTCTTAAATTGTTTGTCACAACCGCGTTGCTGCTGGCCTGCGTCAGCGGTTTTGCCGGGCCGGTGAATATCAATACCGCCACCGCCGAGCAGATCGCCACCGAGTTGAAGGGGATTGGTGATTCCAAGGCCCAGGCCATTGTGGCGTATCGAGCCGCGAATGGCGCGTTCAAGTCCGCCGACGACCTGGCCATGGTCAAGGGGATTGGCGAGAAGACCGTCGCGGCCAACCGGGAAAATATCCTGATTGGTGATTCGGAAAAGTAGTTCGGTAATCGGCAAAAAAGGGCGCCACATGTAAGTGGCGCCCTTTTTTTGTGACTCCGATAAATGGTGGATGCGCTGTCGTTTATCCACCCTACGAAATGCTCGAATGTAGAGTGGAATGGCACTTAACTTAATGCGAATTGTAGGATTTTCGTCATTCCGGCGCAGGCCCGAGGAGTGGTGTAGGGATGCACCGTTTACGGACCTGAGGATGGAATCCAGGAATACCGCCACCATTAAGCAATCTGGATCCCGGCCTGCGCCGGGATGACGGTGGTTCTTGGCTTAAGTAAGTGCCATTCAATGTAGGGTGGATAAGCCGGTAGGCGCATCCACCCATCGAGGTGCGCCCTAAAATACGAACTTGCGGATCACCGGTGCGTTGGTCAGCGGGGCGATATCGGTCTCGAACAGTGCCTCGCTGTGCCATTCATTTTCGCTGCTGCGGGTCACCAGAAAGGCGGTCATGGCCGGGCTCTGGCCAATCACCACGAACAGCCGGCCGCCGATGTTCAGGCGCTGCTTGAACGCCTCCGGCATTTCCGGCAGGGAGCCGGTCACCGCGATGGCGTCGAAGCGGCCGCTCTCGATGTCGTCGCTCAGGCTGTCGGTGGTGCGCAGCTCGACATTGTCGATCTCCAGCTCCGCCAGCCGCTGCCGCGCCTGCTCGGTGTAGGCCGGGTTGATCTCCTGGCTGATCACCTTGTTGCCCAGCTTGGCCAGGCAGGCGGTCAGGTAGCCGCTGCCGGTGCCGACCTCCAGGATGCTGTCGGTGGGCTGGATGTCCAGCGCCTGCAGCAGCCGCCCCTCAACCCGTGGGAACATCATCTTCTGGCCGTCACCCAGGGGGATCTCGATATCCGCGTAAGCCAGCCCTTTGTAGCTGTCGGGCACGAAGCGGTCCCGCGGCATGTTGCCGATCAGGCTCAATACCTTGGGATCGAGAACCTCCCACGGGCGCACTTGTTGCTCAACCATGTTGAAACGGGCTTTTTCGTAGCTTGAGACGATCATCTGATTTACCTGGCACTCGGGTTGAAAAGGTGTCGAGGGCGACAAGCCTACTCAGTTTAGGTTGATCAGGCAAGTCTGGCGTGCTAAGGGCGGCAATTCCAAATTTCAAGCAAGAGCGGCTATATTAGATAACCCTCTCGCGGCTAGAGTCACTCCTACAGACTCACCGCCATCCTACGCCGGCGATGTTCGAGACCATGGGGCGGGGCGGGCCCGCCGATGGCGCCCATGGGGCGCCCTATGACCGGTTTTCGGGGTAGGATGCCGGTGAGGCACGAACCGCATCATTCGCCGGTATCCGGATCGATGCGGTTCGCAAGCTCACCGGCATCCTACAGGCCCCATGCAGCGGGAGGAGTGGGGCAGGCCATAGCATAGAAGATAATGTGTAAACCTGAAAAAACAAAATCAGAACGGCTGTGCTAAGCCGCTGCAATGTAACTGTTTTCTGTTATTCGCCAAGTCGGGTCTGGTAGGATAGAGCCATCCGCTCCGCGCCTTGCGCCCGCGTCCGTTTTCACCGGTTGAGGTACTCATGACCATGCACTGGAATCAACTGCTCTCCCGTAGCCGCCTCGGGAGTGATCAAGCCCAGGGGGGGACGACAGCCCGGACCGATTTTCAGCGTGACTTTGACCGCATTGTCTTCTCCTCCGCGTTCCGCCGCATGCAGGACAAGACCCAGGTGTTCCCGCTCTCCCGGGTGGACTATATCCGCACCCGCCTGACCCACAGCCTGGAGGCCTCCAGCATCGGCCGCTCATTGGGCACCCAGGTGGGCGAGCGGGTGATCGCACGCCGCGGCCTGGATGGCTATGAGGCCTCCGATTTCGGTGATATCTGCGCCGCCGCCTGTCTGGGTCATGACATCGGCAATCCGCCGTTCGGCCACTCCGGCGAGGACGCCTTCCGCAGCTGGGCCAGTGACGCCCCCTACGGCCAGCGCCGGGTCGCCATGCTGCAGGACAGTGAGCGGGAGGATTTCACCAGCTTCGAGGGCAACGCCCAGGGGTTCCGTATCCTCACCCGGCTGCAGAATCCGGACAATCCGGGCGGCCTGCAGCTGACCTGCGCCACCCTGGCGGCCTTCACCAAGTATCCCCGGGAGTCCTGTCTGGGGGGTGGCCGTTATCCCGGGGTCAGCGCCAGGAAGCAGGGCTTTTTTGTCGAGGATCGTGCGGCCTTTGAAGCGATCGCGGCCCAGGTCGGGCTGATCCGGCGGGACGGTTCCCGTGCCGTCTGGTGCCGCCATCCCCTGGCCTTCCTGGTGGAGGCGGCGGACGATATCAGCTATCGGGTGATCGATATCGAGGACGGGTTCCGGCTCGGGTATTTCACCTTTGACGAGGTGATGGGGCTTTATCTGGACATTCTCCGCGAGCCGGAAAAACCGCGTCAGCGGATGCAGGCCATCCGTGACAGCAAGGGCAAGGTGGAGTTTCTCCGCGCCAAGGTGATCAACGAGGCGATCAGCCAGGCGATGGACTGTTTCCTGGATAACGAGGAGGCCATCCTGGGCGGCCGGTTTGACGAGCCGCTGCTGCATCAATTCCCCCGGCGGGCCGCCATGGACCGGCTGATCGAGGTGGCCAAGGAGCGTATCTACCAGGCGACCGAGGTGGTGGAGATCCAGGCGGCCGGATTCCAGGTGATCGGCGATCTGCTGGAACGTTTCATCCAGGTGCTGGACGATCTGGCGGAACAGGGCGAACAGGCCTCGGCGAAAAGCCGTATGATCTCGCGTCTGATACCGGAGCAGTTCATCGGCCCGGAGCGCATCCCCTCGCCCAACGTCTATACCCGCCTGCTGCGGCTGACCGATTTCGTCGCCGGCATGACCGACTCCTATGCGGTCTCCCTGTATAAGAAGCTTACCGGTATCTCCTTGCCCAATGCCTGATCCCGAATTCTTATAGGGGTCGCTTATAGGGGGCGGAGTCAAATTTGATCGAAGGGACTGGGTATTTATTACAATCGCGAAGGGGTCGGAGTCAAGCCGCCCGGCCCAGGAAGAATTTCCCGCCGCCAGTGCGCGGCTTGACTCCGACCCCTGTGAATACCTGATCCCGACCCCTGCGGGGCTACGCCAACAAATAACCAGGAGAGGGCCTTTTTCAAGGGGGTGCGGCGGATTTTTTTCATAATGTGTACCCCGTCTTGTTTTCGTGCCCGTACCACCGGGATGGTTTAAAGAACCGGATGCCCCGGTCGCTACATCAGCAAACAATCACCCAAACAATCACCAAGCGCCGTTCCGGCCCCGGTAATGTCCCATGCGCTTCCACCCTGCGTGGTTGCCGATGGGGCAGGGGGCGGTGTGGCCGGGTGTGCGAACTCGAGTTCTGCAGAGTAGTGGATGACCGATAACAATAACCTGGATGATGAATTTGATCTGCCGCCGCGGATGGCGGAGCGGCAGGGAGGGGAATTGGGGTTGGAATTGGCCACCCGTTCCATCCTCTCCGCTATTTCCGATGCCGTGATCACCGCGGACCTGCATCGCAACATCAGCTATATGAACGTGGTGGCGGAAAAGTTGACCGGCTGGCGACTCACGGCCGCGATGGGATTGCCGTTGGCGCGGGTGTTTCAGGCGATGGACGAGGGGGCCGCACTGCTGGACAGCGCCATCGAGCGTTGCCTGGCGACCGGAACCGTGGCCGGTGGCCAGCATCGGGAGTTGATCCTGGTGCACCGGGATGGTATCGGCATCGCCGTGGAGGCGTCGGTGGCGCCGATCTGCGATGAGCAAAGGATTATTCATGGCGTCGTCCTGGTGTTCCGCGATGTCAGTCACACCCGCAGCCTGGCGGCCCAGGTCAGCTGGCAGGCGTCACACGATACCCTGACCGGTCTGGTCAATCGGTGCAGTTTCGACAGCCGCCTGGATGACCTGTTGCGGGATGCCATGGCGACCGGGCGCATCCATGGCATGCTCTATCTCGATCTGGATCAGTTCAAGATCGTCAACGACACCTGCGGGCATGTGGCGGGCGACGAGCTGTTGCGGCAGATCGCCACCCGGCTTTCGCAGCATATCCGCGCCGGCGATACCCTGGCACGCCTGGGCGGCGATGAATTCGGCGTGCTCCTGGTCAATTGTTCGGAAGTCGTTTCATTACGTATCGCCAACAAGATGCGCCAGGCGATCCTGGATATGCGCTTTGCCTGGGATGACAAGACCTACGCCATTGGGGTCAGCATCGGTGTGGTCTCCATTACCGCGGAGAGCGAGCGGGCCGAACAGGTATTGAGCGCGGCGGATACGGCCTGTTATGCCGCCAAGGATGGCGGTCGAAACCAGGTGCATGTGTACCGGCCGGATGCCGGTGAAGCGGCCCAGCGTCAGGGTGAGATGCATTGGGTGGCACGCATACACCGTGCCCTGGAAGAGGATCGGTTCTGTCTCTATGTGCAGCCGATCGTGCCGATCGACCAGCGTTCGCCGCACACCGGTCATTACGAGGTGCTGATCCGGATGCGCGATGAGGCGGGTGCATTGGTACCGCCGAATAAGTTTATCCCGGCAGCCGAGCGGTTCGGCCTGATGCCGAGGATCGATCGCTGGGTGGTCAACCAACTGTTCAATCTGATCGGGCGTGAGTATGAGACTCTGGTGCTGG
Source organism: Sedimenticola hydrogenitrophicus (assembly GCF_025175675.1). Classification (GTDB taxonomy): domain Bacteria; phylum Pseudomonadota; class Gammaproteobacteria; order Chromatiales; family Chromatiaceae; genus Sedimenticola; species Sedimenticola hydrogenitrophicus. The sequence goes on from NZ_JANIOA010000017.1 coordinate 90,898, forward strand.
GGGGCTACTGTTTCGCCATCAACCTCTCCGGCGGTTCGGTGAATGATGAGGATACCCTGGCCTATATCGGTGAGAAGCTGGACGAGTTCAGGATTCCGCCGGGGATGATCAGTTTCGAGATCACCGAAACGGCCGCCATCGCCAACCTGGCCTCGGCCAGCTATTTTATCCGCACCCTGAAGCAGGCCGGCTGCCTGTTCTCCCTGGATGATTTCGGCAGCGGTCTCTCATCGTTCGCCTACCTGAAAAATCTGCCGGTCGATTTTCTGAAAATAGACGGTGCCTTTGTCCGCGACCTGGCCACCGATCCGATCGACCGCGCCATGGTCCAGGCGATCAATCAGATCGGCCAGGTAATGGGGCTAAAGACCATTGCCGAGTTTGTGGAGAATGACCAGGTACTGGGCCTGCTGCGGGGCATCGGTGTGGATTTTGCACAGGGCTACGGCATCGCCCGGCCAACGCCGCTGACCGATGAGGCGGGCCGGCTGCTGCTGGGAAGGTGAGGTGTTTGTTGCCTGATCGCTGTCATCCTGTAGCTTGTAGCCTGGATGGAGCCCGCCCACCGGAACTCGATAGACACGCAGTCCCATGCGGGCGAAATCCGGGGCATCATTGCGCCGAGCCTGTTCCCCGGATTCCGCCGCCGCGGGTGCATACGGCTCTTCTGTCTTGGGGGGCGGCTTCATCCGGGCTACGCGATCAGGCACATGGTGGATGCGCCTGCCGGCCTATCCCCCTACATCCGGTCAACGATCACTTTTGTAGGGTGGGTTAGGTGCGCATTGCGCAGGCGATGGCCGTTTGCATTGCACCACACGCGCACCGTAACCCACCATTTGGCGGGTCGAGGAGACGGTGGGTTACGCGGCGCCCGGGAATTGTCGCAACCGGAAAATATCGTGCCTGTGCGCCGCTAACCCACCCTATGATTGCCGGCTTATGGACAGGCCGGCGGCAGATACTTTTCTACAGTCCGATCAGCAGGCGGATGGCGTCGAGCCGCACCCGCGAGGCCGCCAGGTGACTGTTCAGTTCGCTCTGGTGCGCGCGCAGCAGGTCGATGTCCTGCTGACGGATATAGGGATTGACCCGGTGCAGGGCATCGAGGCGGTCGATCTCTTCGGCATAGTAATCGTTCATCATCGTCTCCGCCTGGCGCAGCCGTTGCCTGGCCTGGCCGGCCATGTTCTGCTCGCCCTGGGTAATCATCGCCTGGATCGGCTTGCGCAACGGGGTGACGATCTTGTGGATGACCGGCTTGGGCAGGGGGTGCAGTGCCGGTCCAATGTCGGCATCGGCGATGGCGTCGCCGCGCTCGGCCAGGCGCTGGTCGACCACCGTGCGCAGCAGCGTGGGGGGTAGGAAACGCGCTGCCTGCAACACGCCGGGGGCGGGGCATTCGAGCACGAACAGCAGCTCCAGCGCCAGCGTTCCCGAAGGCACGGCCGGATGACGTATGCCCATGGCGGCACAGTTGCCGCGCCCGCTCTCCAGCAGCATGTCCATGGCGTCGCGCACCATGGGGTGCTCCCAGGTCAGAAACAGCCACTGCTCATGGGTCAGCGCGGTGCCCCGGTCATAGGTCAGGGTCGTCCCCTCTTGCGGCAGGTGGGGGAAGTGCTCGGTCAGCATATGCTGACCGGGACGGATCACCAGGCTCTGGCTGGAGTGCGGCTCCGCCTCTACCCCATAGGCGGCGAACAGCTGTTCCATGTAATCGGCTAGCGCCGATGTGCGGTCGATCAGGGCGAGCTGCTGCACCAGCCGGTCGGCATCTTTTTCCCGACACGAATTCAATTCCAACAGGTGGTCGCGGCCGTTTTTCAATGCCGCGGCGATCAGCGCGTGGAGTTGGCGTGTGCGTGCCAGCAGCCGCTCCAGATCGGCCGGGTTGTCCGGGTGGGTGGCGTAGGCCTGGTGCAGGGCGGGGCCCAGCCGCTCCAGCAGCTGCTGGCCCGCCTGGCAGGTGTGCGCGAAGGCGTTGAGCCCCTCGTGATACCAGCGCAGCAGCACCTCCTGGGCGCTGTCCCGGAAATAGGGGGCGTGCAACTCGATCTGATGCTTCTGGCCGATGCGGTCCAGCCGGCCGATCCGCTGCTCCAGCAGGTCCGGGTTCTCGGGCAGGTCGAACAGGATCAGGTGATGGGCAAATTGAAAGTTACGCCCCTCACTGCCGATCTCCGAACAGAGCAGGATCTGGCAGCCCTGTTCGTGATCGGCAAACCAGGCTGCCGCCCGGTCGCGTTCGATGATGCTCATCCCCTCGTGGAACAGGGCGGCATGCATGCCTTCGCGGATTCTCAGCGCCTGTTCCAGCTCCATCGCGGTGCCGGCGTGGGCGCAGATCAGCAGCAGTTTCTCGCCCCGGTAGCGTTTCAGCAGGGCGATCAGCCAGTCGACCCGGGGGTCTTGGCGCCACCACTCGTCGCCGGCCTCGCCGCGCAACCCGTGCTCCGGTTGCAACAGCCGCGAGGCCGCTACAGCGGTCTGTTCGGCAGATTGGTAGAGCGCCGGCAAGTCGAGGGGATAAGCGTGGAATATGCGCGGAGCAAATCCCTTGATCCGCTCGCGGGTATTACGGAACATGCCCCGGCCGGTGCCGTGGCGGTCGAGCAGCAGCTCGGTCAATCGGTCCCTGGCCTGACGTTGTCGTGCGGGCGTCCCATCCGGATACCGGATCTCCGCCAGCAGCGCGGCGGCCTGCGTCTCCCCCAGCGTCTCCAGCAGGCGAGCGGCATCCGCGTCGGAGAGCGGCGTGTCGGCGATCAGGCCGGCGGCGGCATCGGCGATGGACCGGTAGCGGGCTTGTTCCTGCCGAAACTGCGCCAGGCTGGGAAAGCGGTCCGGGTCGAGCAGCCGCAGGCGGGCAAAGTGTCCGTCGCGGCCCAGCTGTTCCGGGGTCGCGGTCAGCAGCAATACCCCCGGGATGCGGCCCGCCAGCGACTCGATGGCCTGATACGCCGGGCTGGGGTTGGCTTCATGCCACTCAAGGTGGTGGGCCTCGTCCACAATCAGCATATCCCACTCGCCCGCGAGGGCCTGGGTCAGCCGCTGCGGTGAGCCGGTAAACAGATCCAGCCCGCAGAGTACCAGCTGTTCGGTGAGAAAAGGATTCTCGCCGTCGATCGATGCCTCGATCTCCGCGCAACGCGGCTCGTCAAACAGACTGAAGTTGAGATTGAACCGGCGCAACAGCTCCACCAGCCATTGATGCAGCAACGGCGGTGGCACCACGATGAGGGCGCGGTGCGCCCGTTCGGTGAGCAGCTGGGCATGCAGGATCAGGCACGCCTCGATGGTCTTTCCCAGCCCCACCTCATCCGCGAGCAGTATCCGCGGGGCAAGCCGGCGGCTCGCCTCATGGGCGATATAGAGCTGATGGGGCAGCAGTTCGGTACGGGCGCCGCCCAGGCCGATCAGATCGGACTGTTTCAGTGTCTGTTGCTGGAGCAGCGTGGCCTTGCGTAGCTCGAACCAGATGTTGCCGTCCGGCTGGCCGGCGAACAGCCGCGCCTGCGGACGGTTGAACTGCATGAAGGCGCTGATCGACTGTTCACCGAGCCTGGTCGCCTGGCCGCTCTTGCCTGTTCCGGAACAGGTACCGGCGTAGGTCAGCAGGCCACCATTCTGCTCCACCGACTCCACCGTCAGGTCCCAGCCCTGGTCGGATTCGATGGTATCGCCGACCTGGAACAGTACCCGGGTCAGTGGCGCGTTGTCGGCGGCATAGGTCCTGGCCTCGGCGGTCGCATTGAAGCGCAGGGTCAGGGTGCGGCCCGAGGTGCCCGTCACCATGCCAAGGCCCAGTTCAGGTTCGGTATCGCTGATCCAGCGTTGTCCCGGGATGAAATCTTGTTCTGCCATGGTGGATTCGGTCCGTGTTTTCGAGGGCGGAAGGATACGCCCATCGGGAACGATTTTCTATTCGTCCGGTAGGGATTTAGCAATTCTAAATATGGCCTTCAGCAGCCGTTTAATTATCCAGGTCCGATTAATAAGGAACCACGGATGGACACAGATTCACACAGATAGGGGGATCAGAATCCTGAATCTGTGTTTATCGGTGTCAATCCGTGGTTCTCCAGGGGGCGAGGTCCGGCCTGGATCTAACCATGGAAAT
>NZ_JANIOA010000018.1 GCF_025175675.1 Sedimenticola hydrogenitrophicus
TTTATGTAAAACCAGAGCACGCACAACTAAGAGATTTAGTCAGGAAAACAATGGAGGACTCGAAATGGTATCAAGCATTTGTTGGTACTAGAATTACCGAGTTCAAAGAGATGTCAGGTATCGCAAATACGGAAGGCTGGCAGACATTTGTCGACGATGATGAAAAGATTGAATCTATTCCAATACCGGTTAATGTTCTTTTAGGTGGCAACGTTTTTGCGCGTAGTATTGTGCTTCAAGTCGAAAACAAAAAAGGTGATTTTCACCCCGATAGTGTCGTTCATCAACTACCGTTTATGGCCTTTGAACGAATAAAGATAGGCGCCTGGAGTAAAGTTGTGTTTGCAAATAAAGCGTATACTGATCTTTATGTACCTTATCTGTTGGCTTTTGCTGCCGTAGGTGCATTGTTGCACAGAGCATTACTGGCATAATATCAATATTTCGACCATAAATATTTAGATTTACGCTAAACAATGAGAGGCTGCGTTTGATGAAAACTGGCGAAGTAATTAAAGACCTTTGCAATTCGTGCGGGCCTTCCGTTAATTACACAGTGAAGAATGTTTTACGCAGAACCGACTCAGAAGTCTTTGAAGGGCAGTTTGAAGTCAGCTGGGGTGATTCTTATACGGTCCTCCAATGTAATGGATGTGATGCCGTGAAAATCAAGCACAATGATTGGTTCAGTGAAGATGTAGAGGCAGATGGGCGCCCTGTAGTCAATACCCGGTATTACCCTCCAACGATATTCAGAAAACAACCAACATGGTTTCGTGAGCTAGATACAGAGTGGCATATTACAAAGTTAATGAAAGAGGTATATTCTGCTTTGCAAAACGACTGTCCAAGCTTGGCCGCTATGGGAGTCCGCGCCATTCTTGAGGCGATTATGATTGATAAGATTGGAGATCAAGGCTCGTTCACGAAAAACCTTAAGGCCTTCGAAATCGAAGGTTATATTTCCAAGATTCAACTCGAGATACTTGACAAGGCACTTGAACTCGGCCATGCATCAATTCATAGGGGGTTTGTGCCCAACAACGGCCAAGTCGTTTTCTCCCTGGATCTCACTGAGACAATTGTCCATCACCTTTATTTACTAAAGGAGAGTGCAAGTTTAGCTGTTAAAGATATCCCCCCGAGAGGGAAAAGTAACGCCTAAACAAGGTGATATATTGTTTATGTGATTGCCTAATGAGTTTGTAGAAAAACCAGGTCCCGACGAACAGTCATTTTAAAGTTTATGGGACAGCAGTGATAAATTTGTGTTTCTTACGAACAATAATTGAGATAGGTGTGGCAACTACAAAATTTAAGCTGATATTTGAAACTCAGCCACCTGACATATAATGTTTGGGGTCAGTGTAAAAACTAAATATTTCTGGCGATGTGTTTTCACACTGATCCCAAATACCCCCCCTTCGGGGCTGGACGTAGCGAAGCTACGCCGCTGTGCTAGATGTTAGAAGGCACGAACATGGAATGTAAAGTATGTAATGCGCAAATACCAACCCGGCAAGTAAAAAAGAAAATAAAGTGTTCTGGTTGTGGGGCAGAATATATTGATACAAACCATGGTTATATTTACATAGGTTTATTGTTTCTGGTTGTTCTGCCGCTAAAAGTCGTTATTGCTTCATCTGGTTGGGCATTCTTCTTTACGGGCTTAGCGGTGATTATTGGAATTGTGTGGGCTTCGTTTCAGCTATTTTCAAAATACGAACTATCTGAAATGCCTGCTAACAAATCGCTCGGTGAGGGAATTAACATCCCGGATAAAACGAACACCCATCTCTAACAGGAGGGTGTTCAATGCCATGATGGCTCACGGTGACAGCTTTTCCGTTGCGACTTCGCCGTCACTACAAAGCTGCGCGTGTTGGCGGCATTAGAGATTAAATGAAAAAGAAAGTGTTGATAGTAATTGTGTGGCTGCTTTCATTGGTAATAGTGGCTGAGATCTCTGCAAGATCTGCCATGAAGAATCAACTCTCAGAGTTCAGCATCGAATTACGCAGAGTACAGGCAATGAATTCAGTCAATCATTTAGAGAGGTATCGTGAATTCCATGACTACCTTACTCATGGATGTAATACAGAAGCACTTGAAAAAGCGGAAATCGCAGCAAATAGAGAAATGCATGTCATAGCGTCTCTCGTTGAAAGAGACACTACTGGCTCTATTAGTGAGTACATTGTAAAACGCGATCCAGCCATATTGGCTGAAATGAAGGGATTGAAAGCTAAACCGAATGCATCATGGGAAGAGCCGAAATGTATGAATCTCTAACCAGCCCGTTGGGGTGAGGAATGAATCCCAACATCCTGACGCCTATTACTAAAAACCGTTGGGGTTCGCAAGCTCACCCCAACCTACGGACTAAATTTTCGGGTGATGTGTTTTTACCGCAGTTTTTTCGTCTGACCTGAATCGCATCTAATAAGCCAACGGCGAGATCCAATAATCACCACCCCCTGTAGCTGTCTGAAATTCAATCCCGCCCCCTCCTCACTTCCTTTGAACAGCGGCCTCCTGACCTGACGGCTACTTTAATACCCACGCGCGCGTGATCCGGCTTCGTCAAAATGTGCGCGGATTACGTAAATTTGTCTATTCTTTTCGGAGTGCGCTGCGCGCCACAATAGGTTCCTCCCAGATACCCCGCAAGGAGGCCATCATGCAGATTCAGTTAACAGTCAACGGTCAACAGCACAGCGTGGATGCCGAGCCCGGCACGCCGCTCCTCTGGATACTCAGAGACCAACTCGACCTGACAGGCACCAAATTCGGTTGTGGCGTCGCCTCCTGTGGCGCCTGCACGGTGCACCTCAACGGCACCCCCGTGCGCTCCTGTTCCACGCCGATCGAGAGCGTGGCCGGTGGCGAGATCGTCACCATCGAGGGGGTGAATGACGCCGTTGCCGCGGCGGTGCAGGCCGCCTGGCGTGAGCGGGACGTGGTGCAGTGTGGTTATTGCCAGTCCGGGCAGATCATGTCGGCGATCGGTCTGTTGCGACAGAACCAGGCGCCCTCGGATGAGGATATTGACGGCTTTATGTCGGGTAATGCCTGCCGTTGTGCAACCTATGTTCGCATCAAGGACGCCATCAAGCTGGCGGCGCAGAAACTGGAGGCATGAATCATGAACATGGAAATTTCCCGTCGTCAGTTTTTGCAAGCGACCGCCAGTGGCGCCGCCGCCCTGGTGATCGGCCTGAATATCCGTGGTGCCCTCGCGGCAGGCAGCGAAGCGACCGTTTTCAACCCCTTTGTGCGCATCGACAACGAGGGTGTGGTCACCGTCATCGTGAAACATTTCGAGATGGGCCAGGGCACCACCACCGGGCTGACCACGCTGGTGGCCGAGGAGCTGGACGCGGATTGGGATGGCATTCGGACCGAGTTCGCCCCCTCGGATAATGAGAAATACAAAAACCTGTTGTTTGGTGCACAGGGGACGGGCGGCTCGACCGCCATCGCCAACTCCTTCATGCAGTATCGCCAGGCCGGTGCGGCCGCGCGTGATCTGCTGGTGCGCGCCGCCGCCCGCCAATGGGGGATCGATCCAGCGCGTATCTCCGTCGACGGCGGGGTGATCAGCGCCGGGGAGCGCAAGGCTGGCTTTGGTGAGTTCGTCCAGTTGGCCTCCAGCCTGGAACCGAACCCGGAGCCGGCGCTGAAACCGGCCAGTGAGTTCAAGCTGATCGGCAAGCGCCGTCTGCCGCGCAAGGACAGCCGCGCCAAGACGGACGGTACGGCTACCTTCGCCATGGACGTCAAGCTGCCCGGCATGGTCTATGCGGTTATCCTGCGCAGCCCCCGGTTCGGCGGCGCATTGAACAGCTTTGAGGCGTCCGGGGCGAAACAGGTACCTGACTTTATCGGCGCCCAGACCCTGCCAAATCGCGCCGGGGTGGCGGTGTTCGGAAAGCACACCTGGACCGCCTTCAAGGCACGCGAGGCGATCCGGGCCGAGTGGGATTTCTCCCAGGCGGAGATGCGCAGCAGCGAGGCGCTGTTCAAGGCGCACCAGGAGCTGGCCGCCACTCCCCAGTTCCAGGCACGCAAGGCACTCTCGACAGAGCAGGCACAGGCGCTGCTGTCCGACACCGAGCGGACCATAGAGGCGGAATTTTCTTTCCCGTTTCTGGCCCATGCGCCGATGGAACCGCTCTGCTGCGTGATCGAGCCGACCGACCGGGGGGTCACCCTCCATGACGGTTGCCAGTTCCCGGCGATTGCCCACGGCGCCGTGGCCCAGGTGCTGGGCCTCAAGCCCGAGCAGGTAGAGATCAATACGCTCTATGCGGGCGGCTCCTTCGGACGCCGCGCCACACCGACCGCCGATTACCAGGTGGAAGCCGCCATGGCCTTTGCCCTGCTCGGGAAGCGGATACCGGTCAAGCTGGTATGGAGCCGCGAGGACGATATCCGCGGGGGCTACTATCGCCCGATGGCCGTACACCGGGCACGCATCGGCCTCGACCAGGCGGGGAAGATCCAGGTCTGGGATCACCGCATCGCCGGCAAATCAATCATGAAGGGTACGTCGTTTGAAGAGGTGTCGGTGCATGATGGCGTGGATCACACGCTCGTCGAGGGTGTCGCCGATACGCTCTACCAGCTTCCCAACCTGGCCGTGGGAGTGGCCGATTTTCACTCACCTGTTCCGGTTTTGTGGTGGCGCTCGGTCGGCCATACCCATACCGCGTTCACCATGGAGAGCCTGCTCGACATGATTGCCCATGAGACGAATCAGGACCCGGTCGCGATGCGGCTCTCCCTGCTGGATCCATCCGATAACCGGCAGCGGCGGCTGGCCGGAGTCATCCAGGCGGTTCGCGACCGGTCGGGTTGGCAGGCGGGACAGCGGCGCGGCTTCGCCTGTCATTTCTCATTCAACACCTACGTGGCGGCCGTGGCCGATGTCACCGTCGAGGATGATCGGGTGCACGTGGACAAGCTCTACCTCGCCGTCGATTGCGGTGTCGCGGTCAACCCCGATGTGATCTCGGCGCAGATGGAGGGCGGTGCGGGATTTGCTTTGGGGGCGATTCTGCGTAACGAGGTGACGCTGAAAGAGGGCGTGGTGGTGCAGAGCAACTTCCCCGATTACGCGCCGCTGCGCATGGCCGATATGCCGCGCATCGAGGTGTCCATCGTGCCCTCCGGCGAGGCGCCCAGCGGCGTGGGCGAACCCGCCGTGCCACCCACCGGCCCCGCCGTGACCAATGCGATTTTCGCGGTCACCGGCCGGCGGATCACGCAACTGCCGATCACCCGATCCGGTTTCAAGCTGGTTTAGTTTGGTGTCGGGAGAAAGCGAATGGCCATTCACACTGACAACGAGCGAGGCGATCCGCTATGAGCAATCGACTCTCCGATCTGCTGGGCGCCTGGCTGCGGGCCGAGACCGCGACCGAATGGGTGCTTGGCACTGTGTACAAAACCGAGGGCTCCGCCTACCGCAAGGCAGGCGCCATGATGCTGATCAACGGCCTGGGGCAGCAATACGGGCTGCTGAGCGGCGGCTGCCTGGAGTCGGACATCGTCCGCAACGCCGGCAAGGTGATGCGCAGCGGCCGCCCGCTCACCCTGGTGTACGACGGCAGCGACGAGGATGACCTCTCATTCCAGCTGGGGATCGGCTGTGGCGGCAAGGTCTACATCATGCTGCAGCCACTCAGCGCCGGTAACGACCTGGACCTGAAGGCGGTGGCGCAGGCCCTGCGCGACCGGCAGCCCGGCACCTACTACCAGCGGATTGGCGGTACCGACGCGTACTTCAAGGCGGGCGAACGGCGCCCCCTGGCGCGTAGCGTAATGGCGGACGGCTGGCTGGTGACGCCGATCATCCCGGAGCCGCACCTGCTGGTGCTGGGCGGGGGTGTCGATGCCCGCCCCGTGGTGCGCATCGCCAAGGAGCTGGGCTGGTACATCACCCTGGTCGATCCGCGCCCGGCCAATGCGCGGCAGACCTACTTCCCCAGCGCCGATGCCATACTCAGGGAGACCGGCGACGGACTCGCCCGCTACGTGGCGGCAGAGGGGGTGGATGCTGCCGTACTGATGTCCCACAACATCGACCTCGATGCCGATGGCCTGCGGCAGCTGCAGCAGGGCGGGCTCAGGCACATTGCCCTGCTGGGTCCGCGGCATCGCTACCGGCAGGTGCTGGAACGTGCCGGATTGCGCGAAGGTGACCTGACCTGTCCGGTCTCCGGCCCCGCCGGTCTTGAGATCGGCGGACAGCTGCCGGAGAGTATCGCCCTCTCCATCCTGGCCGAGTGCCACGCGGTGCTATATCAGCAGCGCGTGCACCCGCTGCCGCAGGTGGCAGCCGTATGAGCCGCCTCGCCTGCCTGGTTCTGGCGGCGGGAGCGGGCTCCCGCTTCGGCGGCAGGAAGCAGCTCGCCCCGATCGCGGGCAAGGCGATGCTGGTGCGCACGCTTGAACGGCTCGTGCCGCTGTTCCGGGGAGACCTGTACACGGTGCTCGGCGCCTATCATGATGAGGTACGGCCACTGATCGGCGAGCTGTCGCAAATCATCGTGCATCCGGCGTGGCGTTCGGGGCTTGGCTCCTCGATCGCCCGGGGCGTGACCGAGATAGGCCAACGGGCGGCCTATGACGGTATCATGCTGGCGCTGGCCGATCAGGTGGCCGTCGGGCGGCGCGATTATGCGCGGCTGATCGACCGCTTCGACGGCACAACCCTCGTAGCTGCCCGATACGCCGACAGGACGGGGGTGCCGGCACTGTTTCCGGCCCCGTACTTCGACCGGCTGCGACAGCTGACCGGCGATCAGGGCGCAAGGAGCCTGTTAAAGGCACAAGCAGAGCAGGTCATTGCGGTGCCGATGCCGACGGCGAAGACCGATATAGACACCCAAGGTGAATTGCTACATTTTTCGCGAATACTCCAGGGTACAGACGCATATGCACTATAAAACCATCACTGAATTCACCCGCGCCATGGGCCTGCCGGAGCCGGAGCATCCGCTGCTGTACGTGTATGTCACGGACAGGCTGGTTTCGGGCGACGCCTCGTGCTGCCAGGGAGGGGTGCTCAGCTATTCAACCGATTTCTACGCGATAGCCATCAAGGACATCATCTCCGGCGAGTTGCGTTATGGACGAACGAAGTACGATTTCACCAACGGCTCCATGATGTTCACCGCCCCGCGCCAGGAGCTCACCTTCTCGGAGGTGGTGGTCTCCTCGGACGTCATGCTGCTGTTCATCCATGAGGATTTCATTCGCGGGCATAAAATCCGAAGTGATTTCAAGAAATACGGTTTCTTCTCCTATGCGGTGAATGAGGCGCTCCATCTTTCGGCGAAGGAAGTGGCGCAGATGCGCGCCCTGCTGAACAACATTCACGCCGAATACCGCAGCAACCAGGACGAGTTCAGCAAGGACCTGCTGCTGTCACAGGTCGATACCCTGTTGAAATATGCCAATCGTTATTACAAGCGGCAGTTCCTGGATCGCACCGATCTCTCCCGGGAGATTGCAAGCCGTTTTGAGGACGCCCTGCAGAGCTATTTTGAAGAGGGGAAACTGCAACTGCTGGGAACCCCCCGGATAGAGGAGATCGCCCAAAAAATGGGCATGTCCGCGCGTTATCTCAGCGACATGTTAAAGGCCGAGACGGGCAAAAGCGCCCTGGAACATATCCACCTCTACCTGCTGGATGAGGCCAAGGATCTCCTGTTGCAGCCCCATGTCACCGTGGCCGAGGTCGCCTACCGGTTGGGATTTGATTATCCGCAATACTTTTCCCGGCTGTTCAAAAAGAAAATCGGCGTCAGCCCGAAGGCCTACCGGGATGAGAATTCCGTGCACTAGCGGGTACACCCGAAACCACTGTTCGTTAGACAACACAAAACCCCTTTATGGAAAACCATAAAGGGGTTTTTACCGGGGGAAGCCGATAACCTATCCGACCTTGCGTCGCTGCCAACCCATGCCCAGAAGGCCGAGTCCCATCAGGGAAAGAATTGCCGGTTCAGGAACTGCGCTGGTTACCGACACATCGTCGATGCCCCATATCCCTGTTCCGGAATCCGTTTCAAACATGAAACTGATCACTGTATTTGTAGAGGTGGCGGTAAATGTTCTCATTGTATTAAGCCAACTCAAGGTGTCGGCAACCAGTGTCGGTGCATATCCCGTGATTGCGTAATTCAATATGTTTGCAGGATCTTGTATAGAGACAATGGAGTAAAAGGACAGCTCGTAGTCGACGCCGATTACCGTTGTAATGGTCTGCGATAACGTCGCAAAGCCGGTATTGTCGAACCCTTCCAGGTACCAGCTTCCGCTGTGAGGGGTTAATGACCCGGTGTCGGCAAGACAGCTGTCTGCTCCCGTGCATGTCCATCCCGTGAGATCGCCCGTCTCGAACCCGCCGTTGGTGACCAATGAGGCCGTTGCCCCTTGGGCGACACACATTAAAACAAGAAGCATGACCGTTGTTTTTGCAAGGCTCATTTTCCTTACCTCCTTTGGTATTATCAATTAGCTGAGGCTTCGGTAAGCAGGCATGCAAATTTGACGCCACGTACTTATGGCATTGTAATCATTAGGAAATTATTGGACATGACTAGATTATCAAGCAGGTGTGTAAAAATAACTGACACCCACCCACCTGATTGTGAATCCGTTCTCTTGCAGCGGCATCGCTGAGTTGAGTGAGCCGAAGGATCGCCGGGGTCAATGCGATAACCAAATCCAGTTGAGGTGGTATCCTCATATCGCCGGGAATCCCAGACATTCCCACCCCTCAACGGGACGCACCGGCGAATAATCGGATTTCAATTGTCGCTGCAGGTCATGCGGTTGGTCAGGCGGCCGAGCTTGTCGATCTCCACCACCACCTCGTCGCCCGGCTTGAGCCAGACCTTGTGCTCCATCCCCAGGATCACCCCCTCGGGGGTGCCGGTGATGATGATGTCGCCCGGTTCCAGGGTGGCGTAACAGGAGATGTAGCTGATCAGTTCGGCCACCGGGAATATCATGTCGGCGGTGTTCGAGTTCTGGCGCAGCTCCCCGTTTACCCAGCAGCGGATACCGAGGTTTTGCGGATCGCCCACCTCCTCCGCCGTGACCAGGTAGGGACCGACCGGCAGGAAGCCGTCGAGCATCTTGCCGATAGTCCACTGGCCGGCGCTCAACTGCAGTTCGCGCTCGCTCAGGTCGTTGGCTACGCAGTAGCCGAACACACTGTCCAGCGCCTCGTCGGGGCCGACCCGCTTGACCCGCTTACCGATCACCACGGCCAGTTCTGACTCGTAGTCATACTGGTGGCGCGTGGTCGGCAGGTCGATGCTATCGCGGGCCGAGGCCAGACAGTTGTTGTACTTGGCGAACAGGATCGGCGCCTTCGGTTCGGCCATGTTGGCCTCGCGCGCGTGGCGGCGGTAATTGAGCCCGATGCCGATGATCTTGTTGGCAACCGGCAGGCAGGGGCCGAGTTCCAGGGCGGCCTCGTCGATAAACAGATCCTCGTGACCCTCAGCCTGTACAAGCAGTTCACGCAACCCGGGCAGCCGGTCGCAGGCGGGTTCGAAGGGTCGGGTATCAGCAGCGAATTCGTGCTGGGCGGCGGCAACATCCAATACCCCGGCCGCCGTGCTCACCCCCCAGCGTACACCCGCGCCCGTGCGATAGGTCAAAAGCCGCATCTGATCACCCCCAGGTAGTGTTGTTGTGATCACCCACGGCACGCCGTGGTGGCGCGCTTCGATGAGTAGAGGAACAGGTCACCGGTCATTCTATGCCAGCTCGTGTCAGTAGTGAACACGCGGGGGCTTTGGAAATCCGCGGCAGGAGGGGATTCAACCGGTATCGGCGGGTCGCATCCACCCTGCGGGAGCAGCGCAGTGGCTGCCCGGGTTCCGCGGGATATGGCCATCCCGGCGCGGTTCATCCACAATGACGCCATGGCAGACAAACGACTGAAAGCGAATATTCTCGAAACCCGCACCGAGTACACGGGATTCTTCGAGCTGCGTCGCCTGACGGTGGAACATGACCGCTTTGACGGCACCACCACCGGTCCGCTGGTGCGGGAAGTCCTGCATCGCAGCGATGTGGTGGCCGCCCTGCTGCACGATCCAACCGCGGACAAGGTGGTGTTGGTGGAACAGTACCGTGCCGGCGCGCACGTGGCCGGTCTCTCTCCCTGGCTGGTCGACATCGTGGCCGGCCGCATCGAGAACGGGCAGACGCCGCTGCAGGCGATAACCCGCGAAATTACCGAGGAATCCGGGTTGATCCCCGACTCGATCAAACCGATCGGCACCTATATGACGGCACCACACCTGTCGAGCGAACAGGTGCATCTCTACTGCGCCACGGTGGACGCCACGGCTGTGGCTGGATATCACGGGTTGGCGCGCGAGGGGGAGGACATCCGCCCCCTGGTACTGGAGCGGACCGAGGCACTCGGATTGATCAAGACCCGGCCACTCTCCCTGTGGGCCGGCCTGGCGCTGGGCTGGCTCGGCGGGTAGCCGCGCCGGCGCGTCGACTTGCCGGATGGGCACGCTCCTGGTGCCCAGGCTACGCGGGCTACCGATAATCCGGATTCGGGTGATCGAACCGGCAGCCGGCTTCCCACCGGTCACGCTGGTTGCCGTGGGCCGGCATACCACCGCTATCGGTCAGCAGGCGTGCCATGTGCATCAGGTTCCAGCTCATGAAGGTGGTGTTGCGCTGGGTGAACTCGTTTTCGGGACCGCCCGAGCCCTCATCGGCATAGGAGGGGCCCGGCCCCGCCTCGCCGATCCAGCCGGCATCCGCCTGTGGCGGAATGGTGTAGCCGAGATGCTGCAGGGCGTACAGCACGGTCATGGCGCAGTGTTTCACCCCGTCCTCATTGCCGGTGATCAGGGTCCCGGCGGTCTTGCCGTAGTAGATGTACTGGCCCTTGGCGTTCAATCTCCCCGACTCCCCATACAGGCGCTCGATGACACGGCGGCATACGGAGCTCTCTTCACCCAGCCAGATCGGGGTGCCGATGATCAGGATGTGTGCCTGCATGACCTGTTCACAGAGTTCCGGCCAGTCATCCCGTTGGAAGCCGTGTTCCGTCATGTCGGGATAGACCCCCGGGGGCAGTTGGTAATCCACCGGACGCAGGATTTGGGTCTTGACACCGTTGGCGTCCATGATGGCACGAGAAACCTCGATCAACGCCTCGGTGTTCGAGGTCACACCGGTCGGCTTGAGGGTGCAGTTGAGAAAGAGCGCCGACAGATCGGAGAAGTCGTAGGGGTGAGTGGTGCACAGTTCTTGCTGCCTTTCGGTTAACGCCATGGCTGCTCTCCTTGACCCGTGTGTGGCCTGACAATCTCGATTCACTGTTAACACTATAGGCCAAGCCCGGGAGGGGGAGGCCCAATGTTAACCACCAGGGTGCGCAGCCCGTAGGTTGGTGTGGGAAGCGAGCCCCAGCATCATCGTACGCATGTCTGTAAACCCGTTGGGGTCCGCAGGCTTACCCTGACTTACGATCTGCGGCACTACTCTTCAGCGCGATTCGCGCATCGAATTTCTCCTTGTCGATAATGAAACGCTCATGTTCACCACGGGAGATCAGGTCCACGCCGTCATGGGCCTCGACGCTGAATAGCAATTTTTTGCCCTCCACCTTTTCCAGCCGGACCCGGGCGGTGACCTCAAGACCCGGGGGTGTCGCCGCCTCGTGGCTGACATTGATATGAGTGCCGACGGTCTGCTCTCGCGGCCAGTCCAGATGCGGATTGATCGCCTTGATGCAGGCCCACTCCAGCAGACCCACCAGGAAGCCGGTGGCGAAAACTTCTGGCATGGCGAGGAACTCTTCCGACTCCGGATACAGGGAGGGCACCGTCTTGGCCGGCGGAATGACAAATTTATGTTCGTAGACAATGCCCGGTTTCAAGGTCGCTTTCATCGATTTCGATTTTCCTCTGATTATTGAATGTAGATCGGATGCGTCAGTGCGATTGAAGGGAGCTGGATCGGGATCGACATGACAAACGCGGCGATCGCGGCTCTACCTGTCGTTGCACACGCAAGCCCCTGAAGCATAAAAGCAGATCGCATTGCGCCCGCCCTCCTTGGCCTGATACATCGCCTTGTCGGCCCATTTGAGGATGTCGCTCTGGCTGGCCTCGTGGCCGGCGAACATGGCCACGCCAATGCTGGCCGTGCAGTGATGCTCGACCCGGCTCTCCTCCGCTCCCTGATGCCTGATGGCCAGTCGATAGGGTTGCGACAACGCATTGCGGATATTTTCCGCCACGCTCCTGGCCTGCGAAACCAAATCGGCCTTATCCGCGCTCAGATCCGTCAGCATCACCACAAACTCATCCCCGCCGAACCGGGCCACGGTATCCATTTCGCGCACGCACCCTTTCAGCCGGGCCGCGGCCTCAACCAGCAGCAGATCGCCCACCACGTGTCCATGGGCATCGTTGAGCGGCTTGAAGTTGTCCAGGTCCAGAAACATCAAGGCGCCAGAACGACCACTCCGTTTGTTGGCGGCCAGGGATTGAACCAGGCGGTCGTTGAGCAGGCGCCGATTGGGCAGGTTGGTTAGCGTGTCATAGAACGCCAGTTGCCGCACCTGGTCCGCGGCGACGCTGCGCTCGATGGCGATACTGACCAGGTGGGCGGACTGCTCGATGATGGAAATATCATACTCCGTGGGCACGCGCGGGCGATGATGATAGATCGCCAACATGCCCAACACCCGACCCGACGAGGAGTGAACCGGCTGCGACCAGCAGGCGCCCAGTGCGGCACGGGTCGCGAGCTCCTGCAACGACGACCAATCGGGATGTGACATGATATCGCCGACAATCACCCGCTTCCCGGTAAAGGCGGCCGTTCCACAGGATCCCACGCCCGCCCCGATTTCGATGGCGTCGACGGCCCGCGTATAGAAATCAGGCAGGCTGGGCGCGGACGCCGTTTTCAGGTATCTGCCGTCGCTATACAGCAAGGCGATACTGCACAGCATGGCGGGATTGAGCTGTTCCAGACCGTGAGTAATGGTATCGAGAATCTCCGGCAGTGGCCTGCCACTGGCGAGCATTTCCAGGGAATGGCTGCGAAATTGTTCGAACCGTGCCACCTGCTTGCGCTCGGTGATATCGGTGTAGGTGGTGATAAATCCCGCCACCTTGCCGTCAACCCGCATGGCCCGACCTTCGACCTCAATGGTCTGACCCTGCGGTCGGGTACGCTCCAGGCGATGCGGCTCGAAACGCAGGGCGAGATCCACCACCTCGCGCACCTTCGCCTCGGGGTCCACCTCGCCATACTCGCCCTGCTCCGCGTTGTAGCGGATCACATCCTCAAGCCGCGCCCCTTCATGGATCAGTTCAGGCGGTAGCTCCAGCACATCGACAAACCGCTGATTCCATAGCACCAGGTCGAGATTTTCATCGATCACGGTAACCCCCTGCGGCAGTGTGTTCAGCACCGTGTCAAGATAGGTGGCGTAGCGCTTCGCCTCCTGTTCGGCACGTTTTCTTTCGGTGATATCGGTATAGATAGTGACAAAGCCACCGTTATCCGGCAGCGGGGCGCCGCGGATCTCCAGCACGGTGCCATCGGGTCGGGTCCGCTCGTAAACGTGCGCCTGCATGTTGCGTGCACGCTCCAAAACCTGTTGTGCCAACCGCTCATGGTCGCCGGGGCCATAGTCGCCGCGACGGGCATTGAAAATGGCCAGCTCATACATCGTCGGTAAGCCGTTCTCGAACAGAGCCGCGGGAAAATCCAGCAAGCGCTTTAACTGTTCATTGCAGGCGACCATCCGCAACTGCGTATCGAACAGGGTGACGCCACTGGGCAGGAAATCGATAATGGTCTGCAGAATATCCGCATGCGATGAACCTGTTCCGGCCAATCCCTCCGACATACGCCCCCCTCGTCCCACTTTTTTAGTTGCTGCGAATAACCATACGACATTTATTCTTGGCATAGCAACCGACGGCTGCGCCTCCGGCTTTCTCGTCGGATTACGCTATGTTAATCCGACCCAGCAGTCTTCCAATTTAATATTGCCGGGTAAAGCTGTTTCAGTTGCGTAGGGTGGATAAGCCGGTAGGCGCATCCACCATTGCCGCCAGGATCCCGGTTGGGGTGAGAAAGAATCCCAACATCATGACAACCCCCATGAAACCCCGTTGCGGTTCGCAGGCTACCCCAACGCCCCGGGTTGATATATCAGCAGCTCGCGCCGCTGCCGTTCCCGGTCCGGGTCGTCCCGCGATGGCACCGCCTCCAGCCGGGCGATGTACTCCTCGGGCAGGCCATGCTCACGCGCACCGCGCAGCACGTGGGTCTTGTACCAGTGGAAGGGCAAGGTGTCGGCATCGATCAGGGTCGCCCGATAGGTAAAGGCCGCTACGGAGCTTCCTGTATCGAGCAGCAGACCGACGTCGATCGCCTCGTAGCCGGCGCCCACCCCTTCAACGCGGTCGAGCAGCGCACGCTGCGCCACCGCCACGTCATACAGCACCCCCAGGACGGCATGGCCGGGGTCGCCGGTATGGGCGGCATCACACTTGCCGGAGCCATCCAGCCCCTGCTTGTGCCAGCACAGCCGGTGCCGCGGCAGTCGCGCCACCGCTACCGCGCGGGCCGAACCGAGGCGCTGCCACAGGCGCCGGCTGGACATGTTCGAACCATAGGCAAAGTAGTACATGGCACTACCTTTCGGCCATCGCCAGGCGGGCGCCGAGGGTAGCGAAGGCGACGGCGAAGCCGCGCTGCAGGCGGCCCAACAGGCGCGGGGAACCGATCACGTAATCCCGCAGCGAGCCGGCAAACAGGCCGTAGAGCAGGAATACCGCCAGGGTGATGAGCATGAAGATGCCGCTCAGCAGCACCAGGTGCAGGGCCGGCGAGGCCGAGCCGAGCGGCACGAACTGGGGCAGAAAGGCGATAAAGAACATGGAGAGCTTGGGATTGAGGATATTGATCAGGAAGCCCTTGACGGCGATGGCCCGCAGGCCGTGCCGGCAGCGCCGCTGGTCGATCTGCAGGTGGCCGGTGTCGCGCCACATGGACCAGGCGACATAGAGCAGGTAGGCCGCCCCCAGATACTTGAGCAGCTGAAACGCCAGCGCGCTCAGGTGCAGGAGCGCCGACAGCCCGAGGATACTCACCAGCAGATGGGGAATGCTGCCGAAGGTGCAGCCGATCGCCGCCGCCAGGCTGGCGCGCCGGCCGACGAACAGGCCGGTGGAGAGGGTGTAGATGACACCGGGCCCCGGCAGCATCACGATAATCAGCGAGGTGATGAGAAATTCGGTGGTAAACATGCGTAACCCGTCCCGATGGCCCTGGTGGATGCCCTGCCCAATACGCCCCTATCCAATACGTTTGAGTGTACCAGAGCCCGGCGCACCTCGCTTAACCGGGAGGGGGGCGGACAATCGGCCCGGGGCGGGCCTCCTACAACCAAGCGGGGGAAGGGGTCGGAGTCAAGCCGCTCGGACTCGGAAGAAGTTCCCGCCGCCGGTGCACGGCTTGACTCCGACCCCTGTGTGGTAGAAGGGTTGGTGGGTTAGGTCGTTCCTCCTCCACCCATCCTGCTCGCCCATAAAAAAAGCCCCGCCGGGTGGCGGGGCTTTTTCACGGGTGCCAGGCACCCGAACCCGTTTTACTGGGGTACGACGTTCGCCGCGCTGGGGCCTTTCTGGCCCTGCTCGACGTCGAAGGAGACGGTCTGTCCTTCAGCCAGCGATTTGAAACCGCCGCCCTGAATGGCGCTGTGATGAACGAAAACGTCCTTGGAACCGTCGGTCGGGGTGATGAAGCCGAAGCCTTTCTCGTCGCTGAACCACTTAACTGTACCTGTAGCCATGTTACTAAAACCTCTGTAAAAATTGATCTTTGATATGCAGACGCTTGCCAAGCGCTTACGGAAGAATCTGCCACGAACTGCGAGAGGATAACTGCCGAAAAACTACAAGTACACTGCAATGTGTCGCACTCTATTGAAAACTCAATGAAAAGACAAGCGACTTTTTCATAATCCGGGACAATGGAGGCCGAAATAGCCCCTTGTAGCGGAATCGGGCCGTTGGCGCCCATAGGACGCCCTATCCTCCCACCCGTTTGTAGCTGGCCTTTATAGGATAGCCTATAGACGCCGACCGATCTCAATCCTTCTCGGAATCGATCGATGCCATTAACTGGGCGTTATAGCGCTCGCCCTTGACGGTCCGGTCATTGATCAGCCCGTCCAGCCGCGCCACCACGGCGGCGTCCAGCCGGATATTCCCGGCGGCGGCATTCTCCCGCATGTATTCGGGATGCTTGGTACCGGGAATCGGTACCAGGGTCCCCTCCTCCCGCTCCAGCACCCAGGCGAGGGCCATTTGGGCCATGCTGCAGCCCTGCTCGGCGGCGATCTCGCCAAACGGCTGCAGCAGTCGCTGGTTGGTGGCGAAGTTATCCGGCTCGAAGCGGGGACGACAGACATTGGTGCGGATGTCCCCCTCTTCCAGATGGGTGATGTCCTGGGCACGGCCGGTAAGGAACCCCCTGCCCAGCGGTGAGAAGGGGACGAATCCGACCCCCAGCTCGCGGCAGGTGGCGAGCATGCGGCGCTCAGGGGTACGCGCCCAGAGCGAGTACTCGGATTGCACGGCGGTGATCGGGTGGACGGCGTGGGCGCGGCGCAGGGTCTCGCTGGAGACCTCGGAGAGCCCGATGCTGCGCACCTTGCCCTCGTCCACCAGCCGGGCCAGCACCCCGACGCTCTCTTCCACCGGCACCTGGGGGTCGAGCCGATGCAGGTAATAGAGGTCGATCACCTCGGTCTGCAGATTCCGCAGGCTCTGCTCACAGGTCCGCCGGAGGACTTCCGGACGGCCATTCACGCTCAGGTTGCCGTCCTCGCCCCGGGCGATGCCGCACTTGCTGGCCAGGGTGAATTCACCGCGCCGGTGGCCGAGGGCACGCCCGATCAGGGATTCATTGTGTCCCATGCCGTACATGGCCGCCGTATCGAGAAAGGTGTAACCCGCATCCAGGGCCTCCTGCAGCAACCGCTCCGAGGTGGCGTCATCCGCCGCCCCGTAGCCCCAGGACATGCTCATGCAGCCGAGCCCGAGGGCCGAGACCGTGAACGGGCCAATGGTTCTTGTATGCATCACTTCGCCTCCCTAACAGCACCATTTCCTGTATCTGCGGACTATATCAGATCCTGCCGTGGACACGGCCACAGGTTGTTTATGGAAAGTCACATAGAAGGGTGGGCACGTAGTCTGTGCCCTCCTTTTTGTTCAGCGATGAACTTATGCCGCGTAGGCCAGGGATGGCCGGGAGCGGCTTTGCCCCGTGCCGCACCTTCCGCGTGGGCACAAAAAGCGTGCCCACCCTTCCAAGCTGGAATGCACAGGTGGACTTGATGGCCAGGCCGTAGGTTGGGGTGAGCCTGCGAACCCCAACGGAGCTTCATGTGTGGGCGCCATGATGTTGGGGTTCGTTCCTCACCCCAACCTACGATCTTCGCCATGAAAACCTGCGTACCAGAGGCACTTGCAATGGATAGGCATGCAAGACTCGCCTACCCGATCGGCCGCGCCGTGGGCGCGACCGATCAGACCGGCGACTTATAGCGGGAGAGCAGTTTGAGCGGCCCCGGCCGGCCGATACAGAAGCCCTGGGCGTAGTCCACTTCCAGCCGGCGCAGGACGTTGAGGATCGCCTCGTGATGCACGAATTCGGCCACCACCAGCTTGCCCATGTGATGGGCCACCTCGGTGATCGACTTGACCATGGCGCAGCTCACCTCATCCTGGTGAATATCCTTGACAAAGATGCCGTCGATCTTCACCACGTCGACCGGAAACTCCTTCAGGTAGGAGTAGGAGGCGTAGCCGGTGCCGAAATCGTCGAGGAAGAAGCGGCAGCCCAGTGCCCTGATCTCCCGCATCAGTGCCGTAACCTGTCCCAGCTGGCTGACCATGGCGGTCTCGGTGATCTCGAACGCCAGCTTCTCGGGGGCGATCACCGAGTGCTGGATCTGCTCCTTGAGGAACGGGATGAAGCTCTCGTCGCCCATCGACTGGCCGGACAGGTTGATGCTGAACCCCCCCAGGTAGCCGGCGGTTTCGGCACTCAGCTCGTTGTTGGCCCAGTTGAAGAAGCGCTGTACCACCCAGCGGTCGACCGCCTGCATGCGCTCGTAGTGCTCGGCCGCTTCGATAAACTGCTCCGGGCTGATCGGCTGATGATTTTCGTCCATACGCCGCAGCAGTACCTCGTGATGGTCCGACAGGCCATCGCCGACAAACACCGGCTGGATCAACTGGGCGAACAGCTCCAGCTGATCTTGCTCCAGCGCCTTTTCAATCAGCGGGACCGACTTCACCAGACGCTGCTTCTCTTCAAAAACCGCGCCCTCCTGCTGGTAGCAGAGACTGCGGTTGCGGCCCTCATGCTTGGCCTCCTCGCAGGCCGAATGGGCGGCATGGATCAGCGCCTCCGCCTGCCCGCTATCGCTGCTGACCTCGACCAGGCCGACACTGACCGTCACCGTAACCTGCTCGCCACTCCACTGGAAGTGGTAGTTCTGGACCGCCTTGCGCAGGGTTTCGGCGAAGCGGAAGCCTCCGTCCAGGTTGATCTGTTCCAGCAGGATGCTGAACTCATTGTCCCCGGTGCGGGAGAGGAGGTGACTGCCGTCCAGGAAGCTGCGAAAGATGCCGGCGATGTTGGCCAGGAACTGGTCGCCACCGTCGCTGCCGCAGAGTTCGTTCACCAGGCTGAATTTGTCCACGTCGACGCAGATCAGGGCGTGCCGGTTATGTGTATGGCGGCTACTGTCCAGCAGCCGCTCCAGCTCGCGCCGA
The DNA here is from genome assembly GCF_025175675.1 of Sedimenticola hydrogenitrophicus. GTDB lineage: Bacteria > Pseudomonadota > Gammaproteobacteria > Chromatiales > Chromatiaceae > Sedimenticola > Sedimenticola hydrogenitrophicus. The sequence continues at coordinate 18,876 of NZ_JANIOA010000018.1, forward strand.
AAGGCGCGGCGGTTCATCAGACCGGTGACGCTGTCCCGGTCGCTCTGCTCCCGCAACTGCTCGAAACTCAGCCGCAGCGCCCGCTCCACCGCCCGTTCCACCATCGGCAGTCCGGCATCCTCCAGCAGCGAAAGCTGGCCGGACTGCAGCCGCAGCACCATCTCGTGACCGGTACAATCCAGCGCCTTGACACCGTTGCTGTCGACGAACAGGAAACGGTTGTCCAGCTCGTCGTGCAGCGCCAGATTGAGCATGCGCGCATGCCCCTGGGAGCGCTGCTCGGCCACCCAGTCACCGATCCGGATCTCCGCCAGCCGGGAGCGCCACTGCGGGTCGATCCGGCTCTCCAAATCGGCTACCGGTGCCGCCTCTGCAGAGGCCGGGAGCAACTGATCAAGATAGGCCTCGTCGACATCGATGCGGCGCTCGTTTTGCAGTCGATAGCTCGCGCTACCCTTCTCCAGGCACTCACCGAACTCGGCGATCAGTGCCCGGGACTGGGTGTGATAGACCGGGTATCTTGCAAAACCCTTGTTCAATATTCGGGACACCTTGTCCCACTTTTCGGGTTGCAGAAAGGCATGCGGCGAATCCGGCCGCAATGCCCGGTTGAGCAGACTCAGCACGCCCTGATAGCTCTCCAGGTGCTTCTGTTTCTCCTCACCCGCCAGAGCGGTCTGCACCAGCAGACCGGCCCACCCCAGGCGCAGCAGTTGATCAACCAGCAGCGAGATCGAGCCGCCCAGCTCCTGCTTCAGGAAGGCGCGGATCCGACAACTGGCGTCGACCGACTGCCGCGCTTGCGCGGAGGCGGCCAACACCTGTTCAAGGTTGCTGTTGAACTGCGCCCGGCGCTCCTGCAACAGCGTCGACACCTCCTGCGTCACCTGGTCCAGGTCGGCCTTGCCGCCGGCCTGCTCCAGGGAGTGGAGTATCGCCTGCAGCTTCTCCTCACTGCCACGGGCGAGTACGGACTCCTCCGTGGACGGCGTCAGCAGGGCGAGTTGGTCGAGATTGTCCAGCAACCGGCGCGAAGCGTGGCCGGGATCATTCAGTACCGCCGGGTCACTGATCGCCGCCTTGGCCAGCGGCAGCTGTATCTGCCGCAGGATGCGGCGCATGGTGCTGTTGTGACGTGGATCCTGTTGCGCCATGCGCAGCAGCTGCTCGGTGGCGTCGATGATCTGCCGGCCCTCGGCCGACACTTCCACAGCGCCCTCGGTGCCGGCGTGGCCACCCAGCGCCTGCTCCACCCGATCGGCCAGGTTGCGCTGATCCGCCTGCACCATATCTTCCAGGGCATGGGCGACGGCGGCGTTGCTGGTAACGTGGCTGGCACTCTCCGTCCGACCGTCGTCCCGGGCTCGTCCGATGAAGGCGGAGAGGGTTTGAACCAGGGAACGGGGCCGGGGCCGGGTCCGCGCCTCGGGGACTGCTTCCGTCTGCGCCACGGGGGCCGATTGCACTTGCGCTGCTGCAATCTGGTCGACCGCGAAGCCGTGCTGCTCCAACAGCTGGTAGATCTGATGATAGAGCGGATCCAGGGTGGCCAGGATCTGTTCTGCAAACACCGCATAGGCGGTGTGCCTGACCGACACGCTCAGGCCCAGGGGGTCCAGGCTTTTCTTGAAGGCCCACAACAGGCTGTAGGGGGAGAGGGGATTGTTGTCGTTGCTGACCGGCGACTTGAGCATGCGGGCGATCGCCTGGGAGAGTCTGAACAGGGTCTGCGACAGGCGGCTCTCCAACCGGCGGGAGGTGGCGACCACCGCCGCCCACTCGTCAAACTCATCCTGATCCACCAGTTCCAGGCTCTGGTCATCCGCCATCGCCAGGTCCGCAGCGGTCTCGGTATACCGCAGCTGCTGCCAGTTCCCGGCAATCTGTTCAAGAAAGCGCTGCTTCAGCGCGGCCGCCCCGGCCTCGATCGCCCGCCGCCCGTGGCGCAGATCGGGCTGTTCCTGTTGCGAGGCCTGATCTTCCTGTTCCAGAAAAGTTTCCGTGAGGATCCGGATAAAGCCCGCATAGCGGTTGCCGAGGGACTGAACCAGCTGCGTCTGAATCTGCTGCAATGCTCTGGTTGACGGGGTATCGCCTGTGGTGGCCGCACGCTGCCTGTTGGTCAGGGAGGAGCGCGACAGATAGCTCAGCACCCGTTGATCCGGGTGCATGAAGATCGCGCCGACCCCCTGGTCGGATGCGAACACCACCCGCACCGGTATGCGGTGCTCCTGCGCATCCGTCTCCGTCTGCAACAACACCACCGCGTCCACCGACCGCTGGGCATCGAGGCGGCCCTCACGTCCGATCCGCTGCAGCGTCTCGCTGTCGATGGCGAGACGGAAGCCACCCCGGGAAAAATTTTCGATCCGGCAATCCGTCGCCACCGAGTCGCTCAGTATCAGTCGCGCCGGATGGCCGCTCTTGAAGCGCGGGTGTTTGCGTCGATCCTGAGTCAAATGGCACTCCAGCACAAACTGTTGTTTTGATCGGGAGCTAATGCGCGCTGATCAAAAACCAACAGGACAAGGAAAATCGCTTATCCGGCAGAATACCACAATTATTCGGGTGCTACCCACGGCGGCGGAATCCGCGGCCACCCGCCACATCACGCCGGCGGCCGACCCGTCTCTATCCGGTCGAGAAAATGCTGCGCCTCGGCGCGGCTTTCGAACACATGGGGCGCCACCGTCCGGGTCAGTATCCGGCCGAGTTTCATGCGCATGAAGGCGCTGGTGGCGTAGCGGGAGATACGCTGGTAATAGCGCGCCTCCATATCCTGCACCATGGCCGCGTAGGCCTGCGTCGCCTCGTCATCGATGCGCACGCCACCATAATTCACCACCACATCGACCCACCGGCCGATCTCCCGGCAGCGTGCCTCGACGGCCTGGCGCACCGCCTCCACGTCCGCGCTGTCGTGGATATGCATGTTTTCGAAATTGAGAAACAGCAGGTTGCGGTGCGGATCGTAGCCGATGCGGTCGTCCAGGTGCAGGTCCAGCAGAATCGACTTCAGCCCCATCGGCTCAGCGCGGAATAGGCGTCCGTCCATCGGTCGGGGATCGTTGATGACCGGGCGGAACGCCATGTGCGCCAGGATGTCCCGCTCCAGTTCGATCCCGGGGGCGATCTCGATCAGCTCCAGGGCGCCGTCCTCCCGCAGCCGGAACACGCAGCGCTCGGTCACATAGAGCACCGGCTGGCCACGCCGCGCGGCCAGCGGACCGGAGAAGGTGACCTGCCCCACCGCCTGCTGGAACTTGCGCGCCCGCCCCTCCTGGCGGATCTGCAGCCGACCCTGTTCCACGACGGCATTGAGGCCAGCGGCGGTGAAGGTACCGGCGAAGACCAGGCGGCGGGCATTCTGGCTGATATTGATGAAGCCCCCGGCCCCCGCCAGTTTGGGACCGAACCGGCTCACGTTGACGCTGCCCTGGCGATCCGCCTCGGCCATGCCCAGGCAGGCCAGGTCGAGACCGCCGCCGTCGTAGAAGTCGAACTGCTGGTTCTGGTGGATCACCGCCTCGGTATTCACCGCCGCGCCGAAATCGAGCCCGCTGGCCGGCATGCCGCCGATGATGCCGGGTTCGGCGGTCAGGGTGAACAGGTCGAGCACCCGCTCCTCCACCGCCACCGCCGCCACCCCTTCGGGCATGCCGATGCCGAGATTGATCACCCCGTTCGGCGGCAGCTCCAGGGCGCAGCGCCGGGCGATGATCTTGCGCAGATCCAGGGGCAGGGGAGCCACACTCTCCAGCGGCACGCTGATCTCGCCCGAATAGGCGGGCGAATAGCGGGTGGCATAGGTCTGCATGTGGTTTTCCGGGCGTGCCACCACGACGCAGTCCACCAGGGGCGCGGGGATCACCACATCGCGGCAGCCGAGCGAGCCCTGGCGGGCGATGCGTTCCACCTGGGCGATGACGACACCGTTGCAGTTTTTCACCGCCATGGCCATGGCCAGGTTGTCCAGCAGCAGCGCTTCACGCTCCATGGTGATGTTGCCGGAGGGATCGGCCGTGGTGCCGCGGATCAGCGCCACGTTGATCGGGCAGGCCTTGTAGAATAGCAACTGCTCACCCTCGATCTCGATCAGTTTGACGATCTCCTCCCGGGTAATATCGTTCAGCCTGCCGCCGCCGTGGCGCGGATCGACAAAGGTCTCCAGGCCGACCCGGCTGAGGGTGCCCGGCTTGCCCGCCGCGATATCGCGGAACAGGTGGGAGATACAACCCTGGGGCAGATTATAGGCCTCGATGCGGCCTTCGACGGCCAGCCGGCCTACCTTGGGGATCAGCCCCCAGTGGCCGCCGATGACCCGTTTCAGCAATCCCTCATGGCCCAACCGGTTGAGCCCCCGCTCCTTGCCGTCGCCCTGCCCGGCGGCGAAGATCAGGGTCAGATCGCGCGGCGAGCCGGTGCCGAGAAAGCGCTGCTCCAGGCCCTCCAGCAGCTCATCCGGCGTACCGATACCGACAAAACCGGAGGTACAGAGCGTATCGCCCTGCTGAATAATGGCGACCGCATCCTCCAGTGAGACTATCTTGTTACGCACACGTCCTCCTCGCGGGCCGTAGCGGCCGTCGCTTCGATCATGGTTATCCCGTTACACTGAAACGCCACTATTGAGGTGTTACCCCTTGGCGGTGCCGCCGAACATCGCCTCGAGCTGGGTGATACGGCCATGCAGGATCCGCTGCAGCTCTTTGACCGCCGCCATCTCATGCTCACTGGTGGTGGAGAACACACCGGTCCAGGAGATGGCGGAGGCACCCGCGCCATTGTCGGTAACGCGGATTTCGATTGAACACTTATCGATCGGCAAGGGACTCTCCGTTATTGAACAGACCATCACCCGGGCGTCGTCGTCACAGGTGTAGCGCTGTTCGACAAGGGGGTGCCAGTTGGTGGCGGCCGCGAAGTTGCGCAGGGTCTGCCAGACCACCCCGGGCGGCGCGTCAATCTCTGTCTTGAGCACCAGTTTCGACATGTACGCCTCCGTATGCTTCAGCGTTCCCCGGGGATAGGTACCAGCAGGACCGGGATGGGGCTCAGGTGGGTCACCTTGCGGGCGACCGAACCCAGCAGCACCCGATCGAGGGTGGACTGGCTGTGGGTACCCATGACGATCAGGTCGGCACCGATCTGTTGGGCCTGTTCGATGATCACCGTGTCGGCCTGTCCCTCGGCGATGACGATCTTGCTCACCAACGTCGCACGCTCATCGGCGGTACCCAGCTCATGCTTGGCGAACTCCGCGAGCCGCCGGTGAATCTCTTTCCGTACCTTTTCCAAGCCCTGGCGCTCCAGCTCATCGATCTGCTTTTCCGGTACCGCGCTGCGCATCAGGGTTCGGCCGGTGGCACCCAATGGCTCGATGGCGTGCAGGAGATGAATCTCTGCCTGAAAACTCCTGGCGAGGCTCACCGCATAGTTGAATACCGTCGGTGCATTCGCACCCAGGTCCGTTGCGTAGAGAATCTTTTTGATCAAGGCCAACATGGTCATTTCCCCCTGCTGTGAAGGCGTGGTGCTACGCTCAACGCCCATTGGTAGCTATTCAAAAAACCCCTTAGGGTCCGCGCAAGAATAATTCCGTAGTACCGAGGGCGTTCCTGGGCCACGCTGGAAAGGCACGCTTTGCAGGCAATGGCTGTTCCCTTGCCAAAAAGCGTAACGCCGCCAGCGGGGCCCAGGGGCGACCGAATACAGGAACTTATTCTTGCGCGGGACCTTAGATGCGGTGCCTAAAGCGAACCGCATCGCTGTCAATTCCCGTAGGCGACGCCCGGCAGCCAGGTCACCAGATCCTCCCAGACGAATACCAGGGCCAGCCCCAGCAGCTGCAGCGCGATAAACGGCAACACGCCCTTGTAGATATGCGCCACGGTGATGCTCTTCGGCGCCACCCCCTTCAGGTAAAACAGCGCGAATCCGACCGGTGGCGTCAGGAACGAGGTCTGCAGGCAGACGGCGAACAGCACCGTGAACCAGACCAGGTCGAAGCCCAGGCCCTGCACCACCGGACCGACCAGGGGCAGAATGATCAGGGTGATTTCGATCCAGTCGAGAAAAAATCCCAGGAGGAAGGTGAAAAACAGGATGGCGATAACGATGCCGGTGGGCCCGAAGGGCAGCGAGGTCAATCCGGACTCGATCAGTTCATCCCCGCCCAGGCCGCGGAACACCAGGGAAAAGGCGGTGGCACCGAGAAAGATGGCAAAGATGAAGGCGGTGGTCCGGGTGGTCTGTTGACAGACTTCACGAAACACCCCCAGGTTCAGCTGGCGCTTGGCCCCGGCCAGCAGGATGGCGCCGAAGGCGCCGACGCCCGAGGCCTCGGTGGGGGTCGCCAGGCCCATGAAGATGGTACCGAGCACCGCGAGGATGAGACCGGCCGGCGGCAGCACCGCCCACAGCACCCCCAACACCAGTTTCCAGGTGATCGGGTCGGTGTGTTGCGGGGCCGGCGCGGCCCCCGGCACCAGGGCGGCAAAGACCACCATGTAGGCGATGTAGATGGTGCCCAGCAGCACCCCCGGGATCAGCGCCCCGAGGAACAGATCACCCACGGAAATGGCCAGCCGGTCGGCCATCAGCACCAGCATGATGCTCGGCGGGATCAGGATGCCGAGGGTACCGACCGCGCAGACCGTGCCGGCGGCGAACGAGGGCCGGTACTTGTTCTCCAGCATCACCGGCAGGCCGAGCAGCGACAACAGCACCACCGAGGCGCCGATGATGCCGGTGGAGGCGGCCAGCAGGATGCCGATCAGAGCGACGGTCACCGCATAGCCGCCGCGCATGCGCCCGAAAAGCTTGACGAAATTGCCCATCAGCTGGGCGGCGATGCCGGAACGGTCGAGCATTAGTCCCATGAAGATGAACATGGGCAGGGCCACCAGCACCCAGTTCTTCATCACGTCCCAGATGCGGTCGATCACGGCCGAGGTGTAGGCCCAGTCGATGGCGTAGAACGAATCCGCCATGAGATCGGTAAACTGGCCCGTGGCCCAGCCGATCACGGTAAATACAAAGGCGAGCCCACCCAGCACCCAGGCCACCGGGAAACCGGTGAACAGGAGACCGATGAAGCTCACGAACATGAGGATGCAGAGGATCTCATTGAATGCCATGACCTCACCCCCCCGTCTTGTTGGAGGCCGCCGGTAGCGCCGCCGGCCGGCCGAACAGGTAGGCGGTCACCCGGGAGAGCCGCGAGCAGGTGATCACGATCAGCAGGATAACGCCGATGATCAGGAACGACTTGATGACCCAACGCGCCGGCAGTCCCCCCGGCGCATCCGAAACCTCATTAATGGACCAGGCGTAGCTAAAGAACGGTACGCTGTAACGCAACAACAGGAGCAAAAAGGGCAGCAGCAGGAACAGGGTGCCGAACAGCTCGACCCACGCCTTGGTCCTGAGACTGAAGCGTTCATACAGCACGTCCACCCGCACATGGTCATCCGACTCCATGCAGTAGGAGAGCCCCAGCAGGAAGCCGATGGAATAGAGATGCCACTGGATCTCCTCGAACTCGATGCGCCCCTCGCCGAACAGATAACGCATGGAGACATTGGTGATAATGATCGCCACCAGCAGCAGCCAGATCCAGGAGATGGAGGCGCCGATGGCCCGTATCACCCGGTCTATCCGGGTTGAAAAAGCCGTATGCGGCAGCTCGGCATGATGGACGAGCTCATGCAGGAGATCATGTTCCTCGGGTATGTTTGGTTGTGGAGTGGTTCCCGACTTCATCATCTCGTTCCCCCATGAGCTCGTCGCATTCGGTCAATTGCCAGTGGCGTTAAACCAGATCAGAAGTCGCGCGGCAGATAGCCCAGGCTCTTCCAGCTCTTATAGCTCTCGGAGAAGGCCTCCTGCGCTTCGTAGACCGTCTTGAAGTGGGCATCCTTGGCCGCCTCTTCGACCATCACCTGCCCGGTGATCTCCTGCAGCTCGCGCAGCAGCTCATCAGGCAACCGATTGGCATGGACGCCCTCGGCCTTGAAGCCGTCGATCACGGCGCCCTGCAGCGCCTCACCCCGGGACAGGTTGCGCATCACCCCGGCGGTACAGGCCATATCGATCAGCGCCCGGTTCGCTGGGTCCAGCTTCTCCCAGACCCCCTTGTTCACCAGCAGATGGAATGCGGTGTAGGTCTGGTGCCAGCCGGGGAAGTAGTTGTACTTGACCACCCGGTTGAAACCGAGCTTCTGGTCGATCGCCGGCATCGAGAATTCGGTCGCATCGATAGCGCCCTTCTCCAGCGCCTGGAAGATTTCACCACCCGGCAGCATGGTGACCGACGCACCGAGCTTCTGCATCACCCGCCCGCCGAGTCCGGCAAAACGGATCTTCAGGCCCTTCAGGTCATCCAGCGATTTGATTTCGTTACGGAACCAGCCGGCCGTTTCCGGGCCGATGATGCCGCACAGGACCGGATGGATGTTGTGCTCGCCATACACGGTCTCACCCAGCGCCTGGCCGCCGCCCTCATACCACCAGGCGGTGTATTCCCATGGCTCCATGCCGAAGGGACGCGCGGCAAACAGCGGTGACGAGGGGATCTTGCCCTGGTCGTAGCCGACCCAGGTGTAACCCGCCTGTACCTTGTTGTCCCTGACCGCGTCGGTGATCGAGAACGGCGGCACCAGCTTGCCCGGCTCAAACACCTTGAACTGGACCGCGCCGCCCGACGCCGCGTTGAGCGCCTCGGCGACATAGTTGATGTTGTCACCCAAGGCGGGCAGGTTGGTGCCGAAGGCGACCGGCACCTTCCAGCGTACATTTTCCGCCGCCTGCGCGGCCGATCCCAGCACCAGGCCGGCGCCGATCAGCGACGCACCCAATGCCCGCTTCAGCATCTCCCGTTGGTTGGATTTCATCTCATACAGACTACTCATCGCGTACCTCCACACTGGTGTTGTTGAAAAAAGGTCGGAACATACCCTCGACCCGCACCTGCAGAGCCAGGCCGAGAGTGACAGCGAACGCCAGCAGGAATCACCGGATGGAATAGTCCCGGGAGGCAGGGTTGCACACCGATGCACCGTGCCGTGGGCCCTCCACTCCTCCTCATTTTCCTGCGTCCGTACCAAGGAAATGGCCGGCCGCTTATCGCTTGAGGCATAAGAGTGCAACCCACATGCCAGAGTGGCGGAATAAAAAAATAGCCAATATTTACAAAGGGTTGGATTGCCGCAGAAAATGCGCGGCGGGAGCCGTCGCTGTCGTTAATCCCGACAGTTTTACTAGGAAATTATCTTAGTTATTGTATTTAAAGGGATATATTGCAGTGTGTGAAATTACGACAGAGAGTGTCGCCTAATCGTACAACCGGTGGTCACGTATCTTGTCGTAGAGCTGGGAGCGGGAGATCCCCAGGATGCGCGCGGCCGGGGCCTTTTTGCCGCCGGTCATCTCCAGTGCCCGGCTGATCGCCTGCCGCTCGATGCTGGCGATGCGGGCCGGCAGTGACAGTCCGGTTTCGGCGGCAGCGGTGACGGGGGCCGTGGCCCCGCGCGGGACAAACGGCCTGAGCCCGTCGGCGGAGAGACCGGCGCTGTCGCACATGAGACAGGCCCGCTCCAGGGTGTTCTTGAGCTCGCGCACGTTGCCGGGCCAGTTGTGGGATTCGAGTACCGCCAGCCCATCGGGGTCGATCACCTTGAGGGCATCACCGCTACGGGAGGCGATGGTTTCGAGAAAATATTCGCTCAGCGGCTTGATGTCATCGAGCCGCTCCCGCAGCGGCGGCACCGCGACCAGCAGCACGTTGAGCCGGTAGTAGAGGTCGCTGCGGAAGCCGCCCTGCCGCACCTTGGCCTCCAGGTCCTGGGAGGTGGCGGCGATGATGCGCACATCCACCCGCTGGACCGCGTTCGAGCCGACCGGCTCGAACTCCTGCTCCTCCAGGACGCGCAGCAGCTTGGCCTGCAGCTGCAGCGGCATATCGCCGATCTCGTCGAGAAACAGGGTCCCGCCATTGGCCAGGGCGAATTTCCCCAGGCCGGTGCGCTTGTCGGCACCGGTGTAGGCGCCGGGACTGACGCCGAAGAACTCGGCCTCCAGCAGATTCTCGGGGACGGCGGCCAGATTAACCGCTACGAACGGTTCGTGACGCCGCACCGAGGCGGAGTGGACCGACTGGGCCAGCAGCTCCTTGCCGGTGCCGGTCTCGCCCAGGATCAACACCGGGCTGGTGTGCCGCGCCACCGCGCGCGCCTGCTCCTTGAGATCGCAGATGTGCTGGCTGCGGCCGATGATATTGGCGATGCTGTAGCGGGTACGCCGCGCGGCGGCCAGCTTGGCCTCGGCACTGGAGAGCCGCTGCTGCAGCAACTCGAACTTGGAGATCAGCGGCTTCAGGTAGTCCAGGCTGTCGTAGAGCACAAAGCCGACCGCCCCGATCACCACGCCGTCCTCGTTGTGCAGCGGCAGCCGGCTGACCACGAAGTGACGGTTGTTGAAGCGCATGATGTCGAGCAGGATCGGCTGCCCGGTCTCCACCACGTGGGCGAGCATACTCTCCGGGATCACCGACTGTACGTCCCGGCCCAGCACCTCGTCCTCGTCGGCCACCCCCAGCAGGTTCAGGTATTTCGAATTGATCCAGACGATGCGCGCGTTCTCGTCCACCGAGACCGCGCCCTCACACAGCTCCTCGAAGATATCAAAGAGTGAATCGACCATGGCAGACTGGATGCAGTTGTCTTCGCTCATAGATGGCGGGGTCCTGAAACTGGTTATTCGCAAGGTAGCAAAAACGCGGACGACGGTTGCCGCTCGAGGTGGAGCCGCTCCTGTTGGCCGATTGGGATCAGCTCTGTATTGGTATCAAATGTAGACCATCGACCGGGCACTTGCACTGCCGAGCGCGGCAGTGCCAAGGAAAACCGGGCCGCGAGGAGTGGTGCAAGAGGAGTGGTACAGGAGGAGTGGTACAGGGATGTACCGATAACGAAGCCGAAGATGCAATGTACCGTTTACGGACCTAAGGATGGAGAAGTGGTGCAGGGATGCACCGTTTACGGACCTAAGGATGGAATGAACGTAACTACTCACCCGGTCTGTAAGTGATTGGCCTGCCTTGCCGGCCTCACACGATGGCTGGACCAAGATCGGCCAACAAGGCAGGCCAATCGCCCCGTGAGAAGTTACGAATGAACATGAATACGGGTAACTTTGCACCCAACCTGCCGTAGATGCTGGTGAGCTTGCGAACCGCATCGCCCGCGATTGCGACGGTTACGCCGGCCTTAGCTTTGGCTGGCGGCCCAGCGCCGGATGATCTCGTGCAGCTGGCGCACCCCGTCGGTCAGCGCTGCCGGTCCCGGCTGCAGGATATCGCAGGACTTGATCTCATGAAGCTGGCCATGGCGAACCGCCGGCACGCTATCCCAGCCCTCCCGCGCCCGCACCTGCTCGGGCCAGAAGCGTTTGCCGCACCAGGAACCGATAATGATATCGGGGGCGCGCCGAACCACCTCCGCCGGATCGGCGATGATCCGGCCCTTGGCGGACCGCTCCCGGCCCAGCTCGGCGAAGCAGTCCTCGCCACCGGCGAGAGTGATCAGTTCGGAGACCCAGCCGATGGCGGAGATCAGCGGCTCATTCCACTCCTCGAAGAGGATACGCGGCCGATGCGGCAGGGCGCTGGCCGACTGTTCGATGGCCGCCAGTCCCTGCTGCATTTCGTTGATCAGCCGCACCGTCCTGTCCGCCGCACCCACCATGGCACCGAGCATCCACATCATCTCGAAGATCTCCGCGACGCTGCGCTGGTTGAAGATATGCACCGCCAACCCGGCGCGGATCAGTTGCGCGGCGATGTCGGCCTGCAGATCGGAGAAGCCCAGCACCAAGTCCGGCTCCAGGTCGAGGATCCTGTCGATCTTGGCGCTGGTGAAAGCGGAGACTTTCGGTTTCTCCTTGCGCGCCCGCGGCGGGCGTACGGTGAAACCCGAGATGCCGACGATGCGCTCCTGCTCGCCCAGGAGATAGAGCAGTTCGGTGGTCTCCTCGGTCAGGCAGACGATGCGTTGCGGGTAGTAGCGGTTGACGATGTCCATAGTGATGATGACCCAGCCAATGCGGCAATCTGAAGAAAAAAATCGAGTCTGACCCCGCCGCGCAGGGCAGGAACAGTCGGGCAACGTCGCACGCTCACCAGTCGACCCCCGGCTGGGCACGGATGCCCGAGCGGAAGGCGTGCTTCAGATCGGCCAGTTCGGTCACCGTATCGGCCGCCGCGCAGAGCGCCTCGGGCGCGCCACGGCCGGTGATCACCACATGCTGCATGGGCGGGCGTGCCGCCAGATCGTCCAGCACGGTCTGCAGCTCCAGCCAGCCGTACTTGAGCGGATAGGTGAGTTCATCGAGCACCACCAGTCCCAGGTCCGGATCGCGCAGCAGCGTCCGCGCCTGCTCCCAGCCGCGCCGGGCGGTCTCGGTATCGCGCGCCAGGTTCTGTGTCTCCCAGGTGAAGCCCTCGCCCAGCACCTGCCAGGTGACGCCGGGCTGGCGGCGGAAGAAGCCCTCCTCGCCGGTGTCGCTGCGCCCTTTGACAAACTGCGCCACGCCGACCCGCAGGCCGTGACCCAGGGCGCGCGCCAGCATGCCGAAGGCGGAGCTGGATTTGCCCTTGCCGTTGCCGGTCAGCACCAGCAGCAGCCCCTGGTCCCGGTCCGCCTCGGCTATGGCGCCGTCCACCACGCTCTTCTTGCGCTGCATACGCCGGCGGTGGCGCGCGCTCTGATCGGATTCACTCATGGGTTTTCCCTGGGCGCACTCACCCGCGCGCCGATCATGTGGCTGAAAGGCATGGCAGAGGGGAAGCAACACGGACCGGGGTGGACGTCGTCACCCATAGCCGGCGCATCGCCCGCCGCGATGCCAACTTTGCCTCAGGTCGGTCTCCGGGCTTGCGAGTGGTGTGACCACCGGGCGGATCGCCTTCCCACGTAATCGCTACGCAGTGGCCGTGTGATGCGCCGTGACTCGCTTACCGTTGCGGGGGCAGCGCCGGAATTGTCCCCTGACCGGGCAGGTCAGTAACGCACCGGCTTCCCGTTTCATCCCCTGGATGGATACCTTGGGGACACCTGAAGCAGACGTTGGAAGCTAAAGCAATGCCAAAAGGGTGTCAAGAAACGGCCCCGGGATCGGCGCTCCCGGGGCGCCCTATAGGGCGGGCCATGCCCGCCATTTGCGGGGCTGCTGGCGGGCTCACAGCGCCAGCGCCTCCCGGGCCGGCAGATAGTCGTAACCCAGGGCACTGGCCACGGCTTCGTAGGTGACACGCCCCTTGTGCACATTCAGCCCCTCCAGCAGATAGGGATCATCCGCCAGGGCCAGGGGGAAGCCCTTGTTCGCCAGCGCCAGGGTAAACGGCAGGGTGGCGTTGTTGAGCGCGAAGGTGGAGGTGCGAGCCACCGCGCCGGGCATGTTGGCGACGCAGTAATGGACAATGTTGTCGACGATGTAGGTGGGATCGGCGTGGGTGGTGGCGTGGGAGGTCTCGAAACAGCCCCCCTGGTCGATTGCCACATCCACCAGTACCGAGCCGGGACGCATGCGTCCCAGCATCTCGCGGGTCACCAGCTTGGGGGTCGCCGCCCCCGGCACCAGCACCGCGCCGATCACCAGGTCGGCGTCCAGCACATAGGCCTCCAGCGCCTCCTTGGTGGAGTAGATGGTGTTGAGGCGGCCGCCGAACTGCAGATCCAGCTCCGCCAGCCGTTCGATGGAGCGATCCAGCACCGTGACGTGAGCTTCCAGCCCCATCGCCATGCGGATGGCGTTGGTGCCGACCACGCCGCCGCCGATCACCACCACATTGGCCGGCGCCACACCCGGCACCCCGCCCAGCAACAGGCCCGCGCCGCCGTGAGACTTCTCCAGACACTGGGCACCGGCCTGAATCGACATACGCCCCGCCACTTCGGACATGGGCACCAGCAGCGGCAGGCCGCCGCGCCGGTCGGTCACGGTTTCATAGGCGATGGCGGTGACGCCGGCATTGACCAGCAGTTCCGTCTGGTTGGGATCGGGCGCCAGGTGCAGGTAGGTGAACAGCAGCTGGCCCTCGCGCAGCAGGCGGCACTCGGAGGATTGTGGCTCCTTCACCTTCACCACCATCTCGGCCCGGTCGAACACGCTTCTGGCCTCCGCCACGATCTCGGCGCCAACCGCCCGATAGGCGTCATCATCCATGCCGATACCGGCACCGGCCTCACTCTCCACCACGACCTGATGGCCATGGAGTGTCAGCTCACGCACACTGGCCGGGGTCAGGCCCACCCGGAACTCGTTATTTTTGATCTCTCTCGGCACACCAATCAACATACTGGTCTCTCCCCGTCGTTATGGTTTGGATAAATTCCGTGAATAAAAGTCGTCCCCCGATAGGTGAAATTTAGACCATTCCGCCCACTTTTTTGCGTTAATTTTTGCCTCGCCCGGGATACGCCAGGCGGATGTGAAATCCTGCGATTATGCCGCGGCCGACGGAATATCCCCCGCCACCAGCAAATGGCTTACAATGATCGATCATTTAGGGCCTGGAAAGAAATAACTGTTACTGATTGCACCGGCCACAGGTTTTATTGAAGAGGCCTTTTGCCTTCAAGGCACGGCGAGGCGCGCATAGTCGTTCTATGTAAGTCTTGCCGTAACGCCGAAGGCGGACGAAAAGACCAGCCAGATGTGATAGTTATTTGTTGACAGGTCCGTAGGTCGGAGTTTTCATGAGCAGCATCCTGCAGGTCGACAATCTGGTCAAACACTTCGATGGCGTGCAGGCGGTCAATGGCGTCAGCTTCTCCATCGAGCGCGGCAGCTGCTTCGGTCTGCTCGGTCCCAACGGTGCCGGCAAGACCACCACGGTGGAGATGTTGGAGGGGATCATCACCCCGACCCGGGGGGAGATCCGCTACAAGGGAGAGCCGACCGGCGTGGCGTTCCGCCATGAGGCCGGTATCATGTTCCAGGAGACCGCGCTGCAGGAGTTTATCCGGGTCGGCGAGATCCTGGAACTGTTCAGCCGCTTCTACCCGCACACCCGCCCGATCGACGAGCTGATCGAGCGCTGCGCCCTGGGCGATTTCCTCGACCGCGACGTGCGCCGCCTCTCCGGGGGCCAGCGTCAGCGACTGCTGCTGGCCATCGCCCTGATCAATGACCCGCAGATCGTCTTTCTCGACGAACCCACCACCGGCCTCGATCCCCAGGCGCGGCGCAACTTCTGGCAGCTGGTGAACGACATCAAACGGGAGCAGAAGACCCTGATCCTCACCACCCATTACATGGAGGAGGCGTATGAGCTGTGTGACGAGATCATCATCATGGACCACGGCAAGATCATTGCCCAGGGTTCACCCCGGGCGCTGCTGAAAAAACATTTCGACCACTCGGTGATCTGCCTGCCGGCCGGCGAGGTACCGGAATCACTCGACAGCGACAGCCGGATGCGGCTGCACCGGGCGAATGGCCAGGTGGAGATCCTGAGTGACAATATCACCGCCTCCATCGAGCTGCTGATCGCCCGGCAGGTACCCCTGACCCATCTGCAGATCCGCTCCCGCACCCTGGAGGATCTGTTTCTGGAACTGACCGGCCGCGAGCTGAGGAGCTGAACCATGGGATTCCGTCGCTTCCTGGCCGTGCTTTCGGCCCGCAACCTGGAGTTCCTGCGCGACCGCAGCGCCCTCTCCTGGAATATTGTGTTGCCGGTGCTGATCGTGTTCGGCTTTGCCTTTGCCTTCTCCACCGGGGGTCAGACGCTGTTCAAGGTGGGGCTGTTCGGCCAACCGCAGCAGGCGCCCGGCATCGAGCGCTTTCTGCGTCTCAAGCACATCCAGTTCATCCCGGTGGAGAGCATCGCGTCCGCCATCCCCAAGGTGGAGCGACACCAGTTGGACATGTTGCTGGAGACCGCCAGCGGCAGCTACTGGATCAACGATCAGTCGGCCAACGGTTATCTGCTGGAACAACTGCTGGCGGGGGGCGAGAACCGCTTTCACAAACAGACCGTCAGCGGCGAGGCGATCCGCTATGTGGACTGGCTGATCCCCGGAGTACTGGGGATGAACATCATGTTCAGCGCCCTGTTCGGCGTCGGTTACGTGATTGTGCGCTATCGTAAAAACGGCGTGCTGAAACGGCTCAAGGCGACCCCCATCACCGCTTTTGAGTTCCTCTCCGCCCAGGTGGCATCGCGGCTGTGGCTGATCGTCGCCGTCACCACCCTGGTCTATGCCGGTACCAACCTGTTGGTGGGGTTCCGTATGAACGGCTCCTATCTGACCCTGTTCCTGGTGCTGGTCATCGGCACCTTCAGCATGATCTGCCTGAGTCTGATCATTGCCGCCCGCCTCTCCAGCGAGGAGACCGCCAACGGCCTGCTGAACATGATCAGCTGGCCGATGATGCTGCTCTCCGGGGTCTGGTTTTCGCTGGAGGGCTCACCGGAGATTATCCGCCAGCTGGCGCAGGTGTTTCCGCTCACCCACATGATCGACGCCGCCCGCGCCGTCATGATCGACGGCGCCGGGCTGCTGGATATTGTCCCGCACCTGCTGATCCTGCTGGCCATGAGTGCGCTGTTCATGACCTTCGGGGCACGCAGTTTCAAGTGGGAATAGTTGATTTACCCTGGCAAGTGAGCCGCACACCGGGTTATTTACCGGTATTTTCCACAGTCAGAACAAAGCCCTTGTGGATCTGCTGATGGACATAGGTCAGCACGTCCCAACGCTGCCGCTCATTCAGAAGCTGGTTAAATGCGGGCATTGCCGAATTGGCCGATTTGAACGGTTCCACCGCCCCCCCCCTCACTCACGCGCCAGAAGAGATAGGCGTCACTGATGCCGTCCTTGGCATGAAAATGCTTACTGAGGTCAGCCGGCCGGTGGACCAGACCACCCGCCAGCGGCCCGTCGCCGATACCGGATACACCGTGGCACTGGGCACACTGCTGGGCGAATACCGCCATGCCCCTGACCACCGCCTGTGGGTCATCCCAGTCGGGGTTTCGCTTGTCGGCGTAGGCGTGGGGGGGGGTCACCCAGGATTCGTGCCCGTGACGCTCCATCTGTTCCGCATGCTCCTCGCGGCCTTCCATGTGCCCGGCCTCGGTTCCCATGCTGTGCTCACCCCGTTTCTCCATATGCATCTCTTCGCTGGCCAAGGGCAGGGTTGCAAACAATAGGGATCCCATAATCAGGGTTATACTGATGGGATTCAATATTCCACTGCGTGTCATGTCGTATCACCTCCAAATCAATCCCCTACAAGTAATAATGTTAGCAGTAATAGCTGCATCGGGACTGCAAATCGATTCATAATCAACGATGCGGTTCAACCAATTCGCGGATCAGGCCACCCATGAACGACTTTTGGCAACAACACAAAGAGCGGCTGCGCGGCTATGTCGCCCGGCGCGTCCGGGAGCGGGATGCCATCGACGATATTCTCCAGGATGTCTATCTCAAGGCCCACCTGAGCCTGCCCACGCTCAGGGCGAAGGGCAAACTCACCCCCTGGCTCTACCGCATCACCGCCAACGCCATCGCCGATTACTACCGCGCGCTACCGGCCACCGCCCCGCTACCCGCCGCCCTGGCCGACGAGTTGCCGCAGGAGCGGCCCGAACCCGACCATGTCGCGGAACTGGCCGGGTGCCTGCAACCGCTGATCGCCGAACTGCCGGAAATCTACCGCCGCGCCCTGCAGCTGTCGGAAATCGACGAGCTGCCGCAGAAGGCAGTGGCCGAGCGCCTCGGTCTCTCCCTGTCCGGGGCCAAGTCGCGGATCCAGCGCGGCCGGGAAAAACTGAAGGCACGGCTGCTGGCCTGCTGCGATGTGGAGTGCGAACGCGGCCGCATCGTCGGTTACTCACGCCGCGACGACCAGGGCGGCTACTGTGACAACGAATGCAGCTGAAATCCGTTGCGTCTTTTTGCCCTTTCTTCCGTCTATGGGTTATTGGGCGGCAATTGCCGCACTTCCAACAACGGGAGAGACCCATGGACAAAGTGAAGCATGATGAAATACGCCAGGCGGTACGACAGCAGTACGGCCGTGTGGCCAGCGGCGAAGGCAGCGGCTGTGGCAGCGCCTGCTGCGGTGCGCCGGCAACCAGTGTGGAGAGTCTGTCGCAAGGGCTCGGCTACAGCGCCGAGGAGACCGGCAGCGCCCCCCCGGGCGCGAACCTGGGCCTGGGCTGCGGAAACCCGCAGGCCATCGCCGCGCTCAAGCCGGGTGAGGTGGTACTCGACCTGGGCAGTGGCGGCGGCTTCGACTGTTTCCTGGCGGCGCGTCAGGTCGGCGACAGCGGCCGGGTGATCGGCGTCGACATGACCGCGGAGATGATCTCCCGGGCACGCCGGAACGCCGAGCAGGGCGGCTACCGCAACACCGAGTTCCGCCTCGGGGAGATTGAGCATCTGCCGCTGGCCGACGCCTCGGTGGATGTCATCATCTCCAACTGCGTGATCAATCTCTCCCCGGATAAACCCCGGGTGTTCGCGGAGGCCTACCGGGTACTGAAACCGGGCGGCCGGCTGGCCATCTCCGACGTGCTGGCGCTGGCCGAATTGCCGGAGACGATGCGCCAGGATCTGGCGCTCTACACCGGTTGCGTGGCCGGCGCCTCACGGGTGGCGGAAGTGGAAGCGATGCTGCGCGAGGGTGGCTTTGAGCAGATCCGCATCACGCCGAAGGACGAGAGCAGGCGCTTCATCCGCGACTGGGCGCCGGGGACGTCGGTGGATGATTACGTGGCATCGGCCAATATCGAGGCGGTGAAACCCCTAACCTGAAGGTGCATCGGCGTGGGCGCGTCCGGCGTGCCCACGCCATCCAAACTGGTTGGTTCCTGGAACCTTATCCCCTTCCCCCCTTTGGCCAGAGAATCATCTGGGTACAGCGGAACAGGGCAATCTTGCGACCACTGGCCTCATCCGACACGACCGCATCCCAGACCTGGGTGCTTTTTCCCAGATGTTGCGGTGTCGCGTGGCAAACGATACTCCCCTCCTTCACCGTACCGAGGTGGTTGCTTTTCAACTCGATGGTGGTGAATGACTCCGCCCCATCCGGCAGGTGCGCGATGGTGGCATAGCCGCAAGTCGTATCGGCCAGCGCCACAACACTGGCCGCATGCAGAAAATTGTTGGGGGCGAAGTGGAGCTTCTGCACCGGCATGCGGCTGCGCAGGCTGTTGGCCGCCAGTTCCACCATCTGGATTCCGAGGAACCCGGGCAAGTATTCGGTTCCCCGCTGGTTCAACAGCTCGATCGAAACATCCGCTCTCAGCTTGCTCACATCTATCTCCTTTCGGCGGATTTTCCGGTAGGCGCATCCACCATTGCCGCGGTTGATGCGCTGTCGCTTATCCACCCACAAAAGTTCTTCAACACTCGAATGGCACTTAACTTAAGCCAAGAACCACCGTCATCCCGGCGCAGGCCGGGATCCAGACTGCTTAATGGTGGCGGTATTCCTGGATTATTCGCTTCGCTCACCCTTCGGGCCGACTTTCAGTCGTTCAACGCGCTTCGCGCTTTTGTCCGGCCTGCGCCGGAATGACGAAAATCCTGCAATTCGCCTTAAGTAAGTGCCATTCCTTTAACACTCTAACTTTATTTTATAGAAGGACTACTAGGGCCGCGTAAAACGCTCGCGCGCACGTTCCACTTTATCTCGGATAACGCAGGGCCCGACATGATCGTTGATCAATCCCATGGCCTGCATGAAGGCGTATACGGTGGTCGGGCCGACAAACTTCCAACCCATCTTTTTCAACGCCTTGGACAGGGCGACCGACTCATCCGACGTTGAGGCGGTTTGCGGCGCCGCCAGCTTTTCGGCTGGAGGTTCATAACGCCAGAAAAAGGCGGCCAGGGAGCCCTCCTGCTCCACCAGCTCCTGGGCACGCTTCGCATTATTGATCACCGCCTCGATCTTGCCGCGATGACGCACGATACCCGCATCCTGCAGCAGGCGATCCACATCGCGCTCGGTAAAGCGGGCCACCTTGTTGAAATCAAACTGGTGGAAGGCCGTGCGGAAGTTTTCCCGCTTGGCCAGGATGGTGCGCCAGCTGAGGCCCGACTGGAAGCCCTCCAGGCAGAGCTTTTCAAACAGGCGCCGGTCATCATCCACCGGGTAGCCCCACTCGTGGTCATGGTAATCCAGAAACTCCGGCGCGGCGCCACACCATCGGCAGCGGGGTTTGTTGTCCTGGGCGATAAAAGGCTCAGTCATCACGGGCTCCTCGATTAATGCCGGTTCAATCCAACAGGAATTTCAGGCGCTCCGCCGCCTGCTGATTCCATTCATAGTAGCGTAGCATTGCAAGGTGACGGGATAGTCTTTTCCCCACTCCAACCGGCGCATCAGGAAAAAACCAGGCGGTGATGCTTGCCGATGGCCGCCGCGAAGAGCTCCGGCACACCCGCTTGCGCCGCGTAATCCGGCCAGCGGGAGACCACCTCCCGGACCGTTTCGATAATGTCCCGGGCCTCCTGGCCAAAGGTGGCCGCGGGGGCCAGCAGGTCCGCCAGGAGGAAGTGATCGCGTTTGCCGTTCAGGGTCATCTGATGACTTCCGACCCAGGGCGAATCGGGCCGATAGCTGTAGGCCAGATCAAACGCCGGAGCCAACCCCCAGCCGCCCCCCTGGCGGCGGATGAAGCCGACATTTTTCGGGTGGTCATCCTGATTGCGGGCGACGATGTTGAACACCATGCGCCGGTACATCTCGAGCGCCGTCTGCCGATCCAGGCGCAGGCGGCGCATCAGGCCGAACAGCTGCTCATAACTGTAGTGCCCGGGCCTTTTATAGTCCGCGTGATCCATGGCGCAGAGCGACTGGAAATGGAGCTTCTCGTTGCCGACCCGATCGAAGCGCCGGGTCATGAAATGGGCCCGTTCGCCCTCTTCCAGCAGTTCGCACGAAGAGATCCGGATGCCCGCATCCCGGGCCATCAAATAATAGGCGTACTCCATGCGGCCATACCCCTGCGGATCGCCGAAGGTCTGATGGCTGCGGTTGCTGTCCACCACGCCATCGAATTTGAGGATGAAATGCTCAAAGCCCTCGGGACAGTCCACTTGCCCGCTGCGCAGTTCGGTACGCTCCCGGTTGACGGCGATCACCGCCTTGGCCCGCGCCCCACCGGCGGAGGTACCCACCTGAAACAGCGACTCCAGGCCATCACCGCGCTGCTCCCGGTCTATCGCCACCTGCAGGGCAGCGCGACCGTCGATCACCTGCTGGGCCATCGCCACCAGGGCATCGACCCGCAGCGGGGCGGTCCGGGTCAGGGCCTGGTCGAACTCCGGGTGGTACTCCAGCGCGCCCATTCCGCGGCGCCCGGTGTAGAGCAGGCGTTCCACCGGGGAGAACGACCCGGGGTCGCGCCCCTGTTTCGCCAGCCAGGCATCGATCACCGCATTGCCGAAATCGTCCGGCAGGGTATCGGCGAAGGCGGCCGGCAGGCCGCGGTAGGTGGCGTAGGGGAGCTCGCTGAACAGGTACTTGCGCCGCCCGAGCGGCAGTCGGATGGGCGAAATCTCAACCCCTTTACGCAGCCAGCCAGGGGCGTATTCAAAGGCGCTGAAGCCGGTCTCCTCGTTGTAGGCCAGGGCACCCACGAGTTCGCCCCACAGCATCACCCGGGCGACCTGATGCGTTACCATCCGAGATCCTCCTCAGCGTTCGGATCCTGTTTGCGCGCACCGGCCCCGGACGCCCGCTGGCGCTGGCGCCCCTGCAGCTCCAGCAGAGCCATGGGGCTAAACGGGGTCTCCGGAATGAAGCGATCCACCAGCTCCAGCTGACCGAGCACCCGCAGGATGCCGATCAGGGTGGCAAACTTGCCTCTCCCCTTGATCGCGGCACGGTAGGTCTTGGTGGTGACCCCCAGCTCCCCGGCGATACTTTCCTGGGTGATATCCGCCTCCAGTCGCAGCTGCTCGATGCGCCCGCCCAGCTCCGCGGCAATTGCTTCGTCGCTCATGGAATACAGATTTGTAACAGGCATATATTTACCTATAAGTAACTATTTATAGCAATTAAGAGTAAATGCTTACCTATAGTAGTACATAAAACGAACGAAGGGTGTAAATATTGTTTAAGGGTATTTTTATATCTCTAATACCTAATTTTTGCTATTAAAGCATATTATTTTACCTTATGACAGAAAAACTCAGCCATAGGTTGAATTAAGTTACCAGGCTTTATTTGTGGTATTGGGCAATCGGTAATCCCGGCCATTAAATAGGCTGGCAATTCCTCACCGGTCGTCTATACATTTAGTTCTAGATCGACTCAGGGCGTTTCCGCCTGTTCGGGATCGTGACTGTCACGGTCGGCGGAAAAGGGCGTTTATGCTTCTTATACCCTCTATGTCTGGACGCTTGTTATGCTGGCAAGGATTTCACGGAAGAGCCGCGCGGATACGGCATTGCCATACCGCTGCCCAAAACGGCCGCTTGTTCATTACCTCAGCCTGCTGTTGACCGCAGCGCTGCTGCTGCCCGCGCAGGCCGGGGCCGACAGCGCTGCCAATGCCACCAACGAACTGATCGAACTCAGCCTCGAGGAGCTGGCCAACCTGACGATCAGCTCGGTGTCGAAAAGACCCGAGAGCCTGTCCGATGCCGCCGCATCGGTATTCGTCATCACCGCCGAGGATATCCGTCGCAGCGGTGCTACCAGCCTGCCCGAGGTCCTGCGCCTGGCGCCGAACCTGCTGGTCGCCCGCGTCGGTGCCGACAGCTACGCGATCAGCGCCCGGGGCTTCAATTCCACCACCGCCAACAAGCTGCAGGTGCTGATTGATGGCCGCATCGCCTATACACCGCTGTTTTCCGGTGTGTTTTGGAATGCACAGGATGTGCTGCTCGAGGATGTCGAGCGTATCGAGGTGATCAGCGGCCCCAACACCACCACCTGGGGCAGTAATGCGGTCAATGGCGTGATCAATGTGATCACCCGCTCTGCCGCCTATACCCAGGGTACCCTGCTGGCGGCGGGGGCCGGCAATCTCGAGCGCGGCGCGGCGGTGCGCTATGGCGGCGCCCTGCAAAGCGGCGGTCATTATCGGGTCTACGGCAAGGGTTTCCGGGTCGAAGAGTCGCAGCGGGAAAGCGGCCGCGGGGCCGGTGACGGCTGGCACAAGGGCCAGGCCGGTTTCCGCGTCGATACGCCGCTGAATGGAAAGCTGACCCTGCAGGGCGATGCCTATGAAGGCCGGCTGAACCGGCAGGCCGAGGATCGGGACGAGATCCGTGGCCTCAACCTGCTGAGCCGTTGGCAGCATGAGCTCGGGGATGATGCGACACTGGAGCTGCAGGCCTACTACGACAGGACCGAGCGCGACATTCCCGGCCAATTCGCCGAGACCTTGAATATCCTCGATCTCGAACTGCAGCACAATTTCAGGTTGGGCGAGCGGCAGATGATCGTCTGGGGCCTGGGCCATCGTTCGGCCTGGGACGATGTGACCAACTCGGCGCTCCTGGCCTTTCTACCGGCCAAGAAGCGCCTGCGCTGGAGCAACCTCTTCGTGGAGGACGAAATCGGCCTGCGGCCGAACTTGCGGCTCACCCTTGGCGGCCGGTTGGAGCACAACAGCTATACTGGCCTGGAATTCATGCCCAATGCCCGGCTGGCCTGGAATATCACGCCGCAGGATCTGCTCTGGACTTCGCTGGCCCAGGCGGTGCGCACGCCGTCGCGACTGGACCGCGACTTCTTCGTTTTCGTGCCATCGCTGCCACTGGTCGGTGGTCCGAATTTCGAATCCGAGACCGCGGATTCGCTCGAGCTTGGTTACCGCGGCAACCGCTTGGGGCGGTTCAACTATTCGTTGACCGCCTTCTATCATGACTACGCTGATCTGCGCGCGCTCGAATCGGTCGGTGATGGCAACCTGGTGCTCGGCAACGGTATCGAGGCGCAGATCTACGGGCTCGAGGCCTGGGGCGATTTTCAGGCCACCGAGCGCTGGCGCCTGAGCGCCGGCGTCCTGCTGCGCGAGGAAGATCTCGATCTTGAGCCCGGCAGTATCGAGACCTCGCAGGGCAACGACCCGTCGAACCAGTGGCTCTTGCGGTCCAGCCTGAATCTCGGCCCCGCCCACGAGCTCGACCTGACGCTGCGCCATGTCGGCAAGCTCTCCAACCCACAGGTGCCCGCCTATACCGCCCTGGACCTGCGTCTGGGCTGGAAACCCACGTCCAATGCCGAGCTGTCCCTGTCGGCCTGGAACTTGCTCGATCCATCGCATGGCGAGTTTGGTGAGGGTACTTCGCGCAACGAAGTCGAACGCAGTCTTTATCTTGAACTGCTGCTGAGGTTCTGAAGTGGTGATGAAACGACCGGCTGCGCTGATGATCAAACTGTTCTGGCTGAGTCTCTGCCTGGTGACGGTGCCCGCCGCCTCCGCACAGGAAACAACGCCCGAGGACCGCATCAAGGCCGCCTTTCTGTACAAGTTCAGCCTCTACGTCGAATGGCCCGACGCGGCCTTTGCCGGGCCCGCCGATCCGATCGTGATCGGGGTCGTCGGCGATATCGCCATCGCCAAGGAACTGCAGCGGGTGATCGTCGGCCGTTACGTCAAACAGCGGCCACTGCAGGTGCGCTTTTACCGGAACGACATCGCCCCGGCGGGGGTCCATCTGCTATACGTCGATGGCAGAGACGGGGCCGCCCGACAGACAGTTCTCGAGCGCCTGCAGGACAAGCCGGTGCTTCTGGTTACTGACGATCCCGGCGGACTGGCAACCGGCAGCAGCGTCAATTTTGTTGTCGAAGGCGACCGGGTCCGCTTCGATATCTCGCTGATTGCCGCCGAGGCCCAAAAGTTGCGCATCAGCTCGCAGTTGCTGGCGGTCGCGCGTCAGGTACGGAGGGCGCAACCATGATGCGGCGTCTCGGTTTGAATCAGGGGCATCCGGCGCACGACTCGTCGGCGCAGGACAGGACGCCCGGCGTGACAGGCCGGTCCGGGAAGCAGAACTTCGGACTGCGTTCGATCCGCCACAAACTGACCCTGGGCGTACTGCTGACGACGGTGACGGCGCTGTTGATTTCGGGATCCATCATCATCGTCTACGACCTAGGGGACTTTCGTGAACGTACTCAGCAGGATCTTCGCACCCTGGCTGACCTGATGGGCCAGGCCAGTGTGGCGGCCCTGCAGTTCGACGATCCCGGGGTCGCCGGTCAGCAACTGGCGCTGCTGCACCTGCGCCCGCAGATACTGGCCGCGGCGATCTACCGGTCCGATGGCGCACTCTTCACCCACTATGCCGCTGCGGACATCGAACCCGCTGTGCTGCCCGAACGGCCGGGTACGGCGGATTTTCGTAGCGTCGAAGGCCAACTGGGTCTGTTCCAGCCTATCCAGTTCGAGAACGAGCTGCTCGGCTCCGTTTATCTGCTGGCGGACTTTCCCTATAACGAACGGCTATTACGTGATATCGGCATCGTCCTCGGCGTGGCTCTGCTGGCGCTGGTGATCTCGATGCTGGTCTCGCTGTGGATCCAGACACGCATCACACGCCCGGTACTTCGGGTGACCGAACTGGCACGGAAGGTGGTCGAACAGCGGGATTACAGCCTGCGTGCCGAAGGCACCACCGACGACGAAATCGGCTATCTGGTGCAGGCCTTCAACGACCTGCTGTCGGAAATCGGCCGGCGCACCAAGGCACTGGAGTCCGGCAACCGCCGGTTGGCCGAGGAGATACGCGAGCGCATCGAGGCCAGCCAGGAGGTCGGACGGCTGAATGCCGAACTCGAGCAGCGGGTGCTTGAGCGCACCGCAGAACTGGAAAATGCAAACAAGGAGTTGGAGGCCTTCAGTTACGCGGTATCGCACGACCTGCGGGCGCCGTTACGCTCCATCGACGGCTTCAGCCAGGCCCTGCTCGAGGACTACAAGGCGAGGCTGGACGATATCGGCCAGGACTATCTGAGCCGGGTACGCCTGGCGGCCCAGCGCATGGGCGTACTGATCGATGACCTGCTGAACCTGTCCCGCGTCAGCCGGACGCAGCTCGATCGTGAGGTGCTGGATCTCAGCAGCATGGCCGAGGAGATCGTGGCACAGCTGCGGGAAAGCGACCCGAAGCGCGCGGTGGAGGTGCGGATCGGCGCCGGACTGAGCGGCTACGGTGACGCAAGGTTGATCCGGGTGGCGCTGGTAAACCTGCTCAACAACGCCTGGAAATACACCGGCAAGCACAGCCAGCCCCGGATCGAATTCGGCCTGCGCGATGCCGACGGTCGTCCCAGCTACTTCATCGAAGATAACGGCGCCGGCTTCGACATGACCTATGCCGGCCGGCTTTTCGGCGCCTTTCAGCGCCTGCATGATGCGCGCGATTATCCCGGTACCGGGGTCGGTCTCGCAACGGTCCAGCGCATCATAAGCCGTCACGGCGGTCAGATCTGGGCCGAAGCGGAAGTTGACCGGGGCGCGGTCTTTTATTTCACGCTGCCGCAGCCCCCGGAGACGATAACAGGAGATGGATGATGATGCACAGCAAACCGATACTGCTGGTGGAGGACAACGCCGATGACGAGGTCCTGGCCCTCAGAGCCCTCAGCAAGAGCAATATCAGCAATCCGATCGTGGTGGCCCGGGACGGCGCTGAAGCCCTCGATTACCTCTTCGCCCAGGGTCAGTATGCCGATCGGGACAGCCGCGACCTGCCCGCGGTGGTACTGCTCGATCTCAAGCTGCCGAAGATTGACGGCTTGGAAGTGCTGCGCCGGATCAGGGGCAACGAGCAGACGCGAGTGCTGCCCGTGGTCATTCTCACTTCGTCGAGACAGGATGAGGATCTTGTCAGCAGCTATAACCTGGGCGCTAACAGTTATGTGCGCAAGCCGGTGGACTTCATCGAATTCGTCGCGGCAGTGGGCCAACTGGGTATTTACTGGCTGCTGTTGAATGAACTGCCCTATTAGGACCTGATCGATGGCGACCCTGAACCTGACCCGGCCCGACCACAGCACCGGGCCGGTACCTTTACAGGAGCAAGTACAGGAGCAAGGATAATGGACAGGATACCTTTGCAGGCGCTGATTATTGAGGATGTCGAGGACGATGCTCAGCTGTTGCTGCGGGAGCTGCGCCGCAACGGTTACGAGCCGGACTATGTCTGCGTCGACACCGAAGAGGCCCTGGCAGAGGCACTGCAGAACCCCTGGCAGATTGTGTTTTCAGACTTTACGATGCCCACCTTCGATGGAATCAAGGCGCTGCGGCTGGTACGCCAGAAGGATCCGGATGTACCCTTTATTTTCGTCTCCGGCACCCTCGGCGAGGAGACTGCGGTCGAGGCCGTCAAGTCGGGCGCCCAGGACTACATCCTCAAGGGTAACCTGCGTCGGTTGTCGGCCACGGTGCCCCGCGAGTTGCAGGAGTCGGAAACGCGGCGTCAGCGGCGTCTGGCCGAAAAACGCCTCCGCTTTCTGGCCAATTATGACGAACTCACCGCCTTGCCGAATCGTGCCCTGTTCGACAGGCGTCTCAATCAGTTGATCGAGCAGGCCCGGCGTCAAGGACTGAAGGTCGGGCTGGTGCAGCTCAACCTGGTTCGCTTTCGCGATATCAACAGTAGCCTGGGCCAGAACGCCGGCGATCAACTGCTCAAGAAGATTGCCCGGCGTCTGGTCAAATGTGCCAGGACGGACGACGTGGTCGTTCGACTGGCCGGCGACGAGTTTGCCCTGATCCTGCCGAGTCTGGTGCTGAAAAGCGATCTGGTGCAGAGCATCGGCAAACTCCGGAGGACGCTCGCCGCGCCTGTCACCCTATGCGGCTATGCTCTGCAGGTGCATGCCAGTATCGGCGTCAGTGTTTTTCCGGACGACGGCAAGGACGCGGAAGAGCTGCAGCGCAGTGTGGCCATGGCGATGCACAGGGTCAAAAAGGAGGGCAAGGGTGGCTGCCGGTTCTTCAAACCCGAGATCCGCGAGCAGCTGCACCAGCGCCTGAGCCTGGAACGGGACTTGGCACAGGCGGTGAAAGGCCAGCGATTCTCGCTCCACTACCAGCCCCAGGTCGAGCTCTCCAGCGGCCGTGTTGTTGCGGTCGAGGCACTGTTGCGCTGGACGCATCCAGACCGGGGGCCGATTTCGCCGGCCATTTTTATTCCGCTAGCCGAAGAGACCGGACAGATTCTGCCGATCGGGCAATGGGTGCTGGCAGAGGCGTGCCGACAGGTCAGTCACTGGCAGGCGACCGGCATATCACCGACACCGCGGATGGCCGTGAACCTCTCGGCCTTTCAGTTCCACCAGCGCAACCTGGTGGAGATCGTCAGCCGCATCATCAAACATTATCAGCTGGATCCCGAGCAGCTGGAGATCGAAATTACCGAGACGGCGCTGATGCAGGATCCGGATACGGCCCTGCAGATGCTGAAAAAGCTGCGCGACCTTGGGCTTTCAATTTCGCTGGACGATTTCGGCACCGGCTATTCGAGCCTGAGCTATCTTAAGCGGTTTCCGGTGAACGTGCTGAAGATCGACAAAACCTTTGTCGACGGTCTGCCCAACGACCTCGACAATGCGGCAATCACCCGGGCCATCATCGCGATGACGGAGCGACTGCGGCTCCATGTCGTGGCCGAAGGTGTCGAAACCCGGGAACAGCTCGAATTCCTGCACAACGAGGGCTGCGAATGGGTGCAGGGCTATTATTTCCAACGGCCGGTACCGGCTGACAACATCACCCCGCTGCTGACGCCGCCACCGCCCTTTGCCTCCCTGCTGCCCTGAAAGGTGACGAAGTCAGGCGTTACGCGTATCCCCTCAGCTGTTACCCGTAACGCCAGGTGATTAGCATCACGGCGCAGTCAATCGAATGTTGGTTGTCCCGGCTTTATTTTGCGTA
This sequence comes from Sedimenticola hydrogenitrophicus, assembly GCF_025175675.1. Lineage (GTDB taxonomy): Bacteria > Pseudomonadota > Gammaproteobacteria > Chromatiales > Chromatiaceae > Sedimenticola > Sedimenticola hydrogenitrophicus. The sequence goes on from NZ_JANIOA010000018.1 coordinate 47,809, forward strand.
TTGCAGCGAATTATTTCAGCACATAAAAAAAGCCCCCGCCTCACGACGGGGGCCTCTTCACCCAAGTTGACGCCCTAAAGCTGGATCTTTTTATTCAGCTCGAAGCCTGTTTCCGTACACGCCAAGCCATACCCAGCAAACCAATCGCCATCAGGGCGAGAGGAGCAGGAACTGGGACACCGGGAAGACTGCCCTGCTCCAGTAGAGCGTAACGCAGTTGTCCGCCAGCGACCAGAACTTCACCAATACCATTACCCCAGAAGGAGACCTCGGTAAAATCACCGGTATCATCAAAAGCCGCAACAAATATCTCAAACACATTAACGCCTGGATTATTCTGAGACGGGAATAAACCATCAGAGGTGGCAGTTGCACTTGCTACCAGGATAGGCGCTCCCCCATCAAAGGAGATAAACAGCTCAGTTACCGGGTCATGGCAACAGGTAGCCCAGTCGCCAATCTCAAAGCCAACCGCATTGACAGCGCTATCAAAGGTGAAAGTGATACCGCTATTAAAGTAGTCCAGTGGATCAGCACGCGGACCGGCGATGGGGGTGGTGGGGCCGGCCGGATTGATGCCAATCACCTGCCCCGACATGCTGCCATACGTGGTCGGAAATCCGCTGCCCCCATCATTTTGGGTGATTACATAGTCGCCACGATCGATACTGGTGCCACTCGACAAGCCGGACCATATATCAAAGTCTACCGTCGCGCCCGTTCCGGTTACCGTCGAATCAAAAGAGGCGACACCAGCCGAAATACCATCGAACACGGTAGCTATCGTTGCATTCGCTGTCGCACTGAGTGTCATCGCGGCGGCCACTACCACAAATTTATACTTTCTAATCATCACTGCAGTTCTCCCTAGCCATTTCTTTTGTCTTACTTGATCGTAAACAGACCCTGTCAGATTCAATAAGGCATTTACCGTGCCACCATCACAAACACCCTCTTCAAGTAACTGTAATTTATAATTTTTTAACTTTATAGATAGTCAGCATGCCGCCAAAAACCCTACGGCATTAGGGCGAACTGTAAAAAAACCAGACAATTATCATGGCCATCCGGGAAAAAAATACGAGAAAATACGCGAGAAAATACGAAATCCAGCGAACTACAGACATACAGGCCATCCACCATTCCCACCTCGAATACTCCCCGATAAATCCACCAGATTTGCCATGTCCACTTCGGACGCTTTAAGGCCAATCGTCTGGTGTTTACCATCACGTCACAGCCAATCGAGTGTTGGGTGTCCCGGGTTTGGGGTTTATATCTGAACCATTACCCGACAAATTTACTCAACTATACTCAAAATGTCCCGGCAGCGGGCTGGGGAAAGAGTGGATTATTGAGTCCAAACGGACGGGAATACGAGCGTAACGATGGATACCTCAGTAGACCAAGTACAGCGTGTTCGCTTCTGGAGTACCGATCCCAGGGTGCGGGGAATAGTGGACAATGTCGCCGACGCTGTTATCGCCATCGATATCCACGGCAATATCGAGATGTTCAATCCGGTTGCCGAGCGCCTCTTCGGCTATCCGTCGGAAGAGGTGATGGGGCGCAATATCAAGCTGTTGGCGGGACCGGACTACAGCCGGCATCACGACGAATATCTCGCCCGTTACCTGGAGACCAAAGAACCCCATATCATTGGCATCGGCCGTGAGGTGGAGGGACGGCGCAAGGACGGCACCGTCTTCCCCATCTACCTCTCGGTAGGCGAGATCGAGGTGGCGGAGTTCCATGGCTTTATCGGCATCATCCATGATCTGACAGCACAGAAAGAGGTGGAAAAGGCCCTGCTCAGCGCCCGGGCCCATCTCCAGGACATCATCGACTCCATGCCGTCGATCCTGGTCGGCGTGGATGAGAAGGGCATTATTACCCACTGGAACCGCTCCGCCGCGGCGGAGCGGGGTATGGACATCGGGGAGGGCATCGGCCAACCCCTGGTAAAGCTCTTCCCCTTCCTGGAGCGTCAACTGGGAGATATCAGCGGCGCCATCCGCGAACGCCATCCGGTGCGCAAGGAACGCCTCCCGCTGCAAAGCGGTAGCGGCAACCGTTTTATCGACTTGGTGGTCTATCCGCTCAGTTCTGCCGATGCCCTGGGTGGCGTGGTTCGTATCGATGATGTCACCGAGCGAGTCCGCATCGAGGAGATGATGGTCCAGACGGAGAAGATGATGTCGGTGGGGGGCCTGGCCGCGGGCATGGCCCACGAGATCAACAACCCGCTTGGGATCATCGCCCAGAGTTGCCAAAACCTGGTGCGCCGGCTCTCCGACGAGATCCCGAAGAACCGGGAGGTGGCCGATAATGTGGGCTTGGATCTGGAGGCAATGCGCCGCTATATGACCGAGCGCGGACTCTTTCAGTTTATTGCCGGTATGCAGGAGGCTACCGAGCGGGCGGGACGAATCGTGACCGAGATGCTCGCTTATAGCCGGCGCAGCACCTCGAGTTTCGTCCCGACCTCCTTGCCCGAACTGGTGGAGACCGTGTTGCATCTCGCCAGCCACGACTATGACGTCAAGAAAAACTATGACTTCCGGCGCATCACCATCGAGCGCGACTACGATGTCGGCTCCGACCTGATCTTCTGCGAAGCCATGGCCATCGAACAGGTGCTGCTCAACCTGCTGAAAAATGCCGCCCAGGCGATGGCCGGCAATCCACTGCAAACCTCTCCGACGATCACCCTGCGGCTGCGTGAGGAGGAACAGTGGCTGCGCCTGGAGGTGATCGACAACGGACCGGGTATATCGGCAGAGGTCCGTCACCGTCTGTTCGAGCCGTTTTTCACCACCAAGCCGGTAGGCATGGGGACAGGTCTTGGGCTCGCGGTAGCCTACTTCATCGTCACCGAGCAACACCATGGCCGATTGGAGGTGGATTCCATTCCGGGCAAGGGCTCAAAATTCACCCTGCGGCTACCTCGGCACGAGGAGCATTGAGATGGCGTCGGTACTGATTGTCGACGATGAGGAGCTGATCAGTTCCAATTTGGCGGCCTATCTGGAGGATGAAGGGCTGGAGGTTGACGTCGCCAATTCGGCCGAAGAGGCGTTGCGAAAGGTTGAGGCGGGACTGAGGGTGCAGGTATGCATCATGGACATGCGCCTGCCCGGCATGAACGGCGACCAGGCCTGTCAGGCGCTGCACCGGCAGGACCCCGGGATCCGCTTCCTGCTCCATACCGGATCACCCAACTATGTCATCTCCCCCGAACTCGGCGCCATCGGTATCACACCGGACCATCTCTACCGTAAACCGGTCACGGACATGACCAAACTGGCTGCGACCGTGCGCGCGCTCTGTGCCGGCCGATGAGCAATCCCGCCCCGACAGCCGCAGAGATCCGGATCCTGGTAGTGGATGACGAGAGTATGATCCGCTACAACATTGCCGGCTATCTGGAGGATTCCGGTTATTCGGTGTTCGAGGCGGAGGACGGGCTGCGGGCGATCGAGGCGGTAAACCGGCAACGGTTTGATCTGGTGTTAAGCGATCTACGCATGCCGGGTCTCGACGGGCTGGAGGTGATCGGGGAGCTGCACCAATACCATCCTGAGCTGCCGGTCATTGCCATCTCCGGTACGGGGGTGCTGAAGGATGCGGTGGATGCCCTGCGCGCCGGGGCCTGGGATTTCGTCGTCAAACCGATCCAGGACATGGCGGTGCTCGAACATGCCGTCGCCGCCGCCCTGGGAAAGGCGCAATTAATCCGCGACAACCACCGTTATCAACAGGATCTGGAACTGGCCAACCGCCGTCTGCAGGAGAGCCTGCAGCAGATGCGCGACGATGCCGATGCGGGACGTCGCATCCAGCTGCAGATCATGCCCGAGCAGGCGATCGACCTCACCCCCTACCGATTGAGCCACAGCCTCCTGCCCTCAATGGTATTGAGCGGTGATTTCGTAGACTACTTCAGTATCGATCGCGGCCACTTCGGCTGTTACCTTGCCGACGTATCCGGACATGGCGTCTCCTCCGCCTTCATTACCGTGCTCCTCAAGAGCTATGTCAACCGTCAACTCGAACGGCTGCACAAGGACAATGACCAAACCGTGCTGGAACCTGACCGGCTGCTCGCACGCCTCAACCAGACCCTGCTGTCGGACCAACTGGAGAAATATCTGACCATCTTCTATGCGGTCATCGACAGCGAGCGTAACCGGATCAAATACAGCATTGGCGGCCACTTTCCCAGCCCTCTGCTGTTCGACGGCACCCAGGCGGATTTTCTTCCGGGACGAGGACCACCCGTCGGGCTCTTCGCGGGGGCAGGTTACGCTACAGATACCCTGGACCTGCCGGAGCATTTCGCCCTTGCCGCCTTCTCCGACGGCATCCTCGACGTGCTGCCTCAGCCCACCCTGGCGGAGAAGAAACGGCACCTGCTCGACGCCCTGAACCATTTCGACCCCAGCGCCCAAAACCTGATCGAGCGCCTGGGATTGAGTGCGGGTCAAAGCTACCCCGACGACATCACGCTGCTACTGCTGACACGGGACGGTTAGAATGAATAAGGATTCCGCACGCTATGCCAAAGAGGGCGACACTCTGATCCTGCAGCTTTCGGGTAACGTCCGTCACCCACTGGCGCCCGCCCTCGATGCCCTGCTCAACACCACCTTCGCCGACAGCGGACTGACCCGTTACCTGATCGACCTCAATCAGGCCGAATCCATCGACAGCACCTGTCTCGGCATCCTGGCAGGTATTGCCAATCACTTGGCGCAGCGGGGAGAAGGCAAGCCGTTGATTGTCTCGTCCAACCCGGATATCACCGAGCTACTGCGGGTAGTTTGTTTCGATCAGCAGTTCCATATCCTGGGCGGCGACAGCCTCGAGACCACCGAACCGAAAGCCTTGGATACCCTGGCCGTGGACGAGCGCGAAATGCTGGACCTGGTCCTCTCCGCCCATCGCCGACTCTGCGCCATCGACGAACGCAACCGAACGGTATTCCAGGATCTGGTCACGGCATTGGAGGCCGAACAACGCCAAGGGAAGGACGGCTAGCCGGCGATGAGAGGATCGGTGAAACGCAACCTAACCTGTCGATCGGAACCGGTGGGTTAGGTCGCTCCTCCTTCGCCCATCCTACTCGCTACTGGGGTTAGCGTGCCAGCGCTTCACGAAAATCCTCGTCGTCAAAAAGCTTCGCTGCCAACGCCCTATAGAGCTCACTATATCGATTAATCGCCTCGGGTATTGCTATGGCACCCACAAAGGAAGACTTCCACCGGGAATCAACCGACAGCGTCTTTTCGAATACCCGTTTGTCTGCTTTATCCACGGTGAAATTCGCAGCCAGCTTTGCGGTCCCTGTCCCTATCGCCGCGTCTACCTGGCTGTCAGTAAGCTGTGCACCGATCAATATGTTGGAACTTTCATCATACAGTCCGGCGGCCTTCAGTTCAGCAACAACCACTCCCCTGAGGTGCTGGGAGAAACTGCCATTCGAACCCTGGAGCGACGAACCGCGCAATCCACCCAGTGAGCTGTCCATCTCGGGATTTCGATCAGGCGCAATACCGAATTTACCCACATTGGATGGCGCCAAATTGGCGATACGCAGCTTTTCCAGCGTACTCGGTGTAGCCGATGGAGGAGGCATGGCCACAGAGGCACAGCCGACGAGGCTCATTCCGATCAATCCAGCCAAAAATAATTTGATCTCACGTAAAAATACTGAGTTCATGACAGCCCCGTTCACTTGAAATTATTGTCGTGCGACAGATCGTTCAAAACATTACTCACGACTTGCCGGGTCATTGTGTAGACCGCATCTTCAGTATCTACAGCCTTGGTGGCATTTGCCGGAGCGGCGGCATTACCCACCGTGGTATGAATGGCATGGCGGGCTTTCTTTTCAATCGCCTGGCCAGAAGTATCACCTACATAACGGGCGGTACATACGTAGCCATCAGTGACCTGTGAACCGGCCAAACCAAAGGTGAGTCCGGTAACAAATCCCTTGCTGAAAGCATCATCGGTCACGGGGACATTGTTCAAGGTAATGCTGAGCAGGGCGCCTCCCGTTACCGGCTCTTCAGACACATCGCTAAACAAGCCGCTGGACTTGACTTGATCAAGCACCTTCACTTTCAGTAAATCTGTTGCCCGAGCGTTCAGTACCCCTTTCGTCTGAAACTCAAACAGCGCCTGCACGGGGCGCAATGGTTCCGGCTTTGCGTATTGGTCAGTGCTGATCTCCCTCGTTCCATTATCCACATACATGTTCGCACATCCGGATAAGAGAGCGATACTCAACAAGGTCGCCCAACGACCGGCAAACGAACCCGGTTTCAATATGTTTCTCATGCAAATAATCCCCTTGATAAGCTTTTGTCGGAAATGATGGTAAATTATCGTTGTTTCACGCTAAGCGCTGTCGAAAACAGGACGGCGCCTGGCCCGATCCCAAGATCACGCGAGGCCATAAAATACCACACTCACCTTATCCATAAAAACCTATATGACAGCGACATTTCACGGCCAAGTAGCCTTGTGGGGTGGGCACGGTTTTTGTGCCCACTCGGCTGTTCACTCACCAAATATCCCACCTTTCGAAACAATCACCCCGCCACCCAGGTCGCCCGCATAATCGCCTCGGAAATACGGCGAAATACGGGACACTCATCATTCATATGATTATTCTCCACGCATGTCGATATGGTGATTAAGTGGAGGTGCATTACGGGGGTACCGGAGTGAACCCGGCACAGGGACAGTGGGTTCAGCCCCCGACCGGCCGTCTTTGCTCCGGCCGCAGTTTGGTGGTGAAGTAGTCGTCGCCCGCTTCCACGTCCACTGGCTGTTCGTTGGCGTCCACCAGCGGTTGTTCATAGTCGTTCCAGCCGCGCAGGCCGGTCTTCAGCGAGGCGACGTTCTCGAAGCCCAGTACCTGCAGGGAGTTGGCGGCCAGCACGCTGCGGTAGCCGGAGCGGCAGACCACCACGATCTCGCGCTCGCGTGCGCGTACCAGTTCCGGCTCGGTCTCTTCGTAGTCCCATTCGCAGGCCGATTCGAGGATGCCGCGCGGCACGTTCATGGAGCCGGGGATGTGCATGGCGGCGAACTCTTCCGGCTCGCGCACGTCGACTATCAGCAGATCGGGATTGGCCAGCTGGCGCTCCTCCAGATCCCACGGCATGATCTCTTTTACATCCGTCAGGCAGCTGCGGATCAGTTCTATAAATCGCATCATGGTGATAAGTCCTGTTACTGCTTTGGTTTATCGTTGATGAGGGGTAACTACTCACCCAGTCTGTAAGTGATTGGCCTGCCTTGTTGGCCGATCTTGATGGCGCCTCGAATCCGGCTCCTTTTTCAGATTCAAGCCTGCCCTTGTTTGAGCAAAGCGAGTTTGGGCAGGCGCTGAAAAAGGGGCTGGATTCGAGGACACAAGCCATCACGTGAGGCCGGCAAGGCAGGCCAATCACCCCGTGAGTAGTTACGATGAGGGTTACTGTTCACGGGAGCAGAGGGCCTGTTCGACGGCGATCACCGCCGCCTCGACCCGCGAATGCACGTTGAGTTTGCGCAGGATGGATTTGACGTGCAGCTTGACGGTGCCGTCGGAGATGCCCAGGTTGCGCGCGATCACCTTGTTGCTCTGGCCGTCCGCCAGCAGGCAGAGGATCTCCGCTTCGCGCGGGGTGAGGTCGGCAAAGACATCCCGGACGGTGCTGGCCTGTCCCTCGCCCTGCACCGCCTTGGCGAGGATGCCGGTCAGCTCCTGGGCGACGATGGTGGCGCCGCCGACAATGGCGCGCAGGGCATTGACCAGGTCGTCCGGCTCCATATCCTTGAGCAGATAGCCCTGGGCGCCCCCCTGCAGGGCGTTGATCACGTCGCTCTCCTCGCGGCTGGTGGTGAGCATGGCGATCGGCATGGTCAGCCCCTGCTCGCGCAATACCCGCAGCACCTCGATGCCGTTCATCTCCGGCATGCGCATATCCAGCAGCACCACATCGGGCTGTTCGCGTGCGGCCATTTCGATCCCCTCCCGGCAATTGCCGAAGGCACCGATCACGTTGATCCCCCGGCGCTGCAACAGCTCCTGGAGGCCGATACGAAACAGCGCGTGGTCATCGATTAACAGGATACGCATCAGCCGCTCTCTTTCTGCTCGCTTTTGCGGGCGCTCAGGCCCAGGTTATAGGTCAGTTCAACCCGGGTACCTTCACCCGGTTCACTCTCGATCCTGATCTCGGCCCCCACCCGCCGGGCCCGCTCCTCCATGATCGAGAGGCCGATATGTTCCCCCGGGTTGCCATGCGGCCGGAAATTGTCGAAGCCGACGCCGTCATCCTCCACCAGCAGCCGGTATTCGCCCTCGGTATTACAGGTGAGCAACACCCGCACGGTATGCGCCTTGGCGTGCTTGCGGATGTTGGCCAGACTCTCCTGCACGATGCGCAGCAGCTGCATCTCCTCGCTGGCGCCCATATTGACCTGGCGACAGCCGCACTGGAAGAAGATGGGGATCCCGGTATCCTGGCGGAAGCGCTGGGTCATCTTCTCCAGCGCCAGGATCAGGCCGCGCTGGTCCACCGGGGCGAGGAAGTTATTGAGCAGCTCGCGCAGCTCGGTATGGGCCTCGTCCAGTCCGTTCTTGATCCGCTCCAGCTCGTTGCGGGCCAGGGAGTTGTCACCCGGCTCCTGTTCCAGGGTCTCGTCCAGCATGCGCACCTGGAAGCGCAGGCTGGCCAGGGTCTGGGCCAGGGAGTCGTGCAGTTCATGGGCCAGGGCGGTGCGCTCCTCGATGATGGAGAGGCGCCGCGCCTCCTCGTCCGAGCGGTGCTTGGCAATGGCGATGCCCAGGTGGCTGCCGATGGTATAGAGCAGGTCGTAGGTCTCCTCACGTCCCTCCAGTCCGGACTTTTTGATCAGCAGGCGATAGAGCCCCAGCACATCGCCATGAAATTTCAACGGGATGGTGATCTGCTCCAGCTCATCGCTGCCGTACATGTGCCGGCCGTTGCGCCTGGAGCAGGCCAGCGCATCGTGTTCACAGAGCACGTCGCCACTGGAGAGCGTCTTGCCGCACTGGCACAGCGGCACCGGCAGCTGCTCGCTCTCGGTCAGGATACGGTCATCCGGGCCGATGCTGCCGACCAGGCGCATCAGCCCCTGGGCGGTGGTCAGCTGGACCGTGGCCGCGACGCCGTGGGCCATCTCCTTGAGCACCCGCAGAAAACGCAGCAGCAGCTCGTCCATGTCATCGACCTGGTTGATGCTGGCCGCCACATCGTAGAGCGCCTTGAGGCCGGTGGTCTGTTGGGCCAACCGCCGGGTCTGCCGCGCCACCCGGTTGTCCATATCCTCGTAGAGATCGATCAGCTCGCTGCTGAGGCTGTCCAGATCCCTGGCCAGCGGCCCCAGCACCCCCACGTCATCGATCAACATCGAGGTCCAGGGCTCACCCTGGCAGACATCCCCCACCGCACGCTCCAGCTGTACCAGTGGCGCCAGCAGGCGGTTGCGCAACCGGTTGACGCCGACAATGAAGGCGGCAATTGCCACCAGAATGGTGGCGAGAAACAGCAGGCCGATCGGGTCCGGCGCCGTGCCGCGAACGAACCAGAGCGCCAGCAGCAGACTGAACAGAAGGGCCGAGGCAAGGGTGATGAGCGGGCCGATCAGGCGGGCAGCCACCAGCACCTGCAGATAGGGGTAGCGGCCGACCACGTTCATCAGCGGGCCACCGGCCTCGGGCGCAGGGGAACGAGGCGGCTTCTCATCGTTCGTCATGGCCGTAGTCATTTTTCACCTTGTGTGGATGCGAACCGGATTGCTCAGCGCTCTGTATTCGAAGTTGCTAATTTAGCATGATTTTCCATGGTGAAGGAAACTGGTCATCGGCGGCTGGTGATCCCGTGCGGTGGTGATCGTCCAGGGAAGGGAATGTCAAGGCGGCTATATTCATCGCGGGCGGATACAACACGGCCGGCAGGCGGCCCGCCCCCGGGCCGATGGGTCGGGGCACCACCTCCGGGTCGATCATCGCGGCGGGGCACCGCTCCTACGGGCGATGCATTTTGACCAGGGAATACGACGAACGGATCATGTCCCGAGCCCGGAGATGGCGCGGATCTGCCGTTCCCGCAGCACCCGCCCCAGATCGGCCCCCTGCAGCCCCTCCGCGCTGAGCCGGGCGGGAGAGATCGAGGCCATGGCGCGCCCGGCCTCGGCCAGCCAGGCGGTCAGCTGCTCCGGCGGCGCGGGCCAGACCACGGTGCAGAGCAGGAGCAGCCGGTGGAAGCGCTCCGGCTGCTGTTGTGCCCGCCCGCGGATCAGCAGATCGAGAGTGGCGGCGGGCTCACGGTGCAGCGCCCCCGGATAGAAACGGGCCACCCCCTGCAACTGGGCCAGCAGGTCCAGATACTCCCGCTCCACCGGCAAAGCCGCCTTGAGCCAGCTGGCGCGGGCGGTGCCCAGGCACAGGCTATGCAACAGTGCGGCGAAGCGCACCTGCGGATCGGCCCCGGCCGCCACTGCGCGCTTCAGCGCCCGGATCGGCTCGCAGTCCGGCTGCTCGCCGTGGGCGGTGTCGCTCTCCTCCGATTCGGCCATGGCCTCTGCCAGCGGCGGCAGCAGGGCGGCCAGCGCCCCGCAACGCTGCAGGGTCTCGAAAAAGCGCCACGGCGCGGGTTCCAGTAGGGCCCGTTTCAACTCCTGCCAGACCCGCTCCGGCTTGAGCGCCGCCAGCTCCTCGCTGGTGGCCATCTGTTTCATCAGGTCGAAGGTGTCGTGGGCCAGGGAGAAGTCGTGCGTGGACAGGCGGGCGATGAAGCGTGCCGCGCGCAGCAGCCGTACCGGGTCCTCGCCGAAGGCGGGGGTGATATGGCGCAGCCGGCGCTGTTCGATATCGGCCAGGCCGCCCACGGGATCGATCACCTCGTCGGCCTCATTCTCCACCAGGGCGTTGATGGTGAAGTCGCGCCGCCGCAGATCCTCCTCCAGGGTGACATCCGGGCCGTATTCGACGCTGAATCCCTTGTAGCCCGGCCCGGTCTTGGTCTCGCGCCGCGCCAGGGCGTACTCCTCGCCCGTCTCGGGGTGCAGGAACACCGGGAACTGCCCGTCGGCGCGGACAAAGCCGCGCTCCAGCATCTCCGCCTCGCTGCCCCCCACCACCAGCCAGTCCCGGTCCTTGACCGGGATGCCCAGCAGCCGGTCGCGTACCGCGCCGCCGACCAGATAGATGTTCATTCCAAAAACCTCATTTCAACCGCCAGGGGCGCAAAGAACACGAAGGAAAACATTAACTTGTACACTCCCGACCGTTCAGCTGCCGGGTTGGACGAATCATTCCGGAGGTGTCGGAGTCAAACCGGGCTCACTCCGGTGAACCGATGCACGACAGCGGGCCGGTTTGACTCCGACACCTGTGGGTTAAAATCGTCTGTCCTGCCAATTTTTCATACCGCCTGCTCCACTTGCATCTTGCGCTCCTCCTGCTGCAGCTGCCACATCTCGCGGTACACCCCGGCCTGCGCCAGCAGTTGGCGGTGGCTGCCGCGCTCGATAATCCGTCCTTGGTCCATTACCAGGATCTGGTCGGCGTCCACCACGGTGGAGAGGCGGTGGGCGATCACCAGGGTGGTGTGATCCTCCGCCACCTCACGCATGGTCTCGAGGATCGCCTGCTCGGTCTGGGTGTCCAGGGACGAGGTCGCCTCGTCGAATATCAGGATTCGCGGCCGCTTGAGGATCGCCCGGGCGATGGCGATGCGCTGCTTCTCGCCGCCGGAGAGCTTCAGCCCCCGTTCCCCCACCAGGGTCTGGTAGCCGTGCGGCAGGGACTCGATAAACTGGCGAATATGGGCCATGCCGGCGGCCGCCTCGATCTCCTCCCGGTTCGCATCCGGGCGGCCGTAGGCGAGGTTGTAATAGATGGTGTCGTTGAACAGGACCGTGTCCTGGGGCACCACGCCGATCGCCTCGCGCAGGCTCTCCTGGGTCACTTCGCGTACATCCTGGCCGTCCACCAGCACCGCCCCGCCGGTGACGTCGTAGAAACGGAACAGCAGTCGCGACAGGGTCGACTTGCCGGCACCGCTGTGCCCCACCACCGCCAGCTTTTCGCCGGGGCGGATGGTGAAATCCACATCGCGCAGGATCTCCCGTTCCGCCTGGTAGGAGAAGCAGACCTGGCGGAAACGCACCTCGCCCCGGTTCAGCCGCAGGGCCGGGGCGTCCGCGCGGTCCTGGATCTCCGGCTGCAGTTCCATCAGCTTGAAGATGAGATCCATGTCCGCCAGGGAGTACTTGATCTGCCGGTAGACCATGCCGAGGAAATTGAGCGGGATGAACAGTTGCAGCAGGAAGGCGTTGACCAGCACCAGATCGCCGATGGACATGCTGCCGTCCACCACCCCGCCGGCGGCGAAGAACATGATAGCGGTGACGCCGAGACCGATGATCCCGCCCTGCCCAAAATTGAGCAGGGACATGGAGCTCTGGCTCTTCACCGCGGCCTCTTCCCACCCGTCCAGGGTGCCGTCGAAACGCTCCAGCTCGAGGCGCTCGTTGCCGAAGTACTTGACCGTCTCGTAGTTGATCAGGCTGTCCACCGCGCGCGCATTGGACTGGGACTCCAGCCGGTTCATGGTATGGCGGTAATCCATGCGCCACTCGGTCACGGCAAAGGTAAAGACGATGTAGACAGCGACGGTACCGAAGGTGACCAGGGTGAAGATCGGGTCGTAGTGGGTGAGCAGGATCACCGCCACCAGGGCGAACTCGACCACCATCGGGATGATGCTGAACACCATGTAGTTGAGGATGGAGCTGACACTGCGGGTGCCGCGATCCAGATCCCGGCTGATGGCGCCGGTCTGGCGTCCCAGATGAAAACTGAGCGAGAGCCGGTGCAGGTGGGTCAGCACCTCGGTCGCCAGCCGGCGCATGGCGTGGTAGCGTACCCGGGCGAATATTACGTCACGCAGCTCGTTGAACAGGGTACTGCTGACCCGCAGCGCACCGTAGCCGATCAGCAGGGCCACCGGCAGGACCAGCAGGGTCTCCTGGCCGCGATCCATACCGTCGACAATCCCCTTGAGCACCACGGGAATGCCGACATTGGCCACCTTGGCCAACACCAGACAGCCCAGGGCCAGCAGGGCGCGCCAGCGATAACCCCAGAGATAGGGAAGCATGTTCCTGATATTTTTCCAGTCGCGCCGGTCACTGTGGGGACGCGCCTGGGCTTGACGATTGTGTGCCATATAGAGAGACTGTTTAATAATTTACTAATACAGCAGAATTCCTGGGCCAACCGATATGACACAAGATTGCAGTTACAACGAACTTTACGCCCTGCAGGTGCTGGATGACAGCATGGAGCCGGAATTTCCGCTCAATTGCATCATCGTCATCGAGCCCTCCGAGGTGTGCGCCAGCGGTGCCTACGTCATCATCAGCGTGGATGGCGAGCGGCTGTTCCGCCAGTGGATCCGCGATGCGTCGGGCCAGGTGCGGCTGGTGGCGCTCAACCCGGCGTACCCGGGCCTAACCCTGGACGGCACCCATCATAAGGTCGAGGGCGTGATTGTCCAGCGTAATATCCGCCGCAAGGTCAAGCATTATAAACCCTACGAGGAGAACAGCGGCCTGGTGAGCTGACACCCTGCCACCCGCAATCCGCGGGGATGGCGATCAGCCCGCGAGCGCCGCCTCCAGCTCGCGCCACAGCGCCTCATAGGCGGTGCCGGCGGCACTGCGCGGGGCGAAGCTCCCCAGCGGGGCGCGGAAATAGCCCATGCGCTCCACATCGCTGGCATAGGGGATGTGGGCATCCAGGAGTTCCGGAAAACGTGCCGGCAGCTGCTCGATCAGATCCCGGTGCATGCGCTTGCGCCGGTCCACCATGGAAAAGAACGGCATGCGCTTCACCTCGCCCACCTGGTGACCCTGCAGAAACGCCACCAACTGTTCATAGGTGCGCAGCGACAAGGTGGTGGGGATGGTGGGGACCAGCAGGGCATCGGCGGCGCGGAAGATGTTCTCCGAGACCAGCGAGATGCTCGGCGGACAGTCCAGGTAGATCCGGTCGTACTCCTCGGAAAGCGGCCGCAACAGCCGCAGCAGTTGCTTCACCGGTCCCTTGGCCTCACCCAGCACCAGGTCCATGTTGCGGTAGGAGAAGTCGGCCGGCAGCAGATCCAGGTTGTCGAAATCGCTCCCCTTGATCAGCCCGTCCAGGTCCCGCTTGCCCTTGATCATCTTGCGGCCGCCCCCCTTGACGCGGGGCTTGATGCGGAAGTAATAGCTGGCCGCGCCCTGCGGATCCAGGTCCCAGACCAGGGTGCGCAGCCCGGCCCGGGCCGACAGGAAGGCGAGATTCACCGCGGAGGCGGTCTTACCCACCCCGCCCTTGATGTTGTAGACGCCGATAATCTTCATACCGTCCCCCCGGACTCGGCGCGCTTTTTCCCCGCCTTGCCGAACAGCTGTTCAAAGGTGGCCAACTGATCCGCATCGGCAAACCGGGCGAAGCGCTCGGCGAAGGCCAGCCGGCTCTCCTGTTGCCGCCGGAGCAGGCCATCCACCAGCATGCCCATCGCCAGCAGGGTATCGGCGGGCACCTCGCCCTCGGCCACCATCTGGTGGGCAAACTCGCGCAGCTTGTCGGCCTGCACCTCCAGGTCCTGGAACTCGCCCAGGTTGTCCAGCAGCCCCTTCAGGCGCTTGATCAGCGGCTTCACCTGGTCCGCGGGATAGAGGCTCTGGAAGAACTCCAGCAGGTAGCGCAGTTTCTTGCAGCGCTTGCGCAGCCCGTGCAGCGCCTCCGGCGGGGAGTGGGAATTGATCGCCAGGCCCTCCTTCAACACCCTCCCGAAGGTGCGATGGATGCGCTTGCCCGCCAGCTTGGCGATCGGCTTGCCGGCCTGGGGCGCGGCCTGTTCCAGACTGGGCTCCGCGCCGGGCGTTGCCTGCAGAAAGCCGCGCCACTCCTTCATCAGGCGGTGAAAATGGGGCGAGTTGAGCTTGCGCACCATGGTCTGGTGCTCGGCCTGCTGATGGCGGACGAGAAATTCATGCAACGGCTCCAGGTCGGGGCGGAACGGCTCCGGCAGACTGTTGCGGTACTCGTTGAAACCGAGCAGGTAGACATCCAGGTCGCGGGTGGGGCCGGTCAACTGGCCCACCCAGGCGAAGCGCTCCTGGAATGCCTCCATCTCCGCCTTGGGAAACACCCCCTTGATCTGGCTGAGCGCCGAGCGGGTGCGCCGCACCGCCACCCGCAGGTCATGCAAGAACTCCGAATCCAGGTCGGCCCGGGTACCCGGCAGATTGCTCTCCAGGGTCTCCAGCAGGGTAAGGTGAATCTGCCGTGCCACCTCCCCCGCCGGCATCCGCGGATGCAGTTCGATATCGAGCTTGGAACTGTAATCCAGTGGCTGCCGGCCGATGGCCGCCAGCCCCAGGACAATCAGCGGCTCGCGCTGCGGTTGCAGTTCGAGGGTATCGGCAAGAAACCGACCGAGCTGAGTGAGCGGCTTGGCATAGCCACGCACCGGCAGCAGCCGGACCAGGGCGGCCATCGGCTGGTACTCGCCGCGTCCGGGCGGCCGGGCGGCGTGCTCCCGCAGAGCAACCCTGACTACCGTCTTGCGCTCGTTATCCAGGACGCTGAGCAGTCGCTCGCGGCAGCGGACCTCCACCTGGGGTAGCAGGCTGCGCATCTGCAGCGCGGCGGCCAGCCGGTCACGCAACAGTCCGGGTGGATACGCCTGGTAAAACCCGCCGACCGAGCCCTCCAGACGTATCGTCTCGCAGGCCGTGCCGTCATCCAGCTTGCGCAGGGTCAGCTCATGCCGGCCCTGTCCCTGCACTTCGTCCAGTTGCAGACCGGCCTGGAACAGGCGCCAGTCGAAACTGTCATGGAGGGTGTGGCGCACGCTCTGTTCCGGCTCACTGGTCAACTGAAACTGTGAGGAGAGGGCCGTCATCACCTCACCGATCGACCCTGCATCCCGCAGTTGATACTGGAGCTCTGGTGCCTTCATGTGGTTGTATCCTGCCCTTAGGGTTCGCGCAAGAATAATTCCGTAGTACCGAGGGCGTCACTGGGCCCCGCCGGCAAGGCACGTTTTGCAGGCAATGGCTGTTCCCTTGCCAAAAAGCGTAACGCCGACGGAGGGGGCCAGTGGCGACCGAATACCGGAACTTATTCTTGCGCGAGCCCTTATCCCGTGAGTCGCGGTAGGGTCCGCTCAGGGGCTAGATACTAATCAAGCGGGCATAAAAATACCATTACAGTTGACGGGGCGGGTTTCAAGCACCGGCGGATCGGCCCAACCCGGCCTGCCGGGAAGCGGATAATGGCCAGGCCACGGGGCGGGTACCCCTGCCGCTCACCAGCGCCATACCTTCGGCAACAGTCCAACCAGCGCCGTGTCGGTCACCGGCTTGCTCAGGTAGTATCCCTGCACCAGGTCGCAATCGCGGGCGCGCAGGAATTCCAATTGTTCCAGGGTTTCGACCCCTTCGGCGACGATCTCCAGGCCCAGCTTGCGCGCCAGCGAAATGCTCGCCTCGACAATCGCCTCATCGCCCGGGTCCCGGCCCAGATCCGCCACGAAGGTCTGGTCGATCTTCAACACATTGACCGGGAACCGCTTCAGGTAGGCCAGGGAGGAGTAGCCGGTGCCGAAATCATCGATGGCGGTGCGCACCCCCAGGGTATGCAACGCCTCCAGGATCTCCGCCGCACCGAGCGGGTCGCGCATCACCATGTTCTCGGTGATCTCCAGCTCCAGCTTCCCGGGCGGCATCTGCTCCTCCGCCAGGGCGCGGCGCACCTTGTCCAGCAGGTCCCGGTCGTTGAACTGGATGGCCGAGACATTGACCGAAATGCGCGGCCCGTGAAACCCCGCCTCGCGCCACTGGCGATGCAACCGGCAAGCCTGCCGCAGCACCCATTCGCCCACCGGAATGATGAGCCCCGATGTTTCCAGCAGGGGGACAAAATCGGCCGGTGACACCAGCCCGCGCTGCGGATGCTGCCAGCGGATCAACCCTTCGATACCCACGATCTCGCCGCCGCGCAGACTCACCTGGGGCTGACAGTGCAGGCGGAACTGCTCCTGCTCCAGTGCCTGGCGCAGATCGCTCTCCATGGCCAGGTATTCGTGGCCACGGGCGTTCATGCGCGGCGCATAGAAACGGTACTGGTTGAGTCCCGAAGACTTGGACTGGTACATGGCCGTGTCGGCGTGGCGCAACAGGTCCTCCACGTTCTCCCCATCATGCGGGTAGAGGGCGATGCCGGTACTGAAGGTGACGTACACCTTATGCAGGCCGATGTTCACCGGGCTCTCGAAGGCGGCATGCAGCTTGCGCAGGACCACCACGGTATTGTCGACGCCCGACAGGTCATCCACCATGATGGTGAACTCATCCCCCCCATGCCGCGCCACCGTATCGTTGGGCCGCAGGCAGCCGGTCAGCCGCTGCGCTACCTGTTGCAGCAGCGCATCACCCGCGGCATGCCCCAGGGTGTCATTGATGCGTTTGAAATTGTCCAGATCCAGGAACAACACGGCCACACAGCTGTCGTGGCGCCGGGCCCGTTCCAGCGCCGAGGTCATATGATCGATGAGGAAGTAGCGGTTTGGCAGGCTGGTCAGCGTGTCGTGGGTAGCACGATGCTGCAACTCCGCCTCGAAGCGTTTCCGTTCCGATATGTCCCGGGCGATGATCGACAGATCCTCCAGCTCCCCCTGCGGGTTGTGGCGCGCCAGTACCACCAGCGACACCGGCAGTTCATCGCCTTCGGCGATCTGCAATACGGTCTCCCCGCTCCAGGAGTGATGCTTACGCACATGGGGAATCACGTCCACTATCAGCTGTTGGGCCATATCCTCCGGGAAGATATCCTGCATGCCGCGCCCCTCGATCTGCTGCTGGGTGTCCAACCCCAACAGCCGACGGCCGGCGCCGTTGAGATAGCGCAGCCGGCCGTCCGGTGCATGGATGGCGACCAGGTCCGGAGTCGCCTCCAGGACCGCGGCCAGCCGGTTGCGCGCCGCTTCGACCTGGCGCCGTTCGCGGCACGTTCTGGCATCCCGCAGTTCGCGCTCGACGCTCGGCAGCAGCCGCGCCAGCTGGCCCTTCATGACGAAGTCTTGGGCGCCCCGTTTCATCGCCTCCACCGCCGCCTCTTCGCCGATGGTGCCGGAGACAAAGATGAACGGGATATCCGGATCATACCGACGCACCAGCTCCAGGGCGCGGGTACCGCTGAAGTTGGGCATGGAGAAGTCGGAAAAGATAATGTCCCAGGGGGACTGCAGCGCCGCTGTCAGGGTCGCTTCCGTATCCACATATTCCCAGTCGAACTTAAGCCCGCCCGCCTGGAGAAAATCCGCCAGCAGCAAGGCATCGTTCTCCACGTCCTCAATGATCAGTACGTGCAGAAGTGGGGTGGGGGTTTCGGATTGCGTCATGGGTGATCTCCATTTCCGGCATCAATCAGGCGGGGGCTGATTGAGCAACAGCCAGTACAGTCCTAACTGTCCGGCCGCCCTGACAAATTCATCAAAATCCACCGGCTTGCGAACATAGCTGTTGGCGCCCAGGGTATACCCCTTGAGTCGGTCCTCGTCCTCGTTGGACGAGGTCAGGATGACCACCGGCAGCAGTTGCGTACGCGCATCCGCGCGGATGCGCCGCAGCACTTCCAGACCATCGATCTTGGGTAGCTTCAGATCCAGCAGCACCACCGCCGGCAGATCGGTGACCTCGCGCCCGCTGTAGATCCCGTTTGCGAACAGGTAGTCCAACGCCTCGACGCCGTTGCGCGCCACCACCACCCGGTTGCCGACGTGGTTGGCGGCTAGCGCATCGAGTGTCAGCAGCTCATCATCCGGATTGTCTTCTACCAGCAGAATCACCTTGTCGCTCATGTCGCTCATGTCGCGCTCCTTGTCCGATCCAGAGTGAAATAGAAGGTCGCCCCATCGCCGACGCTACCTTCGGCCCAGATGCGCCCGCCGTGCTTATGGATGATCCGCTGCACTGTCGCCAGGCCGATACCGGTGCCGGGAAACTCGCCGCTGTCGTGCAACCGCTGAAAGGCGCCAAACAGTTTGTCGACATAGGCCATATCGAAACCGGCCCCGTTATCCCGGACATGGAAGACACAGATCCCATCCTCGCTGGCACTGCCGCCGACCTCGATCAGCGCCTCCGCGCACTGGCCGGTGAATTTCCAGGCATTGCCCAACAGGTTATCCATCACCACACGCAGCAGCTGGACATCACCCTGTACATACAGATCCGGCTGAACCGTGAAGCGTACCCGGCGTTGCGGTTCCGCCTGGCGCAACTCCTCCAGCACCTTGCCGGCCAGCCGGGTCAGGTCCACCAGCTCCTGCTTGAGTTCGGCACGGCTGACCCGGGACAACTTGAGCAGATCGTCGATCAGTGTTGCCATGCGCTGGGCGGCGGCCCGCACCCGCTGCAGCCGGTCACGCCCGCGCTCGTCCAGCGACCCGGCATAGTCACTCAGCAGGGTGCTGCTGAAACCGTCAATGGCGCGCAGCGGCGCACGCAGGTCGTGAGAGACGGAATAGGAGAAGGCCTCCAGTTCCCGGTTGGTGGACTCCAGCGCCGTAGTCCTGGCACGTAAGACCTCATTCAGCTGCTGGATCTGCAGGTCACTCTCCTTGCGTTCACTGATATCCTCTATGACACCGTCAAAATAGATCCGTCCGGCGAAATCCTGCTTCTTTACCGCCGTTATCGCCGCATAAAAGTTCTTTCCCCGCAACGTCTTCATGTGGTGTTCTTCACCGTTCACATGGCCTTGTCGCTGGAGTCGGTCGCTGAATGCCCGCTGGCGGGCACGGTCACAAAACAGATCCGTCAGGGCGCAGTTCATCAACTCATCCGCGGACTCGGCCTCAAACATCTCCCGCATCGCCTGGTTCACCTCAAGGAAGCGGCCCGACTCATCCCCGCTGCTGCGATACACCCCCACCGGCAGGTTGTTCACCAGCTCCCGATAGCGTGCCTCGATCAGGCGCTGCGCCTCCTCGGCCCGCTTGCGTGACGTGATATCGCGAATGATGCCGGTCACCAGCAGCCCGCCGGCGGATTTCAGCGGACTCAGACTGATCTCCACCGGGAACTCGGTGCCATTCTTGCGGCGACCGAACAATTCAACACCGGCCCCCATGGGCCTGACCACCGGTTTTTCCGAATAGTCCTGCCGATAAACCGTATGGCGGCCGCGAAAGCGTTCCGGGATCAGCTGTTCAACCGGTTGCCCGATCAGCTCATCACGGCCGTAACCAAACCACTTCTCGGCCTGGCTATTGATCAGATTGATCTGCCCTGCCCGATTGATGATCACGATGGCGTCGGGCGCGGAATCCAACAGCCCGCGGAAACGCGCCTCGCTGTCGCTGATCCCGGCCACGGCAAGCCGCCGCTGCAGGTCTTTGCGCACAATGACGCCACCCACCAGGGCCAGCAGCAGCGTCAGTATCAGGAACACCAGCAGGTAGTTGTGGCTGCGCCCGGCCAGTTCGCCGGCGACCACCGCCCGCGGCAGGCGGCTGACCAGATACCAGCGTTCCGCGTTCAAGCCGAGGGGCAGGGTCTCCGGTTCCAGCCGCCGGTAGCTGAAAATCCCCTCATCGTGCGTCACCTGATCCTGCACCCGGCCGCCCTGCATCGCCGACCAGATCTCCGCGTATGCGCCGGCGAAGCTGTGTGACCGACGATCGGGATACATAAAGCCCCACTCCTGCCGCGGCGTCGGGCCCAGCAGCCAGTATCCGTCCGCGTTGAGCAGCCACGGGTGATTGCCGGAGCCGGTGGTGATCTTGCGCAGCCGGTCGAGCAGCCGCTGCCCCAGATAGTTCAGCATGATCAGTCCGCGCGGCTTGCCCGCCTGATCGAACACCGGCGTGCCGAAGCGGATCATCGGCTTGAGCGGTCGCTCGATCCTGGCCTGCTCGATATTGAGATCGAAAGGCGAGACGTAGATCCCGCCCTTCTCCAGGGCCAGGGTTTGCCGGACATAGTAGCGGTCCGTCTTGTCCTGCAGTTGATCGGGCGGGGTAGCCCGGGGAACGCCTCCATTCCAGTCGACACGGACCCGTTCCCGACCCGCCTCATCAAGGAACCGGGCCTGGTCATACAGACCGCGATGCCGGGTAAAGGTGAGCAGGTCCTCGCCGAGGCGGGCCTGTGCCGCGGGATCGCCGGTTTCGAGCCACTGCTGTAGCGACGACTGTTCGGCCAGATAAAGGGCATCGCCGCGCACCCGATCCAGTTCCGTCTCGATCAGCTGGACCGCCAGTTGAATCACATGCTGTTCATCGGCACGCGCGATCTGCCGTATCCCGCTGGCCTCGGCGTTGAACAGCAGCCACAGCACCACCGCCAGCACCAGTGACAGCGGTGCCAGTATCCCCAGCAATCTGTATGCGAATCGCCAATTCCACATGACCGATACGTTAATCCAGCACCTGTCCGGATCATCCCGATCCAGATCATCATTCCTTCGAAACAGGTGGCGCAATCGAGCCCATTTACCGCTATTTCAGAGGTTTCCACCCGGCATGGCTCCCCTCGGACACCGCGAACCCGACGATATGGCCAGCGCCGGATGCCTGGCGGGTCACAGAACGGCCTTCACAGGGGAACAGACCTCAACTATAGGTCATCACCGGAAATACATTAGTATTTTAGTCAAGAATCGGGGTACGGATCAGAGATCGGTCACAGATACGCCAGTTGCGGAAATATCCCCGCAATACCCCCGGACCAGCCATTGCGGCGGGACAACTTTTCGTACCCACGGCGCCTTCCCGGATCGGTAAAGGATTATTCCTCTCACCAAGAGCGCATAGATTATAGGGGTGTATCGATTTTCCTTGGCGTGCTTGACGTCTTGGCGAGAGTCCATTGGCCCTCTCTCAAGCAGAGGCGCTCGGCCGATAGACAGGATAAACCTGACGACTCCCCCGGCAGCGCCGGGGGACTACCCAAGGGATTCAGCGGCGCCAGAACGCGGGGCTCAACACCACCAGCAGGGTGAAGATCTCCAGGCGGCCCAGCAGCATGGCGAAGGAGAGTATCCACTTGGCCGAATCGGACACTGACTGGAAGTTACTGGCCACGTCACCCAGCCCGGGACCCAGGTTGTTCATGCTGGTGGCCACCGCGCTGAAGGCGGTTACCTGATCCAGGCCCTGGCCCATGAGAAACAGCATGAACAGCACGAAGGTGGCGACGTAGACGCTAAAGAAGCTACGCACCGCGTCTGCGACCCGCACGTCGATCACCTTGCCCTGCAGCTGCAGCGACCTGATCATGGAGGGGTGCATCAGCCGCTGGATCTCCAGTCCTGCCCCCTTGCCCATGATGACGAAGCGGATCACTTTCATGCCGCCGGCGGTGGAGCCGGCACAGCCGCCGACAAAACTGATCAGGATCAGCAGCAGTGGCAGCATGGTGGGCCAGACTGAGAAATCGTCGATGCCATAGCCGGTACTGGTGACGACCGAGGCGACGGTAAACGAGGCGTAGCGCAGGGACTCCAGCAGGCTGTCCCGGGCGCCCTCGAGGTAGAGCACGGCACTGGTCACCAGGATCACCGCGAGGACCAGCGACAGGAACACCCGGACCTCCACGCTCTGCCAGTAGGGGCGAAAAGAGAGCTGTTTCCAGACCAGAAAATGGACACTGAAACTGATCCCGCCGAGCAGCATGAACAGGGTCGCCACATTCTCTATAAAGACACTGTCAAAATAACCCAGGCTGGCATCATGGGTGGAGAAACCGCCGGTGGAGACGGTGGTCAGGCTGTGTGCCACGGCATCGAACAGGGACATGCCGCCGGCCCAGTAAAGTAGCGCGCAGGCCAGGGTCATCACCAGATAGAGCTTCCACAGCGCCTGGGCGGTGTGGGCGATGCGCGGGGTCAGCTTCTCATCCTTCATCGGCCCCGGGGTCTCCGCCTTGAACATCTGCATGCCGCCGATACCCAGCATGGGCAGCAGGGCGATGGCCGAGACCACCACACCGATGCCGCCGAGCCACTGCATCTCCTGGCGGAAAAAGAGTATCGAGGGCGGCAGATCATCCAGGCCGGTGATCACCGTGGCGCCGGTGGTGGTAAAGGCCGACACCGATTCGAACAGGGCATCCGCAACGCTCAAGCCGAGGCCGAAGATAAACGGCAGCATGCCCAGCAGACTGGTCACCAGCCACAGCACCACCACAATAATGAAACCATCACGGGTGCGCAGTTGGGTCTCGTGTTTTGCCGACAACAACCAGAGCACCAGCCCGCTGATCAGGCTGAACAGCACCAGCAGGGAAAAATGCATGGTCTCACCGTCGTGGTAGAGCAGTGAGATAACCAGGGGCGGCAGCAAGCTACCGCTGAACAGCAACAGCCAGATGCCGAGTACTTGGGCGATAATGGAAGGATTCATGGGACCAGGCGGTAACGCTACAATCAGCCGATGGCCTATTATCGGAACCGTCCCCGACCCGGTCACATAAAAATAACGTAAAAATTTTATGCTTTTTTTATTTATCACCATCGCCGCAGACAGCACAATGGACTCACCAACCCAGGATCCGAAACACGGAAACCGGTAGCCATGCCCATAGCCATCGACAACAGCAGCTCCGAACATCTGTTCACCCAGAAACCGATGGCCTATGCCGGGGCCATTCTCATCGTGCTGGTCTCGGCCAGCCTGGCCTTCCTGCTGCACCGGCTGATGCCCCACGCCAACCTCTCGCTGCTGTTCCTGACCGGGGTGTTGATCATCTCCGCGCGTACCGGACTGGGTCCGTCGCTGGTGGCCAGCGTGCTCAGCTTTCTCACCTACAACTTTTTCTTTACCCCGCCCTTCTACACTTTCGACGTAGCCGACGACGGCGACGTGGCCACCCTGGTCTTCTTCCTGCTGATGGCCGCCATCGCCGGCAACCTGGCGGCCCGCATGCACCGGGAAATGATGCAACGGCACCTCTCGCTGCAGCGCATCTCCAATCTTTATGAATTCAGCCGCCGCATGTCCTCGGCCGCCGATACCCGGGAGGTGCTGGACACCCTGGTGGCTCAGTTTGCCCATTCACTCGACCGCCCGGTGGCGGTTTACCTTCCAGACGAGCAGGGAATCGCGACCCCGCGGGCCGGCACGGACCTGTCCGCCGCCCCCCCGGCCATCGATCCACGGCAGGCGTGGACGACCGGCAACGCCGAGCCGGTGCTGCGGGACGGCTGGCAGCTGTTGCCGCTGATCACCGACCGCGAACCGCTCGGCCTGCTGGCGCTCCAGGGCGATGCGCTGGACGGCGAACAGCTGCCGCTGTCACGCAGCCTGTGCGAACAGGCGGCGATCGCCCTGCACCGCACCCAGTTGGTGGCCGACCTGGAACAGGCGCGACTGGTCTCGGAAACAGAGCAGTTGCGTTCCGCCCTGCTGTCGTCGGTCTCCCACGACCTGCGCACCCCGCTCGCCTCCATCATCGGTTCCACCACCAGCCTGCTGGAGTACGGGGACAACTTCAGCCGCGAGGACCGTACCGAACTCCTGGAGACCGTGGTGGAGGAGGCGCAACGGCTGGACCGCCATATCCAGAACCTGCTGGACATGACCCGTCTGGGCCAGGGCACCCTGACCCTGCGGCGCGACTGGGTGGACCTGCATGACATCTTCTCCAGCGCCACGGAGCGGATGCGCGACCCGTTGAAGGGCTGGCCCCTGGAGATCGCCATCGCCCCCGATATGCCCCTGCTCTGGGTGCACGGGGTGCTGATCGAGCAGGCACTGGTGAACCTGTTGGACAACGCGCTGCGCTTCTCCCCCGCCAACGGCCGCATCCTCCTCAGCGCCGCTTTCATCGACGGCCAGGTGGAGATCCAGGTGTGTGACGAGGGCCCCGGCATTCCGCCGGAGGAGCGGGAGAAGATATTCGACATGTTCTATACCGCACGCCAGGGCGACCGCGGCAACCGCCAGGGCACCGGTCTGGGGCTGGCCATCGTGCGCGGCATGATCCTGGCCCACGGCGGCGGCGTCAGCGCCGAGGACGGCCCGAACGGCCGTGGCACCTGCATACGCATCCGGCTGCCGGCCGGCCAGCCGGAACCGGGAGAATAACAGCGATGCCGCAAGAGACCATCCTGGTGGTTGAGGACGAGGCGCAGATCCGCAAGTTTCTGCGCATCAGCCTGGAGGCACACCGCTACAGCGTGCACGAGGCGCGCCTCGGCGATGAGGGGCTGGCGCTGTGCGTGGCCCGGTCGCCGGACCTGGTCATCCTCGACCTGGGACTGCCCGATATGGATGGCCAGGAGTTCATCGCCCGCCTGCGCGAGTGGTCCGGCGTCCCAATTATCGTGTTGTCGGTACGCGCCGACGAGACCCAGAAGGTGGCCGCCCTGGATGCCGGCGCCAACGACTACGTCACCAAGCCGTTCGGCATCAGTGAACTGATGGCGCGCATCCGCGTGGTGCTGCGCGACGCGCGCCAGCCCCGGGCGACCCAACGGTTGTTCGAATCGCAGGGGCTGCGGGTCGACCTCTCATTGCGTGACGTCAGCGTGGATGGCCATCCGGTCCACCTCACCAAGAAGGAGTATGAGCTGCTGCACCTGCTGATCGCCTCGCCAGGCCAGGTACTGACCCACCAGCAGATCCTCCGGGCCATCTGGGGACCGGCGCAACAGGAGGAGACCCACTACCTGAGGGTGCTGATGGGTCAGCTGCGTAGCAAACTGGGTGACGATCCCGCCCATCCGCGCTTCATCATCACCGTGCAGGGGGTCGGCTACCGGCTGGCCCTGCCGATCGCCCTGGACGACAACAATCAGGATTCGGAATCAAATTAATCCGGCCCAGGCGCGCCTGACTCTTCCGGACCACGGAGTAAACTACCGCCGGCAAAGCCTGGGGCCTATTGGGTGAGGGCTTCAAGGGCGCCACAACACCCCCGCGATACCCTGGGCCACCCAAGGCGGCCGGACAACTTTTCGTACCCACGGCGCCTTCCCGGTTCCGGATCGGTAAAGGATTATTCCTCTCGCCAAGACGCCAAGAGCGCAAAGATTATAGGGGTATATCTATTTTCCTTGGCGTGCCTGGCGTCTTGGCGAGAGTCCATTGGCCCTCTCTCATTCAGAGGCGCTCGGCCGATGGACAGGTCAAACCTGACGAGTTCCGGCTGTCTCCCCCGAATCGCATTCCGCGTTTATCCGTGTCCATCCGTGGTTACCCCCGCATTCGCCAAAAATATCGAACCAAATCAGCCTGATTCCGCCCTTCCTGGCAAAACCGCCCAGCCGAAAAAACCGGTATTTCTTGTGCTTTTTTCCTATTTAAACAATGAGGTAGAATCCGCGTGCAGTGCCGATATATGGACTATTATCACTCTGTATCACTGCTCGACGGGCCCGTGACAGGGGCATCGGACACGTGCACGACAGAGGGAAATCATGAGGAGCCAGCATGCACAACCATCCGCCACGACACCTTCCCGGTTGACCCCACCGCCCCACATCGGGTCCGGCAGCCAGCCTCGCGGATTGATCGGCACGCCCCCGTTCTGAAAAAAACGCCGGTATGACAAGACCGATGCAACGGCCGGTGTCGATCGGGCGTTGATTCATTCGTCGACCAGGGAGATAGGGCCGTTTTCGGGTAATCAGGGCGGAGTCGGGTAACCGGTGAGGCCCGGAGAGCGATTAACATTGAAGTGAGCGACGCCACGACCGACTGAGCCGACGCGCCATCGCCCCCAATATACACAACTGATAGATATGGAGTTTCCGTCATGACAACCCGCCCCTTCCCGCATCGGCCCGAGGCACAGGCCGCATGAGCATAACCAGGCAGATCCACCCCGCCTGCGCCGGCCTGCTCCTCGGCTTGCTGATGCTGCAGCTGACCGGCTGCGGCGAGAGCGAATCGCAACCGGCGGATGGCGCCATGCCGCCACAGCAGGTCACGGTGGTGGCGTTGCAGCCCCGGGACCTGCCGGCGCAGTTCGAGTACGTCGGCCGGCTGGAGGCATCGCGCGAAATCGAGATCCGTCCCCGGGTCACCGCGCTGATCGAACAGCGGCTGTTCGACGAGGGTGGCCGGGTCAAGGCCGGCGAGCCGCTGTTTCAGCTCGACCGCGCCCCGTTCGAGGCGCGCAAGCGGGTGGCGCAAGCAAACCTGGCCGAGGCCCACGCACGCCTCACCCAGGCCGAGCGGGAGGTGAAGCGGCTGACCCCGCTGGTCAAGTCCCTGTCAGTGAGCCAGCGCGACCTGGACGATGCCCGCTCCAACCGTGACCTGCACCGCGCCGGGGTGGCTGCCGCCGAGGCGGAACTGTCCCAGGCCCAGCTCGACCTCGACTATACCCGGGTAGAGGCGCCGATCGACGGCCGAATCGGCCGCGCCCTGCAGGTGGAGGGCTCGCTGGTCTCGCCGACCAGCGGTCCGCTGGCCAGACTGGCCCAGGTCGACCCGCTGCACGTGCGCTTCTCCATCGCCGAGAACGAACGCCTGGAGATCGACCGCCAGCTGGCCGAGGGCACCCTGACGCTGCCGCCGCCGGATCAGACCCGGGTCGAGGTGAAGCTGGCCGACGGTTCCGCCTATCCGCACGCCGGACAGGTCGATTTCAGCGACTACCGGACCGATCCGCGCACCGGTGCCTACGATGTACGGGCCATCCTGCCCAATCCGGCGGCCCGGCTCAGCCCCGGCCAGTTCGTGCGGGTAACGATCACCGGGGGTATCCTCCCCAACGCCCTGGCGGTTCCGCAGCGCGCGGTGCAGGAGGACGCCAAGGGCAAGTTTGTCTACGTGGTGGGCCCGGGCGAAAACGGCGCCGCCACCGCCCAACCCCGGCCGGTCGAGGTCGGCCAGTGGGTGGAGCAGCCCGACATGGCCGACGGCGAATCCCTCTGGGTGATCCGCTCCGGGCTGGCGGCGGGCGACCGGGTGGTGATCGAGGGTACGGCACGCATCTTCTTCCCCGGCATGCCGATCCAGCCGCAGCCGAAGGCGACAACCCCACCCACCGCCACACCAACCGCCGCCCTGGCGCAACCCGCTGAGGGGTACTAGTGCTCCGTCAACGTGATAATTACGGATTCAGCGCCCATGGACGGCGTTGCGCCTCTTGCCAAGGGAGCCGACCATTGCCGGCGAGGCGCGCCTTGCCATGAACGCTGACAAGCTCACTGAACTCGCCATTAGCACATTGACGGAGCACTAACATGCTGTCGCGCTTCTTTATCGATCGGCCGATCTTCGCCGCGGTGCTGTCGATCTTCCTGGTGCTCGCCGGTCTGCTGGCGATGCGCATCCTGCCCATCGCCCAGTATCCGGAGATCGCCCCGCCGGTGGTGACGGTGCGCGCCATCTACCCCGGCGCCTCGGCCGAGACCATCGAGCAGACCGTCGCCGCGCCACTGGAGAACACCATCAACGGCGTCGAGAACCTGATGTACATGAGCTCCACATCCGCCTCCAACGGGGTGCTGGAGATCCAGGCCACGTTCGAGATCGGCAGCGACGTGGACCAGGCGGCCCTCAACGTCAACAACCGGGTCAAGCAGGCCGAGCCGCGCCTGCCGGAGGAGGTGCGCCGCCAGGGGGTGACGGTGGAGAAGGGCTCCTCGGCCTTCCTCCAGGTGCTCGCCTTCCTGTCGCCGGACGGCCGCTTCGATGACCTCTACACCAGCAACTACGTCACCCTGAACGTGCTGGACCGGCTCAAGCGCATCCCCGGCACCACCAACGTGCAGATCTTCGGCGCCAAGGATTACGCCATGCGCATCTGGCTGCGGCCGGACCGGATGGCCGCCCTCGGCGTCACCGCGAACGAGATCGCCGATGCCATCCGTGAGCAGAACGCCCAGTTTGCCGCCGGCAAGATTGGCCAGCCGCCGATCGGCGCCGGCCAGGATCTGGTCTATACCATCAATGCCCGCGGCCGCCTGTCGACCCCGGAGGCGTTCGGTGACATCATCCTGCGTGCCGGCGAGGGCACCGCCCTGCTACGGCTCAAGGATGTGGCGCGCATCGAACTGGGCTCCCGGGATTACGACTTCACCGGCCTCTACAACGGCAAGCCGGCGACCCTGGTGGGCATCTTCCTGCAGCCCGGCGCCAACTCGCTGGCGGTCGGCGACGAGGTCAAGGCGACCGTCGCCGAACTGGCGAAACAGTTCCCCGAGGGGTTGACCTACTCCATCCCCTACGACACCACGCGCTTCGTCGAGGTGTCGATCCGTGAAGTGATCAAGACCCTGAGCGAGGCGATCCTGCTGGTGGTGTTGGTGGTGTTCGTGTTCCTGCAGAACTGGCGCGCCACCCTGATCCCGGTAATCGCGGTGCCGGTGTCGCTGCTCGGCACCTTCGTCGGCCTGCACCTGCTCGGCTACACCATCAACACCCTCACCCTGTTCGGCATGGTGCTCTCCATCGGCATCGTGGTGGACGACGCCATCGTGGTGCTGGAGAACATCGAGCGCATCATGCACGAAGAGAAGCTGGCGGCGCGCGAGGCGGCGTTGAAGGCGATGCGCGAGGTGACCGGGCCGGTCATTGCCATCGTCCTGGTGCTGTGCGCGGTGTTCATCCCCATCGCCTTCCTGGGTGGCCTGACCGGCGAGCTGTACCGCCAGTTCGCCGTCACCATCACCATTGCCGTGATCCTCTCCGGCTTTGTCGCCCTGACCCTGACCCCGGCCCTGTCGGTGCTCATCCTGCAGAACCAGGGACGCCACCCGGGGCGTTTCTTCACTGCCTTCAACCGCGGTTTCGCCCACTTCACCAACGGCTACCTGGCCGGCGTCGGCTTCCTGCTGCGGCGCGCCGGGCTGGCCGTGGCGCTCTACCTGCTGATGGTCGGCGCGGCCGTGTTCCTGTGGCAGATCACCCCCGGCTCCCTGGTGCCGAACGAGGACCAGGGCTACTACATCGGCGCCGTTTACCTGCCGGACGGCT
The DNA here is from genome assembly GCF_025175675.1 of Sedimenticola hydrogenitrophicus. Classification (GTDB taxonomy): domain Bacteria; phylum Pseudomonadota; class Gammaproteobacteria; order Chromatiales; family Chromatiaceae; genus Sedimenticola; species Sedimenticola hydrogenitrophicus. The sequence continues at coordinate 77,829 of NZ_JANIOA010000018.1, forward strand.
CCAGCCTCAGCCGTACCGAGGCGGTGACGCAGGAGGTGATCGAGATCATGCGCGCCGATCCCGACGCCGAACACGTGGTGGCCTTCGCCGGACTGGATTTTCTCGGCGGCGGCTTCCGCAACAGCGCCGCCACCATCTTCGTCGCCGCCCGCCACTGGGACCAGCGCCAGCGCTCCACCGACGACATGGTGGGCCAACTGATGGCGAAGAGCGCCGGCATCCGCGAGGCCCTGGTGATCGCCTTCGGGCCGCCGCCGATCTTCGGTCTCGGCAATGCCGGCGGCTTCGAGCTCTACCTGCAGAACCGCGGCGAGGACGGACCCAAGGCGCTGGCGGCCGCCAGCGAACAGCTGCTGGCGGAGCTGCGCAAGGACGAACGCATCGTCCAGCCGCTGTCGCTGTGGCGCTCGCGGGTGCCGCAGCTCTATGTCGATCTGGACCGGGCCAAGGCGAAACTGCTGGGGGTCGACATCGACACGCTGTTCACCACCGTGGCGGCCACCCTGGGCACCCTCTACGTGAATGATTTCAACAAGTTCGGCCGCACCTGGCAGGTGCAGATGTCGGCCGAACCGGGCTATCGCGCCACCCCGCGGGACATCGGCGCGCTTTATGTGCCGACCAACAACGGCGACCAGGTACCGCTGTCGGCGCTGGCCCGGGTCGATTACACCTCGGGGCCGGAGACCCTGGACCGCTACAACAACGTCCAGGCGGTAAAGATCTTCGGCAACGCGGCACCCGGCATCAGCTCCGGGCAGGCGCTGCAGATTGTCGAGGAGATCGCCGACCGCACCCTGGGGCCGGATTTCAGCTACGAATGGACCTCCGCCTCGTTCCAGGAGAAGCGCTCCGGCGGCACCGCCAACCTGGCGCTCGGCCTGGCGGTGCTGATGGTGTTCCTGATCCTCGCCGCCCAGTACGAGAAATGGTCGCTGCCGCTGTCGGTGCAGCTGGCGCTGCCGTTCGGTACCTTCGGCGCGTTGGCCGCGGTCTGGCTGCGCGGGCTCAGCAATGACGTCTATTTTCAGATCGGCCTGGTGACCCTGCTCGGTCTGGCGGCGAAAAACGCCATCCTGATCGTCGAGTACGCCCTGCTCAAGAAGGGCGAGGGCTACTCCGCCACCGCCGCCGCCATGGAGGCGGCGCGGCTGCGCTTCCGGCCGATCCTGATGACCTCGCTGGCGTTCATCCTCGGCGTGCTGCCGCTGGCCATCTCCAGCGGCGCCGGTGCCGGGGCGCGCCATGCCGTCGGCACCGGGGTGGTGGGCGGCATGCTGGCGGCGACCTTCCTGGCGATCTTCTTCATCCCGCTGTTCTACCGCCTGGTCACCGACCGCCGGCTGCGCACCAGCCCGGAAGAGTTCGAGCAGCGGCCCCACCTGGCGCCGCACCGGTCGCCCCACGCCCCCAGCCACCATCCGGGCGGCGGCGGCCTGCACCCGCAGGGGTCGGAGGCGGAGTGATACGCCGGGGCCGGAGTCAAAGCTGACTCCGGCCCCGCTGGCAGGCAAGGAAGAACGGGGGGACAGTTTTGTAGGGTGGGTTAGGCGCGCCCGGCGCAAGGGGTGGCCGTTTGCATTGCACCGTGCGCGCGCCGTAACCCACCGTTTTACGGCCTGAGACGCGGTGGGTTACGCTGCGCCCGGCTGTTGTCGTGGTCTGGAAGTGTTGTGCCTGTGCGCCGCTAACCCACCCTACGAATCTGTTCTCCTTGGCGTCTTGGCGAGACTACAGATCGTTTAGCGATTCGGGGCCGGCCGGAGCCGTGGCTATGGCAAGTCGTTTACCCACCCCGGGCGACCCATGATGTAGTGGCACCTTTGAGGCACTCACCCACCAAGCCTCGGCTTTGTCGGGCTAACTAACTCCAGAGGAGGAGACCCATGTCCTACCTGTTGCTGATCCTGGAACCCCACGGCCAGCGCGCGCAACGCACGGAAGCGGAGGGACGCCAGGCCTACGCCGAGATGGTGAGCTTCGGTGAGGGGCTGGCCGCCCGTGGCCTGCTGCGAGCCAGCGAATCGCTGCTCGGCGACGGCCAGGGCGTGCGGGTGCAGGTGCGCGACGGCCAGCCACAACTGCGCGACGGCCCCTTCACCGAGACCAAGGAGATGGTGGGCGGCTTTTTTCTGCTCGACAACGTCACCCGGGAGGAGGCCATCGTCATCGCCGGCCAATGCCCGGCGGCCCGCTGGGCGACGGTGGAGGTACGCGAACTGGCGCCCTGTTCCGCGGGTTGATTGACCATGCCGGGGTCGGAGTCAAATCGGCCATAAGGTCTGATTCACCCCCGGCCGTTGGACCGATTTGACTCCGACCCCTGTGAATCGCGATCGCCTTTCGCGGCAGAGCCGCTCCTACAGGTGCAGTAAACCGGGATGTAGGAGCGCCTCCGGCACGAAGGGGGGCGACGGCTCCCGTACCGTCCGGACAACTGGTTACGGGTTGATTAACAAAATACAAAAAAATACCTGATTACCCACAATACTCAGCCATGGTCGAATACCGTTTATTTAAGCCGCGAATGAACGCGAATACACGCAAATAGTGATAAAGATAACCAACCGCTCAGGATTTAATAGGGACCGACACATGCCCGAAAATGGTCGGTACTCTCCAAACCAGCGGATAAGATGTTTACGAAATGACATTATTCGCGTTCATTTGCGTTTATTCGCGGCTAATATTTTCCTCAACACAGCTGAGTTTGATGGGTAATCAGGAAAAAATATCGGAGGCTGTCGATTTCACTCCGCTTCGCCCGTCGTAGGGATAACAGGGACAAAATGGAAAGGATCGAGAAATCGGCTGACGCAGCCGATCAGAATGGAGGAGCCACATCATGTCATATATCGATGGATTCGTACTCGCGGTACCTACCGAGAACAGAGAGATTTACCGAAAGACCGCGCAGACCGCCGCCGCCGTGTTCAATGAGCACGGGGCGCTGAAACTGGTCGAGTGCTGGGGCGATGACGTGCCGGAGGGCGAAGTCACCTCCTTTCCCATGGCGGTCAAATGCAAAGCGGAGGAGACGGTGGTGTTTTCCTGGATCCTGTGGCCGTCACGGGAGGCGCGCGACCAGGGCATGGAGAAGGCGATGGCCGATCCCCGGTTGAATCCGGAGGCCAATCCGATGCCGTTTGACGGCAGCCGCATGATCTATGGCGGCTTCGAGATAATTGTCGACGAGTAGCCGACGATCGCCACAACCAACCGTTGTCGCATACCTGACCAAGGAGGTCGCCATGAACAACAACCCGGTCGTCTGGTTCGAGATTTACGTGCAGGAGATGGAACGGGCCAGGCAGTTTTACGAAACGGTGTTCCAGACCACGCTGGAGAGATTGAACAACCCGGACCTGGAATTATGGAGCTTCCCGATGGACATGAACAGCGTGGGCGCCTCGGGGGCGCTGGTGAAGATGGAGGGTATCCCCTCGGGCGGTGCCGGTACACTGGTTTACTTCGGCTGCGAGGATTGCGCCGTCGAGGAGGCACGCATCGTTCCCGCCGGCGGAAGCATCAAGCAGGAGAAGATGTCCATTGGCGAGTATGGCTTCATCAGCCTGGGATTCGATTCCGAGGGCAACCTGTTCGGTCTGCACTCCATGCAGTAACGGTCTGTCAGACCGGCCAATCTGAAACGGGAGGATTTTAAGATGCGATTCATGATTATTGTAAAGGCCACCCCGGATTCCGAGGCCGGGGTGATGCCCGGCGAGGCGCTGCTGGCCGAGATGGCCGCCTATCACGAAGAGCTGAGCAAGGCGGGCGTGCTGCTGGACGGCTCCGGGCTGCAGCCCAGCGCCAAGGGGTGGCGGATCCGCTATGACGGAGACAAACGCACCGTGATCGACGGCCCGTTCACCGAGACCAAGGAGCTGATCGCCGGTTATACCCTGATCCAGGTGGGCTCGCGCGAGGAGGCGGTGGAGTGGGCGCGGCGCTACCCCAACCCATCGATCGACCGCGGCGAGGCGGAGATCGAGATCCGCCAGCTGTTCGAGCTGGAAGACTTCAGTCCCTCGGAGACGGTGGAGCGTTTCCGCGACATGGGCATCGGAGAGTAACCGGAAACCACAGGAGCGACAGACCATGCGTATCGAGCCCTATCTCTTTTTCGAAGGCTGCGCGGAACAGGCGGCCCACTTCTACCAGGCCACGCTGGGCGCCGAGATCGTGGCCCTGCTGCGCTACTCGGAGGCCCCGGACCCGACCATGTGTCCGGTCGATGATCCCGACAAGGTGATGCACATGAACCTGAGGATCGGCGACAGCGTCGTGATGGGCAGCGATGGCAACTGCTCGGGCGAGGCGCGGTTCCAGGGCTTCGCCTTGACGCTGAATGCAAAGGACGTGGACGAGGCGCAACAACTGTTCGGCTTGCTCGCCGAAGAGGGCGAGGTGCAGATGCCGTTGGAGAAAACCTTTTTTTCTCCCGCCTTCGGCATGCTCACGGACCGCTTCGGCGTACCCTGGATGATCCATGTGGAGAGTTAAGGGCCCATGAGCGCAGGCAACACCCGGCGTGCCATCGAGACCGTCTGGCGTATCGAGGCGGCCAAGGTGATCGCCGTGGTGGCCCGGCTGACGCACGATATCGGCCTGGCCGAGGAGTTCGCCCAGGACGCCCTGGTGGCCGCGCTGGAGCACTGGCCGGAGGACGGGATCCCGGAGCGGCCAGCCGCCTGGCTGATGACCACGGCGAAAAATCGCGCCCTCGACCAGCTGCGGCGTAACCCGCTGCTGGAGCGCAAGCACCGGCAGCTGGGGTACGAACTGGATGTACAGCGGGACACCGCCCGGGCCGATTTTCAGGAGGCCGTCGACGCGGCCCTGGATGACGAAATCGGCGACAATCTGCTGCGTCTGATCTTCACCGCCTGCCATCCGCTGCTGTCGCCGGAGGCGCGCGTGGCCCTCACCCTGCGGCTGCTCGGCGGATTGACCACCCATGAGATCGCCCGCGCCTTCCTGGCGGCGGAGGCGACCGTCGCCCAGCGCATGGTGCGCGCCAAACGCACCCTGAGCGCGGCCCGGGTGCCGTTCGAAGTGCCGCGCGGCGAGGCGCTCGCCGGCCGGCTCGGCTCGGTGCTGGAGGTGATCTACCTGATCTTCAACGAGGGTTACTCGGCCACCGCGGGCGATCGCTGGGTGCGTCCGACGTTATGCGACGAGGCGCTGCGACTCGGGCGCATCCTCGCCGAACTGATGCCGCGCGAGCCGGAGGTGCACGGACTGGTGGCCCTGATGGAGATCCAGGCCTCGCGCATCTATGCCCGGACAGGTCCGCAAGGCGAGCCGATCCTGCTGCTGGACCAGGACCGCACACGCTGGGACCCGCTGCTGATCCGGCGCGGCCTGGCGGCGCTGGAGCGCGCCGTCACCCTCGGCGCCGCACTCGGTCCCTACAGCCTGCAGGCCGCCATTGCCGCCTGCCACGCCCGGGCGCCCCGGGCCGAGGAGACCGACTGGGGCCGTATTGCCGCCCTCTACGATGCCCTCGCCCAGCTGAACCCGTCGCCGGTGGTGGAACTCAATCGCGCGGTGGCCGCGGCCATGGCGTTCGGCCCCCTGGCCGGCCTGGAGATCGTCGACGGCCTGACCGGCGAACCGAGCCTGAAGGGCTATCACCTGCTACCGAGTGTGCGCGGCGATCTGCTGTTCAAGCTCGACCGCCGGGAGGAGGCGCGCCGGGAGTTCCAGCGCGCCGCCTCGCTCACCGCCAATGCGCAGGAACGGTGCCTGCTGCTGCGACGGGCCACTGCCTGCGGCAAATCCGACCCGTAGGCGCGGCGCCCCTCCGCGATGAACGATCAGAGGCCTGTGCGTCGGCCGATCGGCCCGGGGCGGGCCTCCTACAGGTGGGGCGTGCACGGGCTGGCATTCCGACACTGCCGGGAAGCCCTTAAGCGAGCACCATTCCCACAAAGTCCTGGACCGGCCCGTTACCATGTGTAGGCCGGACTGCATCCAGGCGTAGGATGGGTGGAGCGCCTCTATGAACTCTCCGCCGACTCCCTCTCCGACGCGCAACCCATCGTGCACCCACATCCGAAGATGGGTTACGCCGCGCCAGACCGCCGCGAATAGCCGTTAACAAGGGGGCCGCGCCTCCACCCATCCTACACGCGTGTTCATCGGCATTTGTGGGTAAGGGTAGTTAGGCAGGGAGTTTTGGGTCGACCTGCCGTGCTTGGCCGGTCAGGTACTGGCTTTGCAGAATAGGGAAAGGGAGAGGGCGGCTGAACAGATAGCCCTGGAACTGGTGACAACCCTTTGACAGCAGGGAACTGCGCATGCTCTCGGGCTCCACTCCCTCCGCCACAACACCCAGACCCAGATGTTTGGCCATGACGATGATAGTCTCCACAATAGCCGCATCGTTTGCATCGGTCTCGATGTCACGAACAAACGACTGATCGATCTTGATGACATCCACAGGCAAGCGCTTCAGGTACGCAAGGGAGGAGTAGCCGGTGCCAAAGTCATCAATCGAGAAGCTGATCCCGAGCGCCTTTAGCTGCTGTAACCGGACAATAGTCTGTTCGATATTGTCGATGACGGTGCTCTCCGTAATCTCGATACGCAGGCGCCTGGGATCCGCGCCGGTATCGTCCAGCACCCTCTTCACCCGCTCGACAAAATTAGGATCCTTGAACTGCCTGGGGCTTACGTTGACCGATATCGTCAGATGATGCAGCGAGAGCGCCGAGACAGCCCTGCAAGCCGCCCTCAACACCCATTCACCTATCTCCAGGATGATCCCGCTCTCCTCGGCAATCGTGATGAACTCTCCCGGTGAAACCGTGCCACGCTCCGGGTGATGCCAACGCAGCAGCGCTTCGGCGCCGATGAGTACACCGTGACTATCAAACTGGGGCTGGTAGTAGAGTTCGAACTCATCCCTGGCGAGGGCCTGATGCAAACCTTTTTCAATGGACAGACGATGGTTGGCCGCCTCCTGCATGTTGGGCAGGAAGAAGCATGCGCTGTTGCGCCCCTCTCTCTTTGCCTGGTACATCGCTGTATCGGCTTGTTGCAGAAGATCTTCAGGGGTTTTCTGTTGCAGGGGAAAGAGTGTGATGCCAATGCTGGCCGTTACATGTAGATTGTGCCCCCTGATATCAAAGTGGCCGCGGATGAGTGTCAGCAACTCTTCAGCAAACAACTGGGCGCGGCGCGTCGCCCCTTCCAGGGCATCCCCGATCTCGGGAACCAGGATCACATACTCATCTCCACCAAGACGGGCGATGACGTCTTCGTCGCGTAGGCGCCCTTTTAGCCGGTCAGCGACCGCAACCAGGAGTTCATCTCCGACCAGGTGCCCGAGTGAATCATTGATTTTCTTGAAGTGATCTATATCGAGAAACATGACTACGCCCAGGTGCTTGTGGCGCTGTGACCGGGCCAACTCCTGCTTCAGACGATCAAAGAACATACGCCGGTTGGGGAGATCGGTCAGGGTATCGTAGAGGGCCTGGCGGCGGACAGTCGCCTCCGCAACCTGCCGCCCGTATCGCATCTCCAGGGCCCCTAAAATCGTCCGGTTGAGACGTGTCGAGGTGATCATCAGCATGACCAGGAACAGGGCGGACATGAAGGCCATGGTATAGCCGAGAGAACTGCCCAGTAAGGAGAAGCGCAGCACAATGGGCAGCAATGCCAAACTGATGAACACCAGGCAGGCAGTGGTATAGGCCGAGAGCGTGGTAACGGCACCGGCACTCATGCCGGCAACCACAAAAGCCAGGAATACCTGATGCGCGATGTCGTCACCGGGAAACAGGACCAGACTTGCCGTCCCCCAGAGCAGGCCCGACAGAACGGTGGCGATCAGGGCCTGATTTCTCCATCGGCCGATGTCAGCCGGAGAGGGATTACACGCCTTGAATTTTCGGTAATGCCACAATCGAAGTGCCGATAGCAGGTAGGTAGCCGCCAGCCACGAGAGGATTATTTCGCTACTGGTGACAGTCCAAAGGACGATGCCCAGTAACGTACTGTTGATGAAAATGGCGAGCGCTGAGAGCGGAATGGCGCTGTAAACCAGCCGGACCTGTTCCGTTTTGATGTCAATTATAGATCCCATGCTACTTCTTTACGGGGTGGAAATCCTGCACATGGACCTGTTGTCGGCAAGCGGGATGGAAACTTGATCCCTTTGGCTATCAAATATTTCTCGGTAAATTCCCGAATTTCAACGCATTGGAGTCGGGATCAGACCGCATCAAAAATAGCAAAAAGTGTCGTAGCCAATCACCCAGTCTGTAAGTGAGTAGTTTCAAAGTATCCCCTTATTGAGCAGCATTACCGCTCCCGGCGTAATCGGCTATCCGGACTCCGGCTTGTCCACGCTGAGGTCGTCGGCCCAGTCGGTGGGATCTTCCGGGAAATCGTCCAGCGGGCCCAGGGGCCGTTCGTCGCGCTCGAACAGGGGACCGCTCTGCATGTACATGGCCAGCAAGCGGGCCACCGCCAGCACCGATTTCTCATGGGTGCGCTCATGGCCGTGGGAGGCATCCAGGGCGAAACAGACCAGGCCGGTACGGATGTCGTTGCCGGCCTCCACCGCCGAGGCCGAGTCGCTGCGGTAGAAACGGAACACGTCGCGGCTGTGTTCGATACCGCAGGTCTGGCACAGCGAAATCAGGCGCCGCGTCAGGTACCAGTCGAACGGGCCGCTGGAGTCCTGCATGGCGATGGTGACGCCGTATTCGGAGGTGTTCTGCCCGGGGGCGATGGTGCCGTTGTCCACCGCCAGCAGTTCGGCCACATCGCCGTGCAGGATATGCGAGGCACCGACCCCGGTCTCCTCGGAGATGGTGAACAGCAGATGGCAGTCCATCGGCAACTGCAGTTGGGCGTCGCTGATCGCCTTGGCCGCGGCCAGCACCACCGCCACCCCCACCTTGTCATCGAGAAAGCGCGAGATCCAGAAGCCGTTGTCGAGAAACTCCGGTTGCGGATCGATGGAGATCATGTCTCCGGGGTGGATACCCAGCGCTTTCAGCGCGTCGATACTGTGTACCGGCTCATCCAGGCGCAGTTCCAGGTTCTGCCAGGCCGCCTCCTGAACATCCACCTGCTTGCCGAACACGTGCCCAGAGGCCATCAACGGCAACAGACTGCCGCGGTACTGAATGCCCTTGTCGATATACAGGGTCACCCGGGCCCCCTCGGCGGAGCGCGCCGGCCAGGTGCCCACCGAGACCACCTCCAGGCGGCCGTTCGGTTTCAGATTTTTGACCATGGCGCCGAGGGTATCCAGGTGCGCGGCAATGGCCCGGTCCGGTGTATGCACCTGGCCATAAAGATTGGCGCGGATCGCGCCGCGCCGGGTCAGTTCGTACTCCACCCCCATCGCCTCCAGCTTGTGGCAGACCAGTTGAACCACGATGTCGGTCATGCCGGTGGGGCTGGGGATATGCAGCAGCTCCAGCAGGGTTTCGCGCAGGTAGCGACGGTCGATATCCAATATCTTCATAACGTTACCGGTGATGGGTCAGCGTGGTTTGTGGAAACAGCATGTCCAGCATTTTCTCGGCCGTGGGCTGGGGTTCATGATTGGCCAGCCCGGGGCGCTCGTTGGCCTCGATGATGGCGTACTCGGGGCGCTCCACGTCCGGCACCATGAAATCAAACCCGACCAGCGGCATATCCAGCACCTGGGCACCGCGGATGGCCGCCTTGGCCAGTGTCGGATGCAACCGCTCGGTGACATCCTGCAGGGTGCCGCCGGTGTGCAGGTTGGCGGTCTTGCGCACCTTCAGACGCCGCCCCTTGGGCAGCACCCGGTCCATGGCCAGGCCGGCGTCGTTGACACAGCGTTCGGTCTCCTCATCCATCGGGATCATGCTCTCACCCTGGGTGGCCGCCGCCCGCCGCCGGCTCTGTTTGCGGATCAGTTCGGCCACCGTGTGCTCGCCGTCCCCCACCACCGAGGCGGACCGCCGCACCGCCGCCGCCACCACCTCGTCGTTGATCACGATGATGCGTAGATCTTCACCCGGCACGAAACGTTCGCCCACCACCCGGTCGCAGAAAGACGAGGCCTGGGCATAGGCGGAAATCACCTCGCCGGGCTCGCTCAGATCGACGCAGACGCCGACCCCCTGCTCGCCGCGCGCGGGCTTGATGACGATGCGCTGGTGACGCTGCAGGAACGCCAGCGCCTGCGCCTCGTCCCGCAGCAGCTCCTGCTCCGGCACGTTCAGGCCGGCCCGGGAGAGGAACCGCCGGGTCACCGCCTTGTCGTCGCAACGGCTCATGGCCACCGCGCTGGTGAGATCGGTCAGGGACTCGCGGCAGCTGACCGTGCGGCCACCCAGGCTCAGGTCGAAAAAGCCGCCGGCGGCGTCAACGATATCCACCACGATACCGCGGCGATAGGCCTCGTCGATGATGATCTGGGCATAGACATTCAGCTTCTCGTCGCTCTTGGGCCCGATGTAGAGCTGCTCATTGATCGCATTCTTGGTCTTGATGCAGTACACCGGGACCTGGAAAAAGCCCAGCTTCTCATACAGGTGGATCGCCTGCGCGTTGTTGTGCATCACCGACAGGTCCATGAACGAGCGGCCGGCGGACTTGAAGGAGTTGATCAGGGCGATCACCAGCGCCTCGCCGACACCGGAGTGCTCACACTGGGGATCGACCGCCAGCGCCCACAGGCTGGAGCCGTTGTCGGGATCGCCGAAGGCGCGAAAATGGTCCACCCCGGTGACGCAGCCGACCACCTGGTGGCTCTGCTCCTCCACCGCGAGCAGAATCCGCAGTTCGGGATGGGCCTGCTGGTAGTCGAAGAACCCCTCGCGCATCGGCACCATGGAGCGCGCCTTGTAGATGCGATTGACCTGCTCCACGTCCGCGGCATCGGCTATCGGCCGGATCTTGATGCCGGCGAGCGCCACATCCGCCAGCTCGGCGAATTCCAGGTTCAGGCGGTAAGTGAGGGAGGGATCGATAAACAGCTCCCGGGGCGCCTGGGAGATCACCACCTGGGGGTCGCGGCTGTAGAGCGCCACGTCACGGCGCCCCAGACGCTCATCCCGCAGCTGGTCGGCCAGCTGGCGGCTGGAGCGGAAGGTCTGACCGAAGATCAGCCGGCCCCAGCCGCAGTCGACCACCGCCTGTTTGTCCAGTTCGTCGGCTATCGAACTGGGGGGTTCCCCCCAGTGTTTCAGCGATCCCATCTGTTCGATATTCAGATTACCATTCGTTCCTTGCTCTGGTTTGGTCATTGCTCTGTACCCTAGAGATGGTGGGTCTGCAACCATAGTTCCAGCAGGGCCACCTGCCAGAGTTTGGAACCCCGCAGCGGGGTGATGTGGTCTTTCGGGTTGTCCAACAACCGGTCCAGGTAGTCACGGTTGAACAGCCCGCGATTGATGGCCCGGCTGTCGTTGAGGGCGTCCCGGACAAACTCCAGATAAGGCCCTTCTATGTATTTTAGCGCCGGAACCGGGAAATACCCCTTGGGCCGGTCGATCACCTGGTGCGGGATCACCTGCCGCGCCGCCTCCTTGAGCACCCACTTGCCCTCGTCGCGCACCTTCAACTCGGCCGGCACCCGCCCGGCCAGTTCCACCAGTTCGTGATCCAGGAACGGCACCCGCGCTTCCAGCCCCCAGGCCATGGTCATGTTGTCGACCCGCTTCACCGGGTCATCCACCAGCATCACCGTGGTATCCAGACGCAGCGCCCGGTCCACCGCGCTGCCGCCATTCTCATCGGCGAACTGCTGTTCGATGAAGGCGCCGGCATAGTCCGATTGCACATATTCGGACTGGACCGTGGCGGCGTACTCGTCGAAATCACGGTCCATGAACAGGCGGCGGTACTCGGCCGCCCCGGTGCCCGCTTCCAGCAGCGGCGGATACCAGTGGTAACCGCCGAACACCTCGTCGGCGCCCTGTCCGGACTGAACCACCTTGAGGTGCTTGGAGACCTCTTGGGAGAGCAGGTAGAAACCGATGTTGTCATAGCTGACCATCGGCTCGGACATGGCGCTGAAGGTTTCCGGCAGGGTCTCCAGCAGACGGCTGGAGGGGACCATGATCTTGTGGTGATCGGTCTGGAAGTGCTCGGCGATCAGATCGGAGTACTGGAACTCGTCCCCCTTCTCGCCGCCGGCCTCCTCGAAGCCCACCGAGAAGGTGCTCAGGCCGGTCTGACCCTGTTCCGCCAGCAGGCCGACAATCAGACTGGAGTCGAGACCGCCGGAGAGCAACACACCCACCGGCACGTCCGCCACCATGCGCCGGCGCACCGCGCGCCGCAGCGCCTCCAGCACCCGTTCCTGCCACTCCTCGGCGCTCACCGAGCGGTCCTCCTCGCGGCGGCCCACACGCAGTCGCCAGTAGGTTTCGCTGTGGTGCGACCCATCCTTCTCATAGACCCGGATGGTGGCCGGCGGCAGCTTGCGCACCCCCTTCAGCAAGGTGAAGGGCGCCGGCACCACGGCATGGAAACTCAGATAATAGTTGAGCGCCACCGGGTCGATAGCGGTATCGATATCGCCCGCTTCCAGCAGCGCCGGCAAGGTGGAGGCGAAGGCCAGCCGTCCATCCGACTCCGCCAGGTAGCAGGGCTTGATGCCAAGCCGGTCCCGGGCCAGCACCAAGCGCCCCGTGTCGCGTTCGTGAATGGCAAAGGCGAACATGCCGTTGAAGCGTTTGACGCACTCGGTTCCCCAGGCGTGGTAGGCCTTGAGGACCACTTCGGTATCGCCCTGGGAGAAGAAGCGGTAGCCCTGGCCCTGCAACTCCTCGCGCAGCTCACGATAGTTGTAGATACAGCCGTTGAACACCAGGTCCAGGCCCAGTTCGGCATCCACCATCGGCTGCTGGGCATGTTCCGACAGGTCGATCACCTTGAGGCGGCGATGCCCCAGGGCCAGCCCGTTGCGGGTCACAATCCCCTCACCATCGGGGCCCCGGGGGGCCAGTTTGCGGGTCATTCGCTCAACCCGGGCGACATTCGATTCAGCCACTCCGGGGGCATATATCCCGGCGAATCCACACATATAACAAACTCCTGTTGTCGACACGGCAGCCCGCGCAAGCCGACTGTCCCGACGAATTCCGCCGCGTCCTTCTCATGATAATTCTAATAAGTTATTATTACACTTCTAATGTTTAGAGTCCAAATGGTTAGTTGAGAATTGGTTGAAATATGAAAACTGGCTATAATCCCCCACCCTTCAAATTCAACCTAACCCAACTCATGGCCGAAAATCAGTATTGGCATGACGTGCTCGTCTCCCTGCGCCGCATTATTCGCGCAACCGATCTGCAGTCAAAACGCATGGTAAAGAGTTGTGGCCTGACCATCCCCCAGGTGATGGTGCTGCGCGCCATCAACGCCCTGGGCGACGTCACGGTAAAGCGGATTTCCGACGATGTGTCCCTCAGTCAGGCCACCGTCACCACCATTCTCAATCGCCTTGAGGATAAAAAACTGACCGAGCGGGTGCGCAGCAGCGTGGACAAGCGGGTGGTGAATGCGCGTCTCACCGAGGCCGGCCTGACGATCCTGCTCGCCACACCGCCGCTGCTGCACGAGAAGTTCATTGAACGGTTCGAGGCGCTGGAGGATTGGGAGAAGACCCAGATCCTCTCCGCGCTGCAGCGCGTCGCCACCATGATGGACGCGGAGAGTATCGATGCCGCCCCGCTGCTGGATATCGACCCGCCAAACCCCTGATTCGCGTTCATTATCGGCGAATATTTTTCCAGGGTACGGCTGATTCGGATCGCCTGGTCAGGATGCGGTTTGTGGCACTCACCCCACCCTGCGGGCTAGGCGCGTGACAGCGGAAAGGCAATCACCTGTTCGATATGATCCACGCCGGCCAGGCGCATGATCAGGCGGTCGATACCGAGCGCCACCCCGGCGCACTCCGGCATACCCCCGTCCAATGCGGCGATGAACCGGCGATCCATGGGTACGACCGGCTGACCGGCCGCGGCGCGGGCCTGCAGATCCCGCTCGAAGCGACGCTGCTGCTCGGCCGCGTCGGTCAGCTCGTGAAAGCCGTTGGCCAGTTCGATACCGTCCAGGTAGAGTTCGAAGCGCTCGGCCAGCGGCGGGCTGCCGGGCCGCACCCGGGAGAGCGCCGCCTGGCTGGCCGGGTAGTCATAGACGAAGCAGAGCCCGGGCTCCATGGCCGGTTCGATGCAGTGGGTCATCAGCAGATCCAGCCAGGCGTCGCGATGCGGCAGCTCCAGCCGGTCCACACCCGGCACCCCCTGTTGCAGGGCGCAGTTGCGCAGTTGCTCGGCCGTGGCCGGGTGGGGATCGATCTGCAGCCGCTGTTGAAACAGCGCCCGGTAGCTGAGACGGCGGGCAACCGCCGGTTCCGGCATTAAACCCCCGACCAGCCGCTCCACCTCGTCCATCAGCCTATGGTGATCGAAGCCGGGGCGATACCACTCCAGCAGGGTGAACTCGGGGTTGTGCAGCCGCCCCGCTTCACCGTCGCGAAATACCTTGCAGATCTGGTAGATCGGGCCCGAGCCGGCGGCCAGCAGGCGCTTCATCGGAAACTCGGGTGAGCTGTGCAGATAGAGCGGCAGGCCGGCCGGGGCACCGGGACCGGTATAGCGGGTGACCAGGGACTCGATGGCGGGATCGGTGGTCGCCGCTCGGGAGCAGACCGGAGTCTCCACCTCCAGCACGCCCTGGTGCTGGAAAAACACCCGGATCTGTGCGATCACCCGGGCACGCAACCGGAGCGTCTCGATGGACGCCGCCGGAGACGCCCCGGGAGCGGTCTGACGGTCGTTCAAGCGATGCCCCAAGTCACTCCTCTTTGGCCCGCGAGACATACTCCCCGGAGCGGGTATCCACCTTGATCAGTTCGCCGGTCTGCACGAACAGCGGCACCCGCACCACAGCACCGGTCTCCAGGGTCGCTGGCTTGCCGCCACCCCCCGAGGTATCGCCCTTGAGGCCGGGATCGGTCTCGGTGATGGTCAGATTGACGAAATTGGGCACCTCGATGATGATCGGCGTGCCGTTCCACAGGGTGACGGTGCACATGTCCTGATCCTTGAGCCACTTCACCGAATCGCCGACCGCGGCGGCATCGGCGCTCACCTGCTCGAAGGTATCCGGATGCATGAAGTGCCAGAACTCGCCATCCGAGTAGAGGTACTGCAGATCCATCTCCATCACATCGGCGGCCTCGACCGAATCCCCGGACTTGAAGGTGCGCTCGATGACGCGGCCGGTCTTCAGGTTACGGATCTTCACCCGGCTGAACGCCTGGCCTTTGCCCGGCTTGACGAATTCGTTTTCAATAATGGAGCAGGGGTCGCCATCGAGCATGATCTTTAGCCCACCCTTGAACTCACTGGTACTATACGTTGCCATCTTGTCCTCACCAAACAGCCGACTGGAAAACGCGCATGATACATCGAATAGAGCCTGTCTGTCAGACTCCCCTATGGCAGCAATCGCTGGCCAACGCCTTCAGCGACGTCGATGCGTTCTTCGGGTTTCTGCGCCTCGATCGGGAGCTGTTGCCGGCGGCGCGTGCCGCGGCACGGCTGTTCGGCCTGAAAGTCCCACGGGAATTTGCCGAGTTGATGGTAAAAGGTGACCCCGACGATCCGCTGTTGCGCCAGGTCCTGCCGCTCGGCGCGGAAAGCCTGCCGGCCGCGGGCTTCGTGGAGGACCCGGTGGGTGACCTGGAGAAGGCGATCGTGCCGGGGGTGCTGCACAAATACCGGGGACGGCTGCTACTGATCGCCAATGGCAGTTGCGCAGTCAACTGCCGCTACTGTTTCCGGCGCCACTTCCCCTACCAGGAGGCCGCCGTCTTGCGGCAACGCTGGCAGCAGGCGATCGACCATATCAGCCAGGCGCAGGAGATCGATGAAATCATCCTCAGTGGCGGCGACCCCCTGACCCTGAGTGACGCCAAACTCGCCGCGCTGGTCGCCCGGCTGGAGGCGATCCCGCACCTGCGGCGGCTGCGTGTGCACACCCGCCTGCCGGTGGTGATCCCCTCGCGCCTGACGACGGAACTGAGCGGCTGGCTCGCCGGCGGACGCCTGCGACCGGTGCTGGTGCTGCACATCAATCATGCGCGGGAGCTGAGCCCGGAACTCTCCCGGGGCCTGCGCCGGCTCGGCCAGGCGGGCGTCAGCCTGCTCAATCAGTCGGTGCTGCTCAAGGGGGTGAACGACAACGCCGCCACCCTGACCGAACTCAGCCTGGCGCTGTTCGAGTCCGGGGTACTCCCCTATTATCTGCATCTGCTTGACCGGGTCGCCGGCGCCGCGCACTTCGAGGTGGAGGCCGCCGAGGCGCGGCGCCTGCAGCAGGCACTGCAGGCTAACCTGCCCGGCTATCTGGTCCCCCGAATGGTCCGGGAGGTGGCGGGCGCGGCCTCCAAGCAGCCGGTATTCTGAGCCACCACACCACCACCTGCGGGGGCTGAACCCGCTTACAATCAAATATTTACTATAGTAGGATCTGAACCTGCCGATAATAATATTGTAAAATGCGCGCGGTTGGTCAGCGGTTGAATTCCATTTGCAGGATTATAACGATTGCATGGAGACAAAGAACACACTCGGTTTTAAAATGCCTGAGCGCAGCGCCGCGCCCGCCGGTTCGCTGCTGCTTAAACCAAAGGAGGCCGCCGCCTGGATCAGCAGTCTA
>NZ_JANIOA010000019.1 GCF_025175675.1 Sedimenticola hydrogenitrophicus
GACAGAAGTTCCAAAATCGTCAACCCATGATCAGCACGTCAAATCTACACACGCTATTTGCAGGTGTTTGCTCCAATAAGATAAACCCGGTCTCTAGCTTTAGGCGGATCGCCGCTTTCATCGCTCATATTTCCCCAGGGAGAACTGTCAAAGACATCGTTGGGTGTAAATCCGATAAAACAGTTCCCGGTTACAATATCCCTGGATCGCTCCACCCAACCTGGTGGTCGGGGCAAATATTTAAGCTTGGTGCTTCCCTTCTCGATCGCCGTGACCGGTGCAGTCCCTTTATTGGCGATAATTCTTAGATGCGTGTTCGACCCCCGTTCCCCAAACACGCGAATGGTATTGTTGGACCACTTGGCAATAAATAATTTCTTGTTGTTCAGTACCTCAGGCAATTCCACTCCACCCGCCACGACCTGTTTCCAAAACTCTGGATCGTTAAAGTCGTCTGACTTATAAGGTGGTTGATCACATCCATAGATATCATGTCGTGGTTGTCTGGTTATGACTGTCCCACCAGTGCCACGCTCGGCGTTAAAACGGAATGTGATAGTGTTTCTCTCGAACCGCCCTTTTTGACAGGCTACCAGTGACATGGGAGCACTGCCCAAATAGCCGACCAGGCGCTCATGGGTTGTCCAGTGGCTGGATTTATCCCAATCCCCCGCCAGGGTCCCATTCGAGATGTCACTATCGAATACATTGCATTCTATCGCCACGCATTTAAACGCATGCAACGTTTTCGGGGCATACACCTTTACATTTTTAAATTCAGCTTTCTTGATACGGTCAATATAAACAGCATGGGTTAACCCGGAATGGTGAAATGAGCTGTTCTCGGCATATACCTCATTGTCCCACTTATTGGGTTTATCCCAACCATTCATCCATACATGGTGGCCACAGTGATGGATATTGACATTGTATAAACGTATAATTTGCTTGCCTGACCGACTGCCGGTATAAATACAGTTACTGCCAGCCCCGGATATCTCCAGGTTTCTGATCGTCAAATCCCCATTGGTTCCGCCCCAGGGTATGATAGCGTTGGGGGCATCTCCCTCAATACCCCTGAAATGAGGCGCATTACCAGAATCATCCACAATGCCTGCTATGGTCAGCCATCGACGTTTGCTGAGCCATAAAGAACCCTTTTTGGAGACCGGATAAATGCCAGGCAGCACCACCAACGTCCCCCCGCTCAGAGGGATTTTTTTGATCGCCTGTTTAACGGCAAGCGGGTTTTCTGTTTCACGCAGCACCACGCAAGGACCTTTATACCGTCCACACTCCACATCGCGGGGAACTGCTGATGACCGAAAACGATTTTTGATTGGCGGACTCTTCCCTGCGCTTGCTTTTTGAGGGGTAGCAATACTCTTTCCACTTTTTGAGGTTCTTTTATCCTCGACTTTATTGCTCAGTAGATTACCAGGGTTTTTTCCGCAATTTATGAATGTCACGTTGACCAAATCAATAGCCTGTTGGCGGAGTTTAGGTGTGGTGTAGACGCAATTATGCCCATCTCCCTCGATGACCAGGTTTTCAATAGTCAGGTCTCCATTTGTGGCATTCCATGGAATCAAGGCACTCGGCGGATTGTCTTTATCTATGACCAGTCTTGCTGGTATACGGCTATATGGGCCAAACCCGCCAATTATTTTCAATCGCTTCAAACCGGATAGCCATAAAAAGTTGTCCTTGGAGATCACATAACTCCCTGGTGAAAGAATGATCACACCACCTGCTTCGGGCAGTGCCGATAGCGCATTTCTCAAGGCGCTCCGATCCTGGCTGTCAACGATCAACCGGCACGCCATTTTAATCGTTTCACATGGATCACCACCTGAACCGAGGGTGTTTGCGCGGCCTTGAAATATGGTAGGACCTGTACCTTTAAGAGGGCCAGTAAAATTGGCTTTGTATATCCACACCCCTGAAGAATAATTATTGTAACCGGCAAACACATCAAGTTCCGGTAGGTAAACCCACTTGTCGAAAACACGGTTTTGGGTGGAATCAGGCCCATCGGTACCATTCATCAATTCGACAAATTCCCCCGTCTTCGGATCCCAGCTCCAGGTCCTGGTACCACCAGACCATAAAATAAATTTGTTCGATGGAGGATGATAGGCGAAACCGGCCATTCTTATTTGATTCCGAAGCGCGGCATTCGGATATTCTTGAACACGAACCGTATCGGGCAGAACTTTACCGTCTAATCCCTGCAGGTAAATGCCATCAGGGCGTAGAATATACATTTCTCCTGTTTCAGGGTCGTAAGTCATATTACCGCCGCCCTGCCCCATGGCCTTATTGTTTCGACGATAGACCTTCGCTCCGGCACCGATTTCCATGGCCCCCGCAGCGGATTGGCCATATTCATAATTCCGCAACACGATTCTTTCTGTTACCGGATTCCAGGCGGTAGTGGCAAATCCCGGGTCCAAACCCGGTACAGGATATTTATTCCATTGAGCGATCCCGGGCACGAATTCCCAGATAATCTCCAGGCGCCTGACGCGACCATTGCCACAATACCCTCGGGACTGAAACAACCACATGGATTCGGTTGCCGGATTCCAACTCAAGCCGTCATAGGTATGGGCCGGCGTGGGGCCAGTCCTTGGAACCAAACACTCATCCTTGCCAAGCTGTGCCTGGTTTTCACCGTTCAATGGCGATGGCGACGTAAGCCTGGTCCAGGCCAGGGAACGAAAATCGAACACGTATACTTCATTCCCTCCATAATCGGCGTGCCCTCCCCCAAAAAAGTACCACTGATGGCGTTTACCATCAAAGGCTGCACTATTCCATGCATCGATAACTGACCGTGGCCCGGTTTTACCTATGATGGGCTGCCCTCCATGCTGTTGCTGTATCGCCTTTAACTCTTCACTGGATATTAATGGAATCCTGGTATTGGGTAATTCCAACCACTGCCCAGGCGCAAGGTTATGGGTCAATTCTGCCAGCAACACAAGTTGTGATTCAGCAGCCTGGCTAACCGGAACATATAACCAACTGATTATCATCATAATAATTAATATTCTTAGACCCATTACATCCCCACCAATCATTGGTTAAAACTTCGGTTGCTTGCCGGCAGCCAATTTTGTGTCACCCATGCATCATATTATATATTCGCCGTTACTACGAAATAGCTGATGATTCATCTATCGAAGGCCGCTAACAATGTAATAAAATTACCAGTCAAACAGGCCAGTGGATCAAGCGGTCCAATTCCACACAATACTTGGTAAATAGCTGCATGAAAAATATACTGATTACCGGCGCACTGGAGCGTTCAAATGGATTCGAACTGGGAGACGGGAAGTACTATGGTTGTGCCAAATTACTAAAACTGAATTTGGAAAGTGGTGCTGTAACAGAACTGCTTTCGGTAGCCGAGGGTAATGAAAATTTCCCCAATGAGCACCCCAACCTTCAGTTTACTTCGGCATACGTGGAGAAGGCCACTCTTTGGCTCCCGATGGATACTGAGATTCGCAAATACAACTATCCGGAGCTAAAGGTTCTACAGACAATCTCCCACCCCTGCTTTCAAAATATCCATTCGGTCACCGCTATCGATGGCTTCCTCTACGCCACCTCGACAGGACTGGATACGGTAGCCGTCCTGAACAAGGAGGAAGGCAACATCGTGAAATTGATCAATGCAGAAGGCAAATCGACCTGGCACAGGTTCTTGGCTGACACGGATTACCGTCAAGTACATTCAACACGCCCACACGAATGCCACCCCAACTATGTCTTTAAAGCCAATAGCAAGATATGGGTTACCCGCTGTACTCAAGAAGACGCCATCTGCCTGGATGATTTCGCATCTGTTATTGATATAACGGGAGGTAGTGGTATAGCCGTTCATGACGGTGTGGTGCTGGACGACAAAATATTTTTTACTGCCGTTGATGGCTGCATAATGATTGCGGATGCTAATCAGAAAACAGTTATCGAAACACTGGAAATTAACAAACTTACCGAATTTGACGGTGTCCGGGGGTGGTGCAGAGGGTTATTGATAGACGATGACATTCTGTATATTGGATTTTCCCGCTTAAGAAAAACGAGAGCAAAGGGAAAACTTGCGTGGGTTAAGAAACTGGCCAAGCGAAATAAAAACGATGTATTCACATATGCATCCATTCTGGCCTTTGACCTGAAGTCAGGAAAAATTGTGGCAGACTACCCGCTACCGGAAGAGTCAATTCATGCAATTTATTCTGTAATCAATGAACCATCCTAAGCAATTCAAAATAGAGCACTAAAGGTAAGCAGCCAAACCTCATGGTAGAGACAAAAATTGTTGGGGGAGTGATCTGGTCCATCATCATGAGATGGAGCATGAAGGCAATTGGACTGGTCAATACGGTTATTCTTGCCAGACTCCTCTCACCAGAAGATTTCGGCATTCTTGCCATGTCAGCGGTATTTATTGCCCTGATTGAAGAAATGTCCACAATCAATGTGTCTCTTTTACTCATAAGGACAAAGGAAAACTCGAAAGACCACAACAATTCAGCTTGGACTGTAAGCATATTGCAAGGAGTGATCATCGCCCTGCTCATGGTCTTGCTGGCACCTGCGGCAGCGGCCTACTTCAAGGAAGACAGAATCATAGACGTTATATATGTATTGGCGTTCTTGAAAATAGTCTTCAGCTTTAGAAACGTCGGTCTGATTATCGCCAGAAAAGAGCTGCAGTTTGCTTTTGATTTCCGCTTTATGATTTATGCAAGGTTGATACGCTTCGCCTGCGTAATCATGCTGGCACTGTATTTAAAAAGCTATTGGGCTATGATATTTGGGTCTCTGGGTGCAGAAATCATCGCAGTTGTATTGAGCTATATCATGCATCCCTACCGACCCGGTATCAGCTTTAGATATTTACGGGAGTACCTGAAATTTGCCATCGCAATGATCCCCATGGCTACCGCAAAACTACTGAACAACAAGTTCGATGTCATTGTGGTTGGAGGAAATTCGGGAACCAGCCTGATGGGTATCTATAATGTATCTAATGAGCTATCCTCGATTTTCACTAAAGAACTGGTAACGCCTGCCAGCCGAGGCCTTTTTCCAAACTTGTCCCGCCTGACAGAAGACAGAAAAATATTTACAGGCGTTTACAAAAAACTTATATATACCGCTACCGCCATCTGTATTCCTATAGGTGCCGGCATTTGGATGGTTTCCGACAACCTGGTATATGTGCTGCTTGGGCCAAAGTGGATCGAATCAATCATCTATTTGAAATGGCTCGGTGTGTATGGTGCGTTGGAGAGCATCACTTTCATTGTATCCGAGCATCCCCTCATCGCGCTTGGCCTGGAAAGAAAAGTTAACCTTCTGATGTGGTTTCGCCTCGCCATCAGAATGCTTTTCGTGGTCGCTGGTTACATGCTATTTGATATTATAGGCATTGCCATTGGCATGGCAGTATCTGCATTATTCAGCTTCTTGTCAGTCTCTTATTTTGCATTGAAAGAATTGAATATCAGCTTCAAAGAAATCATCAAGTCACTAATGAGACCCAGCATCTCTACAACTATCATGGCATTATCGATTTATATCATTAGTCCAGCGCTGGTCGATATGCCAAAAATCATAATGCTGCTCATTCAATCAGTCTCAGGCATGGCTATCTATACATCCGTACTTTTTCTAATGTGGAGACTCTTCGGAATGCCAGACGGTATAGAAAAAATGTTGATTGATATCATTAAAAAGAAGTTTTCCAGTGTTTCTTAATATCACCAACTGTCTATTTCTGGCGAATCCCCCTAATACAGTTTTCCAGTCTTGACGTCGATTATCGGAATAGACCCTGTGCCGAACGACAGGTGAAAGCGTCCTCTCCACTTTGCTATCTGCATCGCCCCAATTGATACAAACCAGGCGTGATCCACGATATATGCACCCATGCTGGAATGTGACTTGACCGAATCCAGATTCAACGCATCAACTCTGCTTGCCGACCAGCTAATCCCCTGACTGCGCATCCAAGCATTACTGGTATCCCATAATTGCAAAAAAAGCCTGCTAAAGCGGAATTCCGGTACTATATAAATATCGAAATCCCAAACCGTATTTTCTTCCGGCCCAGGTTTAAAAATACATCTAACCTCATCTTCTATATAGGGACCTTTGATCAGCCACTGACAACCCACCGCCCGGTCTCCTTTAAAGGCAACCCAACACTCGGCCCCCTGTCTGTATCTTGACTTGATAATGTGTGCTGGACGAGGAAACCAGTCGCTGTTGTAGTCATCCTCCATGATCTTGTCTATCCGATAAGATGAAGCACGTTTTCGATTGAGCCAAGGAGTATCCGGAACCGGCTGCGCGGTGAGTAGATAGTGGTGATAGCCTACGCCAATGACACTTAATCCACGTCTCAGAAGATATTCTACTGCCAGTGTGAACGGATATTCCCTGAAAAGATTTCTCAACTTGCGCATAGAAATGGTAATCTGAATAAAATCGGGTAATTAATTTTGAGTTTCGTTCGGCTCAATTAACCATTCCAAGCTCAATTTTTCCATTTCCGCACTCCAGTGTCTTCTCGAAAAAGTATGATCCGCATCGGCTATATTAAGGATAGTGGTATTGGACCTGCCGAGGATACGCCTGTAACCTCTATTTTCCTTTAAAGTGTTTTTAAATTCTTCCGCCGTTAAATCGTTCCCACTGAGTATAATCAGCACCGATCCTTTAAAGTGCTGTAGCCCATAGAACAGTCGTTTATCAAGGGGGGGAGAAATATCTTTTTGCTGTCCTTGTTGAAAGCCGGATTTTTTGTTGCCTACCGGGTTATACTTCGCTCGATTCCCAGGTCCACCGAACACCTGTTTTATATGTCCGCCTAGGGATTTAATCCCTTCCCGGATATCGAGATCACCCGTAACCAGCCGTTTCCATGTGTAAGTGCTCATGAGTTTGCCCAGATAGTAGGTCTTTAAATAGGCCTTAGCCAGGCCTGCCTCGGACCTCACCCAAGGATTCAACAGAACTAATTTTTTAACTCTACTATCCTTGTGTCCGTAGAAGGCAATCGCTGTCGCCGCATCACACAGACCCCAAAGGCTTACATGGCGAAGATTTTCAGAATATTCATAAAATGTATCTATAGCGGCAAGAATATCATCTTCGACATTCTCAAAGCCGGCTAGATTACCCTCGCTATCTCCCATCCCCCGATAATCAAACCGAAATACTGGAATTCCCATATTACATAGGTAACGTGCCAACAAGACAAACTGCCGATGACTGCCGACACGATACTGCGGCCCCCCCACCACGATCAAAACACCACTTCGCTGCGGCACTTCAGGACAATGTAATATCCCAAAAAGTTGTTGGTCATTACATTTAAAGCTGATTGGGGTCTCAGTGGACATTAATGTGTGAAATATTTAGATGTTGTATCGAGTAGTTGATGGGATAGCGATAGTTCTTGTGTAAACCAAAATGGAGCGCCTTGAATCATGCCTGATACCACTTCTAATCCGTTATCTGAAAGTTGATCCAATATGATCTGGTCCGACGGGCCGATGGATTTGCCGGGAAGGGTTGTCAATTGAAACCATGCCAGTTTTTTACAATTTTTTGAAACATCTTCAAATTTGGCGTTTGCTAGCGGTAGCGCCAGACCTGGAGATACCTGGTACCCGGCCACCTCAATGCCGCTCCCTTTTTCAAAAGCAGTCATATAGTCTTTAACCGACTGATTTTTATCGCTACTTTCCAGGTAAGCAGCGATACGCAACCTGAGAAATTGACCCAATAAATTTCTTCCATTAATGACAGGCTGCCAGCATACAATCCTGGAAGCATTCAATTGCCTAAGCCGTACCAGATCGGAAATCAACAAACTGCCCATCCTGAGACTCCACCAGTTGATCGCTTCAAACTGCTGTTCCTCTGTCCATCTGTAAACGAATTCCAGGTCATCCAGCCAACGATCCCAGGTAGCTTCTTCAAACCCACCCTCGCTATCCCCCGTACCGAAAAGGTCAACCACCAACACATCATAGCCAAGCCCACAAAGCATTCTGGCTTGCTTCGCCACCATATGTCTGGATTTGTTCATCTCTTCAGCCAGTGGAGGCACATGAATCACCACCTCGTTACGACTGTCCCCTTGTGGGAGAAAATGCATAACAAAAAGGTACCCTGATGGTCCCTTGAGAAAAAAAGGCCGACAGGAAATGGACACAAAATTCAAACCAGTTTCTGGTCCATAAACTTCGTTAAGGTACCAACCGTTTCAAACATGGAAGCATCGATTTCATCATCTTCAATAAAGATATCGAAGGCATCTTCCAGACCCGTAATGATCGATACAACAGCCATCGAATCGAACTCTGGAATAGCACCAAGCAGCTCGGTTGATTGATTCATATTCGAAACGCGTTCCGGAATTTGCAGAACTTCGCATACGACATGTATTACAGACTCTTCAGTATTCATAAACTTTAATATTCCAAATCAAATTTCTCAGATGATGTCACTGGTCATTAACCCTGATCCATTCGAGCGTAAATTATCCAAAGATTCAATTTATCCTAAGCGTAATGGATTATCACTAAACAGTGCTTGATAATCCGGCTCAGGGTCGTCCTGATAAAAATCCATGTCAAAATGTTTTAAAACAATCAACATGCGCTCGATTTGACCCTTACTCAGAATCTTGTGCCAACCGGGAGTCTTCCTCTGTCGTGCATAATCATGGCTGGCTTTGGCACTGGGCTTGTGAAAGAGTTGATCTATATGTTCGGGCATATCTAAGCCCAGTCTCTCGAATACAGGAACCAAAGCATCCGGCCCGTGGTTAAGCAACTGCTCATACGACACAAGTTGAAAAGGATATGGCCTTTCCATAGATAGCGGCAGATAATAGTCTATACACCAGCGTGCCGTGAACACTTCCTCTACAGTAGTCAGACCGGCCAATACCGATCGAAATTCCGGATACCTCTCCGTGAACGCTTGATCGGCCTGAATATACATCGATAAGCTGTCACCCCACCCGCGTTTAATGATGGAAGCCAGCACCGCGCACGGATGTCGTAGCAGAAGTAGTGGGGGACGTATTGGGAATTTCTCGATTATCCATTCCAGCATAGGATTGGTACAGATATCTTTCACGACCCAACGATCGATATTATATTTTATGCGCATCGGGATGTGTGATGTGGTCCAGGGCGTTAACACTTGCCCGGTTAATACCCGGTGTATGTATTCTTCACCTTCTGGCCAGTCTGCTTCAGGGAACACATAGTTTCTGGTTTTAAAGCCAATTTTTCTCGCCTCTTTCATATTCTGAACATGAAAGGGCTCGAATAAAATAGTTGACCCGGGCACAGCCGCAATCAACTCAGCCAGCCATGTAGTGCCACTTCTATTACATCCGGAAATGAGTACAGTATTTGATATGTCGTACTCCGATGCATGCCAAAATTTAAACAAGAATGGATTGACATAGCCCCTTGCCAACGCCTTGGCATTGTCTGTATTAATCTTCATTGAATAAAAGGTACTTTAAAAGCATTATTCACAATAATAAGACTACGAGAATCTGACACAGTCATCACCTGATAAAATATCGGCACTGTCACAAGCAAAACACATATCTATTCATTGAGCAGATTTCAATCCATCAATCTTTTGTTTTAATCCAGGTATCGTATATCCATGCGAATAGGCCTGATCGGAATGATACTTGGCCTGCTTATAATCATTCAGGTCATAATAGGCGTGCGCAAGAAACACATGAATATTCATGCTGTGGTTTCCAACATTTTCCAACCCAAGCTGTAATACCTCCACTGCCTTTTTAGCTTCATTTTCATACCGAAGCAATTTCGCCTTTTCGGTATAGGCATATGGTTGCTCTGGTTTTACAGTCAACGCATGATCAAGGATATCATATGCTTTCTTTTCCTCACCGCTTTTGTAAAGTGCCCTGGCCAGATAAGAAGACAACTCTGAATAATATGGCGCATCACTGTTCCCCTTGTAGTAGCTAAAGGAAAATTCAGATATTGCCCTTTCGTATGCCCAGCTTTTTTCCTTTTCCGATCCAGCTATGGCGGCGCGTTGTAACCAAATACGACCTGTACAAAAGTGCTGTACACCACGGTAATTTTCCCACCCCAGTATTCTTATCCATTTATCCTGTTTCGAAGAAGATGCATATTTTTTAAATCTTGGATTTTTTCCTGCACCCAGTTGTGCATAACGTGTCTTGCAGTACTCTGGCCAAGTTATCCACTCTGAATCAGTCATTTCAATATCAAAGGAATATACTGGTGCTCCGGTCATCAGGAATAATATAAATACTACAAATCGTAAACAATATTTCATTATCTCTCCTTGAGATACATAAGCATCATTCTGGCGAGAAATTTCTCTTCGGTAGTATCCCACGCTCTAAATCTCGGTAATTGAAAAATATCTGATTTGTTACTGCCCACACCCATCTCTGTAGTAAATGCTGCAGAATACCCACAGTCCCTAACCATCTTCACATGATCATCGTTAAAATCATTCAAATATCTGCCGTTAGGATATGCAAACAGTGTTATATCCTGTTTTAGAATTTCCTCCAGCATTTCCTTTCCATTCGCTATTTCACTTAGCGGCGTATCTTTTTCAAGCTTTGACAATATTGGATGCGAAACCGTATGGGCACCTATTTCCACCCCATTGTTATTTAATTCGATCAACTCATCCCTACTTATCATCAACCTGGCGTAGCTTGCTTTCGTTAGTGATGCAATATAGTCAGCTTTATTTTCTCGCTCACTCTGGGGAAGATGCTTCAAACTGAGAATTATCTCTTGAGTTGTATTTTTTCGTGATTTGTCGGTATCAACCTTATACATACTCAAGCCGATGGACGTTAAATCTATCGTGTCCGCTGAATGCAATCGTATCGATTCAATTATTTTGTCATTCCACATTGTATTGCCATCAAGATAGCCTGTGGAAACAAATACTGTAGCTGGAACAGAATATTTTTTAAGAATCGGTAAAGCGTTTGTCAAATTGTCTCTATATCCATCGTCAAACGTAATTGAAAGTGCCCTGGATGGAAGCTGAGATGAGCGTAACCTGTTTACGGCTTCAGATAATGGCATAATGTTGAAATACCGACTAACGAGATCCATCTGCCATTCAAATTTTTCCATTGATACTTCTCCCGGTCGCATGAAGTCGGTTTTATCCAGTACCCGGTGATAAATCATTACCTGGAGTTTCTTCGCCGAGCCTACGCCTGAAGCCATATTACCAAATGCCTTCAATGCCGGAAAAATAATATTTTTATTAAGCTGCTTCATAGAATCATGTTTTGAGTAAATAAATGTTCGTCATTCCCTTGTAGAAAACCATAGCTCAAGCATCATTAGTATCCAAATGAGCTCCCCATAATAAGAGGCGTGTATACTTTGATGCATCTTAATTGAATGATCGAGAAATTTTTTATTAAAATAGGGTCGTTTTGATAAATCTGAAATATTGTCATATGCAAACTCCCGGAGCTCCGGCACTTCTCTTGTCCATATGCCAAAAGGCAGACCAAATCCGTGCTTGGATTTGTTAATCACTTCATCAGGCAAAAAGCCAGAGAATGTATACTTGTAGAACCATCGTAATTGATGGTCCTTCATTTTAATTCGCGAGGGTATTTTTGTACTTAGGTTTATCACGTCATCGTCAAGCATTGGATACACAACTTCTATTCCGGCGAGTTTACACATGCTATTCACTTTAACCAGGTCACAATCCTGCAGTGTAGTTTTCCAGTCCATGTATAGTATTCTGTTTAACGCCGTTGAATCATTTGGCCTGTTATAACTTTCTCGCAATAATTCGAGAGGTTCACCGACATCAATATCTTCCAAAAATTCTTCTGAAAAAACATCGTATGCAGAGTGGCGATGTAAAAAATTGTAGTCCTGCAGACGATCCGGTAAGGGTGTGCTCGCCTGCTCTATATAGCGCTTTATTTTGTGCGGCAGCCTATTGCCAAATATTTCTTCTGGGAAATTTTTCACCAACGAACCAATGGCTGGTCTGAGTACATTGGGAACATATTGATAACGCTCGAAGACCAGTTGTTTTAAATATCTTGTATTACCGGAAAACAGTTCATCACCGCCATCGCCAGCCAGCAAACGTTGTATACCATTTTCTTTCGCCAGTTTAGCGCAGTAATAGGTTGGTATGGCTGAAGAATTTCCAAACGGTTCATCACAACTGGAAGCGACCTTTCCAATCGTATTAAGGGTGTCTTCTGGAGTAAGTATGTATTCGTAATGAAGCGTGCCGAAATGCTTGGATGCTATTCTGGCAAATTTCGTCTCATCATAACCATCCACTGGAAAGCCGATAGTAAAAGAATTGCACTCATTGGGAAAAGTCTTTTCCAATAAGCCGGTAACGGTAGAACTATCCAGTCCCCCACTTAGAAATGCGCCTGTAGTGTTTGGCTCCAACGCCAAACGACTTACCGATGAACCGAGAACTTCTCTGAGTTCGTCAGCCATCTTTTCCACGGAAATATTGCTATTCTCTGAAAACTCTGGAATCCAGTAAAATTCCGAAATTGACCGGCCTTCCGTATTGCATACGATAAATTCCCCACCCCTGACCTTATGAACTCCCTCATAGATCGTTCCAGGGCTTGGGCAATGATGAAAATAGATGTAATTGTATATCGCCTGACTGGATATACTTTTTTTGACTTCTGGATGTTTAACAACATCCGATAACTTGTTTCCAAAAGCGATGCCTGACCCGGTCATCGAATAATACAGGTTATCCTGTCCTATCCTATCCAGGGCCATTAATGTTATTTTTCTACTCCGGTCTACGACAACCAGTGAATACGCACCCCGCATATGTTTCAGGAATTTGTCACCAAACTTTGTATATGCTCTGTATATACCTTCGGCGGTTGGTTCCAGGGAGTGCTCTAAAGCGATCGATTCATCCCAATATATATGCCCGTTAAATACGGTGACAATGTCAGCTCTAATTGAGACGAATTCTGGGTAACTTGCTATAGCGATATCATCCGAAACTGAAAATTCAGGTGTTCTGCCGGACCCTTGCCGATAATCCAGACTTTCAAGAACGTTTATGGATTCGTTCCTGTTCAATGACGTGTTAAACCAGCCGACAAACCTGTTCACGGTACTCCAATATCCTTTCAAAATATTTTGTTATATTTAATATAACTCTCACAAACGAAACTTACTGCGATGAAGGATCCTGCTTTCCTTCCATACCAGAAAAATACCAACTACCTATTTCTGTTTTCTGAACGATCGATAGTATTCGATCAACTTCACTCTTTTCCAGTTCCTGTTTCCACTTGCCGGCACTATGCATCGGGTTTTTAAAGACACTGTAGTAGTTTGAACTATTACCCAAAATACTGGCATTCAAAAACTCTTCCGACTGGCAGTCCCATGACAGACCGGAAAATCGGAAAAGTTTTTTATATTCATCCAATGGGTTTTCGCACAGATCCTCATAACGGACCGGCATGCCATTTTCCAGATTAAGAATATCGTTGTAAGCCTTTTCATTTACCAGCGCCCAGCGCCAAGCCAGCCTTTCATCTGGACGCATGTTTCTAAAAGATTCCATGCAAAGTTGATACTTTTCGGCGAGTGGACTATTCGATAACAATTCATAATAGCCCCAATCTGTTTCAGATTTGCTTTTTTCTGTGAACTTTCCTTTTGACTGCCCACGGATCACCGAAGCGATATATCCACAGGGATGCCTTACGATTAAGATTCCTTTCGAATTCGGGATGCACCCTAGAAGCACCCCCATCCTGCCGGTTGACTCTATCGATTTCCATACGTAGGTTCGATTATTGTGAATATTTACATCGGATTTCCACACGCTTTCCTGTTTTAGCAGTCTATCAAGTGTCTTCCTGGCTAAAATGTATGTTTTCTGGGTCTGATAGGAAAACTCTGTCTGCCCCTGCTTTCTGAAAATGGGGAATTTCCCACTTATTCTGACGGAATTTAGACGCAACATCTGCGCGACATATTGATTGACATCTAGTTCATATTCAGACTGCCTGGAAATATCAGGGAATAGCGGAATAATGTCATCCATTCGCTTCATAGAATCCGGCTCGTGTTTATAAATCACCTCTGTATGACTATCAAATACCTTACCAAACCACGTCGTTCCCGATCTTGGCATTCCAAACAGAAGTAAGAGTTTTTTGCTACCATCCATTGGTTTTTCCTAACTTTTCAGAGTATTGAATAATGCAATTTCTCTGATTATCCAAAATGATTTTCCAAACTCTTTATATAGCGATATTTTCCAGATCCTTCCGTTTCTATATTTTCCACCAGATTAACAATCACATTCACGCCCTGACCTAACCTCTGTTTAAACTGCCGAACAATTTCGATATTATTTTCATTATGATATTGATCCCCTGGCACAATGCTTACAGTCACCTTGTTTTTGCTTTCCTGAATCACCTGAAAAAGTTCGATGCCGGATGTATCCCGAAGAATGTAAATTAAGGACAACCCATGCATCACCGTCCCGTCTTGCGCCACTACAAAATCTGTTGTACGCCCCTGTAATTCACTCAACAAGGGCAGTCCTCGTCCGCATGCACAAGGCTGGTAGTCAATCGCCGCTACATCCCCGGTACGATATCGAATAAATGGAAATTCACTGGTGGCCAAATGAGTGACGACTACCTCTCCGACTTCACCTGCAGGGAGCACCTCATCATTTTTTCCGATAATTTCCAGAATAATGTCCTCTGCCGTAATATGCATGCCACCATGAGGACATTGATGGGCTATAAAACCGGCATCCCGTCCACCATAGCCATTGGCGACAGGACATCCGAATGCCTGCTCTATTTTAGCCCTCTGTTCATCGTACAACCTCTCAGATGTAACAAATGCCACCTTGACACCCAGTTGATCCAGAGCCACACATTTTCTCTCTGCATGAGAAGCGATTAGAGAAAGAGAGGAAGGATACCCAAACAGCATTGCCGGTCTTATTCTGCGTATCTGCTCAATAAACTTATCAACATTTTCTTGCGACATCTCAAATGCCGGGATGAGGTGGGTTCTCAGAAAAAAGTCCCTGATTGCGCGGACATAATCCTGAGACCCGAGTTCGACAGGTGATCCCCAAACCACAATTTCTGGGTCACCTATATCAACATCCCACCAGCGGGTAGCACGCCATTTTGCGGCTACATCATGACTAATTCGCTCTTTTCCAATATAAAAGATTAACGGCTCACCCGATGAGCCACCTGTGTTGAATCGCTTAAGACTGCAAACTTTTTTCGATTTAAAACTATCTGTATCTGACTTTATAATGCTCTTTGTCAGGAACGGCAGATTCTGCACCCATTCCACCGAGTCAACATCCTCCGGGTTAAGCCCTCTCTCATTTATCAGAGTCGTATAATATGGAACATTTTTATAAACATCTGACATCATTGATCTGAGCTTTGATATCTGCAGACTCTTTAATTTGTCAGAACTCCACCATTGACTCTGCTCCATTGAGTTTCTTACAGAAACGGAGGTATGCTGCTTAAGCCGTTCATGAAGCGGAAACAGAATATTGCTGACCATTTTTGTGTAACTATACATAGGCATACCTAGAATCATCTAGTTCACACTTATAGAACCGGATACTTCCTTATAAGCGTTAATCCACGAGGGGCTTACTGTACTCCAGGTGTACATTGCGACATCCTGCAAGCACTGTTGTGACATTAATCGATACTTTTCGTCGTTTTGAAGAAGGGATAAAGCAGCCCGCGCCATAGCTTGCCAGTCGTCAACATCAACGAGTTCAGCTGTTACCCCGTCTTCCACCATAAAGGGTATGCCACCGGCTTTAGTGGTAACTGTCGGCAAGGCGCTCGCCATCGCTTCCAATAGTGCATTTGGCATATTGTCTACACGGCTTCCATTCAGCATCAAGTCGGCGCTTTTATACAGGCCTGCCATTTCATCAACCGTCAGGCTACCCAAAAAATCAACATTTTCTGAAACATTCAAATCCGCGGCGAGATTGATCAAATCCTGTCTTTCAGGCCCTTCACCGGCAATATAGAGACGGGCATTCGGCAATACCTTCACAATTATCGAAAACGCCTTTATCACCGTATCAATACCGTATATTTCCTCAAGATTTCGACAGACAATGAGTCTGTAACTCTCGCCTTTCAATTCCCTGCCCGAGGGCACTAGAAACCGATCCAGATTAATAAAATTCGGAATGATCTCACTCTGCAGTGAGTATTCCTGAAATACCTGATGAAGAAAACCGGAAGGAACCACTACCTTTGTTGCTCGCCTCATGGTTGGTTCTATCCACTTGAAGGATTTGTGAAAAAAATTTCCAGCTTCTCCGCCATGATAATTCACTATTACCGGCACTCTACGCATTGCGGATACCCAGATCGCCGGCGCAGAAAACAGATGCCACGACCAGCCCGAGTTGGCCATGATGTGCACCACATGTCCCTTGCCTATAAATTTCCAGAGCTTCCAGACATAAGGCGCAAGCCTGACCAGCGCTCTCACCCCTTTGATTCCAGACACCCAGGAAATCGCGTAAGGTTCATTGGTTTGGATGACCTTGACATTGCATCCGTCTGCACTTAACAATTCACACAACTGTCGGGTTTGATTCGCCATCCCGCCAAAAGGTGGCGGCAACGGACCTACCAGAACTATTTGGCCAGGGTACAAGCTGTCCACTTTTTTTCCGAAGCTTACAAGCTGTGTATAAATTTTCCGGTAACGTGCGACGCTTGATGGCCAACTCCGCTCGTTTTCCACATACTCCCTGCCATGCTTTCTAAACAGCCTCCATGCATCCAGTTTTTGCAACAGATCGAGCGCGGTATGAACAAGTGAGTTCAAATCATCGGCTTTGAACAGTCGTCCATTATATCCATCTCTAATCAATTCCCTGTGGCCACCAACATCTGACGCAAGTACCAGCTTTCCCTGCGCCATCGCTTCCAGTGGTTTCAAGGGTGTTACGAGGTCGGTCAAACGCATGGTTTCTCTGGGGTAGACGAAGACATCCACCAGACTGTAGTAATCCGTCACTTCCGCATGGGGAACCCAACCGGTAAAACATACACATTGGTCCAGCTCCAAATCAGTAACCAGTGCTCTGAGTCTCTCTTCCTGTGGGCCACCCCCAACCAGCAGCAGTCGGGTGTTTGGCTGTTTTTCGAGAATTCCCGGCAATGCCTGTATCAATAGAGACAATCCTTCATAGGCATAAAAAGAGCCGATAAAGCCTAAAACGACTTTACCGGATAAACCCAGCTGAGACTCCAGGCCTGCATGTTTTTCTATGGAGTAGCTGAATTTTTCTACATCAACGGCATTCGGTATGACGGTAATCTTTTCCTCATCAATACCCCGCTGGACAATGTCTTTTTTTAATCCCTCGCATATGGTGATCACCGCATCGGCATGCTTGAATGTGTAGGTTTCCATCGACCGTGTAATGCGGTATCTCAGACCCCACTCCTTGCTGGTGCCATGATCAACCGCGGCGTCCTCCCAGAATGCGCGACACTCATAGACCACCGGCAGATTATGTTTTCTACCCGCCTGCAAGGCCGCAATGCCATTGAGGCTGGGTGAATGGGCATGCAGAATATCCGGCTTTTCCAGGGCGATGACCTGATCCAGTCTCCTGCTCAGGGAAGTGATCACATCCAACTGATTCAATAACGGCAGCCGCGAGAGCAGTGATCCGGTTGACCGGGTTCGGTAAAACTGCAGGCCATCGACCACCTCCGTGTCTGGCGCATCGGCGACATGCTTGCTGCTGGTGATATGGGCCGTCTCCCAGCCCAACTTTTGTTGCTGTTCCAGAATCGCGCGGGTGCGGAAGGTATAACCACTATGCAGCGGTATGGAATGGTCAAGTATGTGCAGGATTTTCATTAGGCAGCCACCCGCTGCGTCATCTCTCTCTTCAGGAACGAGTGAAACATCATCAACGTCCATATACTCGCACTGTAGTCCCGAGCGCCTGACTGGTGTTGATTTACCAATGCTTCCAGAAAGCTTTGATTGAACAGGCCGGATTCCAGCAGCTCGCTGCTTAATAGACTGGCGCGTACCTTGTCCCGTAACGGTCCCCTGAACCAGCTGGCCAGCGGAACGGCAAAGCCCATCTTCTGCCGATAGAGAATATCGTTCGGCAGCAGGGGCTGCAGGGCTTTCTTGAACAGATATTTTCCTTCCCGTCCCCTGAGTTTCAAGTCGGGTGACAAGCCGGATACCCAATCTACCAACTGATGATCCAGGATCGGCACACGCACTTCCAGGGCATGGGCCATGCTGGCCCGGTCCACTTTTGTGAGAATATCCCCTACCAGATAGGTCTTCAGGTCCAGATACTGGACCAGTGAAAGGGGATGATCCGTCGGTGCCTGGCGCGCATGGCGTCGAAACACCTCAATGGCCTGGTATCCCTGCAGGTCACGTTTCAGTTTGTCGCTGAACAGTTGGCTGCGCATCTGGTTGGAAAGAATCGATACACTGTGCATGTAACCCTGCAAGGTGTCGCGTGCCATTGATTCAAATGTTGATTTTGCCCTGAATACCCGGGGCGCCCAATCCGCCTTGGGGTATATCGATCCCAGAGTACCAAACAGGGGCTGCCGGATGGCCGCGGGTAGCATGGAGCGCATACGTTCCTCATAGGTATGCCAGCGATAACGCCGGTAACCCGCCAGGTTTTCATCCCCGCCATCACCAGACAGAACAACGGTAACCTCCTTCTTCGCCAACGCACAGACACGATAGGTCGGCAATGCCGAACTGTCGGCATAAGGCTCGTCATAAAGACCGGCCAGATGGTCGATGAGGTCAAAATCATCCGGGTCCACCTGTTCCACCCGGTGGGCAGTATGAAATCTTTCCGCCACCATGGCGGCATATTGGGACTCGTTGAATTTTGGATCACCAAAGGAGATGGAACAGGTATTCACCGGCTTGTCCGAGAGTCCTGCCATCAATCCAACCACGGCGCTGGAATCGACTCCGCCGGAAAGGAATGCCCCCAACGGCACCTCGGCAATCATCCGAATCTTTACCGCCTCTTCAAGACGCGAGATCAACTCTTCCCCGGCCTGCTGTTCGCTTTGAGGAGCATGAGGTTTGAAACCGACGTCCCAATATTGTCTGGGTTCGGGTATAGACCGGTTACGATGCAGGGTCAGTGAAAATCCCGGCGAAAGCTTATAAACGTGTTTGAAGATGGTTCTCGGTTCCGGGATATAACCAAAGGTGAAATACTCCTCAACTGCCGCGGGATCTATCTCCCGGGATAATTCCGGATGGACCTTTAACGATTTCAGTTCTGAACCAAAAATAAAATGACCATTGGGCAGCACAGTATAGAATAACGGTTTGATACCGAGGCGATCCCGGGCAAGAAACAGGGTCTCCCGGTTTCTGTCCCACACGGCAAAGGCAAACATGCCCCTGAATCGATTAACGCAGGACTCCCCCCACGCTTCCCAGGCATGCACTATCACCTCGGTATCCGAATGGGTACGGAACTGATGTCCCAAGGCCTTCAGTTCAGCGGAAAGCTCCGGAAAATTGTAAATCTCGCCGTTGTAGGTGACGACTACGGTGTGATCTTCGTTGAACAGCGGCTGCTGCCCGCTGGCCAGATCGATAATGGAGAGCCTGCGATGGCCAAACCCGAGTCCGGGTTCGGTATGCGTACCCTCTTCATCCGGCCCACGATGAAACTGGCTCTGATTCATCCGGGACAGCAGGCCGGCGGGAATCTCCCGTTGGCCCGTGGTATCAAATATTCCAACTATCCCGCACATAAATTCTGTTTCTTTCTTTGTTGTTAACTACTGTGTCCGGTAACACCGTTAAGCATCCAACAGGGAGACACGATTTTCACCAATGACGGTCCTGTTAGTTACTTACCAACTGATCCAGGGTCGTTTCCAACGCCGGAAGCATCTGGTCCAGAAATTTTTGCTCGGAATCCATCACCTCATTGCGCGCCAAATCCCTCGGAATGGCTATCACCACCCTGGCGCTATCCTGCCGTCCAAAGGTCAATCGGTAATAGGCGTCAAGCAACTTTCCTTCATAACGACTTGAAGTGTAGGTATCCCCTATCCGATACCATGTCAGTACCTGGTAAAGTTGATCTCCTCCCTTGACCGTGAACTGATCTATTTCCAGCGGCTCACCCTTGATCTGCAGAATGACTTTACCGGTATCGGTTATACGCCACTTTTTTTCATCCTTCCCCAACAGCAGATTCTGACTATTGATCAGCTCATTACCTTTTTTACGCTGTGCATAGTGACCAATGGATACGCCGATCTGTCGTTGCTCAAGGTAATACTGGCGGTGAACAACCTGACTGGCGCCATTGAATTGCGGTAACCACGCGTCTCCGGAAACGGACCCACCTTCCCAGCCCGCAATCCGGCCCGGTAACGCCAGCGGATGATTGTCAATCAGCGATTGTCGGTTATCCATGGCATACGCCATGATTGGCCAGACCGCGGCGCTCAGCAGGACGATGGTCGATGACGCGACCAGTCGGCGGTAGTCCATTCCGTTTGGCGGATCGGCCTGGTCGGTGTCCTGCGCCGGCGCCCGATGCGGGTCGCGCCAGATTGCCCCGACCGAAAAAAGAATCAGCATTACCAGGCCGAAAAACAGCCAGCCGTAAACCAGATGGTCAACACCGGTTGCAATCTTCATGTTACTGAGATGGCCAAGCATAACAATCATGTAGGCACGAAGACTATTGGCAACTATCGGCACAATCACTGCCGCCAGTATGAACAGCACCCGTTTCGACAGACGGGTATATGTCAAATGGGCATACAGTGCACCAAGAGTGACAGAGGCGATCAGGTAGCGCACACCACTGCAGGCCTCTACCACCGACCAGTCTCCTGAGGGGAGAGAAAAGAACAGTCCTTCCCGATAAACCGGAACCCCGGTCAGTTTAATCAGATAGACTGTGGCCGTTGCGGTAATCTCCATCAGGGGCGGCACGAGATCCTCGCCCATCGGAACCGCAAAAAACAGGAAGGCCAGCGGGAAGGCCAGCAACCAGGCTATCCGATTGCCCAGCAGTGTCCATATGCCGCAGATCAGCATCGAAACCAGGGCCAACTGCTGTATCACCAGGGCATCGGCAAGATATCCAGCTAACCAGAGAAATCCCCCACTCAGCAACAATATCGACACCCGGTATTCGGGCTGAGGGACCAGTTGCTGCAAGGCAGTTCGTTTCCCCCAGATCAACCACAGGGAAATGGGTGCGATAATAAAACCGTGGGCAAAGGTTTCCGATCGATACCAGATCGAGACCATAGACCAGGCTGTGTCATAAAACAGGCCGATGATAGCCGCGATCAGGAGGATAGTCAGCGCCAATGCGGCAGACCAGGAGGATACTTCCGAATACACTTCCCTTTGCGAACTCATTGATTCATCCTCCAATCCCTTTTTCCGCCTCCAGCCACTGGTACACAATAGGCAGGTTCGCTTCCCAACTGAAATCTCTTTTCACTCGGATACGGGCATCCTTACCAAGGCCATCATACGCACCCGAAACCAACCTGGGAATATAGGAGACAAACTCTTTTGTCGTGTTGGCCAGCAGTAGCTCTTTGCCCGGTTCGGCAGTAATTCCCTCAAAACCCTGATCACTCACGATGACCGGTTTCTCCATCGCCATGGCTTCAAGAACTTTATTCTGTATCCCCCGTGCAATCCGCATTGGCACCACCGCGGCCCTGGCAAATTGCAGATAGGGCCGCATATCTTCCACCCTGCCGACGACCTCAATCCGGTCATGTTTAGCCAGTTGTTTCACCGAGTCGGAGGGATTGCTGCCAACGATATAAAAACGCACCTTGGGGGCAAGCCGTGTGATTTCCGGCAGAACCTCCTTTGCAAACCAGCTGACCGCATCGATGTTTGGCCAGTAGTCCATTGCACCGGTGAACACCAGGACTTCATCACCATCCCGGTAGGGATTAACAAAATCCCGGGAAGGGGAAAAATAGTCGGTATCAACTCCATTATTATAGTAGGCGATCTTTTCATGATCGGTCGGAATCAGGCTGCGAAACATGGTCGCCTCGGCGGACGAGACAAACAAGCTGGCATCGAAAATCGCAGCAAGGGACCGCTCATAGGCAAGCAGTTTGTTCGCCTCACGCCGGTACACCCAGTTCATCGGCCACTGTTTCCTCAGGGCATACTGGCGCCATTTATCTGAATCGATATCGACGAAGTCGATCACCCGTCGCTCCAGTCTGGCGAGTTGCCCGGTGACATATTGAGCCATGGCCGAAGAGTAGACCATGGCGCGGGCGATCTGTTGCTCCGCCACGATACTGTCTACCCACTGGCTCATTTGCACATCGGCATAATAGGGCAACGTCAGGGGTTGCCCCCTCAGCAGGCCGGAGATACTTTTTATCCGCGCCTTTCCGGGATTCAGATCCACAAAACAGCAGCCGTCACACAGGCTTTCCAGCTGCGCTGTATACGCCCAATCCTGCTGGTCATCGATGAACGCGCCCAGGTATACCCGGTAGTGTTCACGAAGATAACGCAACAGATGATAGGAGCGGATCTTGTCTCCCTTGTTGGGGGGATAAGGGATCCGATGGCAGAGATAAAGCAGCGCCGGCTTCATTGGCACAATCAGCCCAGTTTCCTGGCTAAAAACGGGCCTATCCTGTTGGCCACAGGGAGCGGTAGTTTTTGCCACGCCTTGATAAGCAACTGATATTTGGGATTGTTTGGATTGATTTCCGGAACAGCCGTGGATTTCACCAGATAGTATTCATAATGCAGCGGTTCCGGACTAAAACCCCAGTTTTTCTTGAAGCTGTAGGAACCTGCATCCAGTTTGCTGCGGCCATAATCAAAGACCCTGATTCCACGCTCTCCGCAACGCCGCATCAACTCCCAATACATGAAATCATTGCCCTTCAGATTACGGGCCAGGGGAATGCTGCCCCCATAGTAAGGCAATACTTCATCCCTGAAATAGAAACTCATGACGCCGGCAATATCCTTGCCCTCATGGGTCACCATCAGTACTTCACAATCGTTACCGAAAACCTCCCTGAGCAGTTGGAAGTAATTCAGCGGCATGACCGGCGTACCGAGATTCCGGACGCTCTCGGAATAGATGTGGAAAAATCTGTCGCAACCTTCGACACTTTCGCTGGAGAGTCCGGCGTTGATGCCTTTCCTAACCATCGCTCGCTGTTTTCTGGGTATGGCCTTGAGATTCTCTTCCGGATCTTGCGAGATCTCTTTCCTGAACGTGACATACAGCTCCTTGACCGGCCAACCCTGATTGGACGGTGCCCGGTTTTTCAGTTCCAGAGCATCCACACCCAGGGTGTCTGCCAGCCGACAGGCAGCCCTCCTCAGCGCCACCGCGGATTCATCATCTGCGGCGATCACGCCGCCATAGACACAGAAGGGGAGCGAAATCAGTGAATTACCAAAAAGGACACTTTTCACATGCCCCAGCGGCAGGACTCCGGTGATTTGCCCGGACCGTTCGGTGTAGAAAAAGTATACCTTGAATCCGAAAGCCTGCTCGATCACTTCCTTCCAGCCGGAAAGATGAAAAAAAGTACCGTCCGCCGCATCCTTTACAAACCGATCCCAGCGCGCATAGTCCACCCTGTCGAGTTCGTGGAGTGTGATCGCTTCTCTCGAAGTTTTTGTCGATTCCATTACGATAAAAATACCCGGTCCATCCTGCCCCAGTGAAAATCGGAGAACAGGCGGTTCAGCCGTTTTTCCGTGTGATGAAGATTCAGATAATGCCTGAATCTCGTTTTAAAGCCGATACCGTGTTGTCTAGGTTGCCCGGGATCGATCTCCCAGGGATGGAAATAGAATATCCCCGGTTGCTGTTCCTTATTGTTCACCTTACGCAACATGGCCCTGGAAAAAGCGTAGGGAAAAAAGCGGAAATAGCCACCACCGCCCGCCGGCAGACGCCGGTTGAGTACATAGGATGTGGTGATCGGGATCTCGAGAAATTCCGAATCGGCTATCGGGCGATAAGCAAACCTGGGCGCCGACGGCATACCATAGTGATCATGGCTTATGGGATAGATGCTCGAGCTGTAGCGATAACCGGCACGTTGCAGCTCCTCATGTGCCCAGAGATTGTCGGCGCCTATCGAGTAACTGGGGGCGCGATAGCCCAGCACCGCGATGCCTCCAATATCTTCCAGCAGTTTTTTCGTATCGATTATCTCTTCCATGAACTCTGTTCTGTTCTGATTACTCGCGCGTCTATGCCAGTAACTGTGGCAGGCCAGTTCATGTCCGGCGTCAACCAGGGCACGAATCAACCCGGGATAGCGTTCGGCAACCCAACCGAGAGTAAAAAATGTAGCCTCTATCCGATGATGTGCCAGTAATTCAAGAATAATTCCCATATTCCGTTCAAGCCGGCACTCCTGCTCATCCCATCGGAACCTGTCGAAATGGTGTTCAAATGCGGAGACATGAAAATAGTCCTCCACATCTATAGTCATGGCGTTGGTGATGGCACTCCCGGATGTTACCGAATCACCGGACACGATCAATTCACCTCTGTTGGGCCCAATTGATGATCACCTCGGCAATCCGCTCGGCCGCGCGCCCATCCCAGTATTCCGGTACCCTTCCCTGCTTGCCGCCGCTGCCAAGCACCTCACCGACACATGTCCGGATTTTTTCGGGATCGGTACCCACAACCGTGTTGGTCCCTTCATCCACTGTAATGGGTCGCTCCGTATTCTCCCGCAGGGTGATACAGGGAACCCCCAGCGCGGTCGTCTCTTCCTGTATACCTCCGGAGTCGGTCAGGATCAGCTTTGCATGCCGCATCAAACCCAGCATTTCCAGGTAACCCTGCGGTGGCAGACGTAGTATGCGTGGTGAGTTGAGGAGGTTCTCCAGGGCGTACTCTTTGATGCGTTGGGCGGTTCTCGGATGTACCGGAAAAGCTAGCGGCAGCCGGTCACTGATTGATCTCAACTCGGTAAGCAGGCACTTCAGGTTTGCCGGGTTATCGACATTGGATGGCCGGTGCAGGGTCACCAGCCCATAACCGGCGCTAAAGTTTTCAGGCTCTATTTCACCGCCCGCGGACGAGAACAAGGCCATCGGCTCAATTGCTCGGTCAAGATTGTAACGCAGGGTGTCGATCATGACGTTCCCCACAAAGTGTATCCGCTCGGCCGCGATGCCCTCGCGCAGCAGGTTGGCTTCGGCGCCTCTTTCCGTTGTGAACAGCAAGTCCGATATCTGATCCGTGAGTACCCGGTTCACCTCTTCCGGCATACCCCGATCATAACTGCGCAGACCGGCCTCCACATGGATTACGGGAATACCCTTCTTGACCGCTACCAGGGCGCAGGAGATTGTCGAGTTGACATCCCCCAGCACCAGCACCGCCGTTGGCTTCAAGTCGTCCAGCACCGGTTCGAACCGTCGCATGATCTCCGCGGTCTGAAGGGCATGGCTGCCGGAGCCCACACCCAGGTCGATATCCGGTTCAGGAATATGCAGCTGGTCAAAAAAGGATTTTTTCATGGCCGCATCGTAGTGCTGCCCGGTATGCAACAGGGTTGCGGCCAGGGTGGTTTCATGACGTTTGAACACCCGCATGATGGGGGCGATCTTCATGAAGTTTGGCCGTGCACCCACGACACAGAGTATATTGGTGATAATTGCAGACATGGTCAGTGGCGTCCCACTAACCCGCTCCCCATACTGGGGAGAAGAGACTCGGTTTTTGTGGCATTCACGTCTCGACACCTTTGTGTTTTTTCAATGCACCACCGGCGGCAGTGGGTAGTCATGGCTTGGATCCTGCCAATGCGACAGGAGCATCCAGTCGGATTTCTACAAGGTGTGTATCAGGGTCAGGGCCAGTTTATTCTCTTCGTAGCTCTGCCCTGCCTGGTTTGAACTGCGATCGGTATAGCTGTAATTTAAGCGGAGATTGGTCTTCTGGCCCAGCCGCTGATTCAGCCCGGCCTGCAATCGCCAGGTGTCCGACTCCCGGTTGCCGGTGCCGCTCTCCTCCTGCTGATTCCAGTTCAGGCCGACATCCGCGGACACCTTCCCGGACAGGGTTCGACTGAGGGACGCGCCAAGCCCCGTTAAGGATACTTTGCGTGTGGAATCCTGAAAGGTCTGGTCCGACGTATCGGCGTTCAGGGTCAATCGGGTACGGCGCCCCCTGAGGGTATAGGAGAGCGCTAGCCGTTCATCAACAAAGGTACTGGTGCCGATGGTCGCCAAATTGCCGGAAATTAGGAACGGGTCGCCCGTAACCGAGTTAATAATGGGCTGACCAAATGGATCTGTCGCGGGAAACACCACCTGGTTACTCAACAGGGAGGTGGAATCGGTCAGTTCGTGGGTATAACTTGCCGTCAAGATCGAACGCCTTGAGGTGTGACTCAGACTCAGCCGCCGGGTGCTGCCGAAAAACCGTTCGCCGATGCCGAAATCAAGCACGGTCCTGGCACTGGGCGTCCACGTGGCGCCGATATCCCAGAGAGATCCGTCACGGCTCGACTGGGTGGAGGTGAATTCATTGGACTCATCGCCCACCAATCCGTTGAGGCGCCATTGGCGGTTGATCCGATAGCCGAGTCGCAGAGCCAGTGAACTCAACCGGCTCACCTCGCCCTGGTCAGTGTCGGTGGTGCGGCGGCTGGCGTCGAACCCCCAGGTTACCCGGGTAAAGTCGCTGCCACTGTCGATGGATAGATTGAACATCTCGCTACTGGTGTCGGTAACGTTATCTTCCGAGTGGCTCAATTCATTGTAGGTATAACGCAGTTCCATCTCCGCCAGCCCCTTGTAGCGATGCTTCAGATAGGGGCTGAACTTGTAGCTGTAGGTGGTTGTCTTGTTGCCACGATTACTCAGGTTGTCCGTGCCCGTAACGGCCAGGGGATCGATGGCATTCTGGGTCGCCGTGGCATTGAAATCGAGGAAAGCCACCCGTTCGTAAAGTTCCGCATTGGCGTCCGCCTGCAGGCGTGGATTGACGGAATCGTTATTGCCGCTCTGGCTGTTGATTTCAAGGGCGCCGACCAGATCGAGATTGGCGCGTGCACCCTCGCCGTGCAGCGCGATACTCGGCGTCAGTATCCCGTTGATTTCGCTCTCCTTACC
The DNA here is from genome assembly GCF_025175675.1 of Sedimenticola hydrogenitrophicus. Taxonomy (GTDB): domain Bacteria; phylum Pseudomonadota; class Gammaproteobacteria; order Chromatiales; family Chromatiaceae; genus Sedimenticola; species Sedimenticola hydrogenitrophicus. Next base: position 27,318 of record NZ_JANIOA010000019.1, read on the forward strand.
AGTACTGACCAGATTGATATTATCGCTATAGACGGCACTGGCATTAATACTTGCCGACCGGGTCCATTCAGCCGCGGATACCGTCATCGACAGCAGCAGCAAGCCGGATCCGACTATACAAGTTGAAAAATACGATCTCCCCATACTGACCATTAAATTAAGCCCCTGTTAATTATTTTTTCGATCACGATTGTAGCCGTACCCATATCCGTATCCGTAGCCATAACCAAAACCATAGCCATCCGCTCCATTTCCCTTATTGGTCGATTTATTGAGCAGGAGCCCGATGATTTTTTCCGACCCAAGATAACTGAGCGCCTCAACAACCTTCCCCTGTGGGGTCTGGGTTTCAGCTACCACAAAGACTATCTGCCCCATAAGACTGGCCAACACCCCTGCTTCAGTTGTGAAAAGGATGGGAGGGGAATCAAATATAATTACCCGATCCGGATACCGTTGTGCCAATTCCTTCATCAACTGCTGCATGTCCGCACTGGCGAGCAATTCGGTGGATCGCTCATGAGCATGTCCCGCCGGCAAAATACGCAGATTGGGAATGCTGGTATGAAGGAGTACATCGCTGATCCTGGTCCCCTTGTCCATCAATAGATCGATAAGACCCGGGCAGTCATCGGATATACCCAGCAGTGCTGCCGCCGAAGCCTTGGCAACATCGGCATCGACAAACAACACCGTTTTGTCCTGCTCCATGGCGATACTGATAGCCAGATTGAGCGCGGTAAAGGTCTTGCCTTCACCCGGCTGTGCGCTGGTCACCATAATCAAGTTGGGATTGTCGACCGTGGTGGCACCTTTGCCGGCAATATTCATCAGCAACGGTCTCTTGATGATCCGGTTCTCTTCAGCCACTCTACTGCGCGGATCATCCGGCGTCACCATGCCGAGTGACTTGAGATAGGCGATGGGCAGATCCACGATTTTGCCATTCCTTTGTACCGCACCAGCGTCCTGCAGCTGATCAAATGCAGGGGGAACCGATTTTTCCCGTACCTCCACATGAGATTGTTCAGCTGCATGCGAAGCGACCGTGTGGTCCAGCACCTTGTTGGGGTCATTTGACAGTACATCGTCTTTACCGGCCTGTTCGGCATTAAGCTTTTCTATGGCTTTTTCGATAATACTCATAAGATCTTGGCCCCCAGACTTTGTACTTTCCCTATCAGATCAAAGCCCAGGTCATGCATCAGGTTGACCCCGATAAAAAGCGTTCCCAGCAACAGAATCAGGGAAACAAACATGGCCCCCGCAAGCCGATCCCGCCGTATTTGTGCCTTGGAAGGAACAAACGCAACTGAGCCCAGTACCGGTAATCCGGTTATTCGATTCAGGGCGCCACGGCTGTAAAAAACCGGACGCACCAGCGAAGTAAGCAGCGCAAAGCCTATTCCCGCTGTCAGGCTACCCAGAAAAACCGCCGCATTCAGCAACAATTTGTTGGGTTGGGACGGCTTGAGTGGAACAAACGGGGGATCAATGACGCGGAATTTCACCTCGGATGCATCCTGCTCGGCTTTTCCCGATAGATGTGCGGACTCACGCCGTTTCAATAAGGCATTATGTTGTTGAGAAACGGCTTCGTAGTCACGATTGAGTTGCTGCAGTTCCGCTTCAATCAGTGGAATTTGATCCACCTTTTCCTCCAGCGCCTTGGCCCGCCTTTCATACTCCGCGGCCCGCACTTTGAGCTCTGCCACCCGTGCCTCCGCTTCCGAAAGCATACTGCGCATCTGCTGATAGACCGGACTGGTCTGCAGGCCGGCCTGTGGCGCCAACGGTTCGGACTGGCGTGACTCGAAATCCTTCTTTTTCTCTTCTTCCAGATTGGCAATAATGGTTTTGAGTTCCGCCACATCGGGATGACGTTCGGTGTACCTCAATAACAGTTCATCCAGACGCGACTGGAGATTCTGAATGCGTTGATCCAGGTGAGAGGGCGTCCCAAATTCATCTTGTCCGCTGGGGAGAAACACGGGTTCCTCACCAGACAGTTGACGTTGCAGTTCAGCACGCCGGTTTTCAGCTTCGCGCAGTTCCAGTTGTGCGGAACCCAGCAATCCCTTGGCCATCTCCAGACGCTGATAATAGCCACCCTGTTCCCCCGGCATGGTGCCCACGTAGCGCCGCTTGAAGTCGGCCAGCCTGGCTTCAGACTCCGCCAGCCTGACCTCATATTCGGCAATCTGCTTGTCCAGGAATTCCTGGGCGCCCGCGCTGTCCTTGCGCTTGTCGCCCAAGGCGCTCTCAATGAAAATCGAGATCAGCGATTGCACCACCCGTTGGGCAACCAGTCGATCGGAATGCGTGTAAGAGATCGAATAGAGGGAGGCATTGGTACGCTGACCCTCCAATTCAATATTATCACGCAGCTCCGTTATCAGGGTCTCTTTATCCTGATCGTTTCTGACCCTGAGGTCGAGATCGACCATACGCATCAGTTTTTCCATGTTTGGCCTGCTGAGCAGCGTCTTGCTCATCAAGGCAACCCGCTGTCCCACATTCGGCTGGATTGCCAGGCCACGCAACAGCGGCCCGAGAATGGAATTACTGTCTACGTGCAATCGGGCGGTGGCTTCATATTTATCCGGAAGCTGTGCTACGCCGATCCATCCGGCAATGGCGATGCCCCATGCCGCCGCCAGCGCTACCCAGCGAAATCGCCAGACACCATGAAGATATTCTGTAAGCTGCTCAAGGAGTTCTCGCATATATCCCTACGCCCGTGATTGTTGAGATTTAAACCTCAAGGTCCCTGTTGGTTTTTAGTTAAATATCTTTTTGCGATCTTGGCCAGTTCAAGAATTAGGACTGCCGGCTGGATGAACGACTTGTCAGATCGGGTTTTGGTCGACCAGCGACCGTGACCCGATCTGACTCATGCACATACCAATCCGCCAGAAGGTCCGTATAGCCGGTCTAGAACCAGGCCTCGGGGATGATCATGATATCGCCGGGCATCAGCGCAAGATTTGCGGAGATATCACCGTCTTTTACCAGATCTTCCAGCCGGACATTATAGACCTGCTGCTCACCGCCAACGCTTCTGATCAGCACCGACTTGTTTCCATCGGCAAAGTCCGTCAAACCGCCGACGGCAATCATCAGATCAAGCAGGGTCATGTGTTTTCTGAACGGTACCGAAAGCGGTTCCGCCGCCTCCCCCACAACCCGAACCTGTTGGGTGGGGACACCGACAAACTCATCGACAATGACCGTGACAACGGCATTCTTCACATATTCGGAATAGGCCTTCTCAACATCCCTGGCCAATTGGGTGGGCGTCTTGCCACTGGCCGGGATATCCTCCACCAGACGGGTCGTGATCTTGCCATCCGGACGCACGGGAACCGTCACCGTCAGCTCCTCATTTCCCCAGACGAAGATATTCAATTCGTCTCCAGGCCCGATGACGTAGTCGAAGTCCTGTTCCGCATTCAGCTGATCGCTGGTGACCTGGGGATATTTCGATGCGCAACCGGCAAGCAGAAGAGCCAGGAGAATCAAAAGACCTGGGGTTAACAATCGACGATATGGTAGTGATTTATTGATAGGCACGAGCATGTTCTCCCTTATGCTATTGTTGTATAACCGTTCATCCAGCACCTTGCCAAGACAAGGAATGGCCTGACAGTCCCGTCACAGACTCACGCTACTCCCCGGTTCTGATTACATTCCTAACAGACCACCAAATTGATGGAAGATTGACCGGCTCCAGCCGGTACAGATTCAATCAAAACCTGAAGATGACAATCCAACCCTCTGGGTTTATTAACAAAACTGTGGTTTATATTACCCTAGTGCTATCCGTTGGGCCAATTATAAATGGACTGATCCTAACATGTGAACTGCAAAATCCAATACCATTCTCATCACCGGCCCAGGGTTAAGCGCTGCAAATCAAGTTTAGATCCTATTTACGCTCTAAAACAGTCGCTTAAACAGATTAATTCCATCACGAAATATAGGTTTGTCGATTACCTGGTGGAGAATGCCCCTGCAGGAGGCGCAGTGGCAAACGGACGAAGGCGTTGCCGCCCGTTGATCCCCGAACACGGGCACATCCAGCCTCAGCCCTCACCGTTCCCGCCTCTCTCTCCGGCACCCCATCATTTCATGAACAGCGCGTCCCGCGTTATAGCGGACGGACGCCGGGCGTATATCAGGACCAGTAGCGCGGGCAGGAGTAGCAGGTCAAAAAACAGGGCGGTGACCAGACCGATACTGGTCAGAAGCCCGAAATGGGTCGTCGGCACAAATTCCGAGAGTGTCAGCACGATGAATTGGGCACTCAGGATTATCGTCGTGGTCATGACCGCCCTGCCCGCCTGCTTATAGGTCTTGACCAGGGCGGCGATCGGACTGATACCCTTACGCACACGACTGATGAAACCGTGATAGATATGGATGGTGTCATCCACGGCGATGCCGACCGCGACACTGGCAATCATGGCGGTTGCCATATCGAGCCACAGACCAAACATCCCCATGATGATAAAAATCAACAGGATAGGAGACAGGTTCGGTATCATGCAGAGCAGTGCACCGCCGATCGAACGCCACTGTATCAGCATCAGCAGGAATATCAGCCCCAGCGCCCCGAACAGACTCTTCACCTGCCCCTCTATCAGCAGATCCTCCTGATCCGCAAACAGCCGCCCGAAACCCGCTATCTCCCATTCGACACCGTTTGAGGGGTGTTCGCCGAGATAGATTCTGATTCGCTCCATCAGTTCGGAAAGCGCATTGGCACCGTGCACATTCACATTAAGGCTCACATGGGCGATGCGGTAATCTCGATCGACAAAATCAAACAGATCCTCCCCGTCATAGACCAGCAGATACTGGCTGATCAATTCCATATTATCCGGGATACGCCGGTACGCGGGATCCTCAGCATTGAAGCCCCAGTGCATCTCCTCGACAAAATCGGCCATGGAGATACTCTTATCCACCTCGGGTTGCGCCTCCGCCCAGCGCTGAAACGCCCGCATGTCATTCAGCACCCGGGGCTGCTTCAACCCACCCCGCTGTTTTGCCGTGAAAACAATATCCAGGGAGGCAGTGCCTACCAGCTTCTCCTCTATATGTTGCGTGGCCTGGCGAAGCGGGTGCTGGGGATAAAAAAACTCCTGGATATTGGTCTCGACAACAATATTGCCAATCTGAGGCAAGAGTAGCCCAAGCCCTACACCGACCACACCGACCACATAGAGCGGATAACGGACACCGATACGAAGCAGTCTGCTGACCAGTCGGTCCAGGCTGGCCAGTCCCGATTTCCGGCTGGGCCAGGGTGCATAGTCAAACCGGGCAAAGATATTCGGCACCAGGTGGATCACTACAAAATAGATCAGCACCACCCCGGCGGCCGATATCAGCCCGAACACCTTGATCGGCGGGATCGGGCTCAGACCGAGCGATGAGAGGCCGGCCACCGTGGTCAGGGCGGTGTACAGCGCCGGTCGTTGCACTTCGTTGAGTGCACTGCGTACCCGGCGTGGTCCTGTCAATCCGCGTTTTGAAGCAAAATGGAGGGCGTTGAACAGATGCACCAGCGCAGCCACTGTCAAAGCCGACAGCAGCGGTGGAATGATACTGGATATCAGGTTGAACGGTTGATTGAAAACCACATAAAACGCCACCGTGGAGCTGACTACCACCCCGATAACCACACCGGCTACTATCACCGCAAGCCAGCGATGGAACAGCCACCAGATCAGGAACAGACCGATCACCGTGGTGGCGGGTATGAAGATCATATTATCCCGCAACATCGATCTCATCTGCGCCACATCGGTGGTGATCTGCCCAGCCATACTGGTCAGATAGCCAGCCAGGCGAGCCTTGCGGACCTCCTCGAGCATGGCATCCTCCAGGGCCAACCGTTCGAGGCTCGAGTCGATCTTGACCGGTATTACCAGCATCGCAACCGCACTGCCGTCCGCTGCCACCAGGGCGTTTCTGGCAAAGCGGTCTGAGAGTGCACGCTCCAGCCTCTGCGGTGGCCTGGTCTTCTCCAGATTCCGGACACTGAGCAGCGGCTCAACCAGAAAGCCCTCTTCGGTCCCGTGAATATGATCCTGCGTGGTCATATTCACCACGTCATCAATCAGTGGATGGTCAGCCAGCGACTCGGCCAGGGCATTCAATGACCTGGCGAATCCGTCCGAATAGAGCGCCACTCCCTCGAACAGCAGTAGGACGACCTGATCGCTGGGAAAATGGCGCCGCAGTTCATCATCAATGATCACCGAAGGCGCGTCCGCCGGCAGGTAGACCTTGGGGGCGTTGTTGATGTTGAGATTCAGCAGCAGCCCATTGGGCAGTACCGTGAATAAAAACAGGAACAGCACACTGAAGTAGTATTTCCAGGGCAGATGCAGAAAAATATACTTCAACTGCGTGTCCGCTTCGGTGGTGAGCGAAAACTCGATCGACTCCTCGCCATCGGCCAGGATAGAGCAGGAATTCATGATGGCCACCAGACGGTCGCCGTCATTTTTCAGTAAGGTGACTTTGGCCCGGGGATATTCCCTGGCGTTCCGGAGCACCCTCCCCGCCTCGGAAAAGTGCTCCCGCAGCCGATCCTTGTGACGGTCAATCACCAGGTCGAGAACCGGTACTGCCTCAAGCTCACTGAAAGATTGATAGCCCAGAAGGCTGAGAAAGGCCGGATTGGCATAGACAAACATGCCATCATGCTGAATCGCTATCGGTTTGCGATCGTGATCATAGCGGGCGTATAGGGTGGTGTCAGCTTGCATGCGAAGTCAGATGTGAGCCCAGGTCATTGGAATACACTCCTGCAATATTGATTCAAATTCGGCACGACCTCTGCCCAAATTTACCTTATTACCCATCTAACTCAACCATCATCAGGAACAACCTTAGCCGCCAATAGACGCAAATGAACACGAATAAGCCCGTTCTTCGGGGTAGGATGCCGGTGAGGCACGAACCGCATCAAGCCCTACCGTGAACGATGCGGTTCGCAAGCTCACCGGCATCCTACGTCACCGGCAAGCACCGTGGTCTGGATGAAGCGGCCATTCCCCAACAGGATTAACCGCGTTATTTGCGTTTATTCGCTTTTATTCGCGGCTTTGTAAACGGTATCTGACTTTAGCAGTAGTCTGTTGGGTAATCAGGCAAATTCATAAAATCTTCGGGTCAGAACTTTGCGCGCCACCCGACCGCGACCAGTGAATTGTCCTGATGGAAGGCGCCGGGCGTACCGGCGGCACCCTCAAAGTAGTGCGCCTCCAGATACACCTCCTGGGAGTCCCAGCCGATGTAGGCGAGCTCGGGATTGAGATAGAGATCATGGGTATCCAGCCCCTTATAAAAGCGCCCCTTCACCCGCCATTGATCACGGGCAAAAGGAACCTCAAACGAGCCGCCAAACAGATAGACCTCGGTCCGGTCTATCACCGCTGGCGCGTCAATATGATTGAACCCGGTCAACTGCAGATTGACCCGGGCATCGCCATCCCCCGGAAAGAACTCCACACCGGCTCCCCAGTTCAGGCTCTTGACCGTGTCGAATGTGCCATCGGCGCGGGTAATCGGGGCATCACTCAGCCAGCCTGCCTCAAGGCGCCAGATCGCGCCCAGCGCCTCCACACCGAGATCACCGCCGAGTAACCAACTACGTGGATATCTTGCCTCGAGCACTCCACGGGAACTGTTGTAGCTGAAATAGGGGATCGATTGGCGAACCTTCTGCACGGTCAGGGCGTAGTCCAACCCCTCCCCCGTGCCGCTGTAACGAATGCCGAACCCACCATCCGAATCCGAAGCATTGACATCCACCGGGGCACTCTGGATCAGTGCCGTGCTGGCCGGGGTGGATTTCAAACCAAATATCTGCCCGGATTCCCGGTTAACCGGGAACCAGACACTGTCAACGCCTGGCAACTCAGCTTCCCTGAAATAGGGCAGAAAGACCACATCCAGCTTTTTCTCCCCGAAGAAGTGTTCATAGCGGATCGCCGGCGATGCGCGCCTGCGATCGGCCAGGTCATCCAGGATATAGCGGGTCAGGTCATGGGTGCTGAGGCGGTCGGTAGGGGGAAATTCATCAATCCGTCCCCAAACTATTTTTTGCGCCCCAACGGTCAACCTGAAGTTATCCGCACGATAACGGATGAAGGTCTCATCATAATCAAGCGTGGCATGTTCCCAATCCTGACTGCCGTGCTGGAAATAGCCGTCCAGCCGTACGGAGGCCTGCAGGTCCCAGCGACTGGAGGGGCTCCAGAGCGCCGTTGCCTGGCCATGCAGATAACCCTGGCCGCTGGCATTTGAAGCGGATCGGTTGAACACCCCGTACTCCGCCCACAAATCATCCAGCTTGAGGGAGAGATCGCTACGCCCGGCAATCGCCTGGTCGCTCCCCGGAGTGGACTTTTGCTCCTCCGGCTCAAGCAGTATCTCGTCACTCCCCGGTTCTTCAATGATCAACAACTCTTCCGTCGATAAGGCAGGCCGCCCTTGATCAATCACCGGCTCCTCTTCAATGATCAACAGCTCCTCATCCGGCGCCGGTTCCGCGGCCGACGCGGGCAGTGGCGACAATGCGATACAGAACCAGGCTAATAGTGTGGTGCTGTCAAATTTATTGTTCAAGTGCGCCATATGGCTATGTTCCCCTGTTCAGGTTGCCTGCCCCGACTCAGGGGCGATAGGCCTTCTCATTGGTATCGTCGGTAAGATCACGCCGGGTGAAGAGCCGGTCGGGCAGATCCTGGTCGTACTTTATATTTTCGGTCAGCAACTGGGTACGGTGCCCGGATTCCAGGTCATACATGGTGCTTTCCAGGATGCTCCAGTAGCCCTGGATTTTCTTGATTCTTCTGGCGGTAAGCATTTTGCTCGGCTTCTCCCTGCCCCGCTCGAACAGCTCCACTTTCAACGGGATCAGGATCTTGCGGTAGATACAGCTGACACGCTTGGAATAGACCGAGTTATCCGGATCCCTGGGGGTACTGACCAGGATCTCGCAGGGCACCTTTCCCACACTGCCCGTGCCCCGCAGGTAGTGATGATCCATGTCGACCTCCCGGTCGAGCAGGTCTTCATAAAAAAAGTCGGAACCGACGAAACGGCCGCCTTTTCTTGAAGATGAAATTCGCCGGACCTTATTCAGCGCCGGCAGATAGAGCCATTGGTCACTCGCGTCCCCGGGGTGATCCTGGGTCAGCAGCCCGGTTCCCGCGATATCATCCGGCTGAATGAAGCGCATCAGGGTCCAGCGCTCTCCGGCGCCCTTCTCCTTGGCGTAGCTGTAGAGCACACGCTGCCTGGATTGACTCGCCTTTCCCTGAAGCGTCATCACCACCAGGGCACTGAAATCATTACCATTGGGTCGATCGTACACCGCCTGGGCCAACGCCGTCCCCGCGGGATTGCTCAGAGGCTCACTCCCAAGAACGGCGACAGGCGACATCAGCAAACAGGCTGCAATCATCCGTCGGGCTAAGCCTTGTGTGACCATGGTTTCGCTTCTACCTTGACGAGAACAGACCGGCTCTCTTAATAATCCATATTTGAAACATTCTATAACTAGTTGAATATATTGCAAGTTAATTTAATTAACTGCCATTTTTTCATCAGGTATCCCACGCCTGAGCCGAGCCCCACTCTCTCCATTCACATTATCCAAGCCGGCGAATCCATTTCAGAAATCAGGTATCTCATTGATTATGCGAGCATTAATAATAAGACGTTGAGAAAGCTATCGCAGTTCGGTAACAACCAGAACCACAGGTACCGAAACCACACGCCAACCGAAGGTCAATGGGGATCCGCTCATCCAGCCACCCGACCACCACTCCCCGGCGTTTTTAACCGGTTGTAAAAATCATTTATAGTTTAGCCCCGGATGGCGGCAACACCCTGAAAGGTTTAGCCAGACCGACGCGAAACCTGGCCCATATCACCATGCCCTACACCTGTCGATTTTTTTTACACGGTACATTTAACCCGCAAATAATTATTCATCAACTTATTGATAATATTGACTATAAATCTAGTGGCTTGATATTTGCATCGATAGTGACAGATCACGCAGACGCCTTATACTGATAGATGTGGCGGGATATTTCCGACTTCGGTGCTTAAAGTCAGCTAATAGAACTTGCCATGCCTTAACCGCACAACTATTTGCCTGGTGTCGCTAACCACCGGATAATTAGGGGATTATTATGATCGTGGGCGAACACCCTACTCCGAGCCATAGAAACCGGTAAGGGATTATTTGATATCTATCGGATATTTTTACACTTATTCTGCGAACATTTTCCAAGCGTTGAATAAGTGCTACCTTTCTACAATATGAGGGACAATCCTGAGGCCAGATCAGGAACAGGCTCGAGAAGCCACTCGATTTTAAGCTCAGATAACCTATAGAGTAACAAGTAATGTCGAAGAATCGAGAGACAAACAAGGATTTAAAGCTGGATGGTCCGATTGAGAAAGGCATCTCATCGAGTCGTAGGCAATTTACCAAGGCGAGCCTGCTCGCCTCCCCTGTATTGATGTCGGTGGTATCACGCCCCGTGTTTGGCGTGGGTTGCCTCTCGAACATGCTCTCTGGCAACCTGTCCGACCCGAATCGTGGTGAATGTAACCTGGGCCTTAGCCCCGGCTACTGGAAGGAACACCCGGAAGCTTGGCCGATGGCGTCCACTTATCGACAAGACGGTACGTTGCCCACCGGCCAAAACGACTGCCTCTCGGGCGGTGGCCCCTTCGCGCAGTGGGAGTGCGGTGGCGGTGCGCTATTCAACAGCTATTTCACGTCCGGTCCGCTGGACGCAAACAACCGTACGATGTATGAAATCCTGTGCACGGAAGCGGGTAGTGACGAGTTCCATATCATCGCCGCGCTCCTGAATGCGATGACCGATCCCAACTATGTTCTGAGTGTGGATCAAGTGAAGACGTTGTGGGCCGATCCGACGCTGGGCGGTCAAGTGACCAACTTCAAGTCATTCCTGAACAGCACCTGGACCTGACGACCAGGCACACTCATCATTTTGTCTGACCGCAAACCGCCGGATAAGGGTCAAATCAGCCGGGATCCCGGTGTCGCGGATTGTTGGCGATAAAGCGCTGTACTTCCCCCGGCAGCTCTCCCTCATTTTCCCCCGTCAGCGCCTTCCTCACCAGGTGGGGAATGAGCAGTTTCATCGGCATGCGCAGATAGTGCGAACGCACATAGAGCGCCCAGCGCGCCTGCCCGGTGCCCCACATCCCGCAACTTGCATGATCCGGTCGCAAGGCGCGGAGAAACAGACGATCCATGGTTGAACCGAGCAGGCTCCCGGGGAGCTGATCACGCATCCACAATGTCACATCTTCGGGAATGTCCACTGCCAACAGGAGCTGGACATAACGTAACCCATAAATCAGTGGACGCACCAAGTCCATCTCCACCGCCCGGTCACACAGCGCCGGCCAGAAACCGGCGCGCCCCGCAAAGTGCCGCAGCAGTTCGGCGATATCCACCAGATCCCGCAGCCCATGCTCCAGTTCGCCATCATGGAACAGGTGCGTTGCACTGTGCAGGATCAGGTCCAGGTCACACAACCAGTAGAGATCCCCCTGCCCCCCATCGTTGGTTGCCTGCGCCAGGAGTTTTTGCGGGTCGGGCTTGAGTCTCGCCGTCAGCGGCAGGATTGAGTGGTGGATATCCAGCACCGTCTGGCGCTTGATATGTCTCATCGGGGGGATTTCATGCATCCAGGTACGATAGTAGCGTTGATCGTATGCACTGCTATGGGTAGTACGCCACCCCCACGTCAACAGTCGCTTCTCTACATCCTCGACCGCTGACCTGGGCACCAGGATATCGATATCATGAAACAGCCGCCCGCGGCTGATCGGCAGATCCGCCAGGACATAGGCGGCCCCCTTGAGCAGGACAATGGGGATGGCGAGGCTGTACAGCGCTTCCTGCAGCTGCGAGATCTCCCAGCGGACCGCCAGCACGCTGCGCTGGGTAATCAGGTTCGCGGCCCTCAGATGATGGGCCGGCCCTTCCGGTATCGCGTCCCCCAGCCCCCGTTCCTGTAACACCCGGTGAAGATGGGCAAGCAGGTTTGCCGCCTTTGCCTGGCGCATCAGGAGATCCCAGTCGGCCGCGGAGAACCGGGTTATCCTATCCGGTGATACCAGGACCTGTATGATAAGCGGCTCAACCATAATCAGGCGGGGACCTCCGAATCCGCAATCAGCCGCTCCATGATCGGCAGCGCCTCCTCCAGTTGCGAATACTCCAGCGAGAAGACCGGACAGCTGTTGATCAGTGATGTTGCCGACTCAAATCCGACCTTACCCAGGATATGGGTGTTGAACGCGTTCTCCTGTATCTCCAGTAGCGCGCTGTTTTTGGCTTTCTCGGTCAGACGGGTACGGCTGCCCGCTCTAAATTTCGGGAAGACGATCGCATGCGGCCGGCTGGTTACGCCGGCCAGCCGGATGCTCGTTGCCGATGGTTTCAGATGAGCCACCGTTCCCTTCGCCGTGTCTTTCGCCGCCAGCCCGATTTCCGCCATAGCCGAGAAATCTCGAATAATCCCTATCGATTCATTTTTCAGGCTGACGGGCCTCGGCACCGGGGTGATCGCCCGTGTCGCCGGATCCAGCAATACCATCTCATCCGACAACAGGCGCCAGCCACGCAGCGCCATGGCCGCGCACAGCGTGCTCTTTCCGGAGCCGGGCACGCCCGGCATGATGATCCCGCGGCCCGCTTTCTCGAGCACCGCGGCATGGATAATCAGATAGCGATGCGCGGTGGTGGCGATGCACCAGTTGAGACCCCACTCGAACATGGCGAAGGCATGGATATAGGGCAGCGGCTTGAACGGGGCGTATTCGTCCAGGAGGAAATGTACCTGGGGTTTTACCCAGCGCCGCAGACCGCCGGCATTTTTCAGCGTGATATGAAAATCAAAGAACCGCGCGGATTCCGTGGTCTCGTACTCGGAGTAAAAAAAGGCGACGTGTCGCAGGAGATCGGGAATGGTGGAGCGCAGATTGATCCAGAAAGGCCCGATCTGTATCGGCAACCCCTTTCCGGTCAATTGGCCGGCCATGTCACGCTGGCTGAGATCGGCTACTTTCACAGCGAGTCTGAGATAACCAGGCCCAGGGAGCGGAAGGTAAGCAGCGAGAGGTGCACGGCATCCGCCAACTCGCTGTTGGCGTCAATCTCAAAGAAATCGGCGGCGGATCGCGTCAGCTCTGAGGGTGTCTGCCGTTCCAGCTGCAGCCGTTTGAGCAGAAACTCACCCAGCGGATTCAGCATCAGGGTATCGCCGGACCCCTGATGAAAAAGCACCGCCTCCTCCTCATCCGGCCAGATGCTCCAGCAAAACTGATCCGGGGCATTGGCAAACCATCTCCTCTCCATTTTTTCGGCTCTATCCATCCCACTCATAGCGCTGATCACTGTTACCTGTTACTTGTAATATCAAGTAGTTATATACAAACAGGGGTAGCTGTTAGCATACCCGGTTTTTATCGTTCTGTCCCGTCGAACGGCGATCCCGGGAGGCATGCTGTGCGGCATGTGCCGGGAGTCTGCAGGGCTTGACCGACAAACTCCTAGGCAGCCTTACGCAAGCTGCCTATGATTACGCTTAGGGCTCGCGTCTGTCTTCCGGGGCCATGCAGGGGAGCGAGATGAATATACTATTGGCAAACATTGGAACGATCGCGGGAATAATCGGTATCTTGGTCTGCCTGACAGCGGGGCTGGCCAGACTCGGGGGGTTCTATTACCTGGCCGGTTTCGAATCGGTGACCCTGCTCAATACTGGAGTCGCCCTCATGGTGCTGGCAATACTGATGAAGGTTGAGCTGATCTACCGGAAATCAAATTCGGCACCGTAAGCGGAAATCGGATCACTGGAAGCCATCCGGATTGGCGCGCTGCCATCGCCAGCTGTCCCGGCACATCTGCTCCAATTCACGTTCCGCTCGCCAGCCAAGTTCGACCGATGCTCGCGCCGGGTCCGCATAGCAGGCGGCTATATCGCCAGGCCGGCGACTGTCGATCCGGTAGGGGACCATCCTGCCGCTTGCCTGCTCAAAGGCACGCACCATCTCCAGCACCGAGTAGCCGCGACCGGTTCCGAGATTATGGGTGATCACCCCGGGGTGCCCGGACAGTTTGTCCAGCGCCGCGAGATGCCCCCGGGCAAGATCGACCACATGAATATAGTCCCGCACCCCGGTACCATCGGCAGTCGGATAATCACCGCCAAAAATCGACAACCGTTCCAGCCGGCCCGCGGCCACCTGTGAGATATAAGGCATCAGGTTATTCGGGATACCGCCCGGGTCTTCCCCGATCAACCCGCTCTCATGGGCACCCACCGGGTTGAAATAACGCAGGATGGAGATATCCCAGGCATCATCGGCGGCATGGAGATCCCGCAGCATCTCCTCGATCATCAACTTCGACCGACCGTAGGGATTGGATGCCGACAGGGCGAAATCCTCTCCGATGGGCAGGGAGACCGGATCACCATAGACCGTCGCGGAAGAGCTGAATACCAGGCGCTTTACGCCCGCCGCCGCCATCGATTCCAGCAGCGTCAGGCTACCGGTGATATTGTTCTGGTAATAGGCCAACGGCAATCTGACGGACTCTCCGACCGCCTTCAGTCCGGCGAAATGGATCACGGCATCGATACCGTCCCGGGAGAAGATCCGGGTCACTGTATCCCGGTCCCTGATATCCCCCTCGACAAAAGAGACGCGCCGGCCGGTGATGTCGGCAATCCGGTCCAGGGAGATCCGGCTGCTGTTGCAGAGGTTATCGATGACCACCACCTGATGACCGGCCTCCAGGAGCTCCACACAGGTGTGAGATCCGATGTAGCCGGCGCCGCCGGTAACCAGTACTTTCATTGGATTATCCTGACTTCCATTGAGCACTTATTGAGATGGGCTATTCTGCAACAGGGTGGTGTGGTTTGACACCTGGGATCACCGTAGCCTGGATGCAGCCGCCACTCTCAAACGGAAACAACCACATGAACAGCGCGGCGCAATCCGGGAACCAGGCCGCCCCGCCACAATCCCGGATTCCGCCCGCGAAGAGCGCAGATGTCTCAAATCCCATGCGGCGGGCTACATCCAGGCTACCAATCTGTGTGACTCGTCTATTCTGCAACAGCGAAGTGTGATTTAACAGCCTCGCGGCAGCACGAAGCGGAGCGGGTGAATGATATGGGGCGTGGCGATCCGACGGGTACGCCGCACGACTTGACATGGCCGTGGATTTTTCTCGGTTGCAATAGCGCGTCCGCGGGGTATCATCCGTTGTTTTTCCTGGTACGGGATCAAGATCGGTGACTACCGCTACGCTCCGGCTCCTCCATCTGCCCGACGGCAAACGGATCGCCTACCACAAAACGGAGGGCACCGGGCCCGGCGTGCTCTTCCTTGGCGGGTTCAAATCGGACATGACCGGCACCAAGGCGGTCACCCTGGAGCAGTGGTGCCGGGAACAGGGGCGCGCCTTTATCCGTTTCGACTATTCCGGACATGGCCAATCCAGCGGCGAATTCGAAACCGGGACCATCGGCGAGTGGCTGGCTGACGCCCTGGCGGTCATCGACCGGCTGACCGAAGGGCCGCAGCTCATCGTCGGCTCCAGCCTGGGCGGCTGGCTCGCGCTGCTGGCCACCCTCGTCCGGCCGCAACGGGTACACGCCCTGATTACCCTCGCCTGCGCCACCGATTTCACCCGGCGACTGCTGTTGCCGATGTTCACGGATGAGCAGAAACAGCAGTTGAGCCGCGAGGGGCGCGTGTTGATCCCCTGCGACTATGATAATCAACAGCCCTATCCGATCACCCGGGAACTGATCGAAGAGGGAGAGAACCACTGCCTGCTGGACAGGCCCATCCCCATTCACTGTCCGGTGCGGATGTTTCACGGCATGCGGGACCCGGATGTACCCTGGGAGTTCAGCCGCCAGACCTGCGAGCGGCTGGAGAGCGGGGACGCCACCCTCACCCTGATCAAACAGGGGGATCACCGGCTGTCCGAGGCGGCCGATCTGCGCCTGATCCTCAACACCCTGGAACAGCTTTGATGGCTGCCGGCGTCACAATCCGGTCCGACGGTCGGGTTCGGTAGCGGATGACCCGGCAAGCCAAAGCCTACCTCTTTGGGGGCAGCGCCGTGCTGCTCTGGTCCACGGTGGCCACCGCCTTCAAACTGTCGCTGCGCCACCTGGAACCGATACAGCTGCTGTTTTACGCCAGCATCGCCTCGTTGCTGGTACTGCTCATGGTATTGCTATGGCAGGGCCATTTGCGGCTGCTGCTGCAGACCTCGCGCCGCGACCTGCTACTGTGCGCCACGCTGGGCCTGCTCAATCCCTGCCTCTACTACTGGGTGCTGTTCAAGGCCTATGACCTGCTGCCGGCCCAGGAGGCGCAGCCGCTCAACTACACCTGGGCCATCACCCTCTCCATCCTGGCGGTCCCCCTGCTCAAGCAGCATCTGCGCCGGCTCGACCTGCTGGCCATCGGCATCAGTTATTTCGGCATCCTGGTGATTGCCACCCACGGCACCCCCCTGGAACTCCGCTTCAGCAACGGTTACGGGGTCCTGCTGGCCCTTGGCAGCACCCTGATCTGGTCGCTGTTCTGGATCTTCAACACCCGCGGCCGCATGGAACCGGTGGTCGGGCTGTTCCTCAATTTTCTGTTCGCCATTCCGGTGATTGCCCTGATTACCTGGCTTACCGCCGGGTTCGAATTTGATTCTATCAACGGACTGTACGGCGCCGCCTATGTGGGTCTGTTCGAGATGGGTATCACCTTCGTACTCTGGCTCAAGGCGTTGCGCCTGACCGAGAGCACCGCCAAGGTGGCCAATCTGATCTTTCTCTCGCCGATCCTCTCCCTGTTCCTGATCCATTTCATCGTCGGCGAGGAGATCCACTGGTCCAGCGGCGCCGGGCTGTTGCTGATAATTGCCGGTAATGTGCTGCAACAGTTGGGAAAACCGCCCGTCCCACCCCGGGATGGGAAGCAGCCGATACGGGAAAGCGCCTGAAAATGGTTGCCTTCGCCGGCCGGCCCAAACTATTCTCGCGGGGATGCAACACACGCCCCCGCAATAACCCGGCACATAGAACCCTTCCTAATGAGTGATAAATACTACATAACCGCCCAGCAGCTCCTGACCGATTCCTTCCGCCTGGGACTGGAGATACTGCAGAGCGGCTTCCGGCCCGACTTTATCGTCGGCGTCTGGCGCGGCGGTACGCCGGTCGGCATCGCGGTACAGGAGATCCTGGACTACTTTGGCGTACCCTCGGATCATATCGCCATCCGCACCTCCTCCTACACCGGCATCGGCGAGCGCAACAAGGAGGTGCGGGTACACGGCCTCGGTTATCTGATACGCAACATGGACTGGGACAGCTCCCTGCTGATCGTCGACGATGTGTTCGATTCCGGCCTGAGCCTGCAGGCGATCCTGGACTCCCTGCGGGAGAAGAGCCGGCGCAACATGCCGGAACAGATCCGCATCGCCACCCCCTGGTACAAACCCGGCAACAACCGGACCGCGCTGACGCCCGATTACTATGTCCATGAGACGGATCAGTGGCTGGTCTTTCCCCATGAGATGAAGGGCCTGGACCAGCAGGAGATACTGGCCAACAAACCGGAGATGGAAGCGCTATTTCGCAGCAAGGGGCTGATCGAGTAGATTTGCAGGGGGTGCCCTGCGCCCACCAGGATTCGGCCCGGGGCCTGCCCCATCAGTCGGGCAGGCCGGGCTTAACCAGCGAAGGCTGGGGCGCCGGGGCATGCCGCATCAGAATGGCGTAGAGTTCACGGACCTCGTCGCCCATTTCAGAGACCGCCCGCTCACACTCCACGGGAGTGAGCCCGGTGATCTGCCAGCTGCCGGGAAGCACCCGCTCCAGCTCCACTCCCGGCTCGCTGTCCCACACCAGGGAATCGGCAAGGATGTTGGCAATATAGACAAGCGTGCACTCGATGAGATCGGTGGTCGCCTGTTCCGGCAGATGGTGCCAACGGATCGCCGAGCAGATGGGCGCCGGCAGTCGCCAGTCGCAGGCCAGTTCGTAACCCACATCGCCATGGGTAAATCCGAACACCTCCCGCTCCGCGGCGACAATCAGATCATCACGCCCCTTGCTGATGAGCAGAATATCCCGCGACGCTACCGGCAGTTGCTGAAAAAGAACCAGACGACCAATATCATGCAGCACCCCCATGACAAACAGTCTGTCCGGGTGCAGCACCCGACAGGACCTGGCCAGGCGCCTGGCCAACACGCCACATGTCAATGAACTGTGCCAGAACCGCTCCATGTCGATAAGATTGGCCGGTACGCCGGTGAACAGCTCGCAGGCGGCCGTCATCAGGGCCAGATCCCGCAGATCCCTGGTGCCGATGACGGTAATGGCCCGGGCGATGGTGTCGATCCGTCCGGGAAAACCGTAGAAGGCGCTATTGACAATCTTCAGCAGCCGCGCGGTCAGGCTGGCGTCCTGACTGATCACCTGCGCCATTTCCTCTGCGGAACTGGTCGGATCATCGACCAACTGATTGATGCGAACACAGATCTCCGGGAGGGATACGAGATCACCGGCGTTGCGGATCAGTTGCCGTGGTGTCATGGAGTGCAGTATGGTTATTAAGGGCTCGCGCAAAAATAAGTTCCGGTATTCGGTCGCCACTGCCCCCCGCCGCCGGCGTTACGCTTTTTGGCAAGGGAACAGGTTTGTCCATGGATGGACTTATGCCGCGAAGGCCATGGATGGCCGGGAGCGGCCATTGCCTGCAAAGTGTGCCTTGCCGGCGTGGCCCAGTGACGCCCTCGGTACTACGGAATTATTCTTGCGCGGGCCCTAAGTTGTATGAACAATGGTCGATAACTTAATTTCAACTATATAACAAAAACATAAAAACACGAGGCTTTACTCGATGGCGAAGACAAAAATTGTCACCACGGATGATATCCTGATCATGCTCTGCAAGTCGGTCACTTCGGTACTCACCACCGCCACGCAAAACGAGATCAACTACTCGGCCATGGTACAGAAGATCAACCGCACCTGCCTGAAACCGGACATCGGCTGTTTTGTCCTGTTCGATGGCGGCTTCTCCGGACTGGTGGTGATCAATTTTACTGCCGCCGCCGCCCTTGAGCTCTATCAGGCTTACCTCTCGAACATGGGCATACCCCGCGAGGAGTTGGCGGTCAGCCACACTTCGGATGAGGTCGGCAACGTGCTGGGCGAACTCATGAACCAGATGATCGGCGATTTCATCAGCAATGTGGGCAAACAGTTGCTGACGCCGATCAATCAGAATCAGCCCAAGATGCTGACCATCAACAAGGAAGTGCTGCTCTCCATCAACACCAATCTGGACCGGCCTCAGGCGCGCCGGGTCACCTTTACCACCCAGCGCAACAATATTTTTTATCTTGAGCTTGCCATGGATAAAACCGAGTTTATCCAGCTGCATGAATTCGAGCAGCTGGGCGATGTAGATCCCGACGACATCCTGGAAGGCGAGGCGAATAAAAGGGCCGCCGCCGCCCGGGCCGGTTCCGGTGATGATCGAAACGACTCGGACAGCCTGCTGGATGAACTGGGGATATAGTATCCTGTCAAGATCAGTTTGACCGGTTCCTGGCCCTGCCCTTCACCCATAAGCGGGTCGGGCCGCATCCAGGCATCGTGCACCTGCTTCCGCATCCGAAGATGGGTACGGCACGCCCGACCGCTGCGAATAGCCGTCAACAAGGGTGCTGCGCCTCCACCCATCCTCGCGTGTTCAATGGCTTTTGTGAGGGTAACAGGTAGTCCTGGCCCCGGACAACGCGGCCGCTTTCAGAGGGTGGCCGCCAGTTCATTGGCACTCGCCAGCACGAACTCCAGGTAGGCAAGGCGCTTGACTGAAACATCGATTTTGTCCCGCAGATCCTCGCCGGGATCATCGATTATATAGAGCAGGTCCTCGTGAAAAAACACCTCGAAGCTGTCCAGATAGCGGACCTCCTTGTTTTTGTCCAGCACCAGGTTATCCAGACCGTATAGATCTATCACCTTCTGCTGTTCACGACGGATCTCCTTGGCTGTCTGAATGAACAGCCCAAGTTGCAGCCTCGCCTTGTGCAGCTTCGCCATCAATGGGATAGCGTCGTCGGCGATGGCCGGATTGGCCAGATTGAACCAGGGGGTGAAAGCTTGCGCCAGCACCAGCATATTCTCCTCGCCATCGATGCGGGTGCGCACAAAAATGGCCTCGGGGATAATATCGTGCAGCTTTTTTTTCAGCATCCCATAGTCACGCCGATAGATCATCACTTCGAGGGAATGGCAGGTCAGGGTGTGGCGTTTTATCACCATATCGAAGGTGCGATTCTTCTCCCGCTCAAAGTGATAACCGGCCGTTTGCCAGACGTCACAGTGTGCCCCCTGGGTCGAAATCAAGGTGACCCGCAGGTTCTCGGTATCAAGACAACCAATCTCCGCCGGAATACGTGCATCTTCTTTCGCCATCGACTACCGCCCTTAATCAGGAATACCACTTAATTCAACGTTGTCAGATCGATTCGGGTCGGCTTCCTCAGTGCTTTCGGGTGGGGGGATTCCAAGACTGTCGGTGGCAGGGATGCCACCGCCGAGCCCCCAGGGATGGGTTTACGGCGTGTCTTGGGATCCTTCCACACGGAAGCTCTCCGCACAGCGCTGGACTCTGACAAAATAGCATCAAACAGTATCACAAATAAAATTAATAGTATTCGCTATCTTCTTGAATATTTTAGTATATTTTTCACGATCATTAATACACGAATAGTTGATCCTGAGAAAATGGTCGAACTGTCCCCGGGTCCCAAACAGTGACCCCGGGGTGGCATTGATCCCCTGCTGCATCAACTCGCTATAGAGCCGGGTCGAATTGACCGCCGCCGGCAACTCGACCCAGCAGTGGAATCCGCCAAGGGGCATATTTACATGGGTCGGATCGGGGAAAAAGCGGTTAATCGCCTCCAGGGTGAAATCCCGTCGCTCCCGGTAACAGCGGGTGACCGTCCTGATATGCCGGCCGAAACGGCTGCCGGAGAGGAACTCCGCGGCGGCGGCCTGGATCTGACCGCGACAGGCCATGGTCGTCACATATTTTCGATAACAGAGCTGTTCGCTGTAACGCCCGGCGGCAACCCAACCCAACCTGAGATCGGAATCCAGGCTTTTCGACAAGGATGAACAGAGCAGCACCCGCCCCTGGGTATCCCAGGAGCGCACCGTGCGCGGCCGCCCCTTCTCATAACTCAGGTCGCCGAAGACGTCGTCCTCAATTATTGGCAGATCATACCGCTCGGCCAGCGACAACAGCCGCCTCGCCCCGTTTTCGGGCATCACATGCCCCTGCGGGTTGCTGAACAGCGGGTTGACCAGGATCACCCGTACCGGCCAGCGCTCCAGCGCCTTGGACAGCAGGTCCAGATTGATGCCGTGCAGCGGATCGGAGGGAATCTCCAGGATTCGCATCCCCAGCACCTCCAGGCACTGCAGGGTGCCATAGAAGCCGGGCGACTCGACCGCCACGATATCGCCCGCGGCGGCCACGGTCTGCAGCGCCAGGCTCAGTGCCTCCTGACAGCCGTTGGTGATGACAATCTCCTCCGCGTCGACAAGTGCCCCCGATCGCGCCATGTGGCGCACCAACTGCCGGCGCAGCCCCGCATGGCCGGGCGGTACCTCATACTGCGTGAGTCGCACCTCCTCTCGGCGGGCAATCCGCTGCTGGCGATTGTAGATTCGCCGAAAGGACTGGAGCGCCGGGAATTCCCCACTCGGATGGGCACTGCCCAGCGGCGCCAGCAGGCTGGAACCGGCGGAACGGACCACCGAAAACGCCAGGTGATCCAGGCCCGGGGTCGACGGCATCAGTTCATCGATGGCGGTGGCCGACTCCGTTCTGACAGGGGGGCAGAGGACATAGAAACCGGACCGATCCCGGGGCGCGATCAGCCCCCTCTCGGCCAGCCGGTCATAGGCCTGGATCACCGTGTTACGGCTGACCGAGCGCTGCAGCGCCAGTTCGCGGATCGACGGCAGTGTCTGCCCCGGTCTGAGCACACCCGTCTCTATCTGATCCGCTATCTGGGTCATGAGACGCCGGTAGAGGTACATCGGCCCCCCGGGCGAGAATTAATCGGTCCTTCAGGATAGGTACAAATAATTCAACACGCAAATTATTTATCTTATGGCAAATCTGTACCCACTGTTTTTGGCCCGATCTGCCCCTATAACCACCGTTACGGGCCCTATATATTCATGCCTGACTTAAGGGCCGCGAAAAAAATAAATTATCCCATCTCGCTTCGCCCTCGGCCTGCTCACGGCGTTGTGCAAAGGGTTACATAGGCCCGCTATGCGCCCCTTTGCACGCCTTGTGAGCAAACCGATGGCTGTGCGATCTTGGAATACTTTATTTTTACCGCGACCCTAACCTGGAAGCCGACTATGCCCTCACCCCAACTGCTGCGCTGGATCCCTATTCTGTTTGTCCTGTTGTGGGCCACCGGGTTTATCGGCGCCAAGTATGCGCTGCCCTTCGCCGAACCCTTTACGGTGCTCGCCATCCGCATGTACATCACCCTGGGGGTGTTCCTGATCCTGATCCGCCTCTACCGGCCGCAATGGCCCACGCGCCAAGGGGCGCTGCACTCCATGCTGGTGGGGTCGCTGGTCCACGCCGCCTACCTCGGCGGTGTGTTTGCCGCGATCAACGCCGGCATGGCGGCCGGGATGGCCTCGCTGCTGGTGGGGCTGCAGCCGATACTGACCGCCCTGATCGCCTGGCTCTGGATGGGTGCCCGTATCAGCGGCAAACAGCTCACCGGGCTGCTGCTGGGCATCCTCGGTGTGGCCATGGTATTGCTGCTGGGAAAGGCCAACAGTCATACCCTGCAGTTCAGTTACCTCTCCCTGTTGTTTGCCCTGATGGCGCTGTGTGGCATCACCTTCGGCACCCTGTTGCAGAAACGTTACTGCGCCAGGATCGATCTCCTGACCGGTACCTTTTATCAGTATCTGGCCAACGCCCTCATCATGAGCCTGCTGGCACTGCTGTTTGAAACCCGGGAGATCGACTGGCAACCGCAGTTCGTCGCGGCGCTGCTATGGCTGGTTTTCGGCCTTTCGCTCAGCGCCATCCTGCTGCTGATGCTGATGATCCGGGAGGGTGAGGCCACCAAGGTGGCGGCCTATTTCTACCTGACGCCCCCGGTGACGGCCCTGATCGCCTGGATCCTGTTCGATGAACGGCTTACCGTCTGGGGTATCGCCGGGATCAGCCTGACCGCCTACGGGGTCTTTCTGGTGATCCGCAATCAGGGCAGGACGCCCGTGAAAGCCACAAAAGCCGGGGAGCGGTAGTACGAGGGCTAGCGCTGCCCTTTATCCACATAGGTGGGCAGGACTGCATCCGGGCGTAGGATGGGTGGAGCACTCCCATGAACTCTCCGCCGGCTCCCACTCCGGCGCGCAACCCATCGCGCACCTGTATCCGCATCCGAAGATGGGTTACGGCGCGCCCAACCGCCGCGAACAGCCGTCAACAAGGGTGCCGCGCCTCCACCCATCCTACACGCGTGTTCATCGGTATTTGTGGGAAAGGGTAGGACTGGGCGGGTCCGCGCTTGTCGACTGTTCGGTTCGCTGTTTCTCGTCAGGGATAGATCTCCGGCACGAAGGTCTGGTCCGACATTGGCGGACGCACATAACCCAGACTCTCCTTGCGTTCCGGCAGGACGATCTCACGCGGCGTCAGGTCCTCAAAAGGGATCATACTCAGCAGATGGGCAATACAGTTGAGCCGGGCATGCTTCTTGATATCGGACTTGACCACGTACCAGGGCGCCTGCTTGATGTCGGTATGGGCGAACATCATATCCTTGGCGCGGGAGTACTCCACCCAGCGGGAGCGCGACTCCAGATCCATCGGGCTCAGTTTCCAGCGTTTGTGCGGCTCTTCCAGACGGCTCTGGAAACGCCGCTCCTGCTCCTCGTCCGATACCGAGAACCAGTACTTGATCAGGATAATGCCGGAGCGCACCAGCATGCGCTCGAACTCGGGACAGGAGCGGAGAAATTCGCTGTACTCCTCGTTGTCGCAGAATCCCATCACCCGCTCGACACCCGCGCGGTTGTACCAGCTGCGATCGAGCAGCACCATCTCGCCACCGGCGGGCAGATGGGCGGCATAGCGCTGGAAATACCACTGGGTGGTCTCCCGCTCGGTCGGTGCCGGCAGCGCCACCACCCGGCAGACGCGCGGGTTGAGGTGTTGGGTGATGCGCTTGATCACCCCGCCCTTTCCGGCCGCGTCTCGGCCCTCGAAGATGACCACCACCTTGAGTTTCTCCTGGGCGATCCAGGCCTGCAGTTTGACCAGTTCCAGCTGCAGTCGGAACAGCTCCTCCTCATACACCGAATTCTTGATTTTCCGGATCGGCGCATCGGCCACTTCATCCAGTGACTCTTCCACGTAGGGAATTCGCTCCTTGCCGCGCCCGCTCCTGTTGTTCGATTTCTTTTTATTGCCCATCCGTCCCCCTGATGCTTTATCTCTCGGCTGAGCTTGCATGATGCCCCGAACCGGACCGCCACAACAACCGTCAATGGCCAGGGCTTGCGCTAAATCAACCCGTGCCGGCAAATCGCCTCACTCATCCACCCGCCCGCGCAGCGCCTTGATCCTGCCCCGTTTATCCTTGCTCTCCAGGCGCCTTTTCTGCGAACTGCGGGTGGGCCGGGTCGGTTTACGCGGTTTCTGTATCCGCGTCGCCGACAGGATCAGCTCTCTGAGACGCGACAGCGCCTCCTCGCGGTTTTTCTCCTGGCTGCGGAAACGCTGTGCCTTGATGATCACCACCCCCTCCTTGGAGATGCGCTGATCCTTGAAGTGCAGCAGCCGCTCCTTGTAGAAGGGTGGCAGGGAGGAGGCATTGATATCGAAACGCAGATGAACGGCGGTGGATACCTTGTTGACGTTCTGGCCGCCCGCGCCCTGGGCACGGATGGCGCTGAATTCAATCTCGTTCTCGGAGATGGTTATGCTATTGATGATATGCAGCATGGGATCAGTTTAGCCATAGAGAAACGACACCGCCACCACCGCCGCGATCACCCCTACGATATCCGCCGTCAGACCGGCCGCCAGGGCATGGCGGATGCGTCTCACCTGGACCGCACCGAAGTAGACGGCCAGCACATAGAAGGTGGTCTCGGTCGAACCCTGCAGGGTGGAAACCAGGTAGCCGATGTAGCTGTCCGGTCCGATGGCGGGGTCGTTGATGATCGAGGCCATCACCCCGTAGGCACCCGATCCGGAGAGCGGCCGCAACAGTGCCATCGGCAGCGCCTCGGCGGGCAGTCCGAACAGGCTGGTGAGCTGGCCGATCTGCCCCACCAGCCACTCCATGGCGCCGCTGGCCCGGAACATGCCGACCGCCACCAGAATGGCCACCAGATAAGGGATAATCTTTAACGCCACCTGGAAGCCGTCCTTCGCCCCCTCGACAAAACTTTCGTAGATCGGCACCTTGCGCAGCACACCGAACAGCAGGAAACCGAGCATCAACCCCGGCAGGATCCAGGGCGAGACGACCTGGCCATAGAGTACCGTCAGCGGTATCAGCAGCAGAAAACCGATCAGTGCGGTCAGGGAGACCCAGGTCGGGTAACCGCTGCCCTCATCCTCCGCCAGCGCAATGTCTGGCTGCGCGTTGTCCTGCCCGGCTTCATCCGGATCTGCCGCTTGCCGCGCTACCGCTTCCCGGGTTAGCGGAAAAAACCGCCGATAGCCTTTAACCGCCAGTATCGCGGCCAGGGTCGAGCAGAGTGTGGCGAACAGGGTGGTCGGCAGAATACCGGCCGGGTCGGCAGAACCGGCCGAGGCCCGCAGGGCGATTACGCCGGTGGGCAGCAGGGTAATGCTTGAGGTGTTGATGGCGAGGAACAGCACCATCGAATCAGTTGCACTCCCCTTGCAAGGGTTCAGGCGGTCAAGCTCCTGCATCGCCTTGATGCCGAATGGCGTGGCGGCATTCCCCAGCCCCAGCATGTTCGCCGACATGTTCAGTATCATCGCCCCCATGGCGGGGTGATCTGCCGGCACATCGGGAAACAGCCTGACCATCAACGGCCGGATCAGGCGGGCCAGTATCTTCAGCAGGCCGCCCTGTTCGGCGATCTTCATCAGGCCGAGGAACAGCGCCATCACGCCCACCAGGCCCAACGCCAGCTCCACCGCGCCGGTGGCCGAATCGATCATCGCCCGGGAGAGCGCATCCATAGGAGTGATATCGGCCGCGGGGAGGCTGAACTGCCGCCAGGCAGCGGTCAGAAAGGCTATAAGTACCAGCAGGAAAAAGACGACATTCATGGGGACAGGGGCGATTATTGTTAGGCTGCTACCGCTTATACGCGATCTGTATAGCGGGGGCAACCAGGCGGGTGCGTAGGGTGATCTTCGCGAACTCGCTCATAGCGCCGGGTCATGTGGTTGACCACAGGGCGAGTTATAATTCAAATTTCGGAGTTCAGTTCCAGACGCCGGGCGGGCCACCCCCTTTCCGGGACGCGCTGTGAATACATCCCTGTACGCTCGGCGTCGGCATCCATGCCTCCGACGGTCCCGGAAAGGGGGTAGCCCGCCCTGAACGACGCCTTGTGAACTCCGAAACTTGAGTTATAAACCATCCCGATGATCGGTGGCCACGGATACTGGCGTGTCTTATTTTGGCGTCATTATACCGTGGATAGGACCGCGGATAGGTGGAAGCCGGTAGCGAGTGGGTATGGGGAAGGTCGCGGTGCCACCGGCTTCCGAAACCGTCAACGGGCGGCGTTCAACCGGGTGACCTTCTCATCCTGCAACTCTATTTCAGACATCGCCTCCGGCCTTCCCCTGCAGGCCTGGATGACCAACTCCTTGTTTCTTGCCAACACCAGCCCGAACGCTTCGGCAGCCTTCTCATCGACCCCTGGAATCACCTGTTCCAGCAGGAGGGCGAACTGCTCGCCCAGTCCCAGCATCCGGTCATGGGCATCCGCCGCCTTTTTGTCTTCGAACATGCTGTTGTCCCGGTCACATTTCCACATTGCAATAACGGCCATAGTCTCTTCACCCTGCGCTGAACCTTTATGAAATCCCACCCAACGAGTGTTGCGGAAGAACGGGTGGAATTAGCGACCTTTAAATCCCGACCGGTTCTGATCGACCCAGCTCGATCGGGTTTCGTTGAAGTCGGGGACATCATACGTAGAACATGTATAGAACGTCAAGCGAAATGTGCGCTGGGAGCCTGTCGGGTTTAGCCAATCGGCACCCGCCGCTTTTATTTCAATTGCAACGAGTTTGTTGGAGAATAGCGCAATTACCTGGCGGAGTACTCGGAAACCGATATGCGATTTAACGGAACAGATACCTACGTGGCCACCGACGACCTGATGCTCGCCGTCAATGCCGCGATCCAGCTGGAGCGTCCGCTGCTGATCAAGGGTGAGCCGGGAACCGGCAAGACCATGCTGGCCGAAGAGGTGGCCAAGGCACTCGACCAGCCGCTGTTTCAGTGGCACATCAAATCCACCACCAAGGCACAGCACGGGCTGTACGAATACGATGCGGTCTCCCGGCTGCGCGATTCGCAGCTGGGTGACGACCGGGTGCACGATATCGGCAACTACATCGTGCGCGGTCGTCTATGGGATGCCTTTGCCCATGACGGCCGTTCCGTGGTGCTGATCGATGAGGTGGACAAGGCGGATATCGAATTTCCCAATGACCTGCTACGGGAACTCGACCGCATGGAGTTTTATGTCTATGAAACCCAGCAGCTGGTCAAGGCGAAACAGCGGCCGCTGATCATCATCACCAGCAACAATGAGAAAGAGTTGCCTGACGCCTTCCTGCGTCGCTGCTTCTTCCACTACATCCGTTTCCCCGACAGGACGACCATGGAACAGATCGTCGCGGTGCACTACCCGGACCTGAAAAAACAGCTGTTGCAACAGGCGCTGGAGGTGTTCTTCGAGCTGCGTGAAGTGCCCGGTCTGAAAAAGAAGCCCTCCACTTCGGAACTGCTCGACTGGCTGAAGCTGCTGATGGCCGAGGATATCCCTCCGGAGGCGTTGCACAGCGGCGACCCACGCCAGGCCATC
Organism: Sedimenticola hydrogenitrophicus; assembly: GCF_025175675.1. Lineage (GTDB taxonomy): Bacteria > Pseudomonadota > Gammaproteobacteria > Chromatiales > Chromatiaceae > Sedimenticola > Sedimenticola hydrogenitrophicus. The sequence goes on from NZ_JANIOA010000019.1 coordinate 55,592, forward strand.
CCGCCGCTGCACGGGGCGCTGCTGAAAAACGAGCAGGATGTCCATCTGTTCGAGCGCCTCGCCTTCATGCACCGTCGCAGCCGCTCCTGATCCACCATGCTGGTTGAGTTCTTCTATCACCTGAAGGAGGCCGGACTGCCCGTCAGCATCCGCGAGTTCCTGGATCTGCTGGCAGCCATGCAGGCGCGGGTCATCTTCTCCAGCGTGGACGATTTCTACTATCTCTCCCGCACCTGCCTGATCAAGGATGAACGGCTGTTCGATCGCTTTGACCAGGCCTTCGGTGGTTATTTCAAGGGGATTACCGAGAGCGGGGAGCATATCACCACCGAGATTCCCGAGGAGTGGCTGCGCAAGCAGCTGGAGAAGTATCTCAGTGAAGAGGAGAAGCAAAAGCTCGATGCCATGGGCTGGCAGAAGCTGATGGAGACCCTGAAAAAACGCCTCGAGGAGCAGAAGGAACGCCATCAGGGCGGCAGCAAATGGATCGGCACCGGCGGCACCTCCCCGTTTGGCGCCTACGGCTACAATCCGGAAGGGGTGCGGATCGGCCAGGAGCGCTCACGTCATCGCAAGGCGGTGAAGGTGTGGGACAGACGGGAGTTCCGCAACCTGGACGATTCGGTGGAACTAGGCACGCGCAATATCAAGGTGGCGCTGAAACGGCTGCGCCGCTTCGCCCGCAGCGGCGCGCCGGAGGAGCTGGACCTGGAGGCTACCATCCGCTCCACCGCCCATCACGGCGGCCTGCTGGACCTGAAGATGGTGCCGGAGCGCCACAACAAGGCCAAGGTGCTGCTGTTTCTCGATGTCGGCGGGTCCATGGACGACCATGTGCAGGTCTGCGAGGAGCTGTTCTCGGCGGCCCACTCGGAGTTCAAGCACCTGGAGCACTTCTATTTCCATAACTGCGTCTATGAGGCGGTCTGGAAAGACAGCCGCACCCGCCGCGCGGAACCCCTCTCCACCTGGGAAGTGATCCACACCTACGGCTCGGACTATCAGCTGATCTTCGTCGGCGACGCCACCATGAGTCCCTACGAGATCACCTATGCCGGCGGCTCGGTGGAGCACTGGAACCAGGAGACCGGTATGCTCTGGATGGGCCGGCTGCTCGGGACCTATCCCAACGCCATCTGGATCAATCCGCAACCGGAACATCAATGGCCCTACATCGATTCGATCCAGTTGCTGCGCGAGATCATGATGAACCGCATGTTTCCGCTGACCCTGGAGGGGTTGGAACGGGGCATGAAACTGCTGAGCCAGTAACAACGCCAGGGATCCGGGGAAGTCAATTCATAAAAATGCAAATAATCGGCGGTAAGCTTCGGACACCGGTAGCCCAAGGATTCGGGACGATTGCGCCGTAATCGGCTATGCTTAAACCATTACAGAAAAACAAGGGGATCGCGGGGATCCGACCGTTGGCAAACGTCTCACACCGACCCGTCCCGAGCAGTTGTCCCATCCCTGTATCCACCTAAAACCATTTTTTAGTGGCTGGGTAATGCCGGCCCGTCAGGAAGTCCCATGTTAAAAAAACGAGTAATTCACAAAGTAGTCAATAGCACCATCCGCCCCGCCTCCCACATGGCCGTCCTCTCCCGGCGGGAGATCGAACAACTGCGAGACGTCACCGGCACCGGCCTGCACCGGCTGTTCCGCAAATGCGCCCTGGCGGTACTCAGTTCCGGCTCCCAGGTGGACAACTGCGAGGAGCTGATGTCCATGTACCCTGATTTCGATATCCAGGTCAGGGAGCGGCATCAGGGCATTGTGCTGGAGGTTTCCAACGCACCGGCGGAGGCCTTTGTTGACGATCAACTGATTGAAGGTATCCGCTACCACCTGTTCTCGGTGCTGCGGGATATTCTCTATTTGCGCGATACCGCCAGCAATCACAAGCACCTGGCGCCCAACATGCAGATCAGTCACGAGATCTTCTACCGGCTGCGCCACGCCGGCGCCTTCCATCCCGGCAAGAAACCCAATACCGTGGTCTGCTGGGGCGGTCACGCCATTCCGGTGGAGGAGTACGACTACACCAAGGAGATCGGCTACTACCTCGGGCTGCGCGGGATCGACATCTGCACCGGCTGCGGCGCCGGCGCCATGAAGGGTCCGATGAAAGGTGCGGCGATCGCCCATGCCAAGCAGCGGCACACCAAGGGGCGGCATATCGGCCTGACCGAACCCGGCATCATCGCTGCGGAGGCACCCAACGCCATAGTCAATGAGCTGATCGTGATGCCCGATATTGAAAAGCGCCTGGAGGCCTTCATTCGCCTGGGGCATGTGCTCATCATCTTCCCCGGCGGGGTGGGCACCATGGAGGAGCTGCTGTTCGTCCTCGGCGTGCTTTCGCATCCGGACAACCTCGACATCGAACTGCCTATTTTTCTCACCGGCCCGGAATCGTCCAGCGGATATTTCGATTCGGTGATCCGCTTCATTGAGATGACCCTGGGCAGCACGGCACTGAACCTGGTGAGAAAGGTGATCGGCAACCCCGGCCTGGTCGCCAAGCTGGTCAATGACGCCCTGCTGCATGTCACCAAGGAGCGACGCCAGCGCGATGACTCCTTCCACTACAACTGGTCGCTGCATATAGAACCGGAGTTTCAGGAACCCTTCGTGCCGGATCATGAATCCATGGCGAAACTGCAATTGTCCCGGGATCTGCCGACCCAGGAACTGGCGGCCAACCTGCGCCGCGCCCTCTCCGGCATCGTCACCGGCAATGTCAAGGAGCCGGGTATCAACGCCATTCGCGAACGCGGTCCGTTCCAGATCACCGGCGAGCCGGAACTAATGAATGCCATGGACGAGCTGCTGACCTCATTCACCCGGGAGGGACGGATGAAGGTCATGGGCGACTATCTGCCCTGCTATGAGATTGTGAAGTCGGCCGAAACGGCAACCACCCAACCCAGGGTTATTGAACCGGAGACCACGCTCTAGTATTGCCTCAATTTGTTGTAACTACTCAAGGGGTGAGGGTATAAGGCGCATCCACAAATGCTCACGGTGTGATTGGCCTGCCTTGTTGGCCGATCTTGGTGGCGCCTCGAATCCGGCCCCTTTTTCAGATTCAAGCCTGCCCTTGTTTGAGCGAAGCGAGTTTGGGCAGGCGCTGAAAATGGGGCCGGATTCGAGGAGACAAGCCATCGTGTGAGGCCGGCAAGGCAGGCCAATCACTTACAGACCGGGTGAGTAGTTACAATTTGATAAAGTACTTTTGCAGGGTGAGGCGTGGTACAAGGATGTACCGTTTAGGAACCTGAGGATGGCATGCGCTGTCGCTTATCCGCCCTACAAAAGTACTCTATTAAATTAAAGTAGTGCTCGCGGTCTTCTCACAAAACACCGATCAGATTCCGGCCACCCCGCTTGGCCTCGTATAACGCCTTGTCCGCGCGACGCAACAATGTATGCACCGATTCACCGTCATGCACCCGGTTCCGGAAGGTGGCCAAGCCGATGCTGATGGTCATTTGCGAAGAGTGTATGTCATTTCTGATCATCAACCTGCTGACCTTATCCTTCAACCGCTGCGCCAGTACCAGCGCCTCCGCATCACCGGTATCCGGCAGGGCTATGGCAAACTCATCCCCCCCCAAGCGGCCGAATATATCGACGACACGGATCGTCTCCTTGGATATTTCGGTGAATTTCAGGATCGCCTCATCACCCAACGCATGTCCACCCTGGTCATTGAGCAGTTTGAAATGATCGATATCGATAATCATGAACGACAGCGGTGTGCCATAGCGTTTTGAATAGGCCAGCTGGGAATCCACCTCCTCCATGAAATGACGCCGGTTGAAAATACCCGTCAACGGGTCGGTGGAGGCCAACTCCTTGAGCTGCTGTTCCATCTGTTTGCGTTCCGAGATATCCATGCTGATACCGACAAACGCAACCAGCTCGTCCCGCTCATTCAGCACCGGGGCGATGGAGATGCTTTCCCAGTAATATTCACCGTTCTTGCGCCGATTCTCCAGCTCGCCCTGCCACGCCCGCTTGTCCTTGATGGCGCTCCAGAGTTCACGATAAAGCTTGCTGTCGGTTCTGCCGGACTTGAACATACTGGGAGTCTTACCGATCACCTCTTCCGGGCGATAGCCGGTGATCTTCTCAACGATCGGACTGACATACTCGATAATGCCGTTCGGGTCGGTGATCACGGTCAATACCGGACTGTGGGTAATGGCCAGTGAGAGCTTCTGCAGTGCATCCCGCTGATTGAAGCGGCGGCATTCCGCACCCATCCGTTGACTCAGCAGTTCAAAAAAGAAACGCACTTCGGGTCGTTCGGCCTGCGGTTTGTCATCCAGGGCAAAAATATGCCCGATCACCTGCCGATCTTCGCCATAGAACGCCTGTCCCCGATAACTCTCGACGCCCAGTTGGTGCAGCAGATCACAGCCGCTGAAGGTATTTTGAAGATCTTTAGCATAGAAGACATGCGCATTCGCAGGGGCCACCTGATAGACCCGTTCACAAGGGGAGCCGGCGATATCGAACCGAAAGCCCTGGCCTAGGCCATTGCCATCCCAGAACGCCACCACTTCAAGTTCGCCGGATTCCGGCTTACTGAACCCGACCCCGGCCCAACGGCATTCGCAGGCCACGGCAATCGCCTGAACGGCACGCCTGAAAAACTCACCGGCGCTATCCGCCGGCCCGGCCAGCAGGATGTGCGCTTGATTAAACTGATCCATCGGAAGGTATCGCTACGGGGTTATGCATAAAGTTGGCATACTCTAGATAGGGTTTTTCCTGTACGCAACTCAAAACAGTAAAAAACCGGACTCTGGTGAAAAAAAACCGGGAACACCCTTCTTTATTGTAAGAAACGCCCTTGCTTTATTGACCTGCCTCAATTTTTTCGGCACTGCACACCACCTAAAGTAAATACCCTCACCAGCATTTTACAAGGTAAAATGCTGGGTAATTATGACAGTCACCCCGGGAGCACGGGCCTGCTTATGAAATTCAGCGATCTGAATATTGGCCAGCGATTTAGTTACAAAGGTATCGAATTGGAGAAGAGCGGGCCGCTTCAGGCCACCGAGACAACGACGGGCAAGCTGAGGCCGATCATGCGCGCGGCGACTGTCGATCTGGTGAACAGTCGGAGTGAAGGCCGTCAAAATGAGGGCGGAAGCCTGGATGCGCTCAGACGGGCGCTCGCTGCCTATCATCAGACCTGTCTCTCCCTGCTGCAGGCACAAGGAGAAGATCGTCTACCGGATGTCGAAGCAGCTTACCGGAAGATTCAGCGGGCCGTCGAAACTTGTTCACAAACAGTGGAACAACATACAACCGCGAAAGGACGTTCTTCATGAGTACATTCCCCCCGCTACGCGGCCCTGGATAAAGGAAGAACGGGGGACAGTTTTGTAGGTTGAATTAGGCGCGCCCTGCGCGGGGGGTGGCCGTTTGCATTGGCCCCCGCGCGCGCCGTAACCCACCGTTTGGCGGTCGGGAAGTCGGTGGGTTACACGGCGCCCGGGTATTGCCCTGATCTGAAAGTGTGGTGCCTGTGCGCGGCTAACCCACCCTACGAAACAAACGCCCTCGATACCGCGGAATTATTAGGCTGCATAGCGGTCGATGGAGAGCCCTTCGGTATCGATCTCGGGTATCTTGTGGCTGATCAGATCGTTCAACAGACGCCCCGAGCCGCAGGCCATGGTCCAGCCGAGGGTGCCGTGTCCGGTGTTGAGGTAGAGATTGGGGACGCGCGTGGCGCCGACACAGGGTGTGCCGTCCGGCGTCATGGGGCGCAATCCGCACCAGAACTCGGTCCTGGAGAGATCGCCTCCGCGCGGAAACAGATCGGAGACGACAAACTTCACCGTCTCCCCGCGGCGCTCGTCCAGACCCAGGTCATAACCGGCCAGTTCCGCCGTGCCCGCCACCCGGATCCGCTCACCCAGACGGGTGATCGCCACCTTGTGGGTCTCATCCATCAGGGTGGAGACCGGGGCCGCCTCGGCATCCACGATGGGCAGGGTGATGGAATAACCCTTGACCGGGTAGATCGGCACCTTGATGCCGACCGCCTTCAGCAACAGCGGCGAGTAGCTCCCCAGCGCCATCACATAATTGTCGCCGGTAAAGGTCCCGGCATCGGTCTCCACCCCGCTGATATTGCCCTGCTCCATCAGCAGGCGGCGAATATTAACCCCCATACGGAACTCCACGCCGAGCCGCTCGGCCTCCCTGGCCAGACGCTGGGTAAACAGGAAACAGTCACCGGTCTCATCATTCACCAGCCGCAGCCCCCCCGCCACCTTCTCTTTTACATGCACCAGGCCCGGTTCCACCGCCAGGCACCCTTCCCGGTCCAGCAGCTCGTAGGGAACACCATAGCGGTCGAGAATGGCCATGTCGGTCTGTGCGGCATCCAGCTGTTTCTGATTGCGGAACATCTGCAGCGTGCCACGACTGCGTTCATCGTACTGAATCCCCGTTTCGGCGCGCAGCTGCCTGATGGCGTCGCGGCTGTATTCAGCCAGGCGTACCATGCGACCCTTGTTCTGTTCATAGCGTGCCGTGGTGCAGTTGCGCAGCATCCGCAGGCTCCAGGACCACAGAGCCGGGTCCAGTTGCGGGCGGATCACCAGCGGACTGTGTTTCATCATCAGCCACTTGATCGCCTTCAGCGGAATGCCCGGGGCGGCCCAGGGTGCCGAATAGCCGGGAGAGACCTCGCCGGCATTGGCAAAGCTGGTTTCCAGGGCCGCTTCCGGCTGTCGGTCGATCACCGTCACCTCGTGACCTTCCCGAGCCAGATAATAGGCGCTGGTTACGCCGATGACGCCACTGCCAAGAATTATCACCTTCATGGGTTTCCGCTCCGTTATCAAGTGCCTGAAAACAGCCAAAATCATACGTGAAAGCGGTTGGCAAGTGCTTGCAAAAACAGTTGCCCAGAGGAGGTAAAGCACAACTTTATTCTTCAAATTATCTAATTATTAGCATAATATTCTGTATATGAAACTTGACACGCTAGATCGGAAGATCCTGAATACGCTCCAGCTCGACGGACGGCTGACCAATGCCGAACTGGCGGAACGGATCAATCTCTCCCCCTCCGCCTGCCTCAGACGGGTCCGGCAGCTGGAAGAGCGCGGGGTCATTGCAGGTTATGTGATGCTGGTGGATCCGCTGGCCATCGGTCGGCCCACCACCATCTTTGTCGAGATCACCTTGAACAGCCAGAGCGTCGAATGCCAGGAAGCCTTCGAGGCGGCGGTACGCAAGAACCCCGAGATCATGGAGTGTTACTTGATGACCGGGGAGGCGGATTATCTGCTACGGGTTGCCGCGGCCGGTACCACCGATTATGAACGGCTGCACAGGCATCACCTCTCCCGTCTTCCCGGTGTTGCCCGGATCAAAACGGCCTTCGGCATTCGTACCGTCTGCAAGAGCACTGCCTATCCACTGGAGTAGCCAAACGCACCAGCGCTTCCTCGCCGTGGCGACCCTGAAGGCCGCCACGGCGGGGGTTAGGGCTCGCGCAAGAATAATTTCGTAGTACCGAGGGCGTCACTGGGCCACGCCGGCAAGGCACGTTTTGCAGGCAATGGTTGTACCCTTGCCAAAAAGCGTAACGCCGGCGGCGGGGTCCAGTGGCGACCGAATACCGGAACTTATTTTTGCGCGAGCCCTTATTTAAGGATGCAGTGCTTGGCAAAATCGGCAGCCTCGTTGGCTGTCCAGTCGCCCTTCGGCTTTTCCTGCATGGCCAGACACCACTCTTCGCTGCCCACTTCCGGCGCACAGCCGGCGACCAGCAGCACCAGCAATCCGGCCAACCCCATCAGAACGATTTTTTTTGCTTTTGGCATCGATGTACTCCCTTATCAGGTCATTTTTTCCGTTCGAACTATAGCACAACCCCCATCGCGACCCGGGCGACGCCAGGCTGAACCGCGCCCACAGAGACCAGGCAGATCGCCCGCCGGGCTGAACAGGAAGCTTCAAATGCCCGGCATTTATTTTGTCCTCTAAATATTATTTTTTACCCATGTTATGATGGCCGCTGTTTTTTCTATTATTTTCAACAGATAGATTGAAAAAGAAGCCTAATCATGGAGCATCATGACTTTAGTACACGAACCTATTAATCCACCCCACGAAATCAGCAATCCGCTCTCCTGGACCAACCGGGACTGGAAACAGGAACTGCAGAACAATATTCGCACTGTCGACGACCTGAAGGAATTTATCGACCTCTCTGCGGAGGAGCAGCGCGATATCGAACAGGTAGTTGAGGCGCATCCGATGAATATCCCGCGTTACTACCTCAACCTGATCAACCGGAATGATCCGAACGACCCGATCCGCAAGCTCGCGGTGCCGACGGGCGACGAACTGGTGGTGGCGGGCCAGATGGGCGCGACCACGGGCGACCCCTATGGGGACGACAAGCACGACAAGGGGAACGGCGTGCTGCACAAGTACGGCTACACCGCGCTGGTCGTCGCCACCGAGTACTGCTCGATGTATTGCCGGCACTGCTTCCGCAAGCGTCTGGTCGGCCTGCCGAACGACCAGACCGTACAGAACTTCCGCGCCGCGGCGGACTACATTGCGGCACATTCCGAAATCAGCAACGTGGTGGTCTCCGGTGGCGATCCGATGATGCTGCCCACCTCCATCATCCGCTCCATGCTGGATAGCTTACGCTCAATTCCCCACCTCAACTTCGTGCGCATCGGCACCCGGGCGCCGGTGGTCTACCCGCTCCGCTTCCAGGACGACGAACTGATCGAGTACCTGGCCGATTTCAATCGGGAGAAAACCCTCTACGTGCCGACCCACTTCAACCACCCGAACGAGATCACCGCGGAAGCGACTGAAGCGGTGGCACGGCTGCGCGGCGTCGGCATCGCGGTCAATAATCAGGCGGTGCTGCTGCGCGGGATCAATGACGACGAAGAGACCCTGGTGCAGCTGATGAGTGGCCTGACCCGGATCGGCGTCAATCCCTACTACCTCTATCAGTGCATGCCGGTATCACGGGTGCGTCACCACTTTCAGGTGCCGCTGAAGCAGGGCGTGGACATGGTGGATCGGGCGCGCAGCCGCCTGGACGGCTACGCCAAACGCTTCAAGTTCATACTCGGACACGATATCGGCAAGATCGAAATCTGTGGCCGCAGCGGCGACCATCTGATCCTCAAGCAGATTCACGCCCGCGCCGAAGTGCAGGACCAAGCCTCGCGAATCATGATTCGCCGGCTGGACGAGCAGGCGGGCTGGCTGGATGACATGGAGGAGATTGCCCTCTGAGCGTAGGTTCACAAGTCAGGGGACTCAACATGTTAGACCTGTGCATCAATCGAGCGTCGCTCGGTTGATGAAAGATGGCAGATAAACTCTCGCCAAGTACGCAAAGTGAGAGCTGACTACACATCGAACCCGGCCGTATTGAGGAGAAGTATTAGCCGCGTGGAGCGGTGCAAGAGGAGTGGTACAGGGATGTACCGTTTACGGAGCCGAGGATGCCATGCACCGTTTACGGAACTAAGGATGGAATGAACGTAAATGAATACGAATATCGACTTTTTGTAACCGTCTCATCCCCTGGTTTGGATAGCGCCGATCGTTCTTGGGTATGAACTTTTCCTGGTTAAATCCTACCTGGCTGAGTTTGGTGGATAATCAGGAACCGTAAATGAAAGAATCGGTTTTCCTTGGCGTACTTGGCGTCTTTGCGAGATCAAAAACCCCTTACCGATCAGGCACCGTCCCGACGCCTCAGCGACGGGACGGGTAAACTGGTGGACAGGCAGGCGCTATTGGCCACTGACCGCCTTCTGTATCAGGGGTATCAGGGGTTCCGGCAGCTTAAGCGCCCCGGAGAGGGCAAACTCCTGGGCCGCCGCCGACATCTTCGCCCAGGTCTTGCGGACGATATCGAGCCACTTATCTTCGCTGTATTCGGGATGCTTTTCGGCAAACTCGAGCATGTAGTGTTCGATAAAGACCAAGTCCGCGATATCCTCCAGCAACTGACTGTCCGGATTCACCTTCAGGGCCTTCTTGCCAACCGCCTTTTTTGCCCGCTCGATACTTGCTTCGTCGTAGCCCGCCTCGGCCATCAGCCGGCCAGCCGTCTCGGCGTGAAATTTATACAGGCCGGTGCGCCACTGGAAATAACCCTGACGTCCCTCGGGGTAAGAGTCCCGGGGAGTCTTCCAGCGCTGGATATGCTGCGCGCGGATCGCCAGCTTCATGGCATCGTCCGTCTCCGGTGCATAGCGCGCCAGCATCTCGGACATGCGATGGGAGTAGAGCAACTCTTTCGGCCACTCCTTGCCTTCCACGGTTACTCGGTTGGGGTCTTCACTGTTCGCCTGATCAAACAGGGCCGTGGCTTTGTCAAATTTTTGCTGCTCGGACATGCTGCCTCCAAAACTTCATTAGGGGGCCATTATATACCGGATACGCAGGCGATTGGCAAAGCCGGCCCTTGATAATGTGCCGGATATTTCAAGCCGTTGGCGACGATATAAAAATGGGTCGAAAAGGTGCGGCAGGGGGTCGGAGTCAATTCCGCCTTCCCTGCCATAAACATAATTCGGGAATGTGTGCGGAATTGACTCCGACCCCTGATGGAATTCTTAAATCCGACAGGCTCCTAGGATCCCCCGTCGTCCCCCATCTGGGACTGCAGGTAGTTTTTAAGCCCGACCCGCTTGATCAATCCAAGCTGCTTCTCCAGCCAGTAGGCGTGATCCTCTTCCGTGTCATCCAGCATCACCTCCAGGATCTCACGGGTCTGAAAATCCCGCTCCTCTTCACAGATGGCGATGGCCTTCTTCAGCGCGGTGACCACCTGGTACTCCACATCCAGGTCGTTTTGCAGCATCTCCGGCACGGTTTTGCCAACATGGAGTTTCTCCTGCTCGGAAAGATCGGGCACCCCCTCCAGAAACAGGATGCGTTTGATCAGGGAATCGGCGTGCCCGGTTTCGTCCTCCATCTCGTGATGGATACGCTCATAGAGCCGATGCAGACCCCAGTCGTCGTACATGCGGGAATGGATAAAATACTGGTCCCGAGCCGCCAGTTCACCCGCCAGCAGCTGTTGTAGTTGCTCCAGTACCCTTTTTTTGCCTTTCATTCTTTTTCTCCTCGGCGGTAGCCGCCTCAGGAAGCCATGGACTGCTGGTAATTCTCCAGCCCGGTATGGGCAATCAGCCAGAGCTGGCTCTCCAGCCAGTCGATGTGCGCCTCTTCCGCCTCCAGAATATCCTCCAGCAGATCACGCGAAACAAAATCCTGCTCTGTCTCACACAGAGCAATGGCCCCCTGCAGTCCGGCGCGGAGGTCCGATACCAGCTGCAGATCGCCCTGCAACATCTCCTGCACATCCTGGCCCAGCAACAGCTTGCCCAGATCCTGCAGATTGGGCAGCCCCTCAAGAAACAGAATTCGCCCGATCAGCTCATCTGCCTGCTTCATCGCCTTGATCGACCACTTATAATCGTGTTCATTCAGCTCGCCAAGCCCCCAGTTGCCGAACATCCGCGCATGCAGAAAGAACTGGTTGATCGCCGTTAACTGACCCCGCAAGACAGCGTTTAGCTCGGTTATTACCTGTTTCTCACCCTTCATCCTATTCTCCCACTTACCTGGCCATCCTCTATTTATAGACCAAACCCTCCATCACACCAGCCGATCGAGTAATTGACATATATCACTGGACAAACCACCTGATGTTAAATATATTATGAATCATTCTCATTAGCACTAGCAGCGGAGAAACCAACCATGTATGTTTGTATTTGTCATGGCATCACCGACAAGGACATTCGCGCAGCCGCCCATAATGGAGCCAACTCGATGGAGGCGCTGAGTGAACAGCTGAATGTCGCCACCTGCTGCGGCCGCTGCGCCGATTGTGCCCGTGCGGTGTTGCATGAAGCGATCCAGTCACCGGCCACTCTCCCTGATCACGCCAGGGCGGCCTGAGGGAAGAACCCATGAAGCGACATATCCATATCGGGGTCAGTAATAAGAAAGGGCGCCCTGACCTCATTGACAGCATTGGACGACTACTCAGACGCAACCCGCTTTCGGGCCGTCACAGGCGCTGGAGAATCCTGCAAAAACTGGCCCACGATTCAGAGCATCAGAAAAGCTGAGCAGCAATACGGCCACCTGAAACTCCCTGCCCCTGCGCCTTCCAGGGTTTTGGCCCTGCCGCAGGTGATCTACCCTCTCAGGTATGAACAGCGACTTTATCGATCGGAAATACCGGATGAGCCAGGATGAGGCCCTGCACTCACCCTGCGTGCGTATGTGCACCCTGGATGACGATGATATCTGTCTCGGCTGCGGGCGTTCACTCGAAGAGATCAAAGGCTGGGCCGGTTACAGTGAGGATACCCGGACCCGACTGCTGTTGGAGTGCAAGCGGCGCCTGGCGGCCCGATGCCGGTTTAGCAACTGGTAACCTAACTACTCACCCGGTCTGTAAGCGATTGGCCTGCGTTATTGGTCGATCTTGATCCAGCCATCGCGTGAGGCCGGCAAGGCAGGCCCATCACCCCGAGAGTAGTTACCTGATAACCTGAATCGTGGAGACGACCGTTTCGATGCGGACTGACGGTGGCTCACTCCGGGGAGTCCAGCACCCCGTCGACATAGCGGTCGCGGGCACACTTTGCCCGGGTGAATATCTCCAGCAGTCGCTCGCCATCCCCGCGTTCAATGGTCTCCGCCAGCTCCTGCATCTCACTCAGGTAATGAGACATCATCTCCCCCAATGCACGGCGATTGGCGACACAGACATCGCGCCACATCACCGGGTTGCTTGAGGCGATCCGGGTAAAGTCCCTGAACCCGCCGGCGGCGTAACGGAAAATCTCATCATTCTCCTTCATCCGCGCCAGGGTATCCACCAGGCCGAAGGCGAGCATGTGCGGCAGATGGGAAGTGGCGGCCAGCACCTCGTCGTGATGCGCCACACTCATCAGGGTGATCTCGCCACCACACGCCTGCCACATCGCCCGCACCCGGGCCAGGGCCTCCGGGGAGGTCCCTTCCGTGGGGGTGAGGATGATCCGCCGGTTCTGGTAGAGTTCGGCGAATGCGGCCTCCACGCCACTGTTTTCAGTGCCGGCGATGGGATGACCCGCCACCAGATTGGGCAGCACCTCGCCAAACACCGCCCGACAATCTTCGACCACGCTGAACTTGGCGCTGCCGCCGTCGGTGATCACCACATCGGCCGCCAGGTGCCCCTTCATGGCGGCGAAGGTCGTGCGCATGACGCCCAGCGGTACCGCCAGGAACACCATATCGGCCCCCGTCACCGCTTCACCCACGTCATGGGTATAGCGATCGATCACGCCCAGTTGGACAGCGCGTTCCAGGTTGGCCCGACCCCGACCACAACCGACGATTTCACCCACCGCGCCCGCCGCACGTAACGCCCGCGCCAGCGAACCACCGATAAGCCCGACCCCGATGATGGCCAGCCGGCGAACAATCATACGGCCAGCACCTGCTTCAGCGCCGCCAATACCCGGCTGTTCTCGCTCTCGGTGCCGATGGTGATGCGCAGGTGATTGGGTAGGCCGTAGTTGGCTACCGGCCGGGTGATGCAACCGGTCCGCAGCAGCCCCTGGTCCACCTCGGCCGCAGGCCGCCCCACATCCACGGTGACGAAATTGCCCACCGAGGGGATGTAATCCAGCCCCATGGCGGTGAATGACTCGGTCATCTGCCGCATACCGACCCGGTTCAGCTCCACCGAGCGGCGGATAAACTCCTGATCCTCCAGGGCCGCCCGGGCCGCCGCCAGGGCCATGCTGTTGACATTGAACGGCTGGCGCACCCGGTTCAGCAGATCGGTGATATCGGCATGAGCCAGACCGTAGCCGACCCGCAGGGAGGCGAGCCCGTAACTCTTGGAGAAGGTGCGGGTGACGATCAGGTTGGGGTACTTGTCCAGCCACTGGCTGGCGTCGGGGTAGTCCGGCTCGTCCACATATTCGATATAGGCCTCGTCCACCACCACGATCACATTGGCCGGCACGGCGGCGATAAAGCCTTCCAGCTCTTCCCCGTTCAGCCAGGTGCCGGTCGGGTTGTTGGGGTTGGCGATCCACACCACGCGGGTCTTCTCCCCCACCCGGTTGAGCATCTCCTCCAGGTCGTGACCATAATCCTTCGCCGGCACGATATTCAGCGTGGCCCCCACCGCCTGACTGCTGATGGGGTAGACGGCAAAGGCGTACTGGGAGAACAGCGACTCATAGCCGGGCGCCAGAAACACCCGGGCGACCATGTCCAGCACATCGTTGGAACCGTTGCCCAGGGTGATCCGGTTGGGCGCGATGCCGTGTTTGGCCGCCAGCGCGGCATGCAACTCCACGCCGCCGCCGTCCGGATAGAGTCCGACATGGGCAAGCTCCGCCCGGATCGCCGCCTTGGCCCGCTCACTGCAGCCGAGCGGGTTCTCGTTGGAGGCCAGCTTGACCGAATCGGTTATGCCCAACTCCCGCTCCAGTTCGGAGATCGGTTTGCCCGGCACGTAGGGCTTCAGGTTGGTGACACCGGGTACGGCGATCTGCAGAAATCGATTGGCGGTTTCGATCATGATGGATTTCCCTGATTTTAACTCGTGGTCTATCTAAAGCACGGCATTGGGATAGGAGCCCAGCACCTTGAGCAGCCGGGACTCGGACTCCAGGGCGCTCAGTGCCTGCTGGACATTCTCATCATCCCGATGCCCGTTGATGTCGATGAAGAAGAGGTAGTCCCAGTTACCCTGCCGCGAGGGGCGGGATTCGATACGCGACATACTGATGCCGTGCCTGGCCAGCGGCGTCAGCAGGGCGTTGAGTCCCCCCGCCACATTACGCGTGGCGCACATCAGGGTGGTCTTGTCCTCCCCGCTGGGCGAGGCCAGCTGGCGCCCCACCACCAGAAAACGGGTGGTGTTGTCCGGTTCGTCCTCGATGTTGCGGGCCAACCCTTTCAGCTGGTACAGCTCGGCGGCCATCTCGCCGGCAATAGCGGCGCTCCCGCTCTCCTTGCCGGCCAGGCGCGCCGCTTCGGCATTGCTGCCCACGGTGATCTGCTCGGCCTGCGGCAGATTGCGGTCCAGCCAGAGCCGGCACTGGGCCAGCGACTGCTGGTGGGAGTAGACCCGCTCGATCTTGCCCAGGTCGGACTCCAGGCTCAGCAGGTGGTGGTGAATGCGCATCATCACTTCGCCGCAGATGGAGAGAGAGGAGGAGATGAACATATCCAGGGTGTGATTGATCACCCCTTCGGTGGAGTTCTCCACCGGTACCACCCCGTAGTGTGCGTTGCCCGACTGCACCTCGCGGAAGATGTCCGGGATGGAGTGCATCGGTACCGTCTCCACCGAATGGCCGAAGTGTTTCAGCGCCGCGGCCTGGGTAAAGGTCCCGGCGGGGCCAAGGAAGGCGACCCGCAACGGCAGTTCCAGGGCCAGGCAGGCGGACATGATCTCGCGAAACAGCCGCGCCATCTCCTCGCTGCCCATCGGTCCGGTATTGCGGCGTTTTATGGTCCGGAGAATGGCCGCTTCGCGTTCCGGACGGTAGAAAAAGGCGTCCGCGTCCTCGGCCTGCTTGATCTGGGCCACCGCCTGGGCAGCGGCCGCACGCTGATTGATCAACTCCTGGATCTGGGTATCCAGTGCGTCGATCCGTGCCCTGATCTGTTGGAGACTCTCCTGCTCACTCATAGTTGTCGGCCGGGTAAGATTGAAAGTGATGATAAATCCAAGGGGGGCATTCTACCTTATGCGTGCAAGGCCGCACAGCCGCCGCCACACCTTCCACGGCGTGGCCCGCGCCCGCCGTGATGGCACCGGATCCACCCCGCCCACCCCCACCAACAGGCGGGTGGGCGGGGCAACGGGCTATTCGGAGCGGCCCAGACTGCGCACAGAAAGCACCCCGGTAATAGCGGCGATGCGCTGCAGCGTGGCCTCATCCGGCGCCTGATCCACATCGAGCAGGGTGACCGCCACGTCGTTGCGCGAGCGGTTGAGCATATCGATGATGTTGAGGTTGCTCTCCGCCAGATCGGTGGAGATCTGACCCAGCATATTGGGCACATTGGAATTGACCACCGCGAGGCGATAGCCGCCGTTTCTCGGCAGATTGATATCCGGGAAATTGACCGAATTGCTGATGTTGCCGTCCTCCAGGTAGCTGCGCAGCTGATCCGCTACCATCACCGCACAGTTCTCCTCCGCCTCCGCCGTCGAGGCGCCCAGATGCGGCAGGGTGATGCAGCGGGGATGATCCTTCAGCAGATTGCTGGGGAAATCACAGACATAGGCATAGAGATGACCGCTGTCCAGCGCCGCAAGCGCCGCCTGGTCATCGATAATACCGGAGCGGGCGAAATTGAGCAGCACGCTGTGCTTCTTCATGCATTTCAGGCGCTCGGCATTGATCATGTGCCGGGTCGATTCGATCAGCGGGACATGAAAGGTGATGTAGTCACACTGCGAGACCAGGTCATCCACACTCAGCGCCTGCTTGATATCGGATGAGAGCTGCCAGGCGCTCCTGACCGTGATGGTGGGATCGTATCCGATCACGTTCATGCCCAGGGCGTGGGCCGCGTTGGCCACCTTGACGCCGATCGCCCCCAGACCGACCACGCCCAGGGTACGTCCGGTCAGTTCGAAGCCGACAAAATTCTTCTTGCCCGCCTCCACCGCCTTGTTTATCTGCGCATCCTCACCGCTCAATCCGCGGGCAAAATTCCAGGCCTGGGCAATGTTGCGCGAGGCCATCAGCATGCCGGCCAGTACCAGCTCCTTGACCGCGTTGGAGTTGGCGCCGGGGGCATTGAACACCACCACCCCCTGCTGGGTCATGCGCTCCACCGGGATGTTGTTGACCCCTGCCCCGGCCCGGCCGACGGCCTTGACGGTAGGGGGAATCTCCATATCGTGCATCTTGTAGGAGCGCAACAGGATGGCGTCCGGGTGGGTGATCTCCGAGGCGATCTCGTAACTGTCACGCGGCAGCCGGTCCAGACCGGCGACGGAGATGTTATTCAGGGTCAGGATTTTGTGCATAGATGTTCTCCCTCTCTCTTATAGGTATTGTAGTGAGGGTACGGGGAACATCCGGAGTTGACAGCCACCGCGCCGGGGGGGGCGATCCGCCCCCCCCGGCCTGCGGCTTACCGGGCGGCAGGCTGGCCCTGAGATATCCAATAAATAGATTAAATATATTGCTTTACTATCTGTTTTACTTATTAATATAACTATTCAACATGCTCAGCTTAAGGTTCGGTGCGGTCGTGGCTACGGGGCATTTGTTCCAAGAGACGCCGTGAATACATCCCTGTAGGCTCCACTATGGCATCCCTGCCATAGAGGCTCTTTCCACAAATACCCCGTAGCCACGACTCAATCTTGGGTGCTAAATAGTTACATATTAAATCTATTTGATATCGCAAGGGTTGATACCAGCCCATCTCCAGAGGTCCCTCGCCCCGCGTGTTCAGCCGTTGCGTTTTTCGAAATCGGCCATAAAGTCGATCAGGGCCTGCACCCCCGCCTCGGGCATGGCGTTGTAGATGCTGGCCCGCATGCCGCCCACCGAACGGTGGCCTTTCAGCGTCACCAGGCCCGCCTCCTTGGCCTCGGCCAGGAATTTGCCGTCCAGTTCGGCATCGGCCAGGGTAAAGGGCACGTTCATCCAGGAGCGGCAGCTCACCTCCACCGGGTTGTTATAGAAACTGGAACCATCGATGGCGGCATACAGGGCGGCCGCCTTGCGCTGGTTGGTCGCGGCCATGGCGGCCAGGCCGCCGTTGCGCTTCAGCCACTGGAACACCAGCCCGGCCAGATACCAGCCATAGGTGGGCGGCGTGTTGTACATGGATTCGCCGTCCGCCTGGATCTTGTAGTCGAACATGGCCGGGGTCCCGGCCACGGTTTCACCGATCAGATCGTCGCGGACGATCACCACCGTGAGCCCGGCCGGTCCAATGTTTTTCTGGGCGCCGGCGTAGATCACCCCGTATTTGCTCACATCCACCGGGCGGGAGAGGATGGTGGAGGAGAAATCGCCCACCAGCGGCACCGCGCCACTCTCTGGAACATCGGCCGGAACATAGGGAAATTCGACGCCCTGGATGGTCTCGTTCGGGGTGTAGTGCAGGTAGGCCGCATCCGGGTTGAGCGTCAGGGTATCGGCCGCCGGCACGGTGAACTCACCGGCGGGGGTCTCACCCACCACATTCACCTGACAATAGCGCTTCGCCTCGCCAATCGCCTTCTTCGACCAGGAGCCGGTATTGATATAGTCGGCGCTCCCCTTACCCCGCAGCAGATTCATCGGCACCATGGCGAACTGGCTGGAGGCGCCGCCCTGCAGGAACAGCACCTTGTAGTTGTCCGGAATCGCCATCAGTTCGCGCAGATCGCTCTCGGCCTGGGCGGCGATGGACATGAACTCCTTGCCGCGATGGCTCATCTCCATGACGGACATGCCGCAACCCTGCCAATCAAGCATCTCTTCCTGGGCCTGTTTCAGTACCTCTTCCGGCAGGGCGGCTGGCCCGGCGCTGAAATTGTAGACTCTCGACATGATTAACTCTCCAGCTCTCTATATTTTACAGAACGAGAAGTGGCTCACTCCCCGGTAGATTCCGTGTCGACTTCGGCTTCGGCTTCCGCCTCTTCCTGCTCCTCGCCTCCCAGGGACTCGATACGCTCGATTCCCACCAGTTTCTCCTTTTTGGAGAGGCGGATCATGGTGACCCCCTGGGTATCCCGTCCCATTACCGAGACGTCGGAAATGGGGGTGCGTACCAGGGTACCGCCATTGGTGATCAGCATCACCTCGTCCCCCTCTTCCACCAGCACCGCGCCGACCTGCTGGCCGTTGCGCTCGGAGGCCTTGATGGAGATGACGCCCATGCCGCCCCGGCCACGCAGCGGGAACTGCTCGACCGGCGTGCGCTTGCCATAACCGTTCTCGGTCACGGTCAACACGCTCCGGCCCGGTTCGGCAATCATCAGCGAGATCACCCGCTGCCCCGGCCCCAGCTTCACGCCGCGCACACCGCAGGCGGTCCGGCCCATAGGGCGTACCTGGGATTCATTGAAGCGGATCGCCTTGCTGGCGGATGTGAACAGCATGACGTCCTGATCGCCGTCGGTGACCGCGACCCCCACCAGTTGATCATCATCCCGCAGGTCCACGGCGATAATGCCGCTGGCGCGCTGGCGGGAGAAGTTGATCAGCGGGGTCTTCTTCACGGTACCGGAGCTGGTGGCCATGAAGATGTACTTGTCCTCTGAATAGACACGGATCGGCAGCACCGCGTTGATCCGTTCATCCTTCTCCAGCGGCAGCAGATTGACAATCGGCTTGCCGCGGGCGTTGCGGCTCGCCTGGGGCAGTTCGTACACCTTCATCCAGTAGACCCGGCCACGGCTGGAAAAGCAGAGGATGGTGTCGTGGGTACTGGCGACAAACAGCTGATCGACAAAATCTTCGTCCTTGGTGCTGGTGGCGCTCTTGCCCTTGCCGCCGCGCCGTTGCGCCTGATAGTTATCCAGGGTCTGGGCCTTGGCATAACCGGTATGGGAGAGCGTGACCACCACGTCCTCCTCGGTGATCAGGTCTTCCAGGGTCAGATCCAGCCGATTGCTGATGATCTCGGTACGCCGGGCGTCGGCATACTGATCACGGATCGCGATCAGCTCATCCCGGATCACCTGCATCAGTCGATCGGGGCTGGAGAGAATATCAAGTAAATCCTTAATTTTCTCTATTATCTCGCTGTATTCACTAAGTATTTTTTCCTGCTCAAGCCCGGTCAGGCGGTGCAGGCGCAGATCCAGGATCGCCTGGGCCTGGGTATCGGTGAGCCGATATCCCTGTTCGCTGAGGCCAAACTCGAGGGCCAGCCCCTGGGGCCTGGAAGCGTCCGATCCGGCCCGTCCCAGCATCGACTCGACCGCCCCCGACTTCCACGGGCGTGCCAGCAGTTCCCGTTTCGCATCCGCCGGACTGGCGGCCTCGCGGATCAGCTTGATCACCTCGTCGATATTGGCCAGGGCGACCGCCAGACCCTCCAGCACATGGGCGCGGTCGCGCGCCTTGCGCAGCTCGAACAGGGTGCGGCGGGTCACCACCTCGCGCCGATGGCGGATGAAGTACTCCAGCATCTGCTTGATGTTGAGCAGACGGGGCTGACCATCCACCAGGGAGACCATGTTGATGCCGAACACATTCTGCATCTGGGTGTGCTGGTAGAGGTTGTTGAGCACCACCTCCGCCACCTCGCCGCGGCGCAGCTCGATCACCATGCGCATGCCGTCCTTGTCGGACTCGTCACGCAGCTCGCTGATCCCCTCAATGCGCTTCTCCTTGACCAGCTCGGCAATCTTCTCCAGCAGCCGCGCCTTGTTCACCTGGTAGGGCAGTTCGTGCACCACGATGGTCTGGCGGCCGGTCTTGTCATTGGTCTCGATCCCGGTACGGGCGCGCACATAGATGCGGCCACGACCGGTCTTGTAGGCCTCGTGGATGCCGCGGGCGCCATTGATCAGGGCGGCGGTGGGAAAGTCCGGACCGGGGATGTACTCCATCAGGCCGTCGATGGTGAGGGCGGGATCATCGATCAGGGCGACACAGCCGTTGACAATCTCGGTCAGATTATGCGGCGGGATATTGGTCGCCATGCCCACCGCAATGCCGGTGGAACCGTTCACCAGCAGATTGGGGATGCGCGCCGGCAGTACCGCCGGCTCATGCTCGGATTCATCGTAGTTGGGGATGAAGTCGACGGTTTCCTTGTCCAGATCGTCCAGCATGCTGTGGGCGATCCGGGCCATCCGCACCTCGGTATAACGCATGGCCGCCGGGGCGTCACCATCCACCGAACCGAAGTTGCCCTGACCATCCACCAGCATATAACGCATGGAGAACGGCTGGGCCATGCGCACGATGGTGTCATACACCGCGGTATCGCCATGCGGGTGATACTTACCGATCACGTCACCGACTACACGGGCGGATTTCTTGTAGGGTTTGTTCCAGTCGTTTCCCAGCACGCTCATGGCGTAGAGTACGCGACGATGGACCGGCTTCAATCCATCGCGCACATCCGGCAGGGCACGCCCGACGATTACGCTCATGGCGTAATCGAGGTAGGACGTCTGCATCTCATCTTCGAGATTGACCGGCAGGACTTCTTTGGCAAATTCGGTCATAGGCGGTTCATTAACCTTCTTGTTTTACGACGACTTACAATCTGATCAGCGCAACCCGAGGCGACTTCGTCCCGGACGGCATCCACCCCGGACAACATCCACACACAGCGCCGGGCTACGCTTTTTAAGCCGCTTATAGTAACACATTCCGGGAAGGTACCGCCTGAAAAAAAAGCCGCTGAAAACGGCTTTTCGCCACTCTCAGCTTATCTGGACATCAGTTCAGCCATCTTTTGGCTGTCTGGCGACAGCACAACCCCCTTTTCGGTGACAATGGCATCAACCAGTGCCGCCGGGGTCACATCGAACACCGGATTCCAGGCGTCCACGCCCGCCGCACCGACCCGCCGTCCGCCGCACTGCAGGACCTCGGCCGGGTCGCGGGATTCGATCGGGATATCCTTTCCGCAGCGCACCGTCATGTCGATGGTCGAGGTCGGCGCCGCCACCATCACCTTCACGCCATGGTACCGGGCCGCCACCGCCAGGTTATAGGTGCCGATCTTGTTGGCCACGTCGCCGTTGGCGGCAATCCGGTCCGAGCCGACGATGATCCAGCCGATCCCGCCCTGCGCCATGCGGCTGGCGGCGGCCCCGTCGGTCAGCAGGGTGACCGGAATGCGGTCCCGCGCCAGCTCCCAGGCGGTAAGCCGCGAGCCCTGCAGCCAGGGGCGGGTCTCATCGGCATAGACCATGCCGATCCGCCCGGCCGCGTGGGCGCTGCGAATCACCCCCAGGGCGGTGCCGTAGCCCCCGGTCGCCAGGGCGCCGGCATTGCAGTGGGTTATCACGGACGTGGCAGCTACAATCAGTCCGGCGCCAAACTCGCCCATGGTGCGATTGGCGGCAATATCCTCCCGGTGGATCAACTGCGCCTCCTGCAACAGGCGCGGCTCCGGATCCGCGTCACCGATAGCGGGAAACAGCCGTTGCATCCGCTCCAGGGCCCAGCACAGGTTGACCGCGGTGGGTCGCGCCTCGGCCAGCGCCTGCAGCTCGTCCGCCATCAGGTCACGCCAAGCGTCCGGGGAGGCCCGGAAACAGCTGCGCGCCGCCAGCACCACACCGAAGGCGGCGGTGATGCCGATGGCCGGCGCGCCGCGCACCACCATGTCGCGTATCGCCCCGGCCGTGTCGCGGGCGCTCTGCAGCTCGATATATGCCTCCTCGTTGGGGAGAATACGTTGATCCAGCAGGTAGAGCCGGTCGTTGGCCCAGACGATTGCCTGGTCGGCGCTGGCGCGAATCGTGAGCGGTTGTGCTTCCATCTTGTCTAAACCCATGGCAAATTCACCTAATTCTACCCGATAACCTTACCCAGACGCATTCAAACGGACAGCAACTTGATTATCGATACCCTTATCTTTGCCCGGTGGATCATCCCGGTGGTTCCCGATCAGCAGGTGTTGCAGGACCACGCCCTGGCGATCCATGGCGGCAATATCCTGGAGATTCTGCCGGCGCAGCAGGCGCGTACCAAATACCAGCCGAACAGTCTCCACGAACTGCCCCGGCACGCCCTGATACCCGGCCTGATCAACGCCCACACCCATGCCAGCATGAGCCTGATGCGAGGACTGGCGGACGATCTGCCGCTGATGTCCTGGCTCAACGAACACATCTGGCCGGCCGAGGGGCGCTGGGTGAGCGAGGAGTTCATCGCCGATGGCACCCGCCTGGCGGTGGCCGAAATGCTGCGCGGCGGCACCACCTGCTTCAACGACATGTATTTCTTCCCGGAAGTGACCGGCATGGTGTGTGCCGCCGCCGGGATGCGCGCCGTGGTGGGCCTGATCACCATCGATTTCCCCTCGGCCTGGGCCAGCGGTCCGGACGAATACATCAGCCGCGGCTTGGAGGTGCATGACCAGTTTCGCAACCACGGCCTGATCGGCACCGCCTTCGCCCCCCATGCCCCCTATACCGTCTCCGACCAGCCGTTCGAGCGCATCCGCATGCTGGCGGATGAGCTGGAGATCCCGATCCACATGCATGTGCACGAGACCCGGGACGAGATCCATCAGGGTATCGGCCGTTACGGCATGCGGCCGATCGAGCGCCTGCGGCAACTGGGCCTGATCTCCCCCGCCCTCAGTGCGGTGCACATGACCCAGCTGGAAGAGGCGGAGATCGAGCTGTTCGCCGAGAGCGGCGCCAGCGTGGTCCACTGTCCCGAATCCAACCTGAAACTGGCCTCCGGTTTCTGTCCGGTGGAGAAGCTGCATCGGGCCGGGATCAATATCGCCATCGGCACCGACGGCGCGGCCAGCAACAACGACCTGGACATGTTCAGCGAGATGCGCAGTGCCGCGCTGCTGGCCAAGGGGGTGGCCGATGATGCCAGCGCCATCCCGGCCCACACCGCCCTGCGCATGGCCACGCTCAACGGCGCCATCGCCCTGGGCCTGGGCGAGCGGACCGGCTCCCTGGAACCGGGAAAGGCCGCCGACATCACTGCCGTGGACCTGGGGGGCCTGGAGACCCAGCCGGTCTATCATCCGATCTCGCAACTGGTCTACGCCACCGGCCGCGACAAGGTGACCGATGTCTGGATCGCCGGCAAGCCGGTGCTGCACGGCGGCCGCCTCACCACCCTGGACCCGCGCGAGATCGTGGCGCGGGCGGCGGAGTGGCAAGTGCGGATTGCCGAATTCGAGTAACCACCACCTCCCGGGGTGGCCTGACCACCCGCAGCCCGATCCACAGCAACATCAAGGAGTCAAGTATGCGCCGAATCAACCTGTTACTGATCCTGCTTCTGGCCGGTCCGGCCCTGGCCCAGGACCCCATCACCCCGGCGGACGCGCCGATCGCGGTCTACCAGGTCCAGGATGAATACGACGCCATCCGCTCGAATCTGGAATTGGCCATCACCGGGCGCGGTATGCTGATCAGCAGCACCCTGCATATCAGCGACATGTTCAACCGCACCGCCGCCGACACCGGCCTGACCAACACCCTGTACGATAAGGCCGAGGCGTTCGAGTTCTGCAACCTCAAGCTCTCCTGGCAGATGTCCGATGCCCACCCCGCCAACCTGTCGATCTGCCCGCTCACCATCGGCATCTATACCCTGCAGGAGCGGCCGGGCGAGGTCTTTCTCAGCTACCGTCGCCCGCTGATGCTGGGCGAATCGGCGGCAGCCGAACAGGCGCTTACCGAGCTGTACCGGGGCATTATCAAAGAGGCGCTGGAGTAATCTGGGTTATACTCCCGCCTGTCGACCCGATCGGCCGAAAACGTAACCTGACACCTGGTAATCAATAACGAGTTCAAGACAACATGACTGACAGCAGCATCAATGTCGATCACGCCGAAATCAGTAAATTCGAGGAGCTGGCGGCCCGCTGGTGGGACCCCCACAGCGAGTTCAAACCGCTCCACGAGATCAACCCGCTACGCCTGGGTTATATCAACCGGATTGCCGGCCTGAACGGCAAGCGGGTCCTGGATGTGGGCTGCGGTGGCGGCATCCTCTCCGAGAGCATGGCACAGGCGGGGGCCACGGTGACCGGCATCGACCTGGGCGAGGCGCCCCTGCAGGTGGCCCGGCTGCACCTGCTGGAATCGGGCCTGGAGGTGGACTATCGGCGCATCCCGGTGGAGCAGTTGGCGGAACAGGAGCCCGGGACCTTCGATGTGGTCACCTGCATGGAGATGCTGGAACACGTACCCGACCCGTCGTCGGTGGTGGAGGCCTGCGCCCGACTGGCAAAACCGGGCGGCCAGCTCTTCTTCTCCACCCTGAACCGCAACCCCAAATCCTACCTGTTCGCCATCGTCGGCGCCGAATACCTGCTGCGCCTGCTGCCGAAGGGGACCCACGACTTCTCCAAGTTCATCAAACCCTCCGAGCTGGAGCGCTGGATCCGCCGGGCGGAGCTGCAGACGCAGGAGATGATCGGACTGACCTACAACCCCCTGACCGGCCAGTATCGACTGGTGCCGGGCGATGTGGATGTCAATTACATGGTGAGCTGCCGTAAAGCGAGTGATGAGTCGAGTGATGCCTGACGGTATCCGCTTCCACGGCCGCCCGGTCAGGCTGGTGCTGTTCGATCTGGACGGCACCCTGGCCGACACCGCCCCGGACCTCGCCTATGCGCTGAATCAGACACTGGTCCGGCATGGTCGTGATGCCCTCCCCTTTGAGCGGATACGCCCCCACGTCTCCCACGGCGGCATCGCCCTGATCCGTGCCGGCTTCGCCATCGAACCGGACCATCCGGAGTTCCAGCGCTACCGGGAGGACCTGCTGGCCATCTATCAGGCCAATATCGCCCGAGAGACCACGCTGTTTCCCGGCATGGCGGAGGTGCTTGAACAGCTGGAGCGGCACAGCGTCGGCTGGGGGGTTGTCACCAACAAGCCGGCCTGGCTGACCGACCCACTGATGGCCGGTCTGGGACTGACCCGGCGTGCCGCCTGCATCGTCAGCGGCGACACCACCGCCAACGGCAAACCCCATCCCGGACCGATTCTGCACGCCTGTGAAGTCGCCGACACCGCGCCGCGGGAGTGCCTGTTTATCGGTGATGCCGAGCGCGACATCATCGCCGGGCGGGCCGCGGGCACCACCACCCTCACCGCCCTGTTCGGCTACCTGGACGAGCAGGACCGCCCGGACAGCTGGGGAGCCGACGACAGCGTCGCCGCGCCGGCCCAGATCCTGGAAAAACTCGGCATTGGGACCGGTCAATAACCCAAGTTTCGGAGTTCAGTTCCAAACGCCCTGAACGACGCCTTGTGAACTCCGAAACTTGAGTCAATAAACCACTATCTAAGCTCGAATACCGGGCGACACCCGGTTAGAATAGCCGCACACCATCAGCTTCAGGATCCCGATATGCGTGACTATCACCCCCCGAAAGACCTGCTGAGCGGACGTACCATTCTCGTCACCGGTGCCGGCGACGGGATCGGCCGAACCGCCGCCATCGCCTTTGCGGCTCACGGGGCTACCGTGGTGCTGCTGGGGAGAACCATCGCCAAACTCGAAGCGGTCTACGATGCCATCGAGGCCGCAGGCGGAGTTCAGCCCGCGATCTACCCGATGAACCTGGAGGGTGCCACGCCCCACGACTATGGCGAACTGGCCGAGACGCTGGACAAGGAGTTCGGCTCGCTGGAGGGGCTGCTGCACAACGCCGCCCAGTTGCGCCTGCTGAGCAGGATCGATGATTACGATCCCGAGACCTGGTATCAGGTGATGCAGGTCAACCTCAACGCGCCGTTCCTGCTGACCCAGGCCTGCCTGCCGCTGCTGCGTAAGGCGAAGGATGCCGCGGTGGTATTTACCGGAGACCAGGTGGGACGTCAGGCGAAGGCCTACTGGGGCGCCTACGGGGTTGCGAAATTCGGCCTGGAGGGCCTGATGCAGTTGCTCGCCGAGGAGACCCGGGACAGCAGCCACATCCGGGTCAACAGCTTCGCGCCCGGCCCCACCCGCAGCAAACTGCGTCTGCTCGCCTTTCCCGGCGAGGATACCGAAACCCTCAAGACGGCGGACAGCCTGGTCCCCGACTACCTCTGGCTCATGGGGCCGGACAGCATCGGCACCAGCGGTCAGGCACTGGAATACCGCTAAGGGCCCGCGCAAGAATAATTCCGTAGTACCGAGGGCGTTCCTGGGCCACGCTGGCAAGGCACGCTTTGCAGGCAATGGCCGCTCCCTTGCCAAAAAGCGTAACGCCGCCAGCGGGGTCCAGGGGCGACCGAATACAGGAACTTATTCTTGCGCGGGCCCTAAGATCACCCCGTCGGGCGGCCAATACTGCCGCCCGGCTGGCGGCAGGCGGCAACAAATAGCCGCCAACCTGCGTCATTTTTTTGTCTTCCGTCACAATAATAAATTTATCTGCTTGTTTTTTATGTTTTATTTTAATATGGCACGAATATCGCTTAGATAATCGCGGCTATCTTGTGGCATAAAAATAAAGTTGGAAACACTGATTATGACAAACCAGATGCAGCATGTTTCAGGCAACACCAGAAGGGTCACACCGCACCCGTCACATCCCGACCGGAATGAAGAGTCCCATTACCGCTTTGCATCCAAGATACTGGCCCTCAGTGGTATTCTGCAAAGTACCCTGGAGATCAATGAACTGCTGGCGCTGTTTGCCAAGGAGATCCGCGAGTTCATCAAATACGATGGCCTCACCTACCGCTTCCCGTCACTGAAAATCGATATCAAGCTCGGCGACCAGCCGGCCAACAACTGCGCCTATGAGTTGGTGGTCGCCGGCGATCACCTGGGTGACCTGAACTTTTTCCGTCACTATCCATTTGAGGCCTCGGAACTGGAGGCGATCGAAAACCTGCTGGCCGGGCTGCTCTACCCGCTGCGCAACACCCTGCTCTATCAACGGGCGGTGGAGTCGGCCACCATCGATCCCCTGACCGGGGTGAGAAACCGGGCCGCCATGGATAGCTCGATGAAGCGTGAGATCGGTCTGGCCCTGCGCCACAACACCCCGCTCTCTGTCATCCTGATGGATCTGGACCACTTCAAATCGATCAACGACCGCTATGGTCACCTGTATGGCGACCAGGCGCTGAAGGCGGCGGCTCAATGCGCCGAACAGAGCATCCGCGAATCCGACATGATCTTCCGCTACGGTGGCGAGGAGTTCCTGATACTGTTAACGGGAACCGATCTGCAGGGTGCCGAACTGCTTGCGGAACGCATCCGGCATAATGTGGGGGCTTTGCCGCCACAGACAGAGAAGGCGATCCAAATGACCGTCAGCCTCGGGGTCACCAGCCTGGAACAGGGCGATGACATGAACAGCCTGTTCCAGCGTATGGATAGCGCCCTCTATCGCGCCAAGGATAGCGGCAGAAACCGGGTGGTTATCGGCACCACCGCGGATGCGTGAGTCCAAGGTTGGGGTGAGGCACAAACCCCAACATCATGGTGCACACGGATGAAACCCTGTTGGGGTTCACACGCCCCCTCCCAGCCTTGGGCTGGATGAGTTTGTAGCCTGGATGGAGCCCGCCCCATGGGAGCTTAATCGGCGCACAGCCCCAGTCGGGCGGAATCCGGGGCAGCGGCGTGCCACGCCCCGGATTCCGCCGCCGTGGGCGTATGCGGTTTACCCAGTTCGGAGAATAGCGGCTTCATCCAGGCTACGGTGCCGCAAGCGTGTTTTGGTCTGAAAAATCTTGACGAAATATCCGGGCCACCGATAATCGGATGGCCCTTTTATTTGCATGAACCCAAAATGTCCCGATTGATCCTGCTCAATAAACCCTACGGCGTACTCACCCAGTTTACCGACCCGTCAGGACGCGCGACACTGGCCGATTTCATCCACACCAGCGGGGTCTACCCGGCCGGGCGGCTGGATCGGGACAGCGAGGGCCTGCTGCTGCTGACCGATGACGGCAAACTGCAACACCGACTGGCGAATCCGCGCGCCAAGACCTGGAAACGCTACTGGGTCGAGGTGGAGGGCATTCCAGCCCAGGCGGCGCTGCAACAACTCCGCGACGGCCTGGAATTGAAAGACGGCCCGACCCTGCCGGCACGGGCGCGACTGATCGCGCCTCCGGCACTCTGGGAACGCAATCCGCCGGTGCGGTTCCGTGCCAACATTCCGACCCAGTGGCTGGAAATCGAGATCCGTGAAGGCCGCAACCGGCAGGTTCGCCGCATGACCGCGGCCATCGGCTTTCCCACGCTGCGCCTGGTGCGCGTCGCTATCGGCGACTGGGAACTGGGCGCGCTGCAACCCGGCCAGTCTCGGCTCATCGAATTGCCCGACGACGGCCCCGCCCCCCGCTCCATCGGCAGAAGGCGTCGCTGACGGCATCCCCGTCACGGCACAGAATTCAGGTTAGAATAGAACCATGATCTGGACACCCCACACCACCGTCGCCTCGATCATCGAACGATCCGGGCGTTTTCTCATGGTCGAAGAGCTCACCCGCGACGGCAAGCGGGTATTCAACCAGCCGGCCGGCCACCTGGAGGAGGCGGAAAGCCTGCTTGCCGCCGTTATCCGGGAAACCCGGGAGGAGACGCGCTGGGGCTTTACCCCGCAATCCCTCGTCGGCATCTACCGCTGGCAGGTCCCCCCCGCGGAGACCACTTACCTGCGCTTCTGCTTCCATGGCAACGGCCATGACCACCGCCCGGAACTGCCGCTGGACGACGGCATCCTGCGCGCGATCTGGCTGAGCCGGGAGGAGCTGGCGGCCAATCCACAGCGGCTGCGCAGCCCGATGGTGCTGCGCTGTATCGACGACTACCTGGCCGGCTGCAGCTATCCCCTGGAACTGCTCAGTGACCTTGCCTAAGGACCCGCGCAAGAATAAGTTCCGGTATTCGGTCGCCCCTGGACCCCGCTGGCGGCGTTACACTTTTTGGCAAGGGAATTGCCATTGCCTGCAAAGCGTGCCTTGCCAGCGGGGCCCAGGAACGCCCTCGGTACTACGGAATTGTTCTTGCACGGGTCCTAAACTGGCCGGTCTCTGCCTCATGCTGTGGCTGCTCGCCGGCTTCGGCAGCGCCAGTGCCGTGGTGTTCGTCAGCCCGGAGATCAACACCACCCCCACCCCGGACAACTTCTCCATCTGCTTCGACAACAGCTGCCAATCGATCCGCCAGCTGGCCCTGCCAGATCATCGCTGGCACGAGATCCGGGACATTTTCCGCGCCGGCGCGCACTCACCCGAGGAGGAGCGCCGACTGATCGGCCAGGCCGTGGCCCGGCTGGAGCGGATCATCGGCGGCATGACCGGCACCGCCAATGACAAGGGGGCCAACGAAACCAGCGACAATCCGCTGGACCACCGCATGGACTGTATCGACGAGTCCACCAACACCACCAGCTACCTGTACCTGCTGCAGCAGGACGGCCTGCTGCGCTGGCACCGGCTCAGGGACCCGGTGACCCGCGGCTTTTTCTTCTTCGGCTGGCCGCACACCACCGCGGTAATCGAAGCACGGGAGGAGCGGCGTCTGTGGGCGGTCGACTCCTGGTTTCATGACAACGGCATTGCCCCCGAAATCCTGCCGCTGGAGCAGTGGAAGCAGGGGTGGAGACCCGACCCACCATGAGCCGCCGGGTGATTGCCCTGTTGTGCTGCCTCTACCCGGGCAGTCAACTGCACGCCTGGGCCTCGCCTCCCCCATTCGAGACCTGCACCGATTATCACTGTGACATCCTCAAGCCTGTTACACTGCGTCCCGATGAATGGCGGGAGATCCGCGGCCTGTTTTCCGCCATCCAATCGGCCGTGGAGGAACGGCAACAGATCCGGGCCGCCATTGCCCGATTCGAACAACTGGTGGGCGAACAGACGGACAATTGGCGTGACCTGCCGGAAAATGGCGGCGAAGGTTCCGAGAGCGGTCAGCTGGACTGCATCGCCGAGTCGCGCAACACCACCACTTATCTGCGACTCATGGCACGGGACAACCTGTTAAAATGGCACCGGGTAGAGGAGCGGCGGCGACGCAATCCCTGGTTGTTCAATATCCACTGGACCGCCACCATCATGGATATCCGGTCCCGGCAGCAGTATGCCGTGGACTCCTGGTTTTTTGCCAACGGCCAAGCGCCCGTCATCCAGCCGATCGAGGCGTGGCTCTCGGGACAGGACTTCAGACTGAAGTGAACCATGCGTACTAAAGAAAAGATTATCGTCGGCATGTCCGGCGGTGTTGACTCCTCCGTGGCCGCCCTGCTGCTGATCGAACAGGGCTACCGGGTCGAGGGCCTGTTCATGAAGAACTGGGAGGAGGACGACACCCGGGAATACTGCTCGGCTACCGTCGACCTGGCCGACGCCCAATCCGTCGCCGACCAGCTCGGCATCCGCCTGCACACCATAAACTTCTCCGGTGAATACTGGGATCACGTGTTCGAGTATTTTCTTGCCGAATACCGCGCCGGACGCACCCCCAATCCCGATGTGCTCTGCAACCGCGAGATCAAATTCAAGGCGTTCCTCGACTACGCCCTGCATCTCGGGGCGGATGCCATCGCCACTGGACATTACTCCAGCATCGACCGCCAGGGTGATGCCTGGCGGATGCTGCGGGCACGCGACGAAAACAAGGACCAGACCTACTTCCTTTACATGCTGGGCCAGGCGCAGCTCGGCCGCAGCCGCTTCCCTCTGGGCGACTTGGAGAAACCGGAGGTGCGGCGCATCGCCGAACAGGCCGGGCTGCCCAATCACAAGAAGAAGGACAGCACCGGTATCTGCTTTATCGGTGAGCGCAAATTCAGTGAATTCCTCAGTCGCTACCTGCCGGCCAGTCCGGGCCAAATGGTCACCCCCGAAGGCGCGGTCGTCGGCGAACACCAGGGGCTGATGTACTATACCCTGGGCCAGCGCAAGGGACTGGGCATCGGCGGACGGGCGGACAGCGCGGCTAACCCCTGGTTCGTCATTGACAAGAATCTGGCGGCCAACCGATTGATCGTGGCACAGGGCCACGACCACCCGCTGCTGTTGAAACAGGGACTGGAGGCGAGCCAGCTGCACTGGGCTGCCGGTACCGCACCGGCATTACCGGTCTCCTGCCTGGCCCGTATCCGCCACCGCCAGCCACTCCAGGCCTGCACCCTGTCAGCGCTTGAAAACGGCCATGTGCGGGTCCTATTTAACAAAAAACAACGCGCCGTCACCCCGGGACAATCCGTGGTCTTCTATCAGGATCGGGTGTGCCTCGGCGGCGGCATAATTGAACAGGCATTCGAATGAAGAGTGACAGAGAGCGATGCATCGCCCTGGCAGGCGTTTTCCAGGCCGCCAGCATGGCGGCCAGGATTGCCGAACAGGGCATAGTGGATACCCGGTCGATGGAGGCCAGCATCCGCAGCCTGTTCGAAATCGATGCGGAGAGCGTGGAAAGCGTCTATGGCGGCCTGCAGGGGGTGGAATCCGGGCTGCGGCTGCTGCACCGGCAGTTGGGGGAAAAGCGGACCGACAATGTGCTGGTCACCCAGTATGTCATCGCCCTGCTCCACCTGGAGCGCAAACTGAGTAGAAACAGCTCCATGCAACAACAGATCCGCGAGGGCATCCAGGTGGCGGAAGGACGGATCGCCCATTTCCATCTGCTGCACCCCAACATCATCGCCCAACTTGCCGACATCTACACCCAGACGATCAGCACCCTCAAGCCACGCGTCATGATCAAGGGGGAGCCGCTGCATCTGCAAAACCCCGACAATGTGAACCGCATCCGCACCCTGCTGCTGGCCGGGATACGCTCCGCCATGCTCTGGCGCCAGTGCGGCGGTGGCAAATGGCAGGTGGTTCTGGGACGTAAAAAGATCGCCGAACAGGCACGCCGCCTGCTGCACATACTTTGACCTTTCTCTCTCACGGGCCTCGTGCGGTGAATCACATATCCGTACCGACCTGCCGACGCCCATGAAAAAATTGG
>NZ_JANIOA010000002.1 GCF_025175675.1 Sedimenticola hydrogenitrophicus
ATGCCTGAGTAAGGGCTCGCGCAAGAATGAGTTCTCGCACCATTATTTCCTGCCACGGCAATTTCCCGGTACGGTTCCAGCTGAATCTTGGTTATTATACCCGCTACCCGAACCCGAGTGATGATGGGAGAGACGAGACTGTGCGATTTTTGAAGCTGATTTTCATTCTACTGATCATGATGATCGGCGCTGCGTTTGCAGTCATGAATGCCGAGGCTGTGCGACTCAACTACTATTTTGGGGCGGAAGAGCTGCCGCTGTCAGTGATACTGGTCGCTGCCCTCGCCCTGGGGGCTATACTGGGCGTACTTGCCATGTTGAGCGGATCACTCCGGTTGCGCCGGGAGAACATCAGTCTCAGGCACAAGGCGCGACTGGCGCGCCAGGAAGTGAACAACCTCCGCTCAATTCCGATAAAGGACAACTGAGACCATGCTACGGAAAGGGATGATGCCGTTCGGATTTTCTGTCTTACCGCTCCACTGCAAGTCACCCACTGAACCCGGATGATGGAACTGTTCTGGTTACTCCTGCCTGTAGCCGCCGCCTCCGGCTGGTGGGCCGCAAAACGCAGCGCCTCCCGCCAGGTGGTGGCCGTGGCCGAGCGTTCCCCGGGTTATTTCAGTGGTCTGAACTACCTGTTGAATGAACAGCCGGACAAGGCCATCGACGTCTTTATCAAGATGCTTGAGGTTGACAGTGATACGGTGGAAACCCATTTGGCGCTGGGGAACCTGTTCCGCCGCCGCGGTGAGGTGGATCGCGCCATCCGCATCCATCAGAACCTGATCGCCCGGCCCATGCTGAATCGTGAACAGCGTGGTCAGGCGTTGCTGGAGCTGGGGCAGGACTACATGAAGGCCGGTCTGTTCGATCGCGCCGAGAGCCTGTTCAATGAGCTGGGCGAGATGAACATGTTCCAGGCTCAGGCGCTGGAAAACCTGTTGACCATCTATCAGCAGGAGAAGGATTGGGATAAGTGTCTGCAGGTGGCCAGGCGCCTGGGACAGCGGACCGGTAAAGCGCGCCGCAAGGAGTGCGCGCACTACTATTGTGAGTTGGCGGAAGAGGCGCGCCACCGTAACGACCTGGCGCGGGCCGCGCAACTGCTAAGGAAGGCGCAGCTCTCGGATGACGGGTGTGTCAGGGCCACCATTCTGCAGGGCGAGATCGAAGCGGCCGGCGGCTCGCCCAAAAGTGCCCTTCGCACATTACGACATGTGGAGAAGCAGGACCCGGCCTATCTGTCGGAAGTGCTTCCCGCGATACTCGAATGCTATCGCGAGCTGGGCAATCGTACCGAGCTGGGCAGGTACCTGCGCCAACTCTATGAAAAGCACCACACCGTGAGCAGTGTCCTGGCGTTGACCGATTTTATTCAGGACGACGAGGGTGAGGAGGCGGCGATCCGGTTTTTGGCCGGTTATCTGCAGGCCCATCCCAATCTCGGAGGTCTGGACCGGCTGGTCGGCCTCTCGCTGAAGGCGGCGAAGAGCGATGGCCTGGAGAGCCTGCCGATACTGCAGCAGATCCTGAACAAACTATTGGAAAACCGGCCGGCCTATCAGTGCGTCAGTTGCGGGTTCACGGCCAAGACCCTGCACTGGCAGTGTCCCAGCTGCAAATCCTGGAGCAGCATCAAGCCGCGTGACGAGTTTGATGAAATATGACCCTGCTCTCTCCTGAATCCTGAACTGAACCCAGAACCAACAAGGCAGAATCCATGACCGCCGTATCGAAGCATCCCCGCATCATCGTCGCCCTCGATTATCCCTCCGCTGCTCCGGCTCTGGACCTGATATCCGGCCTCGACCCGGCCGCCTGCCGGCTCAAGGTAGGAAAAGAGATGTTCACCCGTCTGGGGCCGGCCTTCGTTGAGAAGCTGGTGGGCGAGGGCTTCGATGTTTTTCTCGATCTGAAATTCCATGATATCCCCAACACCGTGGCGGCGGCCTGCGAGGCGGCGGCCGACCTGGGCGTCTGGATGGTGAATCTGCACGCCTCCGGTGGACGTACGATGATGACGACGGCGCGGGAGCGGCTGGAATCGCTGTCCCATCGACCGCTGCTGATCGCCGTCACCATCCTCACCAGTCTCGGCGAAAAGGATATCGCCGAGGTCGGATTTTCCGGGGCACCGGTGGATAACGTGATCCGTCTCGCCCGGCTGGCGTCCCAATCCGGTCTGGATGGTGTCGTCTGTTCGCCCCTGGAGGCAGGGGAGGTGCGGCCGCTGGTGGGACAGGATTTTCTCCTGGTGACTCCCGGCGTGCGCCCGGCCAGCGCGGCCCAGGACGACCAGAAACGGGTGATGACGCCGCTGGCGGCGCTGAATAATGGCGCCGACCTGCTGGTCATCGGCCGGCCGATCACCGCGGCCGATGATCCCCAGGCGAGCCTCGACCGCATCCAGCAGGAGATTGCCGGATTCGCTAGAGTCTGAGGGCGTACGTCGGCAGCCCAGGAGCCCGACGGACTCCGAGTCGCCTGGCCCCGGGAACCATCGGGCCGTGCCCGTCGAGGGTGTCCATGGGGCGCCCTTTGACTGGTTTTTGCAGTAGGATGCGGTTCGTGCGTCAGCGGCACCCTACAGGCCCAAACGACAATTAAAGCGCCCCCTATGCTGCATCTTTACCATAGCAATCGACTGGAGCGGCTGGCTGACCAACTGGCCGACACCCTGCGCCGACCGGCGGCCGATCCGCTGGCGCCGGAGACCATCGTGGTCCAGCACCCCGGGATGGGGCGCTGGCTCTC
This sequence comes from Sedimenticola hydrogenitrophicus, assembly GCF_025175675.1. Lineage (GTDB taxonomy): Bacteria > Pseudomonadota > Gammaproteobacteria > Chromatiales > Chromatiaceae > Sedimenticola > Sedimenticola hydrogenitrophicus. The sequence goes on from NZ_JANIOA010000002.1 coordinate 2,758, forward strand.
CCTGCAACTTGCCCGACGCCTCTCCATTTGCGCCAATACGGTGTTCCCGTTGCCGGCCGGTTTCATCTGGCAGCTGCTTCGGCAACTGCTGGTCGATGTGCCGGAGAACGACAGCTTCAGGCCGGAGCTGATGCAGTGGCGGCTGTTTGAGCGGTTGGCCAAACCGCTGCCGGGGCGGGGCTTCGAGCCGTTGCAGCGTTATCTGGCGCGTGATGATGAACTCACGCGCTTTCAACTGGCCGGTGAGATTGCCAACTGCTTCGACCAATATCTGGTCTATCGCCCTGACTGGATCGACCGTTGGCAACAGGGACGCAGTGCGGTGGCGGGCGATCATTGGCAGGCCGCGCTGTGGCGCGACCTGGTGGCCGGCCAGCGGCTGGAGCACTGGGTCGATCTGCGGCAGCGGCTGGTCCGCGCGGCCGCGGACGGGCGCATCGAACCCGATCATCTGCCCGAGCGAATCTGCCTGTTTGCCCTGAACGCCCTCTCGCCCGGTTACCTGGAGGTGCTCGATCTCGCTGCCCGCTGGATCGATATCCATCTCTTCCTGCTGAATCCGGCGGAAGGTTACTGGATGGACCTGGTCTCCGAATCTGAACGGGAGCGGCGTAGCCTGGAGGGCGCCGAGCAGGCGCTCTATCTGCAGGTGGGCAATCCCCTGCTGGCCTCCATGGGGGGGCAGGGGAGTGATTTCCTGGCGTCCCTGCTGAATCACGATACCGGTGCCGCGGAGGCGTTCTTTGACTCAGGTGAGGGCTGCCTGCTGCATCAGCTGCAGCGGGATATCCTGCGCGCCTGTGAGTCGGATGAGCCACAAACGCCGCGGGAGCCCCGCCGGGTCGATCCGGTGGACCGATCGCTGCAGTTTCATCTCTGCCACAGTCCGATGCGCGAGGTGGAGGTGCTGCACGACCAGCTACTCTACCGTCTTGCCGTGGATGAGCGCCTGCAGCCGAGCGATATCCTGGTGATGACCCCGGATATGGACAGCTATGCCCCCTACATTGAGGCCGTCTTCGGCGAGTCGACCGGGCGCAACCACATCCCCTATACGCTGTCGGATCGCAGCCAGATTTCGGAGACACCCAGCGTCTCCCTGTTCCTCCACCTGCTCAGTCAGCCCGGGGGGCGCTACCCGGCGGACGAGATCTTCTCCCTGCTGGAGCAGCCGCTGCTGCATCGTCGCTTCGGTCTCTCGTCAGGGGACCTGCCGCACATCCGCCGCTGGCTGGAAAGCGTGGCCATTCGCTGGGGACGGGATGGCTCCGAGCGGGCGGCGCTGGGCCTGCCCCTGACCGGGCAGAACAGCTGGCAGCAGGGTCTGGACCGGCTGCTGCTGGGCTATGCCTTGCCGGCCCCCGTCCCTGCTACAACCGAGCAACTGTTTCAGGGGCTGCTGCCCTGCCCAGAAGTGGAGGGCGCGGACGCGCAGATCCTGGCGGGGCTGTACAGCTTTGTCACGGCGCTGTTTGAACTGGAGGGGAGGATCCTCGAGGCCTGTTCAGCCGCGGACTGGGAGGTCCGTCTGAATGAGCTGATCGACCGTTTCTTCGCCCCCGATGAGGCCGAGGCCCGGTCGGTTCAGGCGCTGCGCGACAGTATTGCCCGCCTGGCCGGGACGACCGCACTGGCCGGTTTTCGGGGGACCATCTCGCGGGAGCTGGTTATATCCCAACTGCAGGATCAGTTCGCCACACCCTCTGGCGGCCGGTTTCTCGGCGGCGGGGTCAACTTCTGTGCCCTCACCCCGATGCGGGCCCTGCCGTTCCGGGTGATCTGCATGATCGGCTTGAATGACGGCAGTTTCCCCCGCGAGCGGCGCCCGGTCGGCTTCAACCTGCTGGCGGGCCAGCACCGCCCGGGCGACCGGTCGCGCCGTGCCGATGACCGCTACCTGTTTCTGGAGACCCTGATCTCCGCCCGGGAGCAGCTCTATTTCAGCTATGTCGCCCAGGATATACGGGACAACAGTCCGCTGCCGCCCTCGGTCCTGCTGAGCGAGGTGATCGACTATCTGGATGATCGCTACACCACTCTGTCCGGGCAGGCCGCCTCGGAGCAACTGAGCGTGCGCCATCCGCTGCAGGCCTTCAATCCGCGCTATTTTTTGCCGGATACGGGGTTGTTCAGCTATGCCGAGACCAATTGCCAGGGGGCAAAGGCCCTGCTGTCCCCGTCCGCCGCGCCAGCCCGGTTTATCCGGCAGCCACTGACACCGCCGGAGGACCACTGGCGACAGGTCGAACTGGCCCACCTGATCCGTTTTTACACCAATCCGGTCCGTTATCTGCTGGCGGCACGATTGGGCATCACCATCGCCTACGAACAGGCGCAGATGGAGAGTCGCGACCCCTTCGAGCTGGACTATTTTCAGCGCAGCGAGCTGTTTCAGCGGCTGGTGCAGGCGTCGCTGCAGGGGGACGATCCGGCGCAATGGCTGGCGCTGGAACGTGCCCGCGGCATGCTGCCCCACGGGACCGGCGGGGTGGTGCTGTTCGAACGCCTGGCAGAGAGCGCCCGACAGTTTGCCAAGCGGCTGCAGCCGTTCTATCCGGGGGATGATACCCTGGCCCTGGCGGTGGATATTTCCCACGGCAGTCTGCGCCTGATGGGACGCCTGGAAAGGGTCCCCAGCGCCGGCCTGCTCGGTTATTCCCTGGAGAAAATACCCGATCCGCAACTGCTGGCGCTGTGGATCAGGCACCTGCTGCTCAACGTCGCCGCCCCGGCGGCGGTGACGCCGGTCACCCGCTGGCTCAGCCGCGAGGGGCTGGTGACCCTGCACCCCGTCGCCGATGCGCAGGCACGGCTGGCGGAGCTGCTGGATCTCTACTGGCAGGGCCTGCAGCGGCCGTTGCCGCTGTTTGCCCGCAGCGCTCACAGTTACGCGCGAGCGTTACACGAGGGCAAACCGCGCGAGTTCTGCCTGAAGCGGGCGCGGGACAAGTGGTTCGGCGGCTATCAGGGGTTTGCCGAATATGACAATCCCTATTACCGGCTCGCCTTTCCCGACGGTGAAGTGCTGGATGAGACGTTTGAATCGCTGAGTGAGCAGGTCTTCGTGCCGCTGCTCGCGGCCATGGAGGTCGGCTGACATGCGGCGACTCGACCTGTTTGAGACCCCCCTCGACGGCATGAACCTGATCGAGGCCAGCGCCGGGACGGGCAAGACCTACACCATCACCGGGCTCTATATCCGCCTGATCCTGGAGCAGGGCCTGACGGTGGAACAGATCCTGGTGGTCACCTATACCAAGGCGGCGACGGCCGAGCTGCGGGAGCGAATCCGCAGCAGAATGGTCCAACTCAAGCGGGCCGTGGAGGGCGATCGGGAGGACGGGTTCCGCGACGCCCTGATGCGCGATCCGGACACCGCCGAGCTGCGCTTGCAGCGCCTGACGCTGGCCATTCTCAGCTTCGACAAGGCCGCCATCTTTACCATTCACGGCTTCTGTCAGCGGCTGTTGGCGGAAAACGCCTTTGAGAGCGGTATGCCGTTTCATACCGAGCTGCTGCTGGATGAGCGGCCCCTGATGCAGGAGGTGGTGGATGATTACTGGCGCAGCCGGATCCAGGATATCCCGCCCGGCCTGCTCGGCTATCTGCTCGACCAGGGGCTGAGTCCCGACCTGCTGACCCTGGCCCTGCGCGGCAATATCAACAAGCCCTACCTGGAGATCCGGGGCCAGGCCATGCCGGCCGATCTGAGCGCTGCAGAAGCGGAGTTCTCCGCCCGCTTCGACGAGCTGCGCCAGCTCTGGCTCGCGCAACGCGACGCGGTGCTGGATCAGCTCAAGCGTTGCGACGGTCTGAACCGGAACAAGTATCGCTCGGCCTCTATTGATAAATGGGCGCTGGCGATGGATCTCTATCTGCAGCCCACCCCCGGACCCCGCTTCAGCGAGCTGGAAAAGTTTTCCAGCACGGCACTGGCGGCGGCGCTGAACAAGTCGGGACGTGCCCCGGATCACCCCTTGTTCGATCGCTGCGAGTCGTTGCTGCACGCCATCGACCGGCTGGACCGGCAGTACGAGCAGGCGCGCGTGGCCCTGCTCGGGGAGTTGATCCAGTACGCCAATGAGCAGCTGCGGATGCGCAAGCAGCGGCTCCGGGTGCAATCCTATGACGATCTGCTGCTGAACCTGCAAACCGCCCTGGACGGGGAGCGGGGGGCGGCCCTGGTGGAGCGCGTGCGCCTCGGCTACAGTGCCGCGTTGATTGATGAGTTTCAGGACACCGATCCGGTCCAGTACAGGATTTTTCACCGGCTGTTTGTACAACAGCCCGGGCTGCTGTTTCTGGTCGGGGACCCGAAGCAGGCCATCTACAGCTTTCGCGGCGCCGATATCTTTGCCTATCTGCGGGCCGGCGCCGATGCCGGGAAGGGTTACACCCTGGATGTGAACTGGCGCTCCGTGCCACCGCTGATCGAGGCGGTCAACCGCCTGTTCGATCAACCCCAGGGGGGATTCCTGTTTCCCCAGATACCGTTCCAACCCTCGCGGCCGGCCGAGACGGAACAGCAACGGCTGCTGGAGCAGGACGGGGATGACGCCTGTTTCCGGGTCGGCTTCATCTCCGGCAAGCAGAGCAAGGAGCAGGCTTCGCAGATCGCCGTCGACTGGACCGCGCGGGAGATCGCCCGGCTTACCGGAGTAGGGCCGGAATCGGGAACGGAGGGCCCGATCCGTCTCGGTGAGCGATCCCTGGCGGGGGGCGATATCGCCGTGCTGGTGAGGACCCACCGGCAGGGGGAGCTGATCCGCCACGCCCTGGCCGCACGCGGGATACACAGTGTCCAGCGTGCTCAGCAGGATGTGTTCCAGACCCACGAGGCGAGCGAGCTGGAACGGCTGCTGCGGGCGGTGCTGGAACCGCAGCGGGAGGGTCTGGTCTTCGCCGCCCTCGGCAGTGATCTGCTGGGGGTATCGGGGGACGCGATTGCCGGATTGGCCACGGATGAGGGGCAACTGACCACCTACCTGGAGCAGTTCCAGCACTACCATCGGCTCTGGCTGGCCCAGGGCTTCATGCGCATGTTCCGTCATCTGATGCGCGAGCAGCGGGTGACCGGGCGGCTGTTGGCGCTCCCGGATGGTGAACGGCGCATGACCAATACCCTGCACCTGAGCGAGCTGATTCACCAGCAGGAGCGTGACAGCGGCGCCGGCATGGAGGCGCTCATCGGCTGGCTGAGCCGGTTGCGCCTGGGTGATCTGCCGGAAGACGAGCAGCGCCAGCTGCGGCTGGAGAGTGACGACAACCTGGTACAGATCGTCACCATCCACAAAAGCAAGGGGTTACAGTATCCGGTGGTGTTCTGTCCCTTTGTCTGGGACGGTGGTCTGCGTGCCATCCGGGAGGGGGAGGGGTGCCGTTTTCACGATCCGCAACAGCAGGATCGGGCGGTGCTGGATCTCGGTTCACCCGCCTGGCCGGAGGCCCGGCGGGTGAACCGGACCGAGACCCTGGCGGAGAGTCTGCGCCTGCTGTATGTGGCGTTGACCCGCGCCCGGCAGCGCTGCTACATCACCTGGGGCGAGGTGAACGGGGCCGCGGAGTCACCCCTCGCCTGGCTGCTGCATCCGCCGCCATCACCCCGTTCCGGGGATCAGCTCGAGGCCCTGGCGGCCCATTTCCGCTCGCTGGATCAATCCCAACTGCTGGCACGCCTGCAACAGTGGGCCGAGCCGCTGTCCGGGCAGGTGCGGATTACCCCCTGTGAAGCGGCCGAAGCGGAGGCTGCAGCGGACTTGGAGGGGGAGAGCGGTGCCGGCCTGCCCGCTTCGGCTCCCCGGCAACGCCACGCTGCCGAGGGGCTACGCGCGGAACAGTTCACCCGCCGGCTGGGCCGGGGTGCCGCCGTGACCAGCTTCTCCGCGCTGACGGTCGGCAGCGACCATTTTGATCGACCGGATCACGACGAAATCCCTGTGCTGGTCCCTGTTTCGGTCCAGGTACCGACGGAGGCCCCGGCTGAGCTACCGGCCACCCGTTCCCGGTTCAGTTTTCCACGGGGCGCCAATCCCGGCAGCTGCCTGCATGCCATTTTCGAGCAGCTCGATTTCAGCCGCCACAGCCCCGCTGAACTGAGCCGGCTGGTGCAGCAGCAGCTCGCCGCCTATGGTATTGACCCGGTCTGGCGGGACGTGGTCCGCGATATGGTCAGCGATGTGCTCGATACCCCGCTGGAGCCGAACAGCGAGCGTTGCCTCCGCCACATCCCCAAGGCGCACTGTCTGGTGGAGATGGAGTTCAACTACCCGGTTGCACAGCTGCAGGCGCCGCGTCTGGCCGCGCTGCTGACCGAACAGGGTTTCGCGGAGTCAGAGGTGATGGCCCAGGCGATCCACCGGCTCGCCTTCAGCGACATCAGCGGCTACCTGAAGGGCTTTATCGATCTGATTTTTGTCCATGAGGGGCGCTACCACTTGCTCGATTACAAGTCCAACTGGCTGGGCGACCAGCCGGCCGACTACAGCCAGACCCATCTCGTCACCGCAATGGCGGGCAACGGCTACTTCCTGCAGTACCTGCTCTACAGCGTGGCGTTGCACCGTTATCTCGCACGGCGGCTGCCGGATTATGACTATGAGTGCCATTTCGGCTCGGTCTACTATCTGTTTCTGCGCGGCATGTCCCCGGCCGACGGAACGGAATTCGGTGTCTATCGGGAGCGCCCGGCGAAGCGCCTGATCGAGGCCCTGGATCGCTATTTCACCGGGGAGGAGGTGCCGGTATGAGTCAGGCGCTGGAACTACTCCGGGAGTTGAAGGCACAGGGCCTGGTGACCGATCTGGATCTGCATTTCGCCACCCTCATCGGCCGGCTGGCCGCCGACCAGCGTCCCGAGCTGCTGCTGGCGGCCGCATTCACCAGCTACCGGACCGGTGCGGGCGATGTCTGTCTGCCGCTTGCCGAGTGGAGCGGCCGTATGGTCGGCGGGCCGGAAGGGCGGATTCGGCTCCCAGACAGTGCAACGTGGCGGCGCCTGCTGCTGGAGACCGCGGTGGTGGGATCGCCCGGCGACTATCGGCCGCTGATCCTGGATACAGCGGGGAGACTCTATCTGCAGCGCTATTGGGCGTATGAGCAGCAGCTGGCTGATCTGCTCCTGGCGCGCAGTCGGGCCGAGGTCGCCACGGTTGACCCGGAACGCCTGCGGCTGGGGCTTGGACAGCTGTTTCCACCACAACCGGTGCTGGGGACCGACTGGCAGAAGGTCGCCGCGGCTGTGGCGGTACAGAAGCGCTTCAGCGTGATCTCGGGGGGGCCGGGCACCGGAAAGACCAGCACAGTGGTGCGCATTCTCGCCCTGCTGCAGCAGCAGGCCGGTGAGCGGCCGCTGGTGATCGCCCTCGCCGCGCCTACCGGAAAGGCCGCTGCCCGCCTGCAGGAGTCCATCCAGCAGGCACGGGCGCATCTGCCGGTTGCCCCCGGGCTGCTCGCCACCATCCCGGCACAGGCGATGACCATGCATCGGCTGATGGGGAGTCGCCAGGACAGCGTGCAGTTCAGGCATGACGCCGACAATCCACTGCCGGTGGATGTGCTGGTGATCGATGAGGCGTCGATGGTCGATGTAGCCCTGATGTCCAAGGTGGTGGCCGCCCTTCCGGCCGAGGCGCGCCTGATCCTGCTGGGTGACCGCAACCAGCTCGCCTCGGTGGAGGCCGGCGCGGTGCTGGGCGATATCTGTGGGGATGACCCCGGTTTTAGCGCCGATTTTCAACAACAGCTCGCATGGCTGACCGATCAGGCGCTGGCCGCAGAGACGGCGGCGCACCAGCCACTGGCCGATGCCGTGGTACAGCTGCGGCACAGCTACCGTTTTGGCGGGCACAGCGGCATCGGGCGGCTCGCAGAGGCGGTGAACCGGGGCGACGGCGAGTCCGCGCGGCAACTGTTGGAGGGGGAGGGGCCGGAGCGGGAGGGGCCGGGGGATATCCGCCTGCTCGCCGGGTCGAGCGACCCGCTGGCGATCGCGGCGTCGGCCTACAGCCATTACCTGAAGCGCATTGCCGCAGGTGCCGCGGCGGGAGAGGTGTTTGCCGCCTTCGACAGCTTCCGGGTACTCTGCGCCCTGCGTTCGGGACCTGCCGGCGTGGCGGAGCTGAATCAGCAGATCCGGCAGCGCCTGGAGACGGTCGGCCTGATTGACCCTGGGGTGGCATGGTATCCCGGGCGCCCGGTACTGATCACCCGTAACGACCATAATCTGAAACTCTACAATGGCGATGTCGGCATCCTGTTGGCGGGTGAGGCGGGGGAGATGCAGGTCTGTTTTCGGACCTCGGATGGCGTGCGCCGGGTGAGTCCCGCCCGGCTGCCGCCCCATGAAACCGCCTTCGCCATGACGGTGCACAAGAGTCAGGGGTCGGAGTTTGCGCGGGTGCTGCTGATTCTGCCGGGGCGGGATAGTCCGCTGCTCACGCGTGAGCTGATCTATACCGGACTCACGCGAAGCCGGCGCGAATTTATTCTCTCGGACGCGCATGGCCTGCTTGTCCCGGCGATAGCCAGACGCACCAGGAGGGCCTCCGGATTGGGGGAGAAACTTTGGGGTAGTAAATAAAGTAGTGATCGTGAGTGTGACGGCAATCACCCTTACCGGTAAATATTCCCGGTGATGGGGGGATTTGTGAGTCTTATCACCGCAAAAAGAGCAAAAACTGACGAAGATCAGCTTTCAGATTCTGATTACTTGCCTTTCATGCTAATTCGGAAGATACTCATGCGCCTATTTAAGAAAGTTATAACTTTCCAGAAGAAGAAGAGGGGTAGTAGTCCTCTGAGTCCGGATTGGCAAGAGGGTTTTCAGCGGCCACACACAGAGGGATGGATCGTAGAATCCAGGTGGTCGAACTTCAGGGGGCGCGGGTCGAGGGAACGGCTGTCTCCGAAATTGAATAATTGGGGATAGGGTTCGATGCACAACATTATGGTGCTCAACGCAAAAGGCGGCTGTGGGAAAACCACAATATCCACCACGCTGGCCTGTTACTTTGCCGGGCAGGGCTACAAAACGGCCCTCATGGATTACGATCCCCAGAACTCCAGCCATCACTGGCTGGATATGCGCAAGCCCTCCCAACCTCAGATTCGTTCCATCGATGCCGCCCGCCCACGTAGCGGAATGACCCGCACCTGGCAGCTCCATAGCGGAGTGGAAACCGAAGTGGTGGTCATAGACACCCCGGCCGGCGTCACCGGAGGACGACTGGTGGACCTGTTCAACAAGGCGGACAGCATCCTGATACCGGTCATGCCCACCGTCATCGATCTGCAGGCAGTGGAAGGATTTCTTACCGAACTGATGCATTTTGCCAAAAACCGGCTGCATGGCAAGCGGGTCGCCATGGTCATCAACCGGGTGCGTTTCAAGACCGCGACCTACGAGAAAATCGAGGCACTGTCCGCCAGGTTGGGGATACCGTTGATCGGATCGCTGCGCGATACCCACAATTACGCCATCGCCATGGAAACCGGCATGGGCATTTGCGAAATGAAGAACGGGGTTACCTCCAAGGACCGCAAACAGTGGCAGCCGATAATCAACTGGCTGCACGAAGCCATTCCCGGCAAGGAACCGGTGCAGCCATCGAGTTTCGGTGAGTCGCCAGGGTGGCAGCCAGAGGCCAAAAGCGTCGCGCTATCCTGATATTGCCCTGATTTTCCTGATACTGCCCTGATATTACAGCGCCGCCCTGGAACAATCGTTCCAGGCAGGATAGTTTCCTTTCAGATTTCATACAGTATTTTTTCTACTGCCCTTATAAATATAAATTTGGGATAACCCATTCATCCATGTGGTAGGGTATGCCCTGAATCTAGGGCCGCGGAAAAAATAAAGCATCCCATCTCGCTTCGCCCTCGGCCCGCTCACGGCGTTGTGCAAAGGGTTACATAGGCCAGCTATGCGCCCCTTTGCACGCCTTGTGAGCAGACCGATGGCTGTGCGATCTTGGGATGATTTATTTTCACCGCGACCCTTATACTGGATGCGATGCCGTTGCCCGTTGTTCGGTCAAAGTCCCGGTCTGGTGGAACCAGAGAGGGGTTCCATGACCGGGCCAAAGGCCCATCCCGCCGGTTTCTATACTTACCCAATTGCATGATTTCCGGTGTAGGCGGGTGAAGAAAATATTAACGATAAATTGTTCTAAGGAGATCTAGAGAGATGATCAAGCCTGTCGGATCCGATGCCCTTCAGCCGCTCTTTGTCTACGACACCGATAAACACCATGCGCTGATGCATGAGGCCGAGTCTTTGCCCTCGGTGATTATCAGCTCCCAGGCCGCGGGTAATGCGGTGATGCTGGGTGCCGGCTATTTCAATCCCTTGAAGGGCTACATGACCGTCAACGACGCCATGGGCTGTGCCGAGCAGATGAAAATGACCGACGGCAGCTTCTTCCCGGTGCCCGTGCTCTGCCTGCTGGAGAGTGTGGACGCCATCCAGGGTGCCCGGCGTGTCGCCCTGCGCGATCCGAATGTGGAAGGCAATCCGGTCCTGGCGGTAATGGACATCAATGCCGTCGAGGAGGTATCGGATGTGCAGATGGAGGTGATGACCCGGCGGGTTTATGGCACCACCGATCCCGAACACCCCGGGGTGGACGCCTTCAACAGCCAGGGCCGCCGGGCCATCTCGGGCCCGATCCAGGTGCTGAACTTCAGCTATTTCCAGACCGATTTCCCGGACACCTTCCGTACCGCGGTCGAGATCCGTAATGAGATTCAGGAGCACGGCTGGAAGAAGATTGTCGCCTTCCAGACCCGCAACCCGATGCATCGCGCCCACGAGGAGCTGTGCAAGATGGCCATGGATGCGGTCAAGGCCGATGGCGTGGTGATCCACATGCTGCTGGGCAAGCTGAAGCCGGGCGATATCCCGGCACCGGTGCGCGACGCGGCGATTCGCAAGATGGCGGAGCTCTACTTTCCGCCCAACACCGTCTGCATCACCGGCTACGGTTTCGACATGCTCTATGCCGGTCCCCGTGAAGCGGTGCTGCACGCCTACTTCCGCCAGAATATGGGCGCGACCCACTTTATTATCGGTCGTGATCACGCCGGTGTGGGCGACTATTACGGTGCCTTCGATGCCCAGACCATCTTCGATAGCGAAGTCCCGGCGGGTGCGTTGGAAATCGAAATCTTCCGCGCCGATCACACCGCGTACTCGAAGAAGCTCAATCGGGTGGTGATGATGTGCGATGCACCCGATCACGGCAAGGAGGACTTCGTGCTGCTCTCCGGCACCAAGGTGCGTGAGATGCTGGGACAGGGCATGGCACCGCCGCCCGAATTCTCCCGGCCGGAAGTGGCTGAAATCCTGATGAATTATTATCAGTCGCTGAACTGAGGGTCGCCACCCCCCTCTGGCGCGGCAGCGTCGGAGGGGGACCGCTGGTCCTTATACCGCGAAGGCCAAGGGTGGCCGGAAGCGGCTTTGACCCACACTATCCCCGTACCCCCTCAATCAATACCTGCCCTGCTCAGTAAGTGCACGCGCATCGCCTGCGGAATCTCAACCCGGCATCATCCACCCAGCGTAGCCCGGATTTCCCCCCTGAGGCTGTGTACCTGTCGGATCCCCGAAGGGCGGGGCCCTTCAGGCTGCAATGATCTCCCCGATTGAGCACTCAGCGTGATGGCTACTCCTTCTAACGGCGGCCTGATTGGATTAGAATGGGCGCTTCTTACCACGCAAGACGACATCATGAAACCATACCGAACTTATCTCCTTGGCGCCGCCTTGTTTGCGCTCGTTTCCACCCCGCTCCACGCCGACCTGGAAGCGGGCATCGCCGCCTATGAGAAAGGCGACTACGCAGAAGCCTTCAGCCAATATGAACAAGCGGCCGAAGCGGGTGATGTGGATGCCTACGGCAAGCTGGCCGGGCTCTATCTCTACGGCGTGGGCACCGAGAAGGACTACACCAAGGCCTATATCTGGTTTGGTTTGGCGCAACATGGCGGCGATAAATATGCGGAAAAATTCAAGTTGACCGCCTCCTCCGTCATGACCCTGGAACAAGTGAAGCAAGCCGAGGAGATCCTCGCGGAGCGTATAAAACGCCTTGAGGAGTAGTGCCGTCAGGACTGGATGAGCGCTTACAGGCATCACCTCCCGGAGCTCTCGGCTATCGAATACCGGTGGGCCGGCCGAAGCCGGCCCACCGGGCACCGACTCAGCGCGAGGCCGCCAACGCCTGATCCAGATCGGCGATGATATCGTCGATATGCTCGATACCGATTGACAACCGCACCAGATCCTCGCTCACCCCCGCCCTGGCCAGCTCCTCCGGATTCAGCTGACGATGGGTGGTGGTGGCCGGATGGCAGGCCAGACTCTTGGCATCGCCGATATTCACCAGTCGAACCACCAGATCCAGTGCATCGATAAAGCGCCCGCCCGCCTCCTTGCCGCCGGTTATTCCGAAGGAGAGGATACCGGACGCCCTGCCCCCCATGTATCGGTCCACCAGGGGTTTGTCCGGGCTTCCCTCCAGCCCTGCGTAGCGCACCCACTCCACCTGGGGATGGGACTGCAGATAGTTGGCGACCGCCAGGGCATTTTCGCAATGCCGATCCATTCTCACCGGCAGCGTCTCAATCCCCTGCAGCACCAGGAAGCTGTTGAACGGTGAGATCGCCGCGCCCATATTGCGCAACGGTACCACCCGCGCCCGGCCGATGAAGGCGGCCGGCCCCAGGGCCTCGGTATAAACCACGCCATGATAGGAGACATCCGGCTGGTTCAGGCGCGGGAAACGGTCGGCATGCTCGGCCCAGGGGAAATTCCCTGAATCGACAATCACCCCACCGATGGTGGTGCCGTGACCGCCCATGTACTTGGTCAGGGCGTGTACCACGATATCCGCGCCGTGCTCAAACGGACGACAGAGATAAGGGGACGGGACGGTGTTGTCCACTACCAGCGGCACGCCGTGAGCGTGGGCCATATCCGCCATGGCGCCAATGTCCACCACGTTGCCGGCCGGATTGCCGATGGACTCGCAGAACACCAGTTTGGTGCGGTCATCGATCAGTGCCGCCATGCCATCCACGTCCTTGGGATCGGCAAACCTGGCATCGATCCCCAGCTGCGGCAGGGTGTGGGCAAACAGGTTGTAGGTGCCACCGTAGAGGGTGGTGGTGGTGACGATATTGTCACCGGCCTCGCACAGGGTGAAGATCGTGTCGGTGATCGCCGCCATGCCGGAGGCCAGCCCCAAGGCTCCGATGCCACCCTCCATGGCCGCCACCCGCTTCTCCAGCACATCGGTGGTCGGATTCATGATACGGGTATAGATATTCCCCTGGACTTTCAGATCAAACAGATCGGCGCCATGCTGGGTATCGTCAAAGGCGTATGAGGTGGTCTGATAAATCGGCACCGCGACCGCCTTGGTGGTCGGATCCGGTTCAAAGCCCCCGTGTATTGCGATTGTTTCAATCTTCATCTACGCACTCCTCCTGTTCTTTTGCCATTACCGGTCAAAAATGTCCTGCATCTTAACTGCAGAAATATGACACTGTCGAATAGCTGGAGCGCCCAGCGCGGCATGGCTTACCCGGGTGCCTGGTCGGTCGCGCTTGTTGAGGTGGACGTCTTGTCGAGGTGGACATCCATCTGTGGATAAGGGATAGAGATCCCGTTATCGTCAAAGGCCAGCTTGATCCGTTCGGTCAGATCGAACCTCACATCCCAGTAGTCGCCGCTCTTGACCCAGGGCCGGACATTGAAGTTGACACTGCTGTCCGCCAGCTCGCCAACCACCACCTGCGCCGCGGGCTCCTTCAGCACGCGCTCATCTGCTGCAAGGATATCGCCAAGCAGCTGCTTGGCTTTGCGGATATCGTCGCCATAGCCGATACCGAAGACCATATCGATACGCCGCGTCTCCCGGGCGGAATAGTTGGTGATGGTGCCGTTGTAGATGGCCCCATTCGGCACGATGACTTCGCGATTGTCTCCGGTACGCATGATGGTGCTGAAAATGCTGATGGTCTCCACCACACCGGCGGTGCCGCCCGCCTCGACAAAATCGCCCGCTGTGAAGGGGCGGAAGATGATCAGCATCACCCCGGCGGCAAAGTTCTGTAAAGAGTCCTTCATGGCCAGGCCGACGGCCAGGCCGGCGGCAGCCAGCAGGGCGATCAGCGAGGTGGTATCCACACCCAACTGGTCCAGCGCGGCGACGACGATGAACAGCAGCAGCACGGTGTGAAGAATGGGGACGACAAAATTGACCAGGATGACGTCCATTTTGCTCCTGCCCAGCAACTTCTTGACTATCCTGAGCAGAATGTTGGCGACCCAGCGACCGACGAAGAAGGTGCCCAGTGCCAGGATGATGTTGATGCCCCAGGGGATGGCGAAGTTCGACATCAGTTTCTCAAGATCGATGAATTCCGGCATGTCAGACTCCCAGTGACTTATTTTGCTTGATTTGTTGTCCGTTCGAAATATAGCAGACAATTGTCAGTGAAGGTCACACAGATAAACTTACCTGATTACCTACCAGACTCCACTAAGGTCAGATACCGGTTATAAAGCCGCGAATGAACGCGAATAAACGCAAATAGCGCGATTTATCCTGTTTGGGGGAATAGCGGCTTCATCCAGGCTACGGTGCTTGCCGGCGACGTAGGATGCAGGTGAGCTTGCGAACCGCATCATTCCGTCCTCGGGTCCGTAAACGGTGCATCCCTGCACCACTCCTCGCGGAATGGCTTGATGCGGTTCGTGCCTCACCGGCATCCTACCCTGGGCAGCGTGGTTTGTAGCCCGCTGGGGTGAGCCCGCGAACCTCAACAAGCTTATTCGCGTTCATTTGCGTTTATTCGCGGCTAAGATTTTTCTTGATGATGGCTGAGTTAGATGGGTAATCAGGTAAAGTTATGGTGGGCTAAGTGCAGCGGTCTCAGGGGGCGAGTTCTTCGACCAACAGCTCGATCGACCTGTCATCACTGCTTGCGGTTTGGGCATGTTTGAGAATGTCATCGCCGTTGCGCGCCGCTGCCCGGGAGACCCCGCCGATGGTGACCCACTCACCCAGCCGGCCGGATACCACGGTGTGTGCCTGCTGAATCTCATAACGGCCCTGCTGGCTACCGGGACGGGTCAGGTGCGGGCTGATCTCAAGCGTTACCATCGATCCGTTGATTCTCGGGACCACGTAGAAGCCGCTGGTCACATCCTTGTAACGGGTGGTCAGCTGTTGATGCACGGTGTCGTCATTGATAATGGTGGTCTGCTCGGTAATCGGCACCGACTGCCCGGTGGCGATGAAGGCGGGATGGCCCTCCAGCACCTGCAGGGTGTGGGTGGCATCCAGGTGGCTCCGGGTTCGCGCCTCTTTGATCCGCAGGCGCAGGTCGCTGTCTTGAGGATTTCCGACGATGACCTTGGCACGTTTTCCGATCATGCTGTTCACGTCCGCTTGAGTCGAGCGCTGTGATACCTGGTTGCCTGCGGACTGTCGGACGGAGATCCGCAGCCTCCTGGGGGGCTGATCGAGGCGCCGCAGGATCTTCTTTATCTCCGCCAGGTTGTCTGGAGAGGTGCGGATGATCAGTTGATCACGCATGCCGGCAATCGAGCCATCACGCGCTATGAAGGGTTGGAGTAGCGGGATCATCTCGGCGACGGGACGGCTTTTTAGCTGGATGATTTCCAGCGGATAGTCGGCCAGAACCTGGCCGCTACCGATGAGCAATAAGAGCGGAAGTATGAAATTTTTCATGGGGTCGCCTTGAGGGTCGGGTAGCGCCTCGGCCAGGATCAGATATAGAGCCGGCGCAGGCTGCTGTCCTGTTCGCTTCTATCCCACACCTCGGTAAAGAATTCGGTCAACAGTTTTGATTCGAGCGGATTGCAAAAGTTTGCCTCGCCTTCATAGCGATCGGCTATACGCCGCCGGATATAACCGACCCGGTCCGCGATCAGGAAATTCTCCGGGTGGTCGATATAATCGGCATGGGGGCGGCGGATCTCCATTTTGCTGGTGAGTCTCCTGGCAAGGTCGATTATCCGATGTCCCTCACGGCGCACGCGTTCGCTGTCCTGGAGCAGGATGCGAATGCCGGTTCCGCGGCACTCGATGGCGAGCCGCTTCACCGCCTCAAGAAACCCGATCTGGTCATACAGGGGGTTGTCCAGGTCATAGGTAAAGATGTCGAGGTAGTATTTCGCCTGCTGCGCCATCTGCTCGCTTGCCTCTCTGAACTGGTCACGGCCCTGCAGGCGCATACGCTCCCCGCTTGCCCCCAGCACCAGGGACTCAATGTCACGCTTCGTCTGGTCGTTCATTGTGACTCCTGTCAGGCCCGGCTCCGGCGCGGGTCCTGTTCCATGCGTTGATGGACTATGCCGGCTTCCATAAACTCTTCACCCACACAGTGAAATCCATGCCGGAGGTAGAATGCAATCGCCGCTTTCTGGGCATTGAGGAACAGGGGGTTCCGTCCATCGGCGTGGGCCGTTCGCAACAGTTGGGTCAGCAGGGCGCTGCCGACACCCAGATTGCGCCACTCCGCCACGACAGCCATTCTGCCGATCTGTCCCACCTGGGTGATGCGTCCGGTGCCGATACCGTTGCCGTCACTGTCCGTGGCCAGCACGTGCAGCGCGGACGCGTCCTCGTCATCCCATTCCAGCGCCTTCGGTACCCCCTGTTCCACGATGAACACCGATTCCCGGATGGCGCGCAACAGGGATTTACACTGTTCCCAGTCGACCTGGCTGATGGTGAAGTCACGCGTGGGCATATGAGCTCCCGTTGAATCTCCCAAGGCCCCTCAAGTATAGAGGACACAGCGACCAAGCTGAACCGCTGGTCGCCCGATGGACTCAAGTTTCCCGGTTCATGGCCGATGGATGCGCTGTGGGCGTTGGATGTTTGTCGTTTTGGATGTGCCGCGAGGTGAGGATTAACGACAACGGCCCGGGTAAGGATTTTGCGGGAGGGTGGCCGTTGTCATCAATCTTCGGATTCAATACTGGCCGAGTAGGCGACGGATGGTTGTGTTGATGTTCACAAAAAATGTGCTTGGTTCCTCCGCCCGTTGTGGGAGCGCCCGATTTGTGCGCCCTGCACGGTGAAAATGGAATCCGCGTACCAATGGGTTACCACCGAACTGCCCTGTGGGGCGACTGATGGCGGGAAACTGTCCCGGACTGCCTGGACAGGCTATGATTGGAGTTGCAGGCCGGCAGTGAAAGATGACAACAATTTGTTCGGCACACGTCTCCCATTGCGCTCGGCAAAGCGCTATATCGGGGCGCTGTTGCGCCGTTGGTCGGTCGATGGGGCAAGGGGAGCAAGCTTGGGCGTGATACTTAAACGGCGGGTCAGCGCGGTGATGGGGGCGGGATTACTGGTTTTTTCCGTCTCAGTGGGCGCTGATATCTATAAGTACGAGGATCGTCACGGCAAGCTCTATTTTACCGATCATCCCATGAAGGGGAGTGGCTATCGTCTGCTCTGGCACTCGACAAGCGAAAAGAAAAACTCCGCCGCCTCAAGAATCGATACGGCGTCGAGTGAGCGCAATCGCCGCCGCTACGCCCCCATAATTGAGGAGGTCGCGCGCAAGGTCCGGCTCAAGCCCGAGCTGTTGCATGCCGTGATCAAGGCGGAATCCGCTTACGATCCCCGCGCGCTTTCCCGAACCGGGGCCAGGGGATTGATGCAATTGATGCCGGGGACGGCAAAGCGGTATGGTGTGTATGACAGCTGGGATCCCAAGTCCAATCTGATCGGGGGAGCCACCTATCTGCGGGATCTGCTGCTGATGTTCGACAATGATCTGCATCTGGCCCTGGCGGCCTATAATGCGGGTGAAAATGCAGTGAAAAGGTTTGGCAACAGGATCCCGCCTTACCCTGAGACCGAGGCCTACGTAGCCCGCGTGCTTGATCTCTACAGGGAGAACCGGGCGTCGGGCCGTGTGACCGCCCTGAACTGAAACTGAAACTGAACCGGGGTAGCCATTTTACACGCGCCAGTCGCCGATCAGGCTACTGATGGTCGCCTTGTCCCTGTCTGATATATCGATGACATGGAAACCTATCCAGCGCTGGTCCGATCCCTCCATCTCCTGGACCCAGAGACTCTCCGCCCCCAGCTGAATGCTATGCGACTCGGTGCTGCCGGGTGCAAAGACAATCTGAAACTGGAACACATAATTTTCCGGCAAGGCCTTCTCGGTGATCATCATGAATCCGCTGGTGGAAATATTCACCAGGGTGCCGATGAACTCATTCGACTCAACATCAAGAATATCAATTCGGCTATTGCAGATTTTTCTTGGGTGGGAACGTTTCTCGGGCATTACCGTTTTCCTTGTTTGCGCCTAACCGGCAGGGTGGATGCCGATCGATTTTTGTAGAATGGAGTGGATCGCTTTCAGGGCCTTACTGACAAAGGGGATGCCAGTGGGTTCAATCATCCTCGCCTTACCCGAGCAGAGCTGCTTTGCCAGCTCTTCGGAAGGCGTGATGTAGGCCTGGATGCCAAACCGGTCCACGAACATATATTTATGGGTGATTGGGCTGAACCAGGAGAGCTTCAGGCGGCGCAGCTTATCATGTTCATCCACCAGTTCAAACCAGGTGCCGAATCTGACCTCGCGTAATTTGACCAACATCTGCTCCTCTTCGTCGTTCGGCAAGGGGGTGGCCGGATGCGCCGGCATGGGCTTTTTTTCATTGCTGATGGGCTTGATGATCGGTTGCGATATCTCGACTTCCCCTTCGGGTTTCTGCTTGACTTCGGGGGCGGCCGGCTGCTCAGAAACTATCGAGGCGAGCAGTTTGAACAGGGCATTGCTATCGGGATGATGATAGTTTCCCAGTGAGTCCAGGCCGGTCTTGATATGCTGAACCAGGTTTTTCTGGTTTTTGATCAGCCACTCCCGTGCCCTGGGATTGTGTCGTGCATCGATCACCTGGACCAGGCTGTCGATAACCGCCAGCACGGAGGTCCACTCCTTGCTTGATTCCGCCTCCGCGTCGCGCAGCAACATCAGGATCATCCGGTCCAACCAGGCATGGTTGAGAAAGCGCTCAAGTACCGGATGCAGATGGCGTCCCCTGGTCCTGCGCTCGATCTCCTCCCGGGCCCGCTTTCTGGCCGTCTCCAGTCGTTCCCGACCTTTGGCGGCCTCCTGATTCCGCTCTTCCAGTATTTTTGCCCGGGATTCCAGCTCATCGGTCTGTCTTTCGAGCTTGTAGAGCATTTCGTCAAAGATCGAGAGTTCGTTCTTGAACTCCGTCAGAATGGTCTTGACCAGCCCCTGCATCGGGTAGTAGATGCCGCGTCGCAGGTCCTCTTCATCGATCCAGCGCTTGCCGGCATCGACCATCAGATTAAGGAGTTTTCTGGCGGTGTGCGCTTCATCGGTCAGAAAAGTGTGGTCAAGAATGGCAATCTTCAGGTAGGGAGTGTGCAGATGACTGATCAGGGCCTTGGCGATATTGGCCAATCCCTCCTCGTCGAGCACTTGTTCAAACAGCATGCCAACCAGTTCAATGGTATCCAGGTCCGCTGAAGGGATGGTACTCCTGTCCAGTTCGTTGAGTAGTTTGGTTCTTTCGGATTCCAGGGTCCTGCGGACGTTCTGGATCAGATTGGTATCCAGTTCGATGGATTGTGGTATGCCTCCATCGCTCTCCGGTACCGGAAGATAATCAGCCTGGGAGTGTGGTTGCACCTGCTCAATCGCCTGCGCGATGGCAGAGGCGCTCTTCAGCTGGGCGGTATTGCCGCCGGGAACCTGATCGGGATGGTTGCTGTAGTCGGGATCGGCCGCTCGCCGGGCGGTCAGCAGATCGTGAATCGACTGAAACAGCTCCTCGCCCAACACTGCGCTGCCACCCGCGGGTGCCGCCTGCCCGGTGGTGGCATGCGCCGGTCCGGCATCGAACGGCCCGACGCGGGTCGGTTCCATCGGATGCCTGGCAGCGGCGTCCGCCGGGGCCTGCCGGGAGGGCGGCGGAATAATCGAGCTCAGTTTCAGATTGGGGAAGATACCGGCTTCGATCAGCTTGTCATTGAGGTTGTTGTAGATGCTTTTGGCGTCACCCAGGACATATTTCCCGAACAGGAAGTAGACGATCAGCTGGATCTGCTTATCCGTATCCAGTACCTCTGCCGCCTGCTGAAAGGCGATTGCGGTGTGGGCGGGGCAGGCGGGTATGTCGTCTTCGGCCAGTTTTTTGCCGCCGCGCAGTACCGCCAGCCGTTTGCCCAGGGAGTATAACTCCTGATAGCAGTCGGACTGGGCCTTGGAAATCATGCTCTGGATGGCGATATGCTTCTCCAGCGCCTCGTTATCGACCACCTCGAGTTCAATTTCAGTGGCCTCTTCAGCCGGGGAGTTGGGATAGACAATGGGCTTTCCCTGGATGAAAAGCTTGAATCCCTGTTCGATGGACTCTCTGAAATCGTGTTCGATGGCATCCCTGAGAGAGAGGATGTGGTTGATGGCTTCAAAAAATCGCGCTTGAGAGGCGTTGGTCTCCGCCTTTTTGGCAAAATCGAGAAAAACCGGTTCGATCTGTTGAAAAAGCTCGTTCAGCTGGGTGGTGAGGTAGACCATCACCATGTCCCTGCACTCGCCCAGCAGTTGTTGATGTTTTATTTCCGACTGGGCGGGCTGCGGTTTCTCGGATAACTCTTCCATAGGCGACTTCCTTGACTTCAACTAGACGGTGGCATGTGCTAAATAGCGTAGCGACCAGGTGTTGGAGCGCTTTAGTTATACCTGCCACTGTCTATCTTTACCCGTATTGCTTTTTCTTGGCAAGAAAACGGATAAAAGGGCAGGTCGTTTCCCTTAATATAGTGCCATGATGGTCCCCGTGTCGTGGAATCGGACGAAAAAGAGCACCGGTGTGGAATAAATGCCTCTCGGTCAGGCCTGCTCCGCCATGACCTTTTCATGAAAAATGTAGATGGTTCATGTTCAGGCGCGGTTCAGGAAGCCCCCCCTATCCTGAGTTCAACGGTGAGGGATTGGGCTCTCGCCCCTGATGACCAAAAGGATGCAATCATGAAAAAGAGCACTGTTTTTCTAGCCATGAGTATCATCGCCGCCCCCGGCCTGGTGCTGGCGGATAATGGTTTCCACGACAAGGCTCGGGTAATCAGCAGCCAGCCGCTCTATGAGGTCGTACGGGTCAATCAACCCGAGGAGCGCTGCTGGAATGAACGGGTCCGCCACCGCGGCGGTTACCGCGGTGACTCCTACACCCCGGGCATCGCCGGTGCCATTGTCGGTGGCGTGGTGGGTAATCAGTTCGGTAAGGGCAGCGGCAGGGATGCCATGACCATAGCGGGTGCGCTGTTAGGGGCCTCGGTCGGCAATGACCTGGGGAAGCGGCCGACCCACGGCTATGTCACCAGCGAGCGGCGTTGCGAGGTGGTGGATCACTACCGGGAGCATGAGGAGTTGGTCGGTTATGATGTAAAATACAAATATAAAGGTCAGGTGTTCCATACGCGTACCGACCGGGATCCGGGGAAATTCATCGAGGTGCGCGTTTCAGTGGTCCCGGCCGGTGGTTACGACCACGATTTTCGGGAATATGACTGAAGGTACGATTAACAGCCGTCCTGCAGGAGGATTGTATGGTTTCGATACGACAGCGCCGGTTGCTGGGGGGGCTGTTGCTCGCCGGCATGCTTTTCAGCCTGCCGCTGGCGGCCCAGCACGGCGGCCCGGGTGACCGGGGAGACCGGAACGGCGTCGATCTTGACACGACGGTGGAACGGATTCGCAAGGAAACCGGCGGTCGGGTGCTGCATGCCGAGACGCTGGAAAATCAGGGCAACCGGGAACATCGGGTGAGGATCATTGACGACCGGGGCAAGGTGCGGCGTTATCGGGTGGATGCCGGTTCCGGAAAGGAAGAGTCCCCCGGGCAGCGGCGGCGCTGAGGAGTCGCCATGCGTATTCTGGTAGTGGAAGATGAAGCCCCGCTGAGACATCAGTTGCAGCAGCGGCTGGTGGCCGAGGGGTATTCGGTGGATGTGGCGGAAGATGGCGAAGAGGGGCGCTATTTCGGCGAGGAGTATCCCTTTGATCTGGCCGTCATCGATCTGGGTCTTCCCAAGCTCTCCGGCATAGAACTGATCCGCGGATTGCGTCAGCGCCAGGTGGCTTTCCCGATATTGATCCTGACCGCGCGGGATAACTGGCAGGACAAGGTCGAGGGACTGGAGGTAGGGGCCGATGATTACCTGGTGAAGCCGTTCAATATGCAGGAGCTGCTGGCGCGACTCAATGCCTTGTTGCGCCGCTCGGCCGGGTTTGCCTCACCGCAGATTGCCTGGGGACCGATTGAACTCAACACCCTGCACCAGGTGGCCACCCTCAATGGCCAGGAGGTGGCGTTGACCGCCTATGAATACAAGGTACTGGAGTATCTGATGCTGCATGCGGGTAAGGTGGTTTCCAAGAGTGAGTTGACGGAGCATATCTACGATCAGGACTTTGACCGCGACTCCAACGTACTCGAAGTGTTTATCCGCCGGTTACGAAAAAAGTTTGATCCGGATGGCCTGTTGCAGCCGATAGAGACGTTGCGTGGCCGCGGTTACCGCTTCACCCAGAAATTCCCCACCGCCTGATGCGTTCGATCCATGGCCGACTGTTGCTGGCGGCATCGGTGGTGCTGGCGGCGTTTCTGGGGCTTGGCGCATTGGCACTTGATCGCGCCTTCCGGGACAGTGCGGAGAGTGCCATGCAAGCCCAGCTGATGGGGCAGATCTACTCCCTGCTCGGGGCCGCCGATACCGATGCGCGGGGACGCATGCGGCTTCCGGAAGACCTGCCTGATCCGCGCTTTGCCAATCCCGCCTCCGGACTCTATGCCCAGGTCAGGGGCGAGCAGGGGCAGTACCAGTGGCACTCCCCTTCAGCGGTAGGTCGCCAGTTTCCCATGCGCACCGATATTCCGCCGGGGAGTCCCCTGTTTCAGCTCCTGCCGGCCGATGAACCCCTCTATCTGCTCAGCTACTCCCTGCTCTGGGAGGACGATAGCGGTGCCGAGATCGGCTATCTGCTGGTGGTGGCCGAGAGCGCAGTCGGTCTGCAGCAGCGCGTTGCCGCCTTCCGCCAGACCATACTGCTCTGGTTGGGAGGTGCGGCGCTCATTCTGCTGCTGGTACAGGGCGCCGTGTTGCGCTGGGGACTCAAACCGCTACGGGCGGTGGCGGCCGATCTGCGCATGATCGAAAGCGGCGCCCGTGAGCGTCTGGAGGGGGAGTATCCCCGGGAGTTGCGTCGGCTCACCGACGGGATCAACTCCATGATCCGTCACAGCGTCGCCAGTCGGGACCGCTACAGAAACCGTTTGGGCGATCTGGCCCACAGCCTCAAGACACCGCTGGCGGTGCTTCAAGGGGCGGCCGAGGGCGAAGATCCCCGGTTGTTGCGGGAGGCGGTCGCCGAGCAGGTGCCGCGGATGAACGAGATCGTACAGTATCAGCTGAAATCCGCCGCGGCGGCCGGGCGCGGGGCGGGGCTTGGCCAGAAGACGGCGTTACGTCCCATCCTGGACAGGCTGGTGAGGACCTTGCAGAAGGTCTATCGGGAGAAATCGATCCACTGCCGCTGCGAGGTGGCGGCGGATCTGCTGTTCCCCGGGGAGTCGGGTGATCTGTTGGAGTGTCTGGGAAATATTTTGGAGAATGCCTTCAAGTATACCCATACAACGGTCGCCATCTATGTGGAAGCGGACCAGACAGGCGCAAAGGCGGCGGGCGTCCGTCTCTGCGTGGCCGATGACGGACCCGGCATTCCTCCCGAGGTGAGGGAGCGGGTGCTGCATCGGGGCGAGCGCGTGGACCAGCGGATCCCCGGCCAGGGCATTGGACTCTCCGTGGCCGGTGAGATCGTACAACTGTATGGGGGGGAGCTCGAAATCGGGGATAGCACCCTGGGCGGGGCCTTGATCGGCATCCGGATGCCGGGATAGGGGTTGCCCGCCTTAGTTGATCCAAATTAATAAAAAAAACGCTAAAGCCATTGAATTATCAGCCGTTATATCGGATTGTACGCAGTGCCGGGCAGCGCCTTCGCTGTCCGTGTCGAGGATAGGGTCAAAAAATTCGATGTTATTGTTCAAAAAGCGCGCGCGAACGCCGCTCCAGGTGGGGGTGGGATTTCATTCCGACGGCCTCTCTTTGGTGTCAATAGATCTGTCGGGTAGTGCCTGTCGTCTGGAGAGCTGTGGCTTCTATCCGGCCGATGCGGGTAGCCCACCCGATCTGGTTCAGGCGATCAAGTCGAATGGTTTGCGTGGCGCGCCGGTGGTGGCGGTACTGGCACCGTACGCCTATTCCCTGTTCCAGGTGGAAACCCCCGAGGTTGAACATGAAGAGTTGAAAAGCGCCATCCGCTGGCGCATCAAGGATCTGCTCGATTACCATATCGATGACGCGGTCCTGGATATTTTCGACCTTCCGGTCTCGCAACGCCGCAGCGGCCCACGCATGATGTACGTGGTGGTAGTGAAGCGAAACCTGATTCAGCAGTATGTCGATCAGCTAGAATCACTCGGACTGGAGATTGCCGCCATCGATATCACCGAACTGGCGTTGCGCAATGTGCTGGCGCTCGCCGGGGAGCCCGAAAGTCTGCAGGCGCTGCTCTATCTGCCCCCCCATTACGGCATGATCGAGATCGTCCGCGGCGATACGCTCTACCTCAATCGGCGCATCGAGATCAGCGGCAACGACCTGGTGGATCAGGGCGGTTTCGGACTTCAGGAACTGCTCGATTCGCTGGTGCTCGAGCTGCAGCGCTCCCTGGACTATCACGAAAGCCAGTTTGGCCTCGGGGCGGTACCGACAATCTCGGTGATTGCACCCGAAGCAAGAAAACAGCAGCTGCAGTCCCAGGCGGATCAGAGTCTGGCGGCAAAAGTTCGACTGCTCGATCTCAGCGCTTCGCTGGAGGGGCTGGATGCGGTCGATCCTGCCGTGCTCTATCGTTGCCTGCCGGCCATCGGTGCGGCCCTGAGGAGGGACTGAGCGATGCGCAGCAAGCAGCAGATCAATCTTTATCAGCCGATTTTTCGCAAGCAGCCGGTCGCCTTCTCATTCAACATGTTGCTGATACTGGTGATGGTCTCAATCCTCGCCATGGCGAGCCTCCAGGGGCTAGGGGAGTGGCAGAGTGCCCAGCTGGCCGACCGGCTCAGATCCACCCAGGCACAACACGATGCGCTGGAGGCGAGCCTGGCGCGCATGGCCGAACGGCTCCCCCGGCCCA
This sequence comes from Sedimenticola hydrogenitrophicus, assembly GCF_025175675.1. Classification (GTDB taxonomy): domain Bacteria; phylum Pseudomonadota; class Gammaproteobacteria; order Chromatiales; family Chromatiaceae; genus Sedimenticola; species Sedimenticola hydrogenitrophicus. The sequence continues at coordinate 28,057 of NZ_JANIOA010000002.1, forward strand.
CGGTGAACAAGATGCTGGAGAGTGAATTGCAGCAACTGATCGAGAAGCGGAAAAGCGGATTTGCCCTGCTGAATACGCTGAAATCGCGGATTGCCGCCAATCGCGACGGCTTCTCGGGGATCTTCGAGGGGCTGGCGCGACAATCCTTTCCTGAGCTCTGGTTCAGCCACATCGCCATTACCGAAGCCGGCAACTTCCTCTCCCTGAAGGGCCAGGTCATGCAACCGGAGTGGTTGCCGCTGCTGTTGAAAAATCTTGATCAGGAACCGGCCTTCACCGGAAAGCATTTTCAGATTGTCGAGCTGGCGCGTCAGGATGGGCCTGTCCCGGTGTTGAATTTCCGTTTGCTGACCGACGGCAGGGGTGAGGAACCATGAGTGCGCTGTTGGAAAAGGTAAGACGGTTGCCGGAGCGTTTCGATACGCTCAGCGGACGGGAACGGGTGATGATCCTGGTGCTGGTGGTCGCGGCGCTGGTGGGTGGCTGGTTCAATCTGCTCTGGTACCCACAGAGCATGCAGCAGCGGCAGATCGGTGACAACATCGACGCGCTTGACGCTCAGATCAAACAGCTGGACGTCCAGTTGGCCGGGTTGGTGAAGCGGGCGGAGCAGGATCCCAATGAGAAGATCCGTCAGGAGCTGGAGCAGCTGAAGCGGTTTATTGCCGAGATGGAGGGGCAGATCAAGGGGACCACCGCCGCACTGATCGAGCCACGGGAGATGGCACAACTGCTGGAGCGGATGCTGCTTAGCAACGAGTCACTGCAGCTGGTGCGGTTAGGCACGTTGAAAACCGAAGCGCTGATGGGTGGCAAGCGGGCAGACTCCGGGCAAGAGAACGCGCCGGTCTTTGATGATCCGGCCCGGGTGGCGGAAAAGAATGTCTATCGCCATACCTTTATTATCGAATTCGAGGGGGGGTATCTGGCGGTGCTCAAATATCTCAAGGCGCTGGAAGCGCTGCCGGGACGGTTTTTCTGGGACGGTATCGAGCTGAAGGTGACCGACTATCCGAGCGCCCGGGTCAAGCTGCAGCTGCACACCCTGAGTCTGTCAGAGGGGTGGATAGGTGTCTAAACGGCTCCGATACGCTATCGCCGGTGTACTCCTGCTCGCATTGATGCCGGCGGCGGCGGGCGAGTTGCGCGATCCCCTGGAGCCCTATGGCTTCCGCCCGGTGAGCCCGGGAGTCTCCGCGGAGACGCGGGGTGCGATGTTCGATGCGAATTCCTTACGGCTTTCAGGTATATTCGTAGGGCCGGATGGCGCCAGTGCAGTCATCAATGGCCGGCGGCTACGGGTCGGCGATGAGGTTACGGGTGCGCAGTTGGTGCGTATAGAATCCCACGCGGTCGAACTCGACCTTGACGGGGATAGATTCAAAATCGAATTGTTGCCGATAACCGTTAAAACACCGGCAAGGCGTTTATCTGGAGGGGGAGAATGAGTGTGTCTGGTTGTGCGATCCGATCACCTTTGCTGGTCCTGTCTCTGTTGCTGCTGGGCGGCTGTCAGAGTATGGCTCCACAAGGTGGCGGCACCATGGAACAGATCCAGGGCGATCTTAAAACACTACCCGCCGAGGTGAAGCCGGCTTCCCTGCCGCCGCCGGCCGTTACCGCGGCGCTGTTACCGCCGGTGGATATGCGGTTCCCCAAAGCAGACAAGCGCGCCCAGGAGGCGCGTTTCGACGTCAATGTCAGTGAAGTGCCGGTGCGTGCCTTCCTGATGGGGTTGGTGGAGGGTACCCCGTACAACATGGTGGTGCACCCCCAGGTGGAGGGCAGCCTCTCGCTCAGTCTCAAGCAGGTCACCATCCCCGATGTGATGGAGGTGCTCAGGGATGTGTACGGTTATGAGTACCAGCGGGTGCGCAGCGGGTTCCAGGTGTTGCCGGCACGCCTGCAGTCACGCATCTTCCAGGTCAATTATCTCAACCTGAAACGCAACGGCAGCTCGCAGACCCGGGTCAGCTCGGGGCAGGTCTCGGGTAGCAGTGACGGTGATGGCGGAAGCTCCGGTTCCGACAGCGGCGCCAGTGGCGTCACCTCGGGCAGCGAGATCAATACCACTTCGGAGGCGGACTTCTGGAGTGAGCTCTCCGGTGCGGTTCAATCCATCGTCGGCAGCGGTGCAGAGCGTTCGGTGGTGGTCTCTCCCCAGTCCGGTCTGGTGGTGGTGCGCGCCATGCCCCATGAGCTGCGCGAGGTGGAGGCGTTCCTGGAGACCACCAACGAGGCGATGCACCGCCAGGTGATCCTGGAGGCCAAGGTGATCGAGGTGGAGCTGAACGACGGCTACCAGGCGGGTATCAACTGGGCCAAAATGATGAGCGTGAATGGCGACAGCCTGAGCCTCGGCCAGAGTGGCGGCGCGACGCTGTTCAGTAATCCGGGGGGCGCCGGGGTGGAATTGCCGCAGGGCGGCATCGGATCGCCGACCGAGGACTCGCCGGTCAGCTTCACCAGTTTCTCCGCCTTCGGTGGTCTGTTCGGCGCCGCGCTCAATACCGGCAGTTTTATGGCCTTCATCGAGTTGCTGGAGTCGCAGGGCAATGTGCAGGTGCTCTCCAGTCCGCGCATCTCCACCCTGAACAACCAGAAGGCGGTGATCAAGGTCGGCAGTGATGAGTTCTTTGTCACCGACGTCTCCAGTACCACCACCACCGGCACCACCACCACCACCACGCCGGATATCACCCTGACCCCGTTCTTCTCCGGTATCGCCCTGGACGTCACCCCGCAGATCGACCGGCACGGCCGGGTGACCCTGCATATCCACCCCTCGGTCAGCCAGGTGACCGATCAGCAGAAGGTGATCCAGGTGGGCAACGAGAGCCAGAACCTGCCGCTGGCCAAGAGCACGGTGCGCGAGTCGGACAGCCTGGTCTACGCCCAGAGCGGCCAACTGGTGGTGATCGGCGGACTGATGCAGGACACCCGCAGCGAAGAGGTCGCCTCCACCCCGCTGCTCGGCGATCTGCCGCTGTTCGGTCAGCTGTTCCGGCACACCCGGCAGGCGGCGAAAAAGAGCGAACTGGTGATTGTATTGCGCCCCACCGTGGTGGAGAGCGCCGAGACCTGGCGGGCGCGGATATCGGATACGGCGGAGCGTTTCCGCCAACTGGATCGCGGTTTTCACTACGGCAGCCAGCCCGAGGTGTTCGGCAATCTCGGTGAAAAGACTGAGTGAGTCATGTACGAGAGACACTTTGGACTCAACGCATCCCCCTTCAGTCTGACCCCGGATACGGATTATTACTTCTCCTATAGCGACCACCAGGAGGCGCTGAATGTCCTGCTGGTGGCCTTGCGCATGGGCGAGGGATTCCTGAAGATTACCGGTGAAGTCGGCACCGGCAAAACCCTGATCTGTCGCAAACTGCTCAACACCCTGGCGGACGAGGGGATGGTCACCGCCTATATCCCCAACCCCTACCTGACACCCTCGGCGCTGCGCCATTCCCTGGCGGAAGAGCTGGGGGTGGATTACCCGCTGAATATCGGCGGGCATCGGGCCCTGCAGCGGATCTACGGCCGGCTCATGGCGTTGAAGGCGGAGGGGCGGCAGGTGGTGCTGTTGCTGGATGAGGCCCAGGCCCTGCCCGAGGAAACCCTGGAGGCGATCCGCCTGCTGACCAATCTGGAGACGGAGAAGAGCAAGCTGCTCCAGGTGGTGCTGTTCGGTCAGCCGGAACTGGACCGGCACCTGGAACGCCCCTCGGTTCGCCAGCTCAGGCAGCGCATCACCTTTTCCCACGCCATTCATCCGCTGAACCGTGAGGGGTGCCGTGGCTATGTGCGGCATCGGACCCGGATCGCCGGGCACAACGGCGATACCCTGTTCAGCGACCAAGCGCTGGAGTGGCTCTGCCGCGGCAGTCGCGGCATACCCCGGCTGATCAATATCCTCGCCCACAAGTCGCTGCTGGCCGCCTATGGCGAGGGCCGGCCCCAAGTCGATAAGGGCCATGTCAGAAGGGCCATCGCGGATACGGAGGGGGTATCGCGGCAGCGCAACGGCCTGATGCGCCTGTGGCAATCCCTGTTCAATCGCCAGACACCGGTTGTCGTGCGAGGCCGGGGGTGAGCCTGATCAATCAGATGCTGCGCGACCTGGACCAACGCGAAGCCGCGGCGGGTCCGCGGCAGCACAATACTCCCCAGCCGGTACCGCCAGGGCCGGCCAGCGGCCGCACACGGCGCCTGGCACTCTGGTCCCTGACGCTCATCGCCGCACTGCTGGCGGTGGTCTATGTGTCACCGCGGATAGCGCCGATGCTGGTCACCCTGACCGCCGAGGATGCCGTCGAGGCCCACGGCCGTCAGGCGGAGAGGGACAGCGCCAGCGCCGTCATTCCCCAGGCCCTGCCCCCGTTGCCGGCCGAAGCGGCAGGCCGGACCGTCCCGGCGGATCCCGCGCTGGCGCGGAGTGCGGTGGACGCGGCTCCATCCGTCGCTGATGACCGCGCCGTCGACAGCGATCCCGGGGTGATCGCATCGGTTCTTTCCGCATCGGCCCTTTCCCCATCGGCCCTTTCTGAGTCGTCGCGCATTCACGAGAACAGCCAAGGAGAGGCGGTCGGCCGGAGTGCACCGCCAGCGATCCAGGCGGGGAAGGCAACCGGGCGGTCCGACGCACCGGCCCTGGCGGCGGATCTCCCCCTGTCCACGTCGCGGGGCGGGGTGGCGGATCCCGCCGCCGGCGCGTTGCCGGTAAATCGACCGATGCGGGAGGCGCCGCCTGTTGCCTCGGTAGCCGCGCCGGTCGCAGCTCCGGTGGTCCGGGTACGAAAGGTCGCCGCGAAAGCGGTGCGGGAATCGGCGGCGGATGTCTACGCCACGGCCCTGATGCATCTCAACGAGGGGCAGCTGCAGGAGGCGGAGGCGTCGTTGCGCCATGCCCTCGCACTGGACCGCACCCATGGCGAGGCGCGCCGGCTGCTGGTGATGTTGCTGCTGAACGGTGGGGAGCGGCTCCCGGCCATCGCCCTGCTGGACGAGGGCCTCGATCTGGCCCCCGACGCCACGGCGCTGGCCACTTTGCGCGGCCGGCTGCTGCTGGAGGATGGCGATCTGTCCCGGGCCATCCGGCTGCTTGAGCGGCAGCGCGCGGAGGTGGGTGACGATATGGAGCTGCTGTCACTGTTGGGTTCGGTCTATCAGCAGGCCCGCCGGTTTGCCGCGGCGGTGGGGATTTATCGCCGCATCACCGAACGGCAACCGGACAATGCGCGCGCCCTGGCCGGTCTGGCCATCGCGCTGGAGGCCACGGGCGCCCCTGGCGAGGCGTTGCCGCTGTATCGCACGGCGCTCGCCCTCGACACGCTGCCCGCGGCGGTCAATGAGTATGCCCGGCAGCGGGTCTCGGCATTATCGGTGGAGTGATAACAGTATGGTTGAAGTGGTGGAAACAAATCCGACGGAGGTGATACGCAGCCGCAAGCGCATCCGTATCGGCGATCTGCTGGTCGACAACAAGGTGATCTCGGAAGGTCAGCTGCAGGCCGCGCTGGCCGAGCAGAAGCGCTCGGGACACAAGCTCGGCTATACCCTGATCGAGCTCGGTTTTATCGATGAACAGCGGCTGCTCGACTTCCTTTCGCAACAGCTGCAGATCCCCTACATCGATCTGACCTCCTTTCCGCTGCAGCCGGAGGTGGTGAAAAACGTCCCGGAGACCATGGCGCGGCGCTATCGGGTGATTGCGCTCGAACTCGGTGACAAGGATGTGCTGGTGGGCATGGCCGATCCCACCGACCTGTTTGCCTACGACGAACTGGGACACCACCTGAAGAAGCGGGTGCGCCAGGCGGTGGTCCGGGAGGGAGATCTGCTGGAGGCGCTGGACCGCATGTACCGGCGGTCGGATGAGTTGACCTCGCTGGCCGGTGAACTGCATGAGGACCTGACCCAGGGGGATTTCGATCTCGGCCAGCTGATGCAGACGGTGGAGGCGGGGGACGCGCCGGTGATCCGCCTGTTGCAGACGCTGTTCGAGGATGCCCTGCAGGCCAAGGCCTCGGATATCCATATCGAACCGGACGAGGAGGTGTTGCGAATCCGCCAACGGGTCGACGGGGTGCTGCACGAGCAGGTGATGAATGAACGGCGAATCGCGCCGGCGCTGGTGCAGCGGTTGAAGCTGCTGGCCAGCCTGGATATTTCGGAGAAGCGCCTGCCCCAGGATGGGCGTTTCCAGATCAAGGTGAAGCGTCACTCCATCGATGTCCGGCTCTCCACCATGCCGGTGCAGCATGGCGAGGCGGTGGTGATGCGGCTGCTGGATCAGAGCTCGGGCATCCTCAGCCTGGACGATCTGGGGTTCGAGCCGGAGCTGTTGCGGCGACTGCGGGCGCTGATCAGAAAGCCCCACGGCATGGTGCTGGTCACCGGCCCGACCGGCAGCGGCAAGACCACCACCCTCTACTCCGCCCTGAATGAACTGAACTCCGCCGAGAAGAAGATCATCACGGTGGAGGACCCGGTCGAGTACCGGTTGCCGCGGATCAATCAGGTCCAGGTGCACGAGCAGATCGGGCTCAGTTTCGCTCGGGTACTGCGCACCGCCATGCGTCAGGACCCCGATATCCTGCTGGTGGGGGAGATGCGCGACCTGGAGACGGCGCAGATCGGCCTGCGCGCGGCGATCACCGGCCACTTCGTCCTCTCCACGGTCCACACCAACAGCGCCATCGGTACCGTCGCCCGCCTGCTGGACATGGGCGCGCCGGGCTATCTGATGGCCTCGTCGCTGCTGGCGATCGTGGCGCAACGGCTGGTCAGGCGGGTCTGCGGCCATTGTGCGGTACCTTATGAGCCGGATCAGATCGAACTGGCCTGGCTGGAAGGGGTGCGCCATAGTTATGATCTGAGTGGCCTGCGCCGTGGCCGGGGCTGCAATCGTTGCGGTAACACCGGCTATCAGGGACGGGTCGGGGTCTATGAACTGCTGGAACTCAATGGCGAGATGGCCTCGGCCTTGCGGCGTGACGACCATGAGGCCTTCGCCCGCATTGCCCTGGCCAGCGAGCGCTTCGAACCGCTCTGGCAATCGGTGTTGCGTTTTGCCTCCCAGGGTGTCACCACGCTGAGCGAGGCGATTCGGATCTCGGGCGATGTGGAGGCCACCGGGTGAAACGGTTAGTGAGCGATCGGGCGGGTGGTGACTGATGCGGGCATATCAATACAAGGCGCGAAACCGCCGCGGTGAGGCATTGACCGGTACCCTGGAGGCCGAGACCCCGGAGGCGGTCGCCGAGCAGTTGTTTCGTTCCAGGCTGACCCCCATTGACATCATGCCGGTTGAGCGGCGTGGCACCAGCAAGGAGATCAAACCGGCCTGGTTCCAGCAAGGTGTCAAGCTGGATGAACTGGTGCTGCTGTGTCGTCAGCTCTATACCCTGCAGAAGGCCGGCGTGCCGATCTTGCGCGGCTTCAGCAGCCTGATCGAGACCACCCGCAATCCGACCCTGGCCGCCGCCCTGAAAGGCATTGTGGATGATATCCAGTCAGGGCGCGAACTGCACATGGCGCTGGCCCGTTACCCGGCCATTTTCTCGCCGCTGTTCATCAGCATGATCAAGGTGGGTGAAAATACCGGCCGCCTGGATGACACCTTCCTGCAGCTGGCGGGTTATCTGGAGCTGGAGAAGGAGACCCGCAATCGCATCAAGAGCGCCACCCGCTACCCGTTGACGGTGCTGCTGGCGATCGTCATCGCCATGGTGATTATCAATATCTGGGTGATCCCGGCCTTCGCCGACGCCTTTGCCCGCTTCGATGCCGAACTGCCCCTGGCGACCCGGATCCTGCTGGGCATCTCCCACTTCACCCTCAACTGGTGGCCCCACTTGCTGGCGGGGACCATTGCGCTGTTACTGGCCCTGGGTGCCTGGATTCGCAGCGAGGAGGGGGGCTATATCTGGGCGCGCGCCCTGCTGCGGATACCGCTGGTCGGGTACATACTCAAGAAGGCCATACTGGGCCGCTTCTGCCGTTCCCTGGCCCTGGCCATGCGCTCCGGTGTCCCCCTGGTGCAGGCCCTCTCGGTCATATCCGGGGTGGTCAACAATGCCTTTATCAGCGAGCGCGTCCTCAGTATGCGGGACGGCATCGAGAGTGGTGACAGCATCGCCCGCACCGCCGCGGCCACCGGCATGTTCACCCCCATGGTGTTGCAGATGATCGCCATCGGCGAAGAGTCCGGCTCGGTGGATGACCTGCTACTGGAGACCGCCGAGCATTATGAGCGGGAGGTGAAATACGACCTGGCCCGGCTCTCGGATGCGATCGAGCCGGTGATCATCGTCATCATCGGCGCCATGGTCCTGGTGCTGGCACTGGGCGTGTTTCTGCCGATGTGGGATCTCTCCTCGGCGGTGAACAAGCACTAGGAGTCTGTCGGGTTTATCCGTTTGAAGCGAAAATCACTGGGGGCGAATCAAATCAGTTTATCGAACGAGGAGAATAGTGGGCCTATTTAACGAGTTCGATAAGCTGAGTGGATCGCCATCCAGGGATTTGCAGCCAAACAGCGTTAAATCCGGCAGGCTCCTAGCCCTCGCTCAACAGGTTGCGCAGGTCGATCACGGCGGCATTGGCCCGCGAGATGTAGGAGGTCATGACCAGCGAGTAGTTGGTGACCAGACCGAAACCGCCGCCGTTGAGCACCATCGGACTCATCACCGATTGCTGGCTCGCCTCCAGCTCGCGGATGATCTGACGCAGGCTCACCAGGGCGTTCTTCTTCACCAGGATGTCGCGGAAATCCAGCTCCACGGCGCGCAGAAAATGGACCAGCGCCCAGGTCGATCCCCGCGCCTCGTAAAACACGTCGTCGATCTCCAGCCAGGGCGTGCGCACACCAATCCGGGCCGGCGTCTGGGTGGATTGGGCGGCATTCGGATCACCGGCCAGGTCGGTGTTGAGCCGCTCCTGTCCGACGCTGGCGCTGAGGCGCTGGGATAGACTGCCGAGACGCTTCTCCACCACCGAGAGCCATACCCTCAGGTTGTCGGCGCGGGCGTAGAACTGGGTGTTCTGGGCGTCGTTTTTCGCCAGTTCCGAGAGGTAGCGGCGCAGCGCCTTCAGGCCTTCACGGTACTCACCTTCGGTTGAGGGGAGTATCCAGGAGTCGTTACTGAAGTTGAACTGCGGTTCGGCGATGGACAGGTCCAGGTTTTCCGTGGACTGTGACTGGGAGCGGCTGATGTCGTTGCGCAGGACACGGGCCAGGTCACGTGACTGCACCAGGGCGCCGAACTCCCAGTTGGGGATGTTGTCCAGTAGCACGCTGGGCGGCATGACATCGTTGCTCAGGTAGCCGCCCGGTTTATCCAGAAGGGTCTCCATTACCCGAATCAGCGCCGCCGTGGTATGTGCCCCGGTGACCCGCTCCGATCCGCTCAGCTCCCAGCGGGTGTTCTCCAGGATGTCGAAGCTCTCCGGCTCCTGGCTCCAGTAGATGCTGAATGCGTAGAGGATAATCAGCAACGTGACGGTCGCCAGTCCACTGGACCAGAGCCAGCCTTTTTCGCGCATAGTCCGCGGATGGTATAGCAGCGTAATGCGACGCACCAGGTCGCCCGATCTTGATCCCAGGGAGCTGAAAAAATTCATCACTAGTGATAGTTCCGTATAAATAGTTGTCCAACGGCGGCGCATCTTGGGACAATGGGCCCGGATGCAGCACCCGGCAGCCTGTCGACGCTGCCGCCACGGACCGGTATCGGTCCGCCAGGCTGCCAAGTATCCCATATCTGAAGGAGTGATGTATGGCCAAAACCTATGATCTGATCGCCATTGGTGGCGGAAGCGGCGGGCTCTCCGCGGCCGAACGGGCGGCGAAATACGGGGCGCGCACGGCGGTGGTGGAGGCGGGCAGGCTGGGCGGGACCTGCGTCAACCTGGGCTGTGTGCCGAAAAAAATCATGTGGTACGGCGCATCCATCGCCCACACCCTGGAGGATGCCGCGGCCTACGGATTTGCCCTGAAGCGGGAGGGATTCGACTGGGGCCGGCTGGTGGCCGAACGCAACCGTTACGTGGCCAATATCAACAACTGGTACCACACCTATCTGGCCGATTCCAATATTGATGAGATCAATGGCTTTGCACGGTTTGTCGACAACCACACCCTGGAGGTGGACGGTGAACGCTATCAGGCCGAGCACATAGTGATCGCCCCGGGCTCCTCCCCGGTGGTGCCGGAGATCGAAGGGGCGGAGCTGGGGATCACCTCGGACGGCTTTTTCGGGCTCGCGCAACAGCCCCGCCGGGTCGCGGTGGTGGGCAGTGGTTATATCGCTGTGGAGTTGGCGGGCATGCTCAATGCGGTCGGCTGTGAGGTGACCATGTTCCTGCGCGGCGAACATCTGCTGCGCCGCTTCGATGACATGCTGCGCGAAAGCCTGATGGAGGAGATGCTCAATGACGGGGTCAATATCATCTCCTCTTCCCGTATCGAGCGGGTGGCGCGGGCCGATGATGGCACTCTCGATCTCTATTGCAACGGCAGTGGCCAGCTGCAGGGTGGCTTTGATCAGCTCATCTGGGCCATCGGACGCCGCCCGGCATCGGCCGGACTGGCGCTGGAAAATACCGAAATCGTCCGCGACAGCGCGGGCTACATCGACGTGGATGCCTTCCAGAATACGGCGGTATCCGGTGTCTATGCCCTCGGGGATGTGACCAACGCGCCACAGTTGACCCCGGTGGCCATCGCGGCGGCGCGACGCCTCTCCGATCGGCTGTTTGGTGGCATGGCGGAGCGTCGGCTCGATTATTCGCTGGTTCCCAGCGTGGTGTTCTCGCACCCGCCTATCGCCACCGTCGGTCTGACCGAGAATGAGGCCAGGGCCTCCCATGGCGAGGCGGTCAAGGTGTACCAGACACGTTTCACCCCCATGTATCACGCCTTTACCGAGCGTCAGAGCAAGGTGGCGATGAAGCTGGTCTGTGTCGGTGCCCAGGAGAAGATCGTCGGCTGTCATATCATTGGCTTCGGTGCCGATGAGATGTTGCAGGGCTTCGCCGTGGCCATCCGCATGGGGGCCACCAAGCGGGACTTCGACGACACCATCGCCATCCATCCCACCGCGGCGGAAGAGCTGGTGACCATGCGCTGAGGTTACGGATTCAGGTATTACATGTGACCGGTAGGATGCTGGTGAGCTTGCGAACCGCATCATTCCATCCTCGGGTCCGTAAACGGTGCATCCGTGCACCACTCCTCGCGATAAGGGTTGATGCGGTTCGTGCCTCACCGGCATCCTACCCGGGGACGTTCCGCTTTCCGGTGGCTGTTTACCCGGGTGGATCAATCACCCCTGGCCATGATGGGCATTCATTCCCGCGGCCATGTGCAGGTAGTTGGCCAGACGCTGGGGGGCGATCTTTCCGCTCGCCACCGCTGCTTGCAGGGCGCAGCCGGGTTCGTGCTGGTGGCTGCAATTACTGAACCGGCAGTGGCCCAGAAAGTCGTGGAATTCGATGAAGCCGCCGGCCAGCGCATCCAGGCTCAACTGCCCCAGCCGGAAACTGCGCACCCCCGGGGAGTCGATCAGCTGACCGCCCGTGGGCAGGTGGTAGAGGGTGGTGGCGGAGGTGGTGTGGCGGCCTAGGCCGGAGGCCACGGAGAGGCGGCCGATCTGGATCTCGATATCCGGCAGCAGTGCCATGACCAGGGAGGACTTGCCGACGCCGGATTGCCCCACCAGGATGCTGGTCTGGTCTTTCAACTGCGCGATCAGCGGGTCCAGTCCATGCTCGTATTTGGCGCTGATCTCGATCAGCGGATAGCCGATTCCGGTATAGTGGCCGAACTGCTGCTCGAACCGGTGCAGGGCGTCCCGGTCCATCAGGTCGCGTTTGTTGAGTGCGATCAGGGTGTTCACCCCGATCTGTTCCGCCGCCACCAGGTACTGGTCCACCAGATAGGGGGTGGGGGCGGGCTCGGGGGCCAGCACGACGACCAGCTGGCTGATGTTGGCCGCCAGGGCACGATCCTCACCGCTGAAGTTGGGGCGGATCAAGGCCGTCGCGCGTGGCAGGATGGCGGTGACCACTCCCTGGTTGTCACCGGTCGCCTGCCAGACCACCCGGTCACCGCAGACAACCTGGCCGATATTCTGTCTGGAGAGGCAGTGGGTGTAGCGGCCCGAGTCATCGGTCACCACCAGGTTCTGACCGTGACGCGTCACCACCAATCCTTCCCGGGACTGACCCTCGTCGGCCTCGCTGAGCGCCAGATCCGTCTGCTGCTCCAGCTTGTCTCGGCGTCGCTCCTGGATCGCCTTGATGCGCTCACGCTGCCGCTCGGTCAATCGCCGTTTTGCCATGCGAAAGCGGTTACTCGCTGAAGTGGTAGTAGGTTTGATTCAGGTGTTCGGCGCTGTTTTCCACCTCGTCTTCAAACCAGTTGAGATTGAGCGACAGTTGACAGCGTTGCACCTGGCTTGAGAGTTCCTGGCGGCCGGTTACCCGCCGCTCTTTGCGGGTGTAGACCTCGCTGCCATGGCAGGCGGTGCAGTTTTCCTCTACCTGTGCCTTGCCCGCCGCAAGGTCGAGGGCGTTGGCCTGACCCAGGGTCAGCCCTGTCAGGCAGATGGTGCCGATCAGCGTGGTTAACGGTCTCATGTGGTCTCCTTATCCGGTGTCGAACCAGGGGGAATTTTAGCTGACAAATGGGCCACCCGTACCGGCGCCGGGGGGTGGCTGTCGTGGAATGCCGAGTACAGTGGGTCGGGCGTCAGGGTGCTGGCGTTTTCCCGGTAGAGCTTGACCAGGGCCCGGATCATCGGCTCCGCGCCCGCCTGGGCCACGGCAAACTCGTCCGCCTCAAACTCGTGGCGCCGCGACAGGATCGCCATCAGCGGGTGCAGAAACTGGGTGAAGACCGGCAGCGCGAGCATGAACAGCAGCAGCGCCAGGGCGCTGCTCTGACCACTCACCCCCAGCGCCTGGTAGAACCAGGGTTGGCCGACCAGCCAGCCGAGCAGGGCAAACCCGAGCAGCGACATGGCGGTTGAGAGCAGCAGATGCTTGAGGATATGGCGGCGCTTGAAATGGCCCAGCTCATGGGCCAGTACCGCCTCCATCTCGTCGCCGTCCAGGCTCTCCGCCAGGGTGTCGAAGAAAACGATGCGCTTGTGTTTGCCGAAGCCGGTAAAGTAGGCGTTGCCGTGCCCCGAACGTTTCGAGCCGTCCATGATGAAGATGCCCTTGCTGGTGAAGCCGCAGCGCTCCAGCAGGCCCTGGATGCGCTGTTTCAGCGGCCCCTCTTCCAGGGGGGTAAACTTGTTGAACAGCGGCGCGATCAGGGTGGGGTAGACCCAGATCATCAACAGCATGAAGCCCATCCACACCGCCCAGGCGGCGAGCCACCAACTGTCGCCGGCCCGCTCCATCAGCCAGAGGATCGCCCACAGCAGGGGGATGCCGAGCAACAGCGCCAACAGCAGCTGCAGCAGCAGGTCGGTGATGAAACGCCGCGGCGTGGTCCGGTTGAAGCCGAAGCGCGTCTCCAGCACAAAGGTGTTCCAGATGCCCAGGGGGAGCTCCAGCAACGCCGAGACAAGCGACACCGAGAAGATCAGGCCGATGCCGCCCCAGACAGGGTCAACCGGCCACTGCTGCCACTGCCGATGGAGCAGATCGATGCCGCCACCCAGGGTCCAGTACAGCAGCAGGCCGGTCCCGATCAGCAGGCCGATATGGCCGATGGCGAGTTTTGCGCGGATGTAGTCGGCGGCTTTCTGGTGCTCTTCCAGGGTCACGCGGTCGGCGAAGGCGGACGGTACCTGGGCGCGATGGGTCGCCACATGCCGCTGCTGCCGCTGCATCAACCAGAGTTGCAGCAGCACGCCAATGGCAATGGCGGAAATGAACAGGAGGGTGAATAGGTGCATCCCCACAGGATACAGAGATAGCGGCGCTTCTGCTAGAATGCCAGTCCAGCAGACCAGCCCAACATATGCATGGCACTAAGTTAAGCCCAGAGCCCCGTCATCCCGGCGAATGCCGGAGGAGTGGTGCAGGGATGCACCGTTTACGGACCTAAGGATGGCATCCAGAACCCGCATCCGCGGTGAATTCATGGATTCCGGCCTGCGCCGGAATGACGAAAAAATGGATTCCTGCATTAACCTTAGTGCCATTCGCCCAGCATATAATTAACCGCGGGAGATGAGATGGCGCAGGATTCGACAAACTTGATCTGGATTGATCTGGAGATGACCGGTCTCGATCCCCAGAACGACCACATTATCGAGATCGCCACCATTGTCACCGATGCCGATCTCAATACCGTTGCCGAAGGGCCGGTGATCGCCATCCGTCAGCCGCGGGAGGTGATGGCGGCGATGGACGAGTGGAACACCAATCAGCACGCCAAATCGGGCCTCACCGAGCGGGTGCTGGCGAGTGATCACAGCGAGGCGCAGGCGGAGCGGGAGACCCTCGACTTTCTACGTCAATATGTGCCCAAGGGGGCCTCGCCCATCTGCGGCAACAGCATCTGCCAGGACCGCCGGTTTCTGGCCCGCTGCATGCCCGAGCTGGAGGACTACTTCCACTATCGCAATCTGGATGTGAGCACCCTCAAGGAGCTGGCCAAGCGTTGGGCGCCGGCCATCGCCAAGGGCGTGGTGAAGAGCGGCCGGCACCTGGCGATGGACGACATCCGCGATTCCATCAACGAACTGCGGCACTACCGTGAACACTTCCTGAGGATTCCGCCGGCCACCGAGCCCACGGAGCAGTAGCGGCCGGTCCGGGGCGGGCCTCCCGTATCCCCGGGTTCCTCTTCAGATGGCGGCAGTTCAGAGACAACGCCGCCCTCACGCCTGGCCGCTACCCCCTGTGTCGTGCCAGCGCCCAGCGCACATGCTCCCGGACCAGTTCCGACGGGTCATCGCACCGGCTGTTGAGGGCGGTGAGGATCTCCGGCGTGGTCTCGGCATTGCCCAGGGCGACGGCGATGTTGCGCAGCCAGCGTTGATGGCCGATGCGGCGGATGGGTGAGCCTTCGAGGCGCTTCAGGAACATGGCCTCATCCCAGGCGAACAGGTCGCACAGGCTGGCACTGTCCAGGCAGTTGCGGGGGCTGAAATCGGCCTCGGCCGCCGGGGTGGCGAAGCGGTTCCAGGGGCAGGCCATCAGGCAGTCGTCACAGCCGTAGATACGGTTGCCCATAAGCGGCCGCAACGCCTCCGGGATCGCCCCGTCCAGCTCGATGGTCAGGTAGGAGATGCAGCGGCGCGCGTCCACCTGGTAGGGGGCGACGATGGCCCGGGTGGGGCAGATGTCGATACAGGCGCTGCAGCGGCCGCAGTGGTCCGCTTCCGCCCGGTCCGCCGGCAGCGGCAGGGTGGTGTAGAGTTCGCCGAGAAAAAACCAGGAGCCGGCCTGGCGGTTGACAAGGTTGCTGTGCTTGCCGGTCCAGCCCAGTCCCGCCTTCTCCGCCAACGCCCGCTCCAGTACCGGTGCCGAATCGACGAAGGCACGATAGCCGAAGGGGCCGACGGCGGCCTCGATTTGGTCGGCCAATTTCTGCAGGCGGCTGCGCATCAGCTTGTGGTAGTCGCGGCCGAGGGCGTAACGGGAGATAAAGGCGCGCCCGGAGTTCGCCAGAACGGCCTCCGGATCATCGCCGGGCGGCAGGTAGTCCATACGTACCGAGATGATGCGCAGGGTGCCGGGCACCAGTTCGGCCGGACGTGACCGCTTCAGGCCATGGCTGGCCATGTACGCCATGTTGCCGTGCATGCCACGCTCCAGCCACTGATGGAGGTGCCGCTCGGCCAGGGTCAGGTCGGTGTCGGCAATGCCGACCTGCTGAAAGCCGAGCGCGGCCCCCCAGTCGCGGATCTGTTCGGCGAGGAGCTGGTAGTTTGTGTAATACGGGTCTGACATGGTGGGGGTTATCGTAGCATCGATAGCGCTGAGAATAGCATCCGCCGGGTGAGACAAACAGGACGACGCCATCTAGCTTCGGGCGGGGCGAGGATCTGCCTGCTTGCTTGCCGGGACGCCGTAAACCCATCCCTGGGGGCTTGCCACGGCCATCCATGGCCGCGGACACCCGTCAAGCAAGCAGTCAGATCCCCTCGTTCAAGCATTTGCGCGTTCAGATGATGTGACCCAGGTGAGACAAAAGCCCGCTGGAAACCCTACAATAGGCAAAAAGCCACGCCGGATTCATTTCAGCATGCTGATCACCGACCCATCACAGCTTCCCGCAAGACTCTACCTGGCGGAACAGGTCCGCGCCCTGGACCGTTGTGCCATCGAGCAGCACGGCATCCCCGGCCTGATCCTGATGGAGCGGGCCGGTGCCGCCGCCTTCGAGCTGCTGCGGGCACGCTGGCCGGAAGCGCGCTCGATTACCGTATTGTGCGGTACCGGCAATAATGGCGGCGACGGTTTCGTGGTGGCGCGGCTGGCGCTGCAGGCCGGGCTGACGGTGCGCCTGCTGCAGCTGGGGGACAGCGCAAAACTGCGGGGCGACGCATTGACCAGCGCCGAGCGGTTTCGCCAGGCCGGTGGCACCATCGAACCCTATGCCGATCTGGATTTCCCCGTCGACTTGATTGTGGATGCGGTACTGGGTACTGGCCTGGAGCGTGCCGTCAGCGGGCCTTGGGCAGAGGCCCTGATGGCCGCCAACCGGCATCCGGCGCCGCTGCTTGCCCTGGATATCCCGTCAGGTCTCCACGCGGATAGCGGCCGGATCCTTGGCTGCGCCATCCAGGCGCAGGCGACCATCAGTTTTATCGGCCTCAAGCAGGGCATGTTCACCGCGGAAGGCCCGGCCTGTTGCGGGGCGATCGCCTTTGCCGACCTGGAGGTGCCGCCCGAGGTGTATCGGGCGGTGGAGGGGAGTGCCCGCCTGCTGCGCTGGCAGGCCTTTGCCGAGCGTCTGGAGCCGCGTGCCCGTTCCCTGCACAAGGGTGATTGCGGCCATCTCCTGCTGGTGGGGGGGGAGAGGGGTCTTCTCGGTGCCATCCGCATGGCGGGGGAGGCGGCGTTGCGCACCGGGGCCGGCCTGGTCTCTATCGCCACCCGCCCCGAGCATGCGGCACTGATCGCCAGCCAGCGCCCGGAACTGATGTGTCACGGAGTGGTGCAGCCGGAGGAGCTGCTGCCGCTGCTGGCGCGGGCCGATGCGGTGGCGGTCGGGCCGGGTCTGGGGCAGGGGGGCTGGGGGCAGCGCATGCTGCGCCGGGTACTGCAGTGTGATCTGCCCCTGGTGGTGGACGCGGATGGATTGAACCTGTTGGCCCAGGAGCCGGAACGGCGCGACGGCTGGGTGCTGACGCCCCATCCCGGCGAGGCCGGACGGCTGCTCGGGTGCTCGGCCCGGGAGATACAGTCCGACCGGTTCGGCGCGGTTTCGCGGCTGCGGCGGCGTTATGGTGGGGTGGTGTTGTTGAAGGGGGCCGGCACCCTGATCGCGAGTGAGGCGGAAGCGCTCACCGGGCTCTGCCGTGAAGGCAATCCGGGCATGGCCAGCGGCGGGATGGGCGATCTGTTGACCGGTGTGATCGGGTCCCTGATCGTCCAGGGTGAACCGATCGAAATGGCGGCGGAGATGGGCACCTGCCTGCATGGGGCGGCGGCCGATCTGGCGGCCGGGGGTGGTGAGCGGGGGATGCTGGCGACCGATCTGCTGCCCGCGATCCGCCGCCTGATGAATCCGGAGGCCGGCTGAATGTTGCGGATCACGGCCGATACCGAGCAGGAGCAGGAGGCGCTCGGGGCGGCGCTCTCCCGGGTGGCGCCGACCGCCTGTCTGATCTATCTGACCGGGGACCTGGGTGCGGGCAAGACCACCCTGACACGGGGCTTTTTGCGTGGTCTCGGGTACAAGGGATCGGTCAAGAGTCCGACCTACACCCTGATCGAGCCCTACGAGATCGGCGCGCGACGCTGTTATCACCTGGATCTCTATCGACTCGCCGATCCGGACGAGATCGAGTATCTGGGCCTGCGGGATATGTTGCAGGAGGATGCGGTGATACTGGTGGAGTGGCCCGAGCAGGGGCGGGGCGCGCTGCCGCCGCCGGATCTGATGGTGCGCATCCGCTATCGTCAGGGGGGGCGGGAACTGACCTTCGAGGCGGAGACCGGGGCCGGTGCGGAAACCCTGGAAAAGTTACGCGGGGTGCTGGAGTTGAAAGCTAAGAGTTGAATGTAGGTTAGCTTCCTATCCTATAGATATTACTGGTATTTATTAATTTCACATGCTATCTTTTCCCTGCATCAGGTCACTTGGCACGGGAACCAACGACAAGAACATGAGGAAGATAGCCGCAATCCTGCTGATGTTGGTCTGCTGGCCGCTGTTGGCGGGCCAGACTGTGGTCAATAATCTGCGTATCTGGGCGGCACCGGACCATACCCGACTGGTGTTCGATACCAGCCATCCGGTCAATCACAAACTCTTCACCCTGAAAAAACCCGACCGACTGGTGATCGATATCAATGGCGCCCGACTGACCGGCCCCATGCCGGCGGTGAGCGACAATCCCCTGATCAAGCAGTTGCGCAGTGCCCAACGCAAGGATGGCACCCTGCGGGTGGTGCTGGATCTCGATACCCAGATTCATCCAAAGAGCTTTGTCCTCCGGCCAAACAGCCAGTACGGGCATCGTCTGGTGGTGGATCTGTATGGCGAAACGGCGCGTAAGCCGGGTGACACCGTACAGAAACCGGTAAAGCAGTTGGATAACAACGGCATGCGGGATGTCATCGTGGCCATTGACGCGGGACACGGCGGTGAAGATCCGGGTGCCATTGGGCGACGCGGAACCTATGAAAAGCAGGTGGTGCTCGCCATTGCCCGCAAACTGGCCGGACTGATCGAAAAAGAGCGCGGTATGAAGGCGGTGATGATCCGGGATGGTGACTATTATCTCGGCCTGCGCAAGCGGATGGACCTGGCCCGTTCGCATCGCGCGGATCTGTTCGTTTCCATTCACGCCGATTCCTTCCGTGATCCCAAGGCGCGCGGCTCGTCGGTCTATACCCTCTCCAAGCGTGGGGCGTCGAGCGAGGCGGCGCGCTGGCTGGCCGAGAGTGAAAACAGTGCCGATTTGATCGGTGGCGTCAAGCTGGAAGACAAGGATGATGTGCTCGCCTCGGTGCTGCTGGACCTCTCCCAGACCGGTACCGGCCAGGCCAGCCATGAGGTGGCCGGCAAGGTCCTGGGCCGGTTGAGACGGGTTGGCAGAACCCACAAACCGACGGTGCAGCAGGCCGGGTTTGCGGTCCTGAGATCGCCCGATGTGCCTTCGATTCTGGTGGAAACGGCCTTCATCTCCAATCCGGAAGAGGAGCGCAAGCTGCTGGACCCGAGGCATCAGCAGAAGGTGGCGGGCGCCGTCATGGACGGTCTGCGCGGTTACTTCCACGACAGCCCGCCGCCGGGCACGCTGCTGGCCCAGTTGAAATCCAGGCAGCATACCATTGCCCGGGGCGATACCCTGGGGGCGATCGCCGATCGCTATAACATCAGCCTGGCCAATCTGAAATCCGCCAACGGCATCGCCGGCGATGTGATCCAGGTCGGTCAGGTGCTGATGATTCCGGGTACCTGAGCGCCCAGCGCGGCCGAACAACCTTCCTTATTCACGGTTTCTTTCCAGCCCCGAATCGGCAAAGAATTTTTACTCTCGCCAAGTACGCCAAGGAACGCCAATCCTTGCCTTTAAAATTTTGCGTTCTTGGCGTCTTGGCGAGATTCCATCTGCCACCTTCATTCAGCGGCGCTCGATCAATGCATGGATCAAACCTGAACGATATCCCGGTAATGCCGGGGATTACCTCTAACTATCCGATAAACGTCCCGACACCTCACGCCCGCTTCTTATTACTGGTTATAATCCAGTATTCAATCCGTACATCAGGTCCGGGATGCGGTTGGCCGCTGCAGGCGTCGCGTCCCGGCCAATCGACAAGGTTCATATGCGCATACAGGCACTCCCCGCACAATTAATCAACCAGATCGCCGCCGGTGAGGTGGTGGAGCGTCCCGCCTCCGTGATCAAGGAGCTGGTGGAGAACAGTCTGGATGCCGGTGCCACCCGGATCGAGGTGGATATCGAACAGGGCGGGGGGAAACTGATCCGGGTACGTGACAACGGCGGCGGGATCCATCCCGAAGATCTGCGGCTGGCGTTGTCGCGCCATGCCACCAGCAAGATCGGCACACTGGAAGAGCTGGAACGGGTCAGCAGCATGGGGTTCCGGGGGGAGGCACTGCCGAGCATCGCCTCCGTCTCGCGCCTCACCATCGCCTCCCGGGCCAGCGGGCAGGAGAGCGGTTGGAGTGTCAGCGGCGATGGCGGGGAGCGGATCGCCGACCCGGTGCCGAGCGCCCACCCCCAGGGCACCACGGTGGAGGTCAGGGATCTCTTCTACAACACCCCGGCACGGCGCAAGTTCATGCGTGCGGAGAAGACCGAGTTCAGTCACATCGAGACCCAGCTGAAGCGGCTCGCCCTGAGCCGGTTCGATGTCTCGTTCACGCTCTCGCACAACCGCAAAGAGCTGTTTACCCTCCCGCTGGCCGCGCAGCTGCAGGAACAGGAGCGGCGGCTTGCCGGTCTGCTGGGGGGTGCGTTCCTGGAACAGGTGATTCATCTCGAACGGGATCAGGCCGGACTTGCCCTGCGTGGCTGGGTGGCCCGTCCGGTCTTTTCCCGCAGCCAGGCCGATATGCAGTATTTCTATGTCAACGGACGCATGGTCAGGGACAAGCTGGTGACCCATGCCGTACGTCAGGCGTTTCAGGATGTGCTGTTTCATGGTCGCCACCCGGCCTATGTGCTCTATCTCGATCTCGATCCACTGCAGGTGGACGTGAATGTGCACCCGGCCAAACATGAGGTGCGTTTCCGTGACGGCCGAATGGTGCATGGCTTTATCTATCGCACGCTGCACCAGGTGCTGGCGGATACCCGACCGGGACAGGAGGTCGACCGGACCACCGGGGAGATCCGCCTGCTGGAGGTGGAGCGGTCGGCGACCCCGGTATCCGGCACCGCTCCGGTGGCCTACCAGCGCCCGCTGGGTTTTCAGGTACAGGAGCGCCAGGCCGGTTATCAGCCGGGCTATCAGTCCAGTTTTGAAATGCAGCGGCCGTCCCCGGCATCGCTGGCCGCGGTGGAGGAGTCGGCCGATGAAGTCCCTCCCCTCGGTTTCGCCCTGGCGCAGCTGAAGGGAATATATATCCTCGCCGAGAACGCCACTGGCCTTATATTGGTGGACATGCATGCCGCACACGAGCGGATCACCTATGAACGCTTCAAGCGGGCGGTGCTCGAAGGGGGTATCAGTCGCCAGCCGCTGCTGGTGCCTGTCTCGGTCGCGGTGAGTGCCCGGGAGGGCGACTTGGCGGAGACCCATCGGTCGTTGTTCAGTGAACTGGGCATGGAGGTCGATCGGCTCGGCGCCGAGACCCTGGTGGTGCGCGCCATACCGGTGCTGCTGCAGGGGGCGGACGCGGAGAAGTTGTTGCGGGATATCCTCTCGGACCTTGTGGTGCACGGCAGCAGCGAGCGCATCCGCGACGAGATCAACCAGGTGCTGGCCACCATGGCCTGTCACGGTTCGATCCGGGCCAACAGACGCCTGACCGTCGAGGAGATGAACGCCCTGCTGCGGGACATGGAGCGCACCGAGCGCAGCGATCAGTGCAATCACGGGCGTCCCACCTGGGTGCAACTGGATATGGCCCGGCTCGATAAGCTGTTTCTGCGGGGCCAATAGTGACCGATCGGACCACCGACCGGCCACTACCGCCGGCCATCTTCCTGATGGGCCCCACGGCGTCCGGCAAGACCGCGTTGGCCATCGAGCTGGTCCGGCATCTGCCCTGTGAGATCATCAGTGTCGATTCGGCGCTGGTCTATCGCGGCATGGATATCGGCACGGCCAAGCCGGACGCCGCCGAGCTGGCCCAGGCCCCACACCGCCTGATCGATATCTGCGATCCCGCCGAGGCCTACTCGGCGGCCCGCTTTCGCGAGGATGCACTGGCCGAAATGGCCGAAATCAGCGCCAGTGGGCGCATTCCCCTGCTGGTGGGGGGCACCATGCTCTATTTTAGGGCGTTGGAGTACGGACTCTCGCGACTGCCGGAAGCGGATCCTGGCATCCGCGCCGACCTGGAGCGGGAGGCGGGGGAATCGGGATGGGAGGCGTTGCATACCCAGCTGATGCGGGTTGACCCCGCGGCGGCGGCGCGGATCCATCCCAACGATCCGCAGAGAATCCAGCGGGCACTGGAGGTCTATCGTCTGACCGGGCAGCCCCTGTCCCGGTTGCAGGGGCAGGCGGAGCGGAACGTATTGCCCTATCGGTTGGTCAAACTGGTTCGGGCGCCCCAATCGCGGGCGGTGCTGCATCAACGGATTGCCGAACGCTTCAACAAGATGCTTGCCGAGGGGTTCGAGGCAGAGGTGCGGCAGCTACTGCAAAGGGATGACCTGCGGCCGGAGATGTCCTCCCTGCGTTCGGTGGGATACCGCCAGATGATCCGCTACCTGCAAGGGGAGTGGGACCGGGAAACCATGATCGAGCGGGGCATTATCGCCACCCGCCAGCTGGCCAAGCGCCAATTCACCTGGTTGCGCTCCTATCCGGATGTGCACTGGCTGGATGAAGAGGCGGGGAATATTTTACAGCAGGCCTTGAAAATAGTCCGTTCAGGCCTCAGTTTGGGCTAACAGTGTGAGCTGTGTGTGAAAATACTGGCGAATTATTGGACTTTTTTCTGGTACAAGCTTGTACCATAAGCTATTTTTTAAATACCGACGCGATATTACAATAAGGAGAATTCCGATGTCCAAGGGGCAAAGTCTACAAGACCCTTTCCTCAACACGCTGCGAAAAGAGCGTATACCCGTTTCGATCTTCCTGGTGAATGGAATCAAGCTACAGGGGCAGATTGAATCATTTGATCAGTTTGTGGTCTTGTTGAAGAACACCGTCAGCCAGATGGTGTATAAACATGCCATCTCGACGGTGGTTCCCGCCAGGAATGTGCGTTTGCAGATGCCGACAGGTGATGAACCGGTAGAACCTGGTAACAGCTGATCAACCTGGCAAAGCGACGATGACCTGCCGTTTTGGCGAAGGCGTCAACGGCAGGCGTCGCAACACACCCGCGCCGAATCCAACCGCCGCCGCTGAATTTCAGTTATAATTTGTGATGCCATTTTCTCCATCTCGTTCTGTGGTTAAAGGCGATGCGGTCCAAGCCCTGTTCAGAACAGATGCCGGTCTTCAGCTCTTCAAGAAAGCGCCCATCTATCGTCCTCAGACATTATGCCCTTGATCATTTGTTCCCCAGGTTTAAAAAAGTGTTCGCCCGGCTGCAGGGCCGATCGGTTCATAGCTCCAGGTTCGTGTGAGGTTTGCCGTGTTTGAACGTCCAAAAGTAGGCGAGAAGGCGATCCTTGTGCACTTGGACATGCAGGTCAAGGCCGATCCTGAGGAGCTCGACGAGTTCCGTGAACTGGTGGTTTCCGCCGGAGCGACGCCCGCCGCCCTGATCACCGGCAGCAGGCGGTCGCCGGACCCGCGTCTGTTTGTAGGGAGTGGTAAGGCGGATGAGATCAGGGATCTGATCCAGGCCGAGGAGGCGGAGCTGGTGATTTTCAACCATCAGCTCTCGCCAAGCCAGGAGCGTAACCTGGAACGGGAATTCAAGTGTCGGGTGGTCGACAGAACGGGACTGATCCTGGATATTTTTGCCCAGCGTGCCCGCTCTTTCGAGGGCAAGCTGCAGGTGGAACTGGCACAGTTGCGGCACCTCTCCACCCGTCTGGTGCGCGGCTGGACTCACCTTGAACGACAGAAGGGCGGTATCGGGCTGCGTGGTCCAGGTGAAACCCAGCTGGAAACCGACCGGCGCCTGCTCAATCACCGCATCGCCCAGATCCGCAGGCGACTGGAAAAAGTGGATAGCCAGCGGAATCAGGGCCGTAAGGCCCGCAGCAAGGCCGAGATCCCGACAGTTTCACTGGTCGGCTACACCAACGCCGGTAAATCGACCCTGTTCAACATGCTGACCGACGCCGAGGTCTATGCGCAGGATCAGCTGTTTGCTACCCTGGATCCGACCCTGCGCCGCCTGGACCTGCCGGGCGAGGGTGGCTGCATCCTGGCGGATACGGTAGGCTTCATCTCCCACCTTCCCCATGAACTGGTTGCCGCCTTCAAGTCGACCCTGCAGGAGACCTCCGAAGCCTCACTGTTGCTGCATGTGATCGACGCGGCCAGCCCGCAGCGGGCGGTCTGTGTCGCGGAGGTGAATGACGTACTGAAACAGATCGGTGCGGCGAGGATCCCGCAGATCGAAATCTACAATAAAATAGACCTCCTGGACACGGAGGTGCCGCGAATCGAACGCAGTGAAGATGGTCTGGTCAAACGAGTCTGGTTGTCGGCGCTCAGTGGCGCAGGCGTGGAACTGCTGTTGGAGGCATTGGCCGAGTTTTATCATCAGGAGCATGTGCACAGGTTGCTGCAACTGCAACCAGCCGATGGCCGCCTTCGCGCGCGACTTTTCGAGCTGGGCGGGGTCATCTCGGAACAGGTTACCGATACGGGCGGCTGGGATATGGAAATCGATCTGCCGAAAGTCGCCTATGACCGTCTGCTGCAGCAGGAGTCGGCCCTGGAAAGCCGCCTGGTGATCAGATAAGCGATAAAATGATTCGCTGTTGGCCCTGGGAATGTTAAGTTAAGAGAAATTCGCTGCCCGGATGTTTGTGAAGTATCCTCCGGGTGTATTGTTTGATACGAGAAGAGTGGAGTTATCAATGGCCTGGAATGAACCCGGGGGAGACAATAAAGATCCCTGGAGTGGCAAGGGTGGTGATCAAGGCCCGCCTGATCTGGATGAAGTGGTCAAGAAGATGCAGGACAAGCTGGGCGGGCTGTTCGGCGGCAAGGGCGGAAACGGTGGTAACCGTTCCGGCGGGGGGTCGATGGGCGGTCCCGCGGGCACCAAAGGGATCATCGGTCTGGTGCTGCTGGGTCTGATCGTGCTGCTCGGTTTCAAGAGCTTCTATACTGTTGCCCCGGCCGAGCGCGGGGTGGTGCTGCGTTTCGGTGCCTATCATGACGTGACTCAGCCGGGTCTCAACTTCCTTGTTCCGGTGGTGGACGACGTCATCAAGGTGAACGTGGATCGGATCTCCACGTTTCCGTTGAAAGACACCATGCTGACCCGGGACGAGAATATTGTCGATATCGAACTGACGGTACAGTTCCGGGTGCAGGACCCGGTGGAATACCTGTTCCAGGATCGTGAACCGGACAAGACCATTCGTGACGCAACCGAGACGGCACTGCGTGAAACCATCGGCAAGAGCAAGCTCGATTTCATCCTCACCGAGGGGCGTGGTTCGATCGCCAACGATATCAAACAGCGTACCCAGGATTTGATCAGCTTTTACAAAACCGGCCTCGTCGTGACCAGTGTGAATACCCAGCCGGCAAAACCGCCCGAGCCGGTAAAGAGTGCGTTTGACGACGCGATCAAGGCGCGCGAGGACAAGACCCGGCAGGAGAACCAGGCTGAGGCCTACGCCAACGATGTGGTGCCGCGCGCGCGCGGTGCCGCTGCACGTGTGGTCGCTGCGGCAAAGGCTTATAAGCAGCAGGTGATCGCAGAGGCCGAGGGTGAAACCTCACGTTTTCTGGCAGTGCTGAAAGAGTACGAGAAGGCGCCGGAAGTCACCCGGCAACGCCTCTACCTGGAGACAATAGAGCAGGTTATGGGAAGTACCAACAAGGTGATTATGGATGTGAAGGCCGGGAACAGCCTGATGTATCTGCCTATCGACAAACTGATCGAGGCAAGGCCGGAGACCAGCAGAAGCAACACCCGCGCACAGACACCGTCTGTGAGCGAGTCCGTGGATACCTCGCGGCTTGATGATAGCCGCAGCAGGAGGGTTCGCTAATGAACAGTGGAAAGATTGGTATCTTTTTTGTCGGCGTTGTCCTGCTGATCGGGCTGGCCCTCTCAACCCTGTTTGTGGTGAATCAGTGGGAGATGGCAATCAAGCTGCAGTTTGGCCGGATTGTCGATTCCGACTATTCACCCGGACTCCATTTCAAGATTCCCTTTATTCAGAACGTGAAGAAGTTTGATGGCCGCATCCAAACCATGGACTCAAATCCGGAGCGATTCCTGACCAACGAGAAGAAGGATGTGATCGTCAACTCGTACGCCAAGTGGCGCATTATCAATCCGGCGCAGTATTTCCGCGCCACCGGTGACAATGAGGCCAATGCCACACGCTTGTTGTCGGAACGGATCAATACCAGTTTGCGTGATGAATTCGGCAAGCGCACCATCCAGGAGGTGGTATCGGGCGAACGTGCCGAGATCATGGCCCTGCTGACCAAGGACGCCGATGAAAAGGCCGCGGAGCTGGGAATTGAAGTCCTGGACGTGCGGGTAAAGCAGATCGATCTGCCCAAAGAGGTGAGTCAGTCGGTCTATGACCGCATGCGCGCCGAGCGCGAGCGGGTCGCTTCAGAGCTGCGTGCCCAGGGTGCCGAGGAGGCGGAGAAGATTCGTGCCAACGCCGACGCCGAGCGGATCGTGATCCTGGCCAACGCCTACAAGGAGTCGGAAGAGACCCGTGGTGAGGGGGATGGCCTGTCGGCGGAAATCTATGCCGGGGCATTTACCGAAAATGAGGAGTTCTATTCCTTCTATCGCAGTCTCAACGCCTATGACAAGACCTTCAACAACAGCGGCAATATGATGGTGCTGGATCCGGAGTCGGAATTCTTCCGCTACTTCAAAAACGCGGAAGGTAGAAAAATAGAAAACTGAGGTGTATCCACCTGCCGCTCGCGGCAGAAATGGACAAGTGGGGCCTGGTTTGGCAGAATCAGCCCCCCTGTCCAAACAAACCAGAATATTCCGGCCGGGTTATTCCCCCGGCCTTTTTTTGTCCAGGGATGGACTTATGCCGCGGAGGCCATGGATGGCCGGGAGCGGCTTTGCCAGGGATGGACTTATAACGCGAAGCACGATATTGCGCGGGAGCGTATGCGGACAGTGATATGTGGCACGACTTGTTGATTGCCTTGGCGCTGGTGATGGTGATCGAAGGGATTGTTCCCTTTCTCAGTCCCGGTGCAACCAAGGGCATGATGTTGACTATTGCCAAGATGGACGACAAATCCCTACGGATCAGCGGCTTGGTCAGTATGATCCTGGGCGTGTTGACACTCTATCTTGTGAATTAGATTGAGAAAACCATGAACAATGCACATTGGTTGTTGCCGGAGGGAATTGATGAACTGCTTCCCCCCAGGGCACTCCAGCTGGAAATGCTGCGCCGGGATCTTCTCGACCAGTTCAATAGCTGGGGATACGACCTGGTATCACCCCCCTTTATTGAATATCTGGAATCGCTGCTGACCGGGACCGGCGGGGATCTGGATCTGCGCACCTTCAAACTGACGGATCAGATTACCGGCAGAACCCTGGGCATCCGGGCGGATATCACCCCCCAGGCCGCACGCATCGATGCCCACCAGTTGCGGCGGGAAGGGCCTACGCGCCTCTGTTATGTCGGGACAGTGCTGAATACCCGCAATGACGGTTTTGCCGGTTCCCGTTCACCCGTGCAGATCGGTGCCGAACTCTACGGCCATGCGGGCGAGGAGAGTGACCACGAGATCCTCTGTCTGATGCTGAAGACCCTGGAGCGGGCCGGTATCGACAACGTCTATCTCGATCTCGGCCATGTGGGAATTTTTCGCGCCCTGGCACAGGAGAGTGGTCTGGACAAGCAGCAGGAGCTGGCCCTGTTCGATGCCCTGCAACGCAAGGCGGTGTCGGAGATCGATGCACTGCTGGACAGCTATGGATTGGGCGCCGACGCGCATCGGCGCCTCACCTCGCTGGCCAGCCTGAGCGGCGACGATGCCCTGGAGCGGGCGCGGCACTTGTTGGCCGGTGCCGGCCCGGCGGTACAGTCGGCCCTGGCCCAGCTGGAACGGCTGGCGGCGCTGCTGGTGGAACAGCGACCGGACGTGCCGGTGCATTTTGATCTGGCCGAACTGCGCGGTTACCACTATCATACCGGGGTTGTATTTGCGGCTTTTGTGCCCGGGCTCGGGCAGGAGATTGCCCGTGGCGGGCGCTATGATGACATCGGCCAGCTGTTTGGCCGGGCACGTCCGGCCTGTGGTTTCAGCGCCGACCTGAAGATGCTGATGCGGCTGGGCAAGGCCGAAAACCTGAAACAGACAACCGGGGTATTTGCCCCGGCAGAGGATGACCCGGCCTTGCGGCAGCGGGTGGATGAACTGCGCGCCGAAGGGCGCCGGGTGGTTGTTGCGTTGCCTGGACAGACGGGCGATGCGGGCACAATGTGTTGTGGGGAGGCCCTGGTAAAGCAGGGTGATAACTGGGTTGTCAAGACGCTCTGAGGCCTCTGGCAGACTCGTGGAATCACGTATTGATGAGTACGAACATGGGTAAAAATGTAGTAGTAATCGGCACCCAATGGGGTGATGAAGGCAAGGGTAAAATCGTCGATCTGCTGACCGACCGGGCCGAGGCTGTTGTCAGGTTCCAGGGGGGGCACAACGCCGGCCATACCCTGGTTATTGACGGCAAAAAAACGGTTTTGCATCTGATTCCCTCCGGGATTCTGCGGGAGAATGTCCGCTGTCTCATCGGCAATGGTGTTGTGCTCTGTCCCACCGCACTGCTGGAAGAGATGGAGGTGCTGAAGCAGAACGGGGTGCCGGTCCTGGCGCGGCTGGGGATCAGCGAGTCCTGTCCCCTGATCCTGCCCTACCACATCGCCCTGGATCAGGCCCGTGAGTCCGCGCGCGGTTCGAAAGCGATCGGCACTACCGGGCGCGGCATCGGACCCGCCTATGAGGATAAGGTCTCCCGTCGGGGTATCCGCTTCGGCGAGCTGTGTGACGTGGAGCTCTACAAGGAGCGGCTGCGCGAGGTGATGGAGTACCATAACTTCATCCTGGTCAACTACTTCAAGGCGGATGCGGTCGATTATCACCAGGTGCTGGATGAGTCGTTGGCCCAGGCGGAGATCCTCACCCCGTTGATCGAGGATGTGACCGGTACCCTGCACCAGATGCGGGCCGAAGGCCGCAACGTCATGTTCGAGGGGGCCCAGGGGGCACTGCTGGATATCGATCACGGCACCTACCCCTACGTGACCTCCTCCAATACCACCGCCGGGGGCGCGGCCAGCGGCACCGGTGTGGGACCCTGCCATATCGATTACGTGCTGGGCATCGTCAAGGCCTACACCACCCGGGTCGGCGCGGGACCGTTTCCCACCGAGCTGTTTGACGCCGTGGGCGACCGTCTGGGGGAGAAAGGGCATGAGTTCGGTGCCACCACCGGGCGCAAGCGCCGCTGTGGCTGGCTCGATGCCGTGGCGCTGAAGCGCTCCCTGGAGATCAATAGTGTCACCGGCATGTGTATCACCAAGCTGGATGTCCTGGATGAGCTGGAGACCCTGAAGATCTGTGTCGCCTATAAACTCAACGGCAGCGAAGTCAGCGTTCCGCCGGTCGGCGCGGACGGCTTCGAAAAGTGCCAGCCGGTCTATATGGAGATGCCGGGCTGGAGCGAATCCACCATCGGGGTTGCCGGTATCGAGCAGTTGCCAGAGAACGCCCGCCTTTATCTTCACAAGATCGAAGAGTTGACCGGTGTGCCGATCGACGTGATCTCCACCGGCCCGGATCGTAAAGAGACCGTGGTGGTGCGTCACCCCTTCGATGCCTGAGGTGACAGACTCCTAGCGTGCGCAACGGGGCTCGCGTGGGCCCCGTTTGCCGTTCGCTTCCTGGAAGGACCACGGCGAGGTCGTGGCTGCGATAAAGCTATCTATCCTGCCGTTTAGCCTGTACAATCCCGCGCCTTCCTCATATCCTGACTCCATTGAGCTTCTTCGGTGGATCCAACACCCGCCAGAGGTAATCTCCATGGACTCCGTACCCGTTACCGCAGGTTTCGACACATTTGGCCTGTCGCCGGCCGTACTCAAGGCGATTCAGGATCAGGGGTATGAGACCCCGACGCCGATCCAGGCGGCCTGTATTCCCGAACTGCTGGCCGGTCGTGACCTGCTCGGACAGGCCCAGACCGGAACCGGGAAGACCGCCGCCTTTGCCTTGCCGCTGTTGAGCAAGCTCACCCTCGGTTCCCGGGATCCACAAATCCTGATTATCACCCCAACCCGGGAACTGGCGCTGCAGGTGGCCGAGGCGTGTAAGAGTTACGCCCGGCATATGGGCGGATTCCATGTCCTGCCGGTCTACGGCGGTCAGGGGATGAGTCTGCAGCTGCGCCAGTTGCAGCGCGGGGCCCATGTGATCGTGGGCACGCCGGGGCGGGTGATCGATCACCTGAAAAGGGGCACCCTGAAGCTTGAGAACATCAAATGCCTGGTGTTGGACGAGGCGGACGAGATGCTCAAGATGGGCTTCAGCGAGGAGGTCGAATGGATCTTCGAGCAGGCCCCGGAACAGCGCCAGGTCGCGCTCTTCTCCGCCACCATGCCGGACGCGATTCGCAAGGTGGCGAAGAAATATCTGCGTGATCCGGTCGAGATCAAGATCAAATCGAAAACCGAGACGGTGACGGCGATCGACCAGGTGCACTACGTGGTCAGTCGTGACCATAAAATGGATGCGATGACGCGCATTCTGGAGGTGGAAGAGTTTGACGGCATGCTCGTGTTCGTCCGCACCAAGCTGGCCACGGTCGAGGTGGCGGATAAGCTGGAAGCGCACGGCTTTGCCGCCGAGGCGCTCAACGGCGACATGAACCAGGCGATGCGCGAGCGCACCGTGGACCGGTTGAAGCAGGGCAAGTTGGATATCGTGGTGGCTACCGATGTGGCGGCCCGCGGACTGGATGTGGAGCGCATCAGCCATGTGGTCAATTACGATATCCCGAATGACCCGGAGTCCTACGTGCACCGTATCGGGCGAACCGGGCGGGCGGGCCGCAAGGGCAAGGCGCTGCTGTTCGTGCAGCCCCGGGAAAATCGCCTGCTGAAGGCCATTGAGCGTTCGATCCGACAACAGATTCCGGCCGTGGAGCTGCCCTCCGCCGGTGACCTAAGCGAGCACCGGATTGACCGTTTCACCACCCTGATCCGGGAAACCCTGACTCAACAGGACCTGGATTACTACTATCAGCTGGTCCAGCGTATGGCTCAGGAACAGGAGATGAGCGAGCTGGATATTGCCGCGGCGCTCACCTATCTGGGACAGAAGGAGCGGCCGTTTATTGTCCGGGAGGTGGCCGATTCCGGTGCCAAACGCGCCAGGGCCAAGAGCAAAAATGAGCCAGGGACCTATCGGGCTGAAGGTTCGCAGGATAAGACAAAACATAAACCCAAGGCCAAGACCGAGCGCGGTCCCCGCAAGAGCGATGTCCCCATGGAGACCTATCGCTTGCAGGTGGGCTCGAAGCATGGGGTGACGCCCCGTGAAGTGGTCGGTGCACTGGCCAATGAGGCGGGGCTGGACGGAGCCCATATCGGCCAGATTCAGATTGCCGAGGATCATACCCTGGTGGATCTGCCGGAGGGGATGCCGGATGATGTCTATAAGCACCTGCAGCGGGTCTATGTCTGTAACCAGCCGTTGCGACTTAAACCGGTGAAGCCGCATCAGGCGGGGGCGAAATCTCAGCCGGACAAGGCCAAAATGGTCAAGAAGCGCGATAAGAAACCGAAGCACAAAAAGGCCATGCCGCCGGCCGCCGAAGGCTAATTAATAGGGCGCCCCATGGGCGCCGTCGGCGGGCACGGCCTTCCAGCAGCATCGGTGTCGGATCAGGCGCGGGAGATAAACTTGCCGGTCCCGGTATTGATCTTGACCGTCTCGCCAGGTTCCAGGTACTCGGGCACCTGGATCTCCAGGCCGGTGGTCAGGGTGGCCGGTTTGGTGCGCCCGGTGGCCGTGGCGCCCTTGATCCCGGGGGTGGTGTAGGTGATGGTGAGGGAGACCGACTGGGGCAGTTCGATGCCCAGCAGTTTCCCGTCCACGATCAAGGCGGTGATGCCCTCCAGCCCTTCGGTCAGGTAGCCGGTCTGATCCTCGATATCCTCCCGGTTGATGGCGTACTGGCTGTAGTCCCCGGTATCCATGAAGACATACTGATCCCCATCCAGATAGGAGTACTGCACCTGCGGCCGCAGGCAGTCGATACTCTGCAGCATATCATCTCCCTTGAAGGACTCGTCCAGCTTTTGATGGGTCTGCAGATTGGTGAAGCGGATCTTGTACAGGGTCGCGGCACCCCGCGATGAGGGACTTTTCGCCTCCACCTGTTTCACCACATGGGGCGCGCCATTGATCTCGACAATGACGCCTCGTTTTAAATCACAGGCTTTCGGCACGGCACGGCTCCGCAAATAGATTCGGGGCGGCGATTATATCAGACGGCAGGTCTGTGGGATCGGTTTTACTGTTGGAAATCAGTAGCCAAAAATGAACACGAATAAGCCCTTTGGGTTCGCAGGCTCAACCCAAAGGGCTCCAGACCAGGATGCCCGGGGTAGGATGCCGGTGAGGCACGAACCGCATCAAGCCTTGCCGCGAATGATGCGGTTCGCAAGCTCACCGGCATCCTACCTTGCCGGCAAGCACCATCGCCCGGATGAAGCCGCTATTCCCCCAACAGGATAAATCGTTCTATTTGCATGTGATCCGTGAAGAGATAAATGCCTGATCAGGCGTGGCCGGAAAGCAGGTGATCCAGGGCGCTGGCGTTACTGATCAGATCGGCCAGCGTGTATTTTTCCAGCACCTTGAAGAACGCCTCCTGGGCCTCGCCCAGCACGCCTGCCAGGCGGCAGGCGGGCAGTATCCGGCACTGACTGCTCTCCGGGCTGAAGCACTCCACCAGGATGCTGTTCTGCTCCGTCTGCCTGATCAACACCCCGATATTGACCACCTCGGGGCTCAGGGCGAGGCGCATGCCGCCGCCTTTACCGCGGATCGTCTCGATATAACCCTGTTGACCCAGGTAATGGACTACCTTGGTCAGGTGATTGTGGGAGATGCCGTAGCTGTTTGCCAGTTCGCCCGCTGTCGCCAGTTTTTCCCGATCCAGCGCGAGATAAACAAGCACCCGGATGGTGTAATCTGTGAAGGTGGTCAGCCGCATTGTGGCCCGTCCATTAATATGTATTTAGTATATTGATTATCTCAGATCGCCATGCTAGATTAAACATGCAAATAAAATATAGCTTATGGAAATATCCGACATGAACGACAACCCCAGCCGCGAAGGCGTTTCCCGTGAGGCCGTCTATGATGCCTTGCGAGGTGTCATTGATCCCGAGGTCGGGATCAATATCGTGGAGCTGGGACTGGTCTATGACGTGGTCACCGAGGCCGACCGGGTTGCCGTGACCATGACCCTGACGTCTCCCGCCTGCCCGATGGGCGCACATCTCGCCGAGGAGGGCCGGCAGGCGATTCAGGGCATGGTGCCGGCGGGGGTCGGTGTGGATGTCAGGCTGGCCTGGGAGCCGGCCTGGAATCCGGAAATGATGTCGGATGAGGCCAAAAGGCTATTGGGCTGGAATTGAACTGTTTAATCTGACTGGAGACCGATGATATGAGTACCCAAACCGCAAAGAGCACGGTGGACGTCCGCACCATTGAGCCGAGATTTCGCCATCCGATGATTTTCAACACCTTTGAGGACCTGCAGCCGGGAGAGTTTCTGCTGCTGGTGAATGACCACGATCCGGCCCCCCTGCGCTATCAGTTCGAGGCGGAACGGGCCAACCAGTTCGACTGGGAATATATCGAGCAAGGGCCCGAAGTGTGGCAGGTGCATATCACCAAGAAGGCCGCCTAGCGAATCCGGATTTACCCGGGCCTGGGCACGCGAGGGCGGGGCAGGGGCGACGGAGCGGCATGCTGCGGATCTCCTTCACCGCCCTGTTGTATTTGCTTACAGGGACGTAAGCAAGGGGGGGCGCAAGCTTTGTAATAGAATTTAAAACATCGGCTGACAAAGTGGCGCCGGTGCTCGGGGAAAGTACGATGTGGAGTGATCTCAAGCCTGTTTATCGTTATCCGATCCTGATACTCGGCATGCTGTCACTGGTAATCGGTACGCTCGCCGGCCTGGCCCGGCTGGGATCGCTGGTGCCCGAGATTGCCCTGCAGCAGGCCGCCCAGCATGGGGTGCTGATGATTCCCGCCTTCTTCGGCACGGTGATCGGGCTGGAGCGGGCGGTGGCGATTGGCCAGCGCTGGGCCTATGCGGCGCCGTTGCTGACCGGTGTCGGCGGTGTGGTGCTGTTGTTGGGTGCGCCACCCGCTATGGCGATTGCCCTGTTGACCTTCGGCAGTCTGGTGTTTTTAATCGCCTCGATCAAGGTGCTGCGGATTCAGCAGGCAGTCCATAACTGGATCCTGCTTGGTGGTGCAAGTGGTCTGTTCATCGGCAATCTGCTGCTGCTGAATGGCCAGGCGGTGAGCCAGCTGTTGTACTGGTGGATCGCCTTCCTGGTCTTGACCATTGCCGGCGAGCGGCTGGAGCTGAGTCGCCTGGTGATTCGGGACCCACGCAAACGCCTGGGGCTCGCGCTGCTCTCGGCGATCCCGCTGGCCGGTGCCGCCATCGGCACGCTCAGCCCCTCGATCGGGCTGCTCCTTTTTGCCCTGGGGCTGGCGGGTATCGGGGTCTGGCTGCTGCTGTTCGATATCGCCCGGCGTACCGTGCGCCTCGACGGGCTGACCCGCTTCACCGCGGTCTGCATGCTGGCCGGCTACGGCTGGTTGCTGCTCTCCGCGCTGCTGTTCCTGGGTCTGGCCCTGGGCGAGAGTGGTGTCGGCCGGGATGCGGCGCTGCACGCCATTTTCCTCGGTTTCGTCTTCTCCATGGTGATCGGGCATGCCCTGATCATCTTCCCCGCGGTGACGCGCCTGAAGATTCCCTACTCGCCGCTGTTCTACCTGCCCCTGTTGCTGCTGCAGCTGTCGCTGCTGCTGCGCGTCGCTGGCGGACTCGGCGGTCATGCCGGCCTGCTGATCCACGGCGGTCACCTGAATGCGCTCACCCTGGGCCTGTTTATCCTCACCCTGGTGGGGAGTATATTGCGGGGACAGTGGGGTCGGCGGGGTCGGCGGGTCGCCGGTTCCTGAAGCGGTCCGGCACGGCGGGACCGTTCCGCCGGCGGCGGGTATGAATTGCGGTGGGAATTGGTGGGCGCGCCTGGGATCGAACCAGGGACCCCTACCGTGTGAAGGTAGTGCTCTCCCGCTGAGCTACGCGCCCCCTGAGTGGAGGAGCGCAATTCTAGAGATTTGTCGCCGCCAGGTCAAATGCTCCATACGCAGATCCATACACATCTGCTAGAATGCGCCTCTTTCCGATATTGGCCGCCTGGTAGTGAGTTATGACCACCATCCGTACCCGTTTTGCCCCCAGCCCGACAGGTTACCTCCACCTGGGAGGTGCCCGCACCGCGCTCTTCTCCTGGCTCTATGCCCGGCATCACGGCGGCGCCTTTGTCCTGCGCATCGAAGATACCGATCTGGAACGCTCAACGGAGGCGGCGGTCAATGCCATCCTGGAAGGGATGACCTGGCTGGGACTGGAGTACGAGGAGGGGCCCTTCTACCAGACGCACCGTTTCGAACGCTATAACGAGGTGATCGACGAACTGCTGGTGAGCGGCCACGCCTATCGCTGCAATTGCAGCAAGGCACGGCTGGATGCCCTGCGCGCCGCGGCCGAAAAGAGCGGCGGCATGCGCGGCTATGACGGCCACTGCCGGGACAAGTTTGTTAGCCCCGATGAGCCCCACGTGGTGCGTTTCCGCAACCCGGAGATCGGTGTGGTGGCATTCGATGACCAGGTCCACGGCAAGGTGCTGGTCAACAATTCGGAGCTGGATGACCTGATCATCCGCCGCAGTGACGGCGCCCCCACCTACAATCTGAGCGTGGTGGTGGACGATCACGACATGGGGATCACTCACGTGATCCGCGGCGACGACCACAAGCGCAACGCCTCGCGGCAGATCAATATCTTCAAGGCGCTGGGCTGGGACATCCCCCGGTATGCCCACGTCGCACTGATCATGGGTGACGATGGAGCCAAACTCTCCAAACGGCACGGTGCGGTCAGCGTCATGCAGTACAAGGAGGACGGCTTTTTGCCGGAGGCGCTGCTCAATTACCTGGTGCGCCTGGGTTGGTCTCATGGCGACCAGGAGATCTTCTCGGTGGATGAGTTGATCCAGCTGTTCGATATCGAGGATGTGAACAAGGCCGCCTCCACCTTCAACACGGAAAAGCTGCTGTGGTTGAACCAGCACTATATCAAGGCGGGGGATCCGGCCCATCTGGCCCATCTGCTGAGCTACCATATGGGTAACCTGGGGATCGATCCATCCCAGGGCCCGGATCTGGTCGAGGTGGTCAAGGCGCAGCAGGAGCGGGCGCGCACCCTGGTGGAGATGGCCGAGATCAGCGCCTTCTTCTACCGGGATTTCGATGAATTCGACGAGGATGCGGCAAAGAAACACCTGCGCCCGGTGGCGCGGGAACCGCTGGAGCGGATGCGCGCCGCCCTGGAGTCCCAGGCGGACTGGTCGCCGGAGGTGCTGCATCAGCTGGTGATGGACGTCTCCGCCGACCTCGACCTGAAGATGGGCAAGGTGGCCCAGCCGCTGCGGGTGGCGGTGGTGGGACGTGCCGCCTCGCCCGGTATCGATATCACCCTCAGTCTGGTGGGGCAGGCAGCCTGCCTGCGACGTATCGACCGGGCGCTGGATTACATCGGTAAACGGGAAGCGAACGCCTGATCCGGGCGTTATGATCACCAGAACAACAGCAACTCTTTGGCGCAACAGGTTATGAGCAACAACGAAACGACGGCACCGACTCACTTCATCCGCCAGATCATCGAGCGCGACCTGGCGGCGGGCAAGAACCAGGGCCGGGTACATACCCGGTTCCCGCCCGAACCCAACGGCTATCTGCATATCGGGCACGCCAAGTCGATCTGCCTCAACTTCGGCGTTGCCCGGGACTATCAGGGGCTGTGCAACCTGCGTTTCGACGATACCAACCCGCACAAGGAGAACGAGGACTATGTCAACGCCATCCAGGAGGATGTACGCTGGCTGGGCTTCGACTGGGAGGAGCGGCTCTACTACGCCTCGGACTATTTCGAGAAGCTCTACGGCTACGCCGTGGAGCTGATCGAGGCGGGCAAGGCCTACGTTTGCGACCTGAATGCCGAACAGATCCGCGAGTATCGGGGTACCCTGACCGAACCGGGCCGGGAGAGCCCCTATCGCACTCGTTCCGTGGAGGAGAACCTGGACCTGTTCCGGCGCATCCGCGCCGGCGAGTTCGCCGACGGCAGCCGGGTGCTGCGGGCTAGGATCGACATGGCCTCGCCCAACATCAATATGCGTGATCCCACCCTCTACCGCATTCGCCACGGGGTGATTCATCATCAGACCGGCGAGGAGTGGTGCATCTACCCGATGTATGACTACACCCACCCGATCTCGGACGCCCTGGAGGGGATCACCCACTCCCTCTGCACCCTCGAGTTCGAGGACCACCGGCCGCTCTACGACTGGGTGCTGGACAACATCAGCATCGACTGCCATCCGCAGCAGATCGAGTTCTCCCGGCTCAATCTCGAATACACCGTGATGAGCAAGCGCAAGCTGACCCAACTGGTGGACGAGGGGCTGATGGCGGGTTGGGATGACCCGCGCCTGCCGACCATCGCGGGACTGCGCCGGCGCGGTTACACACCGGCCGCGATCCGCACCTTCTGTGAGCGCATCGGGGTGACCAAATCCGCCAACTCGGTGGAGATGGGCATGCTGGAGGCCTGTATCCGCGAGGATCTGGACCAGCACGCCCGTCGCGCCCTGGCGGTGCTGGACCCGCTCAAGGTGGTGATCGAGAACTATCCCCAGGATCGGGTGGAGATGCTTGACGCCCCCTACCATCCCAAGGATGAGACCATGGGCAGCCGTCAGCTCGCCTTCACCCGCGAGCTCTACATCGACCGGGCCGATTTCCGCGAGGCGGCCAACAAGAAGTACAAACGCCTGGTGAGCGGGGGCGAGGTGCGGCTGCGCAACGCCTACGTGATCAAGTGCGAGCAGGTGATCAAGGATGATTCAGGCGAGATCGTCGAGCTGCGCTGCAGCTACGATTCACAGACCCTGGGCGCCAACCCGGTGGGGCGCAAGGTGCGCGGGGTGATCCACTGGGCCTCGGTCAGCCACGGCGTGCGCGCCGAGGTGCGCCTCTATGACCGGCTGTTCAATCACCCGGCGCCGGACAGCGACAAGACGGTCGGCTCGTTCCTGGAGCACCTCAACCCCGACTCCCTGCGGGTGGTCGAGGCGGTGGTCGAGCCAAGCCTGGGCCAGGCGGTCGCGGGCGACCGCTTCCAGTTCGAGCGGGAGGGCTATTTCTGTGTCGATCCGGCGAGCAGCCGTGAGCGGATGATCTTTAACCGCACGGTCGGCCTGCGCGATACCTGGGCGAAAATTGCCGAGCAGGATAGCTAAGGGCCTGTCAATAAATAACTACAACGTCTTGCTGGCCTTTTCGTCCGCCTTCGGCGTTTCGGCAAGACTTACATAGAACGTAACTACTCACGGGGTGATTGGCCTGCCTTGCCGGCCTCACACGATCGCTTTTCTCCTCGAATCCGGCGCAATACGTAGCAGTTGTTTCTTTCCACGCCCTAAGGGCTCGCGCAAAAATAAGTTCCGGTATTCGGTCGCCACTGGACCCCTCCGCCGGCGTTACGCTTTTTGGCAAGGGAACGGCCATTGCCTGCAAAACGTGCCTTGCCAGCGTGGCCCAGTGACGCCCTCGGTACTGCGAAATTATTCTTGCGCGAGCCCTAAAGGGGAAAAATTGCCCGGAGAGTCAGTACTGGACAAAAGGCATCTGTTACCTTAATATTCGCGCCTCGTTTGGGGCCATAGCTCAGCTGGGAGAGCGCTACACTGGCAGTGTCGAGGTCGGCGGTTCGATCCCGCCTGGCTCCACCAAACAACGCGGGGGCAGGGAGCCCATCGGACCGGCAGCCAGCAGCCCGGTCATGTAATGGAGACGATTCAAGTCCCCTTCGTCTAGAGGCCTAGGACACCGCCCTTTCACGGCGGTAACAGGGGTTCGAACCCCCTAGGGGACGCCATGTAAAAAAGCCCGATCAGGTGACTGATCGGGCTTTTTTGTCGATCGGGGATGGACTTATGCCGCTGAGGCGTCGGACGGCAGGGAACGGCGTTCTCGACTTGCTACGGTGATTCCGGATCCCCCATGGAGGCTTCGGCATTCACAGCAGCGCGGGTGGGCGAGTATCCCGTGTCCTGAAAATCCTATGGAATGATTCGTTTCAAGACCGTACCCTTGAGTCTGGAGATTTCATTGGGGTGAGGCGGAGCAGTATGCAGGCGGTCAGATCATTGAAACAGGGCGAGCGTGTGCGTGCGCGTATCCTGCTGCCATTCACCCTGGTGTTGCTGTTTGTGATCGGGGCCTTTGTCCTTGCCACCTACGTGGTGGGGGGGCGTGAACAGGAGGCGGAGCTGGCAAATCGGGTCGGGGACATGGAGAAGCTGCTCGCTCGCCAGATTGAGAGCAACGCGTCGATGATGCAGGCGGCGTTGATCGCCATCTCGCGTAATGAGGCTATTCAGCGTTCCTTCATGCGTCGCGACCGGGAGGCGCTGCTGCAGCAAACCTGGCCGCTGTTCGACACCTTGCGAGAGACTAATAACGTCACCCATTTCTATATCACCGAACCGGACCGGGTCAATTTTCTGCGCGTCCATCAACCGGACCAGTTTGGTGACACCATCGACCGGGCGACCACGCGCCAGGCCGCCGCGCAACGCACCGCGGTCCGGGGGGTTGAACTCGGTCCCCTGGGAACGCTGACCCTGCGTGTGGTGCTTCCCTGGTACCGCGGCGATCAGTTGATCGGCTATCTGGAACTGGGTGAGGAGATAGAAAATATCACCGACGAAATCCGCCGTATTCTGGGGGTCGGGGTGCTGGTGATGGTGGACAGTGAGTTGCTGGGACCGCCCCTACGCGACCCGACGAAGAGAATCAAGGGACACTTCAATATCCCCGAGCGGATTGGTAGTTCGGTAATAGTGGCAAAATCGATCGAACAGATGCCCGAGGCGCTGTTGCAGCGATTACGTGACGGCGCTGCCAAGGACCACGAGACCCTGCGGATTGTGGAAGAGGACAAGGAGTTCCATGTCACCCTGCTCCCATTCTCCGATATCTCCCAGCGGGTGGTGGGCCGACTGGTGGTGGTCCACGATGTATCCGGCGTCCAGGACAACCTCTATCAGGCACTGGGGATGGTGACGCTGCTCTCGGTGGCGGCCAGTGGGGTGGTGTTTATAATCTTCTATATCATCCTGGGGCGGGTCGAGAGGGACGCCTTGCGCCAGCGGGAGGTGGAGCTGAAACTGACCCGGATGAACACCGAACATCAGAAGGTGGTACAGATAGAAAAGTTGTCCGCTATGGGGTTGATGGTCGGGGAGATCGCCCATCAGCTGAACAATCCCCTGGTGGGGGTGGTCAACATGGCCCAACTGGCTGAGCGCAAGCTTGATGCCCCGGATCAGCTCAGGGGGTTGCTCGGGGAAATCGGCCGGGCCGGCAAGGATTGCCACGCCTTTGTGCGACGGATGCTGGATTTTACCAAGATCTCCTGTTTTGAACTCAAGGAGAGTGACCTGAACAACCTGGTGAACGAGACCCTGTTATTGAGTCAGCGCAGCATTGGCCGTCAGGTGAAACTGGAGGCCGAGTTGCCGGAAAGCCCAACAATCCTCACCGTGGATCCGGTATTGATCCGGCACGCGCTGTTCAACCTGCTGGCCAATGCGATTCAGGCAAGCCCGGCCGGCAGCGTGGTGAAGATGGGTCTGTTTCCTCACACGCAGGGAGGGTTGCCGGGCTGGTGTCTAGCCGTCCGTGATCAGGGTTCCGGGATCGACCAGGGGTTGTTTGAGAAGATATTCACGCCGTTTTTTACCACCCGGCCTGATGGCACAGGGTTGGGTTTACCGGTAGTGCAGCATGTGGCCATATTGCACGAGGGAGAGGTCTGGGCTGAAAACGCCGAGGAGGGCGGGGCGGTCTTCCACCTCTGGCTACCGCAAACAGGTGGAGTTACGGAATGAGCACAAATGATCTGTTGAAGCGTTCGAGGATCCTGATTGTCGATGACGATCATTATGTACGTACCCTGCT
Organism: Sedimenticola hydrogenitrophicus; assembly: GCF_025175675.1. Taxonomy (GTDB): domain Bacteria; phylum Pseudomonadota; class Gammaproteobacteria; order Chromatiales; family Chromatiaceae; genus Sedimenticola; species Sedimenticola hydrogenitrophicus. The sequence goes on from NZ_JANIOA010000002.1 coordinate 69,400, forward strand.
CCAGGAGCTGTTTTCCGAGGGGCCGGTTGAGGTGACGGTGGCGGAGGATGCTGCCACGGCACGGGAGTATTTCGAACACGAGGATTTCAACCTGATCATCATGGACCAGCGCCTGCCCGATGGTAACGGACTGGACCTGCTGCGTGAGATACGCCAGATCCAACCGCAGCAGATGGCCATCCTGATCACCGGTTATGCCGATGTGCGTGACGCGTTGCGCGCCGTACGCGAGGGACTGTTCGACTACCTGACCAAGCCGTTTGAGAACCTGGAAGAGCTGGAGGCGGTGGTTGCCAAGGCACTGGAACTGGATCGGGCCTATCGGGAGATCAACGATCTCAAGCAGACGCTGGATAGCCGCTCGTCTCAGCCCGTCTATATCGGACAATCGCCGTCGACTATCGCCTTGCAGAAACAGATCAGCCAAGTGGCTGCACTGGATGTCACCGTGTTGATCGAGGGTGACAGCGGTACCGGTAAGGAGTTGGTGGCGAAAAGCCTGCACGCCCAGAGCCCAAGGAACGAAAGTGGCCGCTTCATGGAGATCAACTGCGGTGCGCTTTCCGAGCAGCTGCTGGAAAGTACCCTGTTCGGTTATGAAAAGGGGGCTTTCACCGGCGCGGTGAAGATGACCCGGGGCTACCTGGAAGAGGCCGACGGCGGCACCCTGTTCCTCGACGAGATCGCCGATATGAGCACCAAGCTGCAGAGCAGCCTGTTGCGGGTACTGCAGGAGCACACCTTTTCACGCATCGGCAGTACCGAGCTGCGTTCCAGCGATTTCCGCCTGGTCTGTGCCACCAACAAGCGGCTGAGCGATGAGGTGCGCGCCGGCCGCTTCAGGGAAGACCTGTTCTACCGCATCAATGTGGTCTCCCTGGAGCCGATGCCGTTGCGTGAACGGCGTGAGGATATCGTGCCCTTGACGGTCCACTTTCTCGACCATTTCAATGCGAAGTTTGGCAAGCGGGCCGGCCCCTTGACCCCCGAGGCTCTCTACGTGCTGGAGCACTTCTCCTGGCCCGGCAATGTACGGCAGCTGCAGCACGCCATTGAGCGGGTGGTGGCGCTGCACGGCGACGGCCCGATCAGCGCTGCCGACCTGGCCTGCCTGGCAGAGGATATAGCCGATGCGGGGGAGGGGACGGAGGATGCGCTGCTCTCCTATCAGAAGGCCCGGGAGAACTTTGAGCGGGACTACCTGGAACGGCTGATGGAGCAGGCCAAAGGCAATGTCTCTGAAGCGGCTCGGCTGAGCGGCATACCACGACAGAACCTCTATGTGCGGATGAAACGCTGGGGAGAGTCGTAAAAACCAGACAGTTGTCGTATTTTTATGACACTTTCACAGGTCCCGGCACCCGGCAAGGCCAATCCTTGACCGAACCGCTGATTCCGGTACCGGCTGTCGTTCCCCGCTGACGTCCCGGAAGCGTGTCGAAAAACACATCTATCGCTTTGAAAAATAAGTTTAAAATACCCTAACGGGGGAATTCCCATTTTTAGGATAAGTTTTCCTGGACTTAGGAAGATCTGCCGCTATCCCAACCGATCATACCCATGGTCTAACCTTTCAGTGATCTCAATCAATTGAATCAACAGGCTTAGTGCCAATAACCATTTAATTGGCACGGGTACTGCACCTGTCCTGGTGTATCGTCAATCAAGTTCGTTAATCGTTGGAGGGGAATCATGAAAAAAACCGCAATTGCAATGGCCGTCTCGCTGCTGACCGCCGCCCCGGTATTCGCCATGGAACCGGCCGATGTAGACTGGAGCAAGGTTCCGGCCAATGAGCTGGTCCTGTTCTACCCCGGTCAGTCGACCTATCAATGGCTGCGCTCAAAAGATCACAAGCGCGCCTTCATGCAAACCCAGGACGGCCAGGCCTGTGTCGCTTGCCATCTGAATGAAGAGAAGGTATTGGGCGATACACTGGTCAAGGAGGGGCGTCTGGAACCGACCCCCGTGGAGGGTAAGAACGGCTCGATCGATCTGAATTTCCAGGTGGCCTACGACGATGAAAACGCCTATTTCCGTTTCCAGTGGAAGACCCTGAACAACTATGCGGGAACCGCCCATCCCTACTGGCGTTATGACGGCAAGGAGTGGAAAGTTTTTGGACACCCGAAGCTCGACGAGGTGGTGCAGAACGGTGAGCAGCCGGGGATCTACGAGGACCGCATGTCCATCATTATCGATGACGGCAAGGTGCCGATGTTCAAGGAGCAGGGCTGCTGGCTGACCTGCCACAATGGCGAGCGCGACAATCCCGACCTGCCGGAAACCGCCGACGTCAAGGACAATCCGCTGTTCAAGCACCTGAAGAAAAAAGACGTGCGCAAGTATATACCCTCCAGCCGTACCGACGAGGACGCCTCCTGGGACATGGGCAAGACCCCGGAAGAGATCGCCCAGTTGAAGGCGGATGGCGTATTCCTCGATCTGATGCAGTGGCGCGGTCATCGCTCCAACCCGGTCGGCATGGCGGATGATTTCAACGTCATGGAGTATCGCCTCGGCGACGCGGGCAAGAATCCCTTCGCCAAGAACTGGGACAAGGAGGCCAAGCAGCCGAAATACATGTACGACCCGGCCAAGTTCGGCAACAAGTCGGTCAAGTTCGAGGACATCCGCAAGATGCCGACGACGCTGATCCGTGAGCAGAACGCCATGCCCTTCGATCCGAATGCCGGCTGGCAGGAGGGGGATCTGATTCCCGAGTACGTGGTCAGTCGTGAGGATGCCAAGGGTTCGGCCGCCGATAACAGCCAGGCGAAGGGTGAATGGAAGGATGGCATGTGGACCGTGGTCTGGGCACGCAAACTCAACCTGGCTAACCCCGATGACAAGGCGTTGAGCGCCGGTAAGAGTTACAACTTCGGCTTCGCCACGCACGATGACAACATCACCACGCGTGGTCACTTCGTCTCCTTCCCGGTGACGGTGGGCTTTGGCGCCGATGCAACCATCAAGGCGACCAAGCTTAACTGATCGGTAACAGCTACCCGGATCATATCGACCAATGCCGATATGATCCGGGATCATCTCCGAGTAACGTCACAGAGTGGAGGGGCTGGTGAACATCTCCCTTTTAAAGAAGCACCCGCTGGTTTCCGCCGCCGGCATCCTGGTACTGGTGGTGATGCTGGCCTGGGTAATCGCCTACGAACCGGTGACACGCAACCTGATTGCCAGTGATGGCTTGTGCAACTACTGCCATCTGCCCTGGGAGTTCAATCCCGACGAGCGGTTGACCGCGACACGACCCCACCCGGCCGCCTCGAAGGAGCAGGAGCAACAGGCCCAGGCCCGTTGTGTCGAGTGCCACCTGCCAGAAGGGTGGTGGAATACCACATACGCCTATACCCATTTTCTCAGTATCACCGACCTGTTTGGCCACTTTCGTGACCGCGACGGGGAACGGGCGGGAGACTGGATACCAGCGCGCGCGGCCACCGCCTACCGGGTTCGCGATCGCCTGTTTGAGTATGACAGCAACACCTGTCGGGGCTGCCATATCGAGGACGAGATCAAACCCAAACGGGCACGTGGCGTGAATGCACACAAGCTGGCCAAGGACGAGGACAAGACCTGTATTGAGTGCCACACCAGCCTGGTGCATCGCTATGTAGAACCGCGCAAGGATGCATTCAAGAAGGCGGACGTCTCAGACGCGCCCAAGGGTTGAACCAGAGTCAGTGGGAGTTCGTTATGAATGATCAAGAAAAACCGGACACCAGCCGCAGGGGATTCGTCCAGCTGCTGGCCGGCGGTGCGGTGGCTGCGACCGCGGCCTCTGCGTTAGGCAGCCTGGCCCCGGCCGGCGGCGCGGAATCAACCGCAAAGCAATCCAGGATACAGTACGGAATGCTGATCGATACCCGGCGCTGCATCGGTTGCCACAGCTGTTCGGTGGCCTGCAAGGCGGAGTTTGATGTGCCGCTGGGCGTCAACAAATCCTGGGTTGAGTATACCGAGAAGGGTACCTTCCCCAATGTTAACCGCCACTTTCTGCCACGCCTGTGCAATCACTGCAGCGAACCACAATGTGTGGCCGTCTGTCCTACCGGGGCCACTTACAAGCGCCCGCAGGATGGCATCGTGGTGGTCGACAGCGGGCTCTGCATCGGCTGCAAATATTGCATCCAGGCCTGTCCCTACGATGCGCGCTTCCTCAATCCGGTGACCAATTTTGCCGACAAGTGCGACTTCTGTATCCATCGCGTATCCAAGGGGCTGCTGCCCTCCTGCGTCAACTCCTGTATCGGTGGCGCACGGATCTTCGGTGATGTGAATGACCCCGAGAGTGAGATCTCCCGTCAGATCGCCGCCAATGCGGTGACCGTATTACGGCCAGGCAAGGGGACCGAACCCAATGTCTACTATATCGAGGCGGATATCACCGAGCAGGCCGAGAACAGCGATGGCAGCTACCGGGTACGCGTCACCACTCACCGATCAATCAAGGAGAGGCGATAGTCATGCATGAACTCAACTGGGGTTTGCCGGTCATCTTATACCTGTTTCTCGCCGGTCTGGGTGCCGGTGCCGTCACTGTCAGTGGCTCGGTGTTGCTGCGCAAAGGGGGCTTCCATGACAGCCGCATGGACATTGCCCGCTATGGCGCACTGATCGGGCCGATACCAGTAATGCTGGGCACCTTCCTGATTGTCTTTGAACTGGGGCAGCCGTTTCGCGCCCTGAACTTGTTCAAGATGATCAACCTCTCACCGATGTCTATCGGCACCTGGGCACTGGCGCTGTTTATCATCCTGAGCGGACTTTATGCCATCTGCTTCATTCCACGCCAGGCCACCTGGCCATGGCTCGGCAAGGCCCGCCGTGTGCTGGCGTGGCTCTGCGTGCCCTTGGGTATCAGTGTGGCGATCTATACCGGGGTGTTGCTCGGGGCCATGCCGGCGCGGCCGTTCTGGAATTCACCTATCCTGGCCGGGCTGTTCGTATTGTCGGCGCTCTCTACCGGAACTGCGGCGATCATGTTGACGGTGGCGCTGTTCGGGGAAAAGAGTGCCGAACATCGGGAAGGCCGTGAAAATGATCAGTATCTGCTGGTTTCATCGGACGCCCTCCTGCTGGGTGGGGAGATGTTGGTGATCTTCCTGTTCCTGATGTTTGCCCACCTGACCATCGGTGATGTACGCCATGCGGTTGAGGTGATCCTGCCCGGCGGCTCCCTGGCGTCGCTCTTTTGGTGGGGTGTGGTACTGATCGGGATCCTGTTCCCCTTTGTTATGGAGTTGTTTCAGGTGGTACCGAAACTGCTTTATGGACGGACCTTCAGGAGTAGTCTGGTGCTTGAGGTGGCTGTCGCTTTATCGGTCCTGGCGGGTGGATTCGCCCTGCGCTACATCATTGTGGTCGCGGGTCAAGTCACCGGTCCGACCACCCTATAGGTTTGATTGGAGGCTGATATGATTAACCGCAGAAAATTCCTGCTCTCCGCCACTGCGGCCATCTCGGCGCCGCTGCTGCCGGCGACGGCCGAGGCGGCGGAAAAAAGCCCTCCCATGACCGAAGGGGGCGTGGAATACTCCACCTTCAGCGGTGCCGAACTGGAGGCGGTGCCCGGAATTTGTGGGGAGTGTCCCAGTCATTGCGCCATTATCGGCTATCGTGACGAGGGCCAACTGGTCAAGGTTGAGGGGAACCCCAGCTCCATCCGCAATCTGGGCCGGATCTGTTCCAAGGGCCAGGCCGGCATGACCAAGGTGTACGATCCGGATCGGCTGTTGCAGCCGATGCATCGGACCGGTAAGCGTGGTGAGGGGAAGTGGCAGACGATCTCCTGGGAGGCCGCAATCGAGCAGATTCGCGAGCGCCTGGCGCGTCTGCGTGATCAGGGAAAACCGGAACGCTTCCTGTTCCAGCACGGCTGGATATCCAGCAGTGCCGAAAAGCTGATCGACGGTATCTTCATGCCGGCCTTCGGCAGTGCCTCAATCCTGGACCAGCGATGCAACAGCCTCAGCGCCAGACGCGTCGCCCAGCAACTGACCTGGGGTGGGGCTCTCGATGGCCCGGATCTGGAACGTGCACGTCTGGTGGTGAATTTTGGCAGCAATCTGCTGGAGGCCGATACCAATATGGTCGCTCTGGCCAGGCGCTTGGCCCTGTCGCAGGTTGATCGACGCATGAAGATGGTTACCTTCGATGTGCGGTTGTCGAATACGGCGGCAAAATCGGATCAGTGGGTGCCGGTCAAACCGGGGACCGACCTGGCGGTGATACTGGCGATGTGTCATCAACTGGTCGCCGAGAAGGGCTATCGGGGGGCGGGTGAGCGTTTCCTGGAGTTCTGCCAGGTGAGTGAGCAGGCTACCGCCACGGTGGAGGAGAAGATTGCCCATCTGCGTGCGCATCTCGAGTCCTACACCCCCGAGTGGGCGCAACAGATCAGTGGTGTGGATGCGGAGCTGATTCGCCGCTTGGCCGCCGAGATCGTGGATTCCGGACCGACCTGTTTCCTCAGTTCGCGCGGCGCCACCGCCCGTTACAATGGCGTGGAGACCGAGCGGGCGCTGATGTTGCTGGCCGCCTTGAGCGGCAATATCAATAACCCGGGGGGACGCTCCGAGGCGGTCCTGCCGGAGTGGCAGTTTCCGCAAGGCCCCGAAGGCGGGCAACCGGCGCGGCGGCTGGGCTTCCTTGGCAACGCGGAACGGGGTGCCAGGCTGCAGATGTTCGGTGCCGGGGATAACGTGCTGAAACGGATCAAGGAGGTGGGGGAGCGGCCTGAACTCTATCTCTGGTATCATCACAATCCGCTCTTCGCCAATGCCGATACCGGGGCGATGCGCAAGATTCTGAAAGATGAGTCGCTGCTACCCTTCACGGTCGCGGTCACCTCCGTATATGATGAGTCGGCCGCCCTGGCCGACCTGATCCTGCCGGATACCACACCGCTCGAGTGTTACGGGATTGAACTGGGGATTTCGCCCAGCCGGATCGCTGAATACGGTCTGCGTCAGCCGATGGTCGCGCCACAGGGTGAGGCCAGGGATTTTGTCGATGTATGCTGCGAGCTGGGGGAGAAGCTGGGATTGAATATCGGTTTCAGCAGCCATGAGGCGTTTGTCGAGGCGGCCTGCAAGGAGACGCCCGTGGTCAAGCGCAAGGCTCGGGGATTTCGCGGTTTGACCAAGGGCGGCGTCTGGCATGACAAGAAACTCCAGCCGCAATTTAATGCTCACCAGGTGGAGGTGCCGGGTGATCTGCTGCAGGGTGAAACGGTGCTGTTCGATGAGACGACCGGGGTCTACTGGGATTGGCGTCTGGCCGGCGTTACGGATCCCGCAGCGGCGGAACGCCAGGGCTATAGCGGCACCGCGGGTGCCGGCAGGGGGTATCTTGGACAGCGGATCGGTGACAAGGTCTATCGCGGTTTTGCCCCCGGCCAACTGGACAAGAGCGGTTATCTGGAACTCTACTCGCCGATTCTGGCGGCCGCGGGGCTGCCCGGACTCCCGAGCTATCAGGCGATTCCCTCGCACCAGCAGCTCGAACCGGGGCAGTTCATGCTCAGTACCTTCAAGGTCAATGTGCAGGCAAGCAGCGCTACGGGCAATGCCGCCTGGCTGAGTGAGATTCATCACGACAGCGAAGTGTGGATCAATCCGCTGAGTGCGGCCGCGCAGGGGGTGACAGAGGGCGCCAGGATCAGCCTGAAATCGTCAGTGGGTGAAGTGGAGGCGGTTGCCCGCCTGACCCAGGGGATTATGCCCGGTGCGATTGCCATCTCGATCCACTCGGGGCGCTGGGAAGGCGGACGCTATGCGAGCGACCAGCGGGCGCCGCAAGCCATTGATGACCGGCATCATGATGCCTACAAGTGGTGGCAGGGCGTGGGGGTGCATCCCAATTATCTGATCGCTGACAGCACCGAGCCGGTGGCGGGGCAACAGTGCTGGATGGATACCGTGGTCAGTCTCTCGCCAAAGTCCGGGTAACGGCTGAGGGCCGGGAGTGAATTTCACCCATGCGGCGTCATGTGACGACCCGGTTGTCAGGGTGACAACCGGGTCTGTTTTTGGCTGATACTCCTTGTGCTGCCGCGCTCTGAATACGGCTATCTCCTGATGATCCCGTCATAGGTGGTGGCGAATGCCGCCGCATCGCCGCTGGTCAGGGGCGGGCTGAAGTAGTAGCCCTGCATGTAGTCGCAATCAAGCGCCGAGAGGTAGTCCGACTGAGCCCGGCTCTCGACCCCCTCGGCGATCACCTCAAGTCCCAGATTATGTGCCAGGCCGATGGTGGCGGTGCAGATGGCGGCGTCATTGGGATCGGTTTCGATATCCATGACAAAGGCACGGTCCAGCTTCAGCCTGTCGATCGGCAGCAACTTGAGGTAGGCGAGGGAGGAGTAGCCGGTACCGAAATCGTCAATCGAGAGCTTCACCCCCAGCGCCTTCAGCTCCAACAGTGTCTCCACCGTGGCAACCGGATTCTCCATCGCCACGCTCTCGGTGATCTCCAGTTCCAGCAGGTGCGGGTGGATGCCGGTTTGGGTCAGAATATCATCCACCTGATCGATGAATGTCTCGTCTATAAGCTGGCGGGCGGAGAGGTTGACCGAAATGGAGAGCTCCTGCATGCACTCGATTTTGTGCCAGGCGGCCAGGGTCAGGCAGGCGGTTCTGAGGACCCATTGGCCGATCGGCACGATCAGCCCGGTCTCCTCGGCCAGGGGGATGAACTTCATGGGCGCCACCAGCTCACCATCCGCTTTCTGCCAGCGCACCAGCGCCTCGAAGCCGATAATCCGGCCGTTACTCGCGCGGATCTGCGGCTGATAGTGGAGTACCAACTCCTTTCTCTCCAGCGCCTGGCGCAACTCACCCTCCAGCCGCAGCCGCGTTTCCGCCGATTGGGTCATTCGGGCATCAAAGAAACGGAAACGGTTGCGTCCGGCCGATTTCGCAGAATACATGGCGATGTCGGCGTTCTTCATCAGGGTGACCCGCTCTCTGCCGTCATCGGGATAGATGCTGATGCCGAGTGAGGCGGAAGGCACCACCTGATGCGGTCCGAGCTGCAGCGGTAACGCCAGGGCCTGGAGTATTTCGCTGGCCAGGATGGCGGCTCTGGTACTCTCCTCGAGATCGGTGATGGCGATGACAAACTCATCCCCCCCGGGCCGACCGACAATGTCGTTGCCGCGCACGCATTGCAACAGACGCTGGGCAATCTCGATCAGGAACTCATCACCCACGGCATGCCCGAGGGAGTCGTTGATCGCCTTGAAGTTGTCCATGTCGATGAAAATCAGAGCCAGCCGTTTGTGGTGGCGTTGCATATCGGCCAGCGATTGATCCAGGCGCGCCTCCAGGGTATAGCGGTTCGCCAGGCCGGTGAGGGCGTCTTCATGGGCCAGTTTCTCGATTGCCTCGGCAGCCCTTTTATGTTCCGTTATGTCACTATAGATGGTGACGAAGCCACCATCCGGCAGTGGCATGCCGCGGATTTCCAACACCGTGCCGTCGGGCCGAGTGCGCTCGAATACGTGGGGAACGGACTGTCGCGCGGTCTCCATCAGGGCCTCGACCTTGGCCTCCCGGTCATCGCAATCACCATATTCGCTGCGTTCCACATTGAAGCGGAAGAAACGTTCCAGGGTGGGCGTGTCTTCGAACAGATGATCCGGAAAGTCAAGCAGGCGGCGGTACTCCCTGTTGCTGGTAACCAGCCGGAATTCGCTGTCGAACAGGGTGACCCCGCCCGGTATGTTGTCGATCAGGGTGCTGAAGATCTGATTACGCTTGGTCAGTTCGCGCTCTTTTTCAATGCGTTCGGTTATGTCGGAATAGATGGTGACGAAGCCGCCCCCCGGAATGGGTGCGCCGCGGATCTCGATGGCGGTGCCGTCCGGGCGGATGCGCTCCACGCGGTGATGCTTGGGATTCTGTGCCAGGTGGAGCATTTCCGCCACCTTGCTTTCTACGTCCACATCACCATATTCGCCACGTTCCGCGTTCGTTCGGATGACCTCGGAAAAATGGGGATGCTGCCCGGCCAACTCGGCGGGGAAGTCGAGCAGACGCAGCACCTCGTTGTTATACAGGATCATCCGCAGGTCGGGCCCGAACACAGTGACCCCGCCGGGCATGTTGTCCACCAGGGTCTGCAATAGGGCGTTTTTGCTCTGCATCGCCTCTTCGGCATGCTTGCGATCGGTTATGTCGGTATAGCTGGTGACAAATCCCACCACCTCGCCGTTCAGCAGCATCGGCTTGCCTTCCACCAGGTGTGTTCTGCCGTTTGGCCGGGTGCGCTCAAAACGGTGCGGCAGGAACTTGAGTGCCAGGTCCCGCCGTGCCGCCACCAGCGCTTTCGGGTCGCCCGGTCCATACTCTCCCCGCCTGGCGGGGTACATGATCAGATCTTCGAACGGCACGCCGTCATAGAGGCTTTCCGGGGGCAGTTCCAGTACATCCGCCAGTACCGCATTCCAGCAGCGCAGGTGCAGTTGATCATCAAACACCGAGATGCCCTGAGGCATGTGATCGACAATGGATTGCAGGTAGTGGACCTGGTGCCGGGCGGTGGCCGCCTGGGCTTGCGGAATGGCCGCCGGGAGGCTGTCGGCCGCGCTTGTTGCGGTGTTATCCCGCTGCCGTTGAATATGGCGCTGCAGCTGGCGCAGGCGCCACAGGGCGGCAGCGAGGGCGACCAGCAAAACGAGCGTGATTAATGTAGTCATTCGCCGTCACAAGGTGTTTCTGGTTATTAATAGAGTCGCGCCATCTGCACACCCTCGCGGGGTCACCCGCGACCCGGGCGCTCCATGGCTCCAGTGTAGCGATAGTTTCACAAGAGGTAAAATCGTCCGCCGGCAATGTCCCTTGTCGCTGTGGATCCGGGGAGTGTATCGGTGCGGTCCGGGGTGCCCGTCAGGCGACGCCGGAAATCCAGGATTTGCCATCGGTATGGCGTGTGTCGGACCAAACACTGATCTACTGCCGCTACGACCGATCAAGCCCCACAGACTCCTAGACAAATGCGAGCGGATACCTTACCATGCGCGCCTTGTTACGGGGCCATAGCTCAGCTGGGAGAGCGCTACACTGGCAGTGTAGAGGTCGGCGGTTCGATCCCGCCTGGCTCCACCAAACACTCCAGGGCAGGAGGCCTGAGTGACTGACACCAGCACAGTCATGCAATGGATAGAGTCCAAGTCCCCTTCGTCTAGAGGCCTAGGACACCGCCCTTTCACGGCGGTAACAGGGGTTCGAACCCCCTAGGGGACGCCAATCCAAAAAAGCCCGGCCGGGTCACCGGTCGGGCTTTTTTTGTCCAGGGTAACTACTCACGGGTGATTGGGAGCGACGTTGGCGGGGGAGCGCCTGTATTGAAAAATAGCCGGTATCACTGCATGCCGGCCACGCCCCGCTTATGGTACTCCCGCGGTGAGCAGCCGAAAAAGTCACGGAAGCGTCGACTGAAGTGACTGGGGTTGTTGAAACCCAGGTCATAGCAGACGCGGGTGACCGGCTCACCGCGCCGGAGTCTCCGGGATGCCAGCTTCAGGCGAAGCTGTTGCTGCAGTTCACTGGGAGAGCAGCCAATTTGGGTCTTGAACTCGGCATACAACCGGCTGCGGCTCATACAGGCAACACGCGAGAGTTGGTCGATATCGAGCGGTTCTGCAAGATGCTTTTCCAGATGGTTCAGGGCCGCCGTGATGCCACTTGAATTCGGCTCATCACGGCAGTAGCTGAGCAGCAACTCGCGCTCCTGATGACGCAGCATCCGTATGATCAGTTCGGAGACGCCGAGATCCACCAGCACGTCACGGTCCGGGTGATTTTCGGTGAAACAGGAGACCAGCCGCGTCAACAGGTGCTGGGTGGCCGTGGTGTGGTGGGTGTGCAGTATGGTGCTGCTGTGTTGCCATCCCTCCAGCCCGGACTCGATCGGATTGAGATCACTCAGGCGTTCGGAGATTTTTGCCACCTTCTCCTTGGAGATTTCTATCGTCAGGCAGGTGGTGGGGGATTGGGTCGTGGCATCGGGAAAATCGATGTCGACATGTTCGCCGGGCGCCATCACAAAGGACTCATGGGGCAGGAAGATCTGCTCTCTCGGGTGATGGGCATCATGCATGATCTTGCGGCCCTGGATCATGCCGCAGTAGAGCAACTGATCGGCATCCAGTCCCACGCGAGAGGCGGCCTGGTAAGTGTCATAGATACTCAGCTCCGCCTCCGGACCCGCGAAACTGACGCGGTTTTCCACCAGCCTTTGTGGTTTTCTGAGTGCACTCAACTCCGCAGAACGCATCTTCGGCTCCTCGCTCCTATGTGTTATAAGGAATTTAATTAACTTAAATTCAGAGGTCTTACGCCCCTTTTGTACCCGATAGCATGCGTTGGGACTGGATGCTGAGTCAAGTGATGTGGAATTTCAGTCAAGTTTTCCCTTTGGTGTGGAGTTAGCCTAAGCGTCCGAACTATTACTCGAAAACACCCTAGGAGGAAGTATGATATTTGCACAACCGGGTAAAGAAGGCGCTGTGGTCTCATTTAAATCCCGCTATGAAAACTTTATCGGCGGTGAGTGGGTCGCGCCGGTCAAAGGTAACTATTTCGATAACCTTACCCCCGTTACGGGAGCGAAATTCTGTGAGATTCCCCGTTCCGGCGTCGAGGATATTGAACTGGCGCTGGATGCAGCGCATGCTGCCAAGGCGGCCTGGGGCAAGACCTCGGTGACCGAACGCTCCAACCTGCTGCTGAAGATCGCCGACCGTATCGAGCAGAATCTTGAGATGCTGGCGGTTGCCGAGACCTGGGACAATGGTAAGGCAGTACGTGAAACCATGGCGGCTGATGTCCCTCTGTCCGTTGACCATTTCCGTTATTTTGCCGGTTGTATCCGTGCCCAGGAGGGAGGGATAAGTGAGATCGACAACGGTACCGTGGCGTATCATTTCCATGAGCCGCTGGGTGTGGTGGGCCAGATCATTCCCTGGAACTTCCCGCTGCTGATGGCGGCCTGGAAGATCGCACCGGCGCTGGCAGCAGGCAACTGCATTGTGCTCAAGCCGGCCGAACAGACACCGGTATCGATCCTGAAACTGATCGAAGTGATCGAGGACCTGTTGCCCGCCGGCGTGCTGAACATTGTTAACGGTTACGGTCGCGAAGCGGGCCAGGCGCTGGCTAATAGCACCCGCATCGCCAAGCTGGCCTTCACCGGCTCCACCCCCGTCGGTACACACATCCTGAAGTGTGCCGCGGAAAATCTGATCCCCTCCACGGTGGAACTGGGCGGTAAATCCCCCAACATCTTCTTCAAGGATGTGCTGGATCAGGAAGATGAGTTTGTCAGCAAGTGTGTGGAGGGTGCCGTATTGGCCTTCTTCAACCAGGGTGAGGTCTGCACCTGTCCCTCTCGCCTGATGATCCAGGAAGATATCTACGAGGAGTTTATCGCCAAGGTAATTGAGCGCTCCAAGCAGATCAAACGCGGCAATCCGCTGGACACCGAGACCATGGTCGGTGCCCAGGCTTCCCAGCAACAGTACGACAAGATCCTCAGCTACATGGAGATCGGCAGGAACGAAGGCGCCGAGGTACTCATCGGCGGCGGTATTGAGAATGTTGAAGAGGGCTTGGGTGAGGGGTATTACATTCAGCCGACCCTGCTCAAGGGCACCAACAAGATGCGCGTCTTCCAGGAAGAGATCTTCGGTCCGGTTGTTTCCGTTACCACCTTCAAGGATGAGGCCGAGGCGCTGGCTATCGCCAACGACACCGAGTACGGCCTGGGTGCCGGCGTCTGGACCCGTGACATGAATACCTCCTATCGCATGGGTCGAGGTATCGAGGCCGGTCGTGTCTGGACCAACTGCTACCACCTCTATCCGGCTCATGCCGCCTTTGGTGGTTATAAGAAGTCGGGCATCGGCCGTGAGAACCACAAGATGATGCTCGATCACTATCAACAGACCAAAAACCTGCTGGTCAGCTACGATATCAACCCGCTGGGCTTCTTTTAATCACTGATTAGTTCTAAACGATTCAGGGAGCGACCTGCCATTACGATAATGGCAGGTCGCTCCCTGATGCCAATTAGGAGGTTCAGATGACTAAAAAGCAGGATCAACCATCAAGTGATATCGCATTTACCCCGTCGGTCAAGGCGGTGCAAAAACGCAAGGGTTCACGTATCGAATTTCTCGACCAGGAAGCGGAGGGGGGCTGGGCCACGACCATTACACCCAGTCTGGCTGAGTTTATTTCACAAGTCAGAACATGCTATCTGGCAACGGCCACGGCGGAGGGCCAACCCTATGTGCAACACAGGGGTGGGGCTCCGGGCTTTCTGCAAGTGCTGGACCCCCATACCCTGGGCTTCGCCGATTTCAGGGGGAACCGGCAATACGTGACCACCGGTAACCTTGATGAAAATCCCCGCGCCTTCCTTTTTCTAATGGACTATACCCGCAATCGTCGGGTGAAACTCTGGGGCACGGCTCGCATTGTGGAGAACGACCTGGCCCTCAGTGACCGTCTTTTGATAAAAAGTTACCCCGCCGATGCGGAGCAGGTGGTCTTGTTCACTGTAAAGGCGTGGGATGTCAACTGTCCCAGGCATATACCGACCATGGTCCCCATGGAAGAGGTATCCAAGCTATGCAAGCGATTTGAGACACGGATCGAGGAACTGGAGAGTGAAAATGCCTCGCTCAAGGAGGAGTGCGATAAACTGCGCCGGTAGTGTCAGACACAAGAAATACCAGGATGCCCGGTCAATCGACCGGGCATCTTCCTTTATAAGCGATGTTAAAGAATAGGCGGGTGTCTTAACGGCCTTTCAGGTACTTTTCGATGGCGCTGACAAAGACATTGGCGGGCTGTGCACCGGAGATGAGTTCGCCCTCAACGGTGCCCTTGTCCGGGTCGTGGTAGCCGATAATAAACCCGGGCGTCCCGGTGATCCCAGCGGACTGGCCGGCTGCCATGTCGTTGGCCACCCGGCCGGCATAGGTGTCGTTATCCAGGCAACTGTTGAACCGCTCCAGGTCCTTGATATTGATGCGTTGGGCGATCGCTTTCAGCTCGGGTCTGAACAGGTTGTCCGGCTGATTGAACAGGACCTCGTGCATCGCCTCGAAGCTCCCCTGGTCGCGGGCACACTCGACCGCTATGGCGGCGTCATCGGCTTCCTTATGAAAGGCGAGCGGGAAGTGGCGGTAACCGAAAGCGACCCGCTCACCATACTGTCCGATCAGCTCCTTGACCGTGCCCTGGGCCCGTTTACAGAATGGGCACTGGTAATCGGAGAACTCCATGACCATCACCCCGGCCTGGTCGTTTCCGCGCATAAAGGCGCTGTCGACGGCGAGTTTAAGCAGCAACTCCTTCGGCTTGACCAGGCGGGAGGTGATATCGCCCTTGATCGCCGCGCGCTGATAGATTTGGATGTCGTGCCGGGCCTTGGCCATGCCTTCCATGTATTCCCGGATCGCCGGCGCCAACTGCTCCAGGGGGCCGCGGCTCTGCAGCTTGTTGTTGAGATAGAAAGCCTCGATCTGCTCCTCGCTGATGGCGGCGGGCGCGGCTGCCGGATAATCCGACGAATCGGTGGTCAGTTGGGTGACGGCGTGCTGGATGAAGGCTTCCTGCAGTGCGTCATGGAGCTGGATGCGCAGTTCATTGATCTTGCGGTTCTCGATATCCGACAGCTGGATGGATTTGCCGCTCACCGTACCGACGACACTGCCCTCGGTCAGCAGGGCGTCGGCGGCGGCGTGAACGGTGGTCGCTCCCGCGAACAGGGCCAGGGTGAATGGGATCAACTTGATTGGCTTCATTGATAATCCTTGGTGAGGGTAAGCCCGCTGGGCATTTTGGTCTGTATAGCTCGGACAGCGTGCCCCGAAGCGAGTTCCGGGGGATCGGCCATCCCCTGCGGGTCCTTTGGTTGTCCCTCATCATACGGGATTCGGCCGGACCGCGGAGCGGGCGAGCCTGGCCGCCAGCATCGAATCGACAAACAGCTGCAGAAAATGGAACAGGATGCAGGCCACCAGGGCCACCCCGACCGACTGATTGAGTGCCACCAGCACGCCGACGGCAACCGGCAGGGTTTTCTGCGAGGCGGTGAACAGCAGGGCAATCCATTCAGCGCGCTCCGGCCGGTTGATCCGGCGTGAACCAAGACAGAGCAGCAACAGTGCGCCATGCAGCAACAGCGCCGCGGCTATCATACTGCCGATCAGCGACAGGCTGATCTCCCTGAGGGTGTCACTGGATGCCGAGACCGACATCCAGACCGTGAGAACCACGCAACTGGAGGGCAGATAGCGGATCAGCCAGTGGCGTGGCGGGAGTTGTATGATCCGGCGGCCCAGCATCCCCGTTACAAAGGGGATCAGGACGATGATCAGCAGTTGTTGAAGCAGTGGCCAGGGGGAGAGGGTGAGGTCCCCGACGTTTTCCAGTACCACCGGCAGCAGAAACGGGATGGTGAAGACCCCGAGCAGATTGAGCAGGATGGTCAGAAACAGAGCCTTGAATCTGTCGCCCTCCGCCAGCTGGGTCATGACAATCCCGGAGGAGAGGGTGGCCGGGACCGTTGCGGTCACGATCAGGCCGAGGGCGGCGCCGGCAGGCAGTGCCAGCAGGGTAGCCGTCGCCAGTCCGAGAAAGGGGCTGATCAGCAGATTGATCAGGATGGCGATCAGCGCGGTGGACCAGAGTTTTCCGGACAGCGGCATCTGACTCAGTACCGTCTGGTAGCCGTTGATCAGAAAGATAGTGACCACCATCCACGGAATCATCCCCATCGCCTGAAGCGCCATACCCGGCGCCGGGGCAAGCCAGGCCGTGAGAAACGCCAGCAACAGGCCTACCGGGAGAAAATAGCCGTTCATGGGGCTAAAGCTCGGCGCCCGATTCAGTTGGGCGCCGGGGAGGCTGTTTCCGTCACCGGAGGTATCGGCTCGGCTGGCGGGGCGACGGCATCCGTTACCGCGGGTTCAGCGGCCGTCTCGGTCTTCGGTTCCGGCAGCTCGACCCGGCTGATCAGGATCAGCGCCCCGAGCCGGGGGTGATCGATATAGTGCAGTTCGCCGCTGCGCATACGCCGGCTGGCCTGAAACCGGATACTGCCCCGGGTGGGGCTGGGAAGCGCATCGGGGCTGGCCGGCGGGAGCGCGCTGTTCGCGCCCCGCAACAGGATATCCAGGTCGACATGCAGGTAGCGGTTGACGCTGATCCTGATCAACCCCTCGAACAGGGGCAGCGGACCCGCGTCGCTGTGCTGTGGGCCCGGCCCCAGATAGATGGCCTCGGCCCCCGCGTTGGTGGCTACCGGTTGACGCCAGGCCTGATGATACAGTGGCTCCATGGCGCCACGCGTCCGCTGCAGGGCATCGAACTGCGCGGCCAGTCGCCAGCTCGAGCTGGGCAGCAGGGCGTAGGGCTGCAACGGAGCATCCGCCGGCGGCAGCAGTGTCACGGTGTCCGACCAGTCCGGGCTGCCCGGGTCTTCCGACCACACCTCTGTCGCCGCGCCGCCGGAGGAGCCCTGTTTGAACAGAATCAGTTCAATGTCATACCAGGGAGGCTCTTCCGCGGCCTGCACGGGGTGTGCCAGGGCGGAGAGACTCAATACGATTGCCACGAAGTATCGGACCAGTTTCATAAAGATTACACGTGCGGATGAACCATTTATAAACAGCCAGTGATTGTCCCTTTCACGGGAAAAAATGTATAGGGGTATTTTGTTATTAGCCACAGACCTCATCCAGGATATTCCCCACCTGCTGGATACGCCCCTGCTGATCGCTGAGATCCTTGAAGAAGCGCAGCTTCTCCCCGCCGTCCAGCTTGTACACCCGGGGCCGGGTCTGGATCAAGCGGATGATCTGGCCCGGGTCGATCTTCGGCTGTCCGTCAAACAGGATGCGGCCGCCAGCCGGCCCGGCCTCGATCTTGCGGATGCCCAGCGGGTTGGCCTTCAGCTTCAGGCCGGTGATACCGAACAGATTCCGCGTCGGTTCCGGCAGCAGGCCGAAACGGTCGATCATCTCGACCTGCAGTTCACGCAACTCGGCATCGGAGCCGGCACTGGCGATGCGTTTATAGAGTACCAGGCGCGAATGGACGTCGGGCAGATAATCCTCCGGCAGCAGGGCCGGGAGTTGAAGGTCGATCTCGGCGCCGTGGTCCAGCGGGCGGTCCAGGTCGGGATGTTCGCCGGCCTTGAGCGCCTTGACGGCGCGTTCCAGCAGATCGCTGTAGAGGCTGAAGCCCACCTCGTGTATCTGGCCGCTCTGACCTTCGCCCAGCAATTCGCCCGCGCCGCGGATCTCGAGGTCGTGCGTTGCCAGGGTGAATCCTGCACCTAGATCTTCAAGTGATTCAATGGCTTCAAGGCGTTTCTTCGCGTCAGTAGTAAGCATCTTCGGCGGCGGTGTGATCAGATAGGCGTAGGCCCGGTGATGGGAGCGGCCGACCCGTCCCCGCAGCTGATGCAGCTGCGCCAGCCCCAGCTTGTCGGCGCGGTTGATGATCATGGTATTGGCGCTGGGGACATCGATACCGCTTTCGATAATGGTGGTGCAGACCAGGATGTTGAAGCGCTGGTGATAGAAGTCGCGCATGACCTCTTCCAGCTGGCGCTCGCGCATCTGTCCATGGGCCACCCGCACCCGGATGCCGGGCAGCAGCTGCTCCAGCTTGTGGGCGGTGTTCTCGATGGTGCTGACCTCGTTGTGCAGGAAATAGACTTGGCCGCCGCGTTTGATCTCGCGCTGGCACGCCTCGACGATCAGCGCCTCATTCCATTGGCTGATAAAGGTCTTGATCGGGTGCCGCGCGGCCGGCGGGGTGGCGATGATGGAGAGATCGCGCATCCCCGACATTGCCATGTTCAGCGTCCTGGGGATGGGGGTGGCGGTGAGCGTCAGCATGTCCACCTCGCTGCGCAGCGCCTTGAGTCGCTCCTTGTGCCGCACCCCAAAGCGGTGCTCCTCGTCAATCACCACCAGCCCGAGATTTTTATAGCAGATACTCTCCTGCAGCAGTTTGTGGGTCCCCACCACGATATCCACGAGGCCGGTCGCCAAGCCGTCCGTGATCGTCTTCTGTTGTTTGGCGCTGCGGAAGCGCGAGAGGCTTTCCACCTTGACCGGCCAGTCGGCGAAGCGGTCGGAGAAATTCTCATAGTGTTGTTGTGCCAGCAGGGTGGTGGGCACCAGTACCGCCACCTGCTTTCCCCCCTGTACCGCCATGAAGGCCGCGCGCATGGCCACCTCGGTCTTGCCGAAGCCGACGTCGCCGCACACCACCCGATCCATGGGGTGGGGGGAGGTCATGTCGGCAATCACCGATTCGATGGTCTGCTGCTGATCCGGGGTCTCCTCAAATTCGAACGAGGCGGCAAAGGCTGCATACTCCTCATCGGGCGGGGGGAAGGCGTAACCCTGATGTGCCGCCCGGCGGGCATAGATCTCCAGCAGTTCCGCCGCGACATCGCGTGCCTTCTCCGCCGCCTTGCGCTTGACCCGCTCCCACTGGTCACCGCCGAGGCGGTGCAGCGGCGCATTTTCCGGGGTCGCACCGGCATAACGGCTGATCAGGTGCAGCGACGAGACCGGAACATAGAGTTTGTCGCCCCGGGCATATTCCAGGGCCAGGAACTCGGTGGTCATGCCGCCCACCTCCAGCACCTGCAGACCGAGATAGCGGCCTACGCCGTGGTCTTCATGGACCACGGGTGCACCGATATGCAATTCCGTCAGGTTGCGGACAATCTGGTCGGCATCGCGTTGCCTGGACTTGCGGCGCCGTTCCTGGCGGACCCGTTCGCCCAGCAGTTGGCTTTCGGTGATGATCACCAGCCCGGCGTGATCCAGCCAGATCCCCTGTTCCAGCGGGGCGACGGTCAGCATCAGCGGCTGATCGGCATCGAGAAACCCCTGCCAGCCCTCCACCGGGCTGGGACGGATACCGTATCCGGCCAGGGTCTCCTTCAGCATCTCCCGGCGCCCGGCACTCTCCGCGATAAACAGGATTCGCCCCGGGGCACGCGCGATGAACGCCTGCAACGCCGCCGCGGGGCGTTCGGCCCGTGCCTGAAAACTGAGCGGCTCGGGGGCGCGGGTAGCAAAGTTGTAGAAGTCGCTGTAGCCCTTGTTGCGGGTTTCGATTTCTGTCCGCCGCAGTGAGATCGACATCCCCCGATTCAGGTTTGCCAGCAGGTGATCGCTGTCCAGATAGAGCCGTTCGGGTGCCAGCAGGGGGCGTTCCGGGTCATATCTGCGCTGCTCGTAACGCGTCTGGACCTGCTGCAGAAACTGCGTGGCGTAATCCCGGGTCTCCGCACTGCGGATGGTCAGCAACTGGTCGGGTAAAAAGTCGAACAGGGTGGCCGTCTGCTCAAAGAAGAGCGGCAGATAGTACTCCAGTCCGCCCGGCGTGTTGCCGTTGGATACCTCCCTGTAGATGAGGCTACGTTGCGGGTCGCCTTCAAAGGTGTTGCGATAAGCCTGGCGAAAATGGGCAATCCCGGCCTCGTCCAGCGGATACTCGCGCGCCGGCAGCATCTCGATGGCGTCGACACGCTGCAGGGTGCGCTGGGTTTCCGGATCGAAGGTCCGGATGCTCTCCACCTCCTCATCAAATAGATCAATCCGGTAGGGGATGCCGCTACCCATGGGGTAGATGTCCAGGAGCGAACCGCGAATGGTGTATTCCCCATGCTCCACCACCTGTGACACAGCGCGGTAACCGGTCTGTTCGAACTGACGCCGCATCTGCTCCAGTGACAGGGTATCCCCCGGTTTCAGCATCAGGGTGTTGGCCTGCAGGTAGCCCTTTGGTGGCAGTCGTTGCAGCAGCGTACTGACCGGAACGATCAGTACGCCCCGGTTCATCCGCTCCAGCTGGTAGAGCGTCAGCAGCCGCTGGGATACCAGTTCGGGCAGCGGCGAGAAGATATCGTACGGCAGGGTTTCCCAGTCGGGAAAACCAAAGACCGGAATTGCCTCGCCATGAAGGAAAAACCGCAATCCGTCCTCCAGTTTTGCCGCCGCCTGGGCGTCATCGGCGATCACCATGGTGACGCCGGAAAAGGCCCTTGCGGCAGCTGAGATCGCCAAGGCATCACTCATGCCATAGAGACGCCCCCACTGGATACGTTCATCTTGCCGGGCGGGCAGCGGTGGTTGCAGCGGTTCAAACCGCGTGGCGGTGTCGGGGGATTGCGGATCGGTCATGTCACCAGTCGTTCAGGTAATCCAAGTGGGCAATTTTCGCATAGCTGGCGAAGGTATCGAAGGCATATTTCCAGGCAGATATAAAATCACTTATTTTCCCATTAAAGGAATTTGTTGACGTAGGTCAACAATACCGGAGGGTGCCGGAATAACTTGATGTAGGTCAACGATAGCCTCGGGGGGCAGGTCTATAAAGCCCCTTAATCAAGTAAGTGATTATCAGCTCAAGCTTCAACTTATGAAACATAACGTCAGTCGTGCGCAACTGTTGAGCGGAGACTTGGAAGGGGAGTCGGTCCCTTTTCGACCTCCCTGGGCGCTGACCGAGGTGGATTTTGTCGATCGATGCAACGGCTGCGGGGATTGCATCAGCGCCTGTCCCGATGGGCTGATTGTTGCCGGGCGCGGCAGACTGCCACAGATGGAGTTTGTCCGTGGCGGCTGCGATTTCTGTGCGGCATGCGTGGACGTCTGCAAAGTCGGGGCGCTGGTTCCGGGCGAGGCCTCAATCGTGTCTCCCTGGCGCATCAAGGCGACCATCCAACCGGCCTGCCTATCCCTGAATGCCATCATCTGCAGATCCTGTGGCGAAGTGTGCGATGAGCGGGCCATTCGCTTCAAACTGGCGACCGGTGGTGTCGCGATACCGCTACTGGATTCCGGTCTGTGTAGCGGCTGTGGTGCCTGCTTTGCCGTCTGTCCCATTCAGGCAGTAACCCTTTCTTCAACGAACGAATCGCGCAATCAAGCCGCGTAAATTTTAAGGAGCGAATAACCAAGATGAATATTTGCAGCGCCATTGTACACGCCAGACCCGAGGTGGCTAGCGTCGTGCAGGCACGTTTAGAAGCGTTCGAGGGTGTCGAAGTCCATGGTGGAGCCGATGCCGGCAAGCTGATCGTTACCCTGGAGGGGCAGGGCGATGACGCGCTGGCCGACACCATGGCCAAATTCAATGAAGTAACCGGTGTAATCAATACGGTGATGATCTATCACTATTGCGGGGAAGAACCTGCTGATAAGGAGGTAATGAAGTGAAACTAACCAGGCGTGACTTTGTAAAGAACAATGCGGTTGCAGCGGCGGCCGTGGCAGCGGGTGTGACGCTGCCGGCCATCCAGGTGGCCAATGCCGCCACCGGCGACGGCGTGGATGCCGACGGTATTCGTTGGGATAAGGTAGCCTGCCGCTTCTGCGGTACCGGCTGTTCTGTCCTGGTCGGCACCAAGGGCGGCAAGATGGTAGCCAGCCAGGGCGATCCGGATGCACCCGTCAACAAGGGGCTGAACTGCATCAAGGGTTACTTCCTGCCCAAGATCCTCTACGGAGCAGATCGCCTGACTCAGCCGCTGCTGCGCAAAAAAGGCGGGCAGTTTGCCAAGGACGGCAAGTTTGAGCCTGTCTCCTGGGATGAGGCCTTCGATGTCATGGCCGAGAAGTGGAAAGTGGCACTGAAGAAGGACATGGAGAAAAATGCCGGTCAGCCGGTGGACAAAATGATCTCCTCGGTGGGCATGTTCGGTTCGGGGCAGTGGACGGTCTGGGAAGGCTATGCCGCCTCCAAACTGATGAAGGCCGGTTTCCGTTCCAACAACCTCGACCCCAACGCCCGTCACTGCATGGCTTCAGCGGTGGGTGCCTTCATTCGTGCCTTCGGCATTGATGAGCCGATGGGTTGTTATGATGACCTGGAACATGCCGATGCGTTTGTGCTCTGGGGCGCCAATATGGCGGAGATGCACCCGATTCTTTGGTCGCGTCTGACGGATACCCGCCTGACCCGAGCGGATTGCGAAGTGCATGTGCTCTCCACCTACGAGCATCGCTGTTTTGAGCTGGCCGACAACGGAATGGTGTTCCATCCGCAGTCGGATCTGGCGATCGCCAACTACATCGCCAACTACATCATCCAGAACAAGGCGTACAACGAAGAGTTCATCGGCAAACACGTCAATTTCACCAAGACCCCGACCGATATCGGTTACGGTCTGCGTCCCGAGCATCCGCTGGAGAAGGCGGCCAAAAATGCCGCCAAGGGCAAGTTGTCCAAGATCAGCTTCGAAGAGTATGCCGCATCGGTCGCACCCTATACCGTGGAGAAGGCCTCCGAGCTTTCCGGTGTGCCGGCGAAGAATCTGGAACGTCTGGCCAAGCTCTACGCTGATCCCAACAAGAAGGTCTCCTCGTTCTGGACCATGGGCATGAACCAGCACACCCGCGGTGTCTGGATGAACGGTCTGGTCTACAACATCCACCTGCTGATGGGCAAGATCTCCGAGCCGGGCAACAGTCCGTTTTCGCTCACCGGCCAACCCTCCGCCTGTGGTACCGCCCGCGAAGTGGGTACCTTCTGTCACCGCCTGCCGGCGGACCTGGTGGTGGCCAACCCGGCTCATCGCAAGTTCTCCGAGCAGATCTGGAAACTGCCGGAAGAGACCCTCAACGGCAAGGTCGGCTACCACGCGGTGCTGATGCATCGCATGCTCAAGGACAGCAAGCTGAACACCTTCTGGGTGATGTGCAACAACAACATGCAGGCGGCCGCCAATCTGAATGAGGAGTCCTATCCCGGCTGGCGCAATCCGGCCAACTTCATCACCGTCTCCGATCCCTATCCCACGGTCTCCGCCATGGCGGCTGACCTGATTCTACCGACCGCCATGTGGGCTGAGAAAGAGGGCGCCTACGGTAATGCCGAACGGCGCACCCAGTTCTGGCGTCAGCAGGTGAAGGCACCCGGTGATTCCAGGTCCGATCTGTGGCAGCTGATGGAGTTTGCCAAGCGCTTCCAGATGGAAGAGGTGTGGCCGGCCGAACTGCTGGACAAGGTACCCGAATACAAAGGCAAGACCCTGTTCGATGTGCTCTATGTCAATGGCCAGGTGGATAAATTCCCGCTTCAGGAGGTCAAGGACAGCCAGGGCAACGTCTACGACAACGACGAGATGGCGCACTTCGGGTTCTATCCGCAGAAGGGTCTGTTTGAAGAGTACCGGATGTTCAATTCGGCCGACAACATCATCAAGAAAGGCCATGAGATGGCACCCTTCGAGGCCTACCATCAGGCGCGTGGCCTGCGCTGGCCGGTTGTGGATGGCAAGGAGACCCTGTGGCGTTTCCGTGAAGGTTACGATCCGCATGTGGCCAAGGGTGAAGGCGTCAAGTTCTACGGCAAGCCGGATGGCAGGGCCAACATCATTACCGCGCCTTTCGAGCCGGCAGCCGAGAGCCCGGACAAGGAGTTCGATCTCTGGCTCTGTACCGGTCGTGTACTGGAACACTGGCACTCCGGTTCCATGACCCGGCGGGTTCCGGAGTTGCACCGCGCGGTGCCGGATGCGGTGGTGTTCATGCATAAGAAGGACGCCAAGAAACGCAAACTGCGTGACGGTCAAATGGCCAAGCTGCAGACCCGGCGGGGTGAACTGCTGGCACGTGTCGAGACCCGGGGACGCAACCGTCCGCCCGAGGGGCTGGTGTTTATCCCCTGGTTTGATGCGAGCCGTCTAGTCAACAAGTTGACCCTGGATGCCACCGATCCGCTGTCCAAAGAAACGGACTACAAGAAGTGCGCGGTGAAGATCATCAAGGCGTAATAGGTAGTTGCAGGTTCAGCCGGCAACAACCGGTTGAACCGACAAACTGGAAGAGTGGAATACCGGATCGATAACAGAGCAGTAACGAGATGTCAGATTCAGGTGATGGCAAAGGCAAAGGCGTAAACCGCCGGCAGTTTTTGAGTCAAACACTCAAGACGGCCTGCGGGGTGGGTCTTATGGGCATGGGACTCGGCTTTTATGCCAAACAGGCCGAGTCCCTGCCGGCGATGGCGATCAGGCCACCGGGGGCACTGTCGGAGAAGGATTTTCTCGGTGCCTGCATTCGCTGTGGTCTGTGTGTGCGGGATTGCCCGTACGACATTCTGTCGCTGGGGCAGTTGGGGGATGAGGTGGCTACCGGCACACCTTACTTTTATGCACGGACGGACCCGTGCGAGATGTGTGAGGACATCCCCTGCGTGGTCGCCTGCCCGACCAATGCCCTGGACCATGGATTGACCAACATAAACGATGCCCGGATGGGTCTCGCCGTGCTGGTTGATCAGGAGACCTGCATCGCCTTTCAGGGATTGCGCTGTGAAGTCTGTTTCAATGTCTGTCCGATTCGGGGGAAGGCAATCTCACTGGAGTACGAGCACAACGTGCGTTCGGGAAAACACGCGAGGTTTCTACCCATCGTGCATTCCGACGCCTGTACCGGCTGCGGACTCTGTGAGAAAGCCTGCATCCTCGAGGAGGCGGCGATCAAGGTCTTTCCGACCCATTTGGCGAAGGGAGAACTGGGCGGACATTATCGACTCGGATGGAAAGAGAAGGAGAAGGCAGGAAAGTCACTGGTAACACCGGACGTGGAGCACCGTTACAACCTTCCTGAAGGGGTGCGCTACGACCTGCAGGGTAAGGGCCTGATCGTGGAACCCGAGGGGGGGCAACCGATGCCGCTTCCCTCCAATCCGCTGGATAGGCTCAACCGTGGACTGGAGAATCAATAATGGCTGATAAATCAGTTGCAGGCGCCGACGCCATTGCCGGCAAGGGCTGGTGGAAGGCACATCAGTGGTTGATTCTGCGTCGTGTAAGCCAGTTGTCTATTTTAGCCTTGTTCCTGCTGGGTCCGTTGGCAGGGGTGTGGATAGTGAAGGGTAATCTGGCCGCCAGTATGACGCTGGATTTTCTGCCGCTGACCGATCCCCATGTCCTGTTGCAGTCGGTGCTGTCGGGTGTGGTGCCGGAGTTGTCGGCTATTGTCGGTGTGGTCATTGTGATTGCCTTCTATCTGCTGGTAGGAGGAAGGGTCTACTGCTCCTGGGTATGCCCGGTGAACATGGTGACCGATGCCGCCGCCTGGTTACGTCGAAAACTCGGTATCAAATCCGCCTCACAGCTGGCGTTGTCGACCCGTTACTGGATGTTGGGACTGACTTTGGTCCTGCCTCTGGTAACCGGTTCGCTGGTCTGGGAGTTGTTCAATCCGGTATCGATGCTGTTTCGTGGCATTGTGTTCGGAATGGGCATGGCATGGATTCTGATTGTGGGTGTGTTCCTGTTCGATCTGTTCATCGCCAAGAATGGATGGTGTGGACGACTCTGTCCGGTAGGCGCGTTTTACAGTCTGCTGGGCGTCGGGAGCGCAATCAGGATCGTTGCGGCTGAGAGGGAACGCTGTAACGACTGCATGGACTGCTTTGTGGTCTGCCCGGAGAAGCAGGTGATCAGGCCCGCATTGAAAGGGGCGGACAAGGGGATTGGGCCGGTTATCCTCTCTGCCAACTGCACCAATTGTGGTCGCTGTATCGATGTCTGTGCAAAAGATGTATTCCAGTTTGGTACCCGTTTTAACAACCTGGTGGTGAACGCATCCGGAAAATCAGTTGATGACGGAAAACAACATACCGTCCAGCCTTAGATGACTTGAACCGTCAAGCATCCGGATATCATGATTTAGAGCTTTATGGAGATCGAGATGAAAAAAGTAATCGTAACCCTGCTGGTTGCCATGGTGACACTCGTGTTCGCCGGGGGCGCCTTCTCTGGAGTCACCTCGCTTCGGGGGGATAAGGATCTGACGGCGGATGCGGATGAAAATCCCATGCGCAAGCAGGTCATCACCGAGGGCGGCGTGGAGCGCAGTTACAAGATCCAGCCACCGGTGATTCCGCATAAGATTGACAAAGAGACCATCAATCTGAAGACCAATACCTGCATGAAGTGCCATTCTGAAAAGACCTATGAGCAGAAGAAGGCGCCCAAGGTTGGCGATTCACACTACGTTGCGCGGGATGGCAAGGTACTGGAAACCGTCTCAACGCGGCGTTACTTCTGTAATCAGTGTCATGCGCCTGAGCTGAATGCCGAACCGATCGTGACAAATCGTTTTGAAGGTGCCAAGTAAGCCGCTGCACTGGCGGTGGAACCAGTTCCCCCGATTCAGCCAACGCTGAATCGGGGGTATTTCGTAACTACTCACTTACAGACCGGGCGAGTAGTTACAGTATTTCTTGATCATAGGCAATTACCTGAATGTGCTGTGTCGATATGATGCGGGACAAGCAATAACAAAGAAGCTAGCGGAGTCGTAAAATGAAAAGTGGTGCCAAACGCGGAGTGCTCGGTTTACTGGTGGTCGGCATTGTTCTGGGTATTGTCCTCTGGGGTGGCTTCAATACCGCCATGGAGGCAACCAATACGGAGCAGTTCTGTATCTCCTGTCACGAGATGGAAGAGAATGTCTATCAGGAGCTACAGGATACCATTCACTTTACCAACCGAACCGGAGTGCGCGCGACCTGTCCTGATTGCCATGTGCCAAAGGATTGGGTACATAAGGTGGTCCGCAAGATAAAGGCGAGTAACGAGATCTATCACAAACTCCTGGGTACCATCGATACACCGGAAAAGTTCGAGGCCAAGCGGCTGCAGTTGGCGCAGAATGTATGGAAGGCGATGAAGGATACCGATTCCCGCGAGTGCCGGAACTGTCATAATTTTGATTCCATGGACTTCAGTCGCCAGGAGAGTCGCAGTGCCGACGCCCATGACGAAGCCATCGAGAAGGGCTATACCTGCATCGACTGTCATAAGGGTATCGCCCACGCGTTGCCGGAAGGCTATGACCCGGCGGAAGACATGCCCGGCGAGGGTTGACCCCGGCGCGGCAGGTAATCAGCAGGGAGCCGCTTCCCCAAGATTCCGCCGCCGTGGCGCCAGCGGTGCCCCTGGTCGGGGCGGTGCCCGGGCGATGTGATCACAGTTAGGGTTTGGCCTGAGCAATAGCCCGTTGGATTAGACCAACGGGCTATTGTCTTTTAACCGATAACAGGAAACAATTGCGGCTCACCCCCGTGGGATTGATAGCATGACTGCACTCATCGATCGTTTTAACCGGAAAATAGAATATTTGCGGCTCTCCGTGACGGATCGCTGCGATTTCCGTTGCTTCTACTGTATTCCGAAAGGATTTAAAGGGTTTACCGAGGTGGAGGATCGGCTGAAACTGGATGAGTTCATCCGCCTGATCCGGGTGTTCAGTGAACTCGGTGTCAGCAAGGTGCGGCTCACCGGCGGGGAACCGCTGATCCACAAGGACATCGAGGCGATGGTGCGGGGCATCGCCGCGCTGCCGGGTATCGAAGACTTCTCCATGAGTACCAATGCCTCCCATCTGGCACAACATGCCCGGATGCTCAAGGAGACCGGGGTGGGGCGGATCAATGTCAGTCTGGACTCCCTGGATCCGCAGGTATTTCGTCAGATTACCCAGGGCGACCTGAACAAGGTTATCGACGGGCTGATGGAGGCGAAGCGGGTCGATCTCTATCCGATCAAGATCAATATGGTGGTGATGCGGGATCTGAATCTCCATGAAGTGGGCGATATGGTGGACTTCTGTATCAAAAACCGCTTCACCCTGCGCTTTATCGAAACCATGCCGGTGGGGGCGGCCGGACAGGAGGCGCGGGATCGTTATGTGCCGCTGGACGAGGTTAAGCAGCTCCTGGAGCAGCGCTTCAAACTGGAGCCGGCCCGGATGAAAGGGGCCGGGCCCGCCAAATATTTCAAGATCGTCGACAAGCGTATCAAACTCGGTTTCATCACCCCCATGTCCCAGCACTTCTGCGAGGATTGTAACCGGGTGCGGCTCTCCTCCGAGGGCACGCTCTACCTCTGTCTGGGACAGCAGGACAAACTGGAGTTGAAACCGCTGCTGCGCGAGGGACTCTCCGACGATCAGCTGAAGGAGGAGATCCTGGCGGCGATCCAGCGCAAACCGGAGAAACATGAATTCAATACCAATCCCGATCAGGTGGTTCGCGTCATGTCCATGACCGGCGGCTGAACGGGCGGGCGGATTGTCCGTGACGGCGCCCGAACCCGGGACCGCCGAGCCCCCAGGGTTTACGGCGTGGCTTGGAATCCTTTCACCCGGAAGCCATCCGCACAGCACCGGAATCTGACAAAGTAGAATTAGGGCAGCACTTTCTTAAAGGGTTTGACCGATATCTGCGCGTAGACGCCGGTACGGGTGTAGGGGTCCTCATCGGCCCACGCCCTGGCTTCGTCCAAGCTGGCGAACTCGGCGACGATCAGGCTGCCACTGAAGCCTGCCGGCCCCGGGTCCTCGCTGTCGATGGCCGGATGCGGACCGGCCAGCAACAGCCGGCCTTCGCCCTGTAACTGCTTGATCCTCTCCAGATGCTCGGGGCGCGCCTGCAAGCGGGCCTCCAGGCTGTCTTCGCGGTCGGTACCCATGATTGCGTAGAACACTCAACTCTCCTCTGGTGTGGTTTTCTGCTCTGTTTCGCTAATGTATTTGGCCAGGTAGAAGGCCTGCAGGATGATGAACAGGAAGGTCATCCCCATCATGCCGAAGAGTTTGAAGTTGACCCAGGCCGCTTCCGAGAAATTGAACGCGACATACAGATTGACCGCGCCCATGGTGATGAAGAACAGGGACCAGGCCACATTGAGCCTGCTCCAGACGGGGGCGGGCAGGGTCACGCTTTTGCTCATCATCCGTTCAACCAGCGGCCGGTTGCCGATGAAATGGCTGCCGACAAAGGCTATGGCAAACAACCAGTTGACGACGGTCGGTTTCCATTTGAGGAATAGCGGATCCTGCAGGTAGAGCGTCAGGCCACCGAACAGCAGTACCAGCAGCAGGGTGACCAGGTGCATCTTCTCCACCTTGTGGTGCCTGATCCAGTTGTATCCGACTTGAGCAAGGGTGGCGACGATGATCACTACCGTCGCCACATAAAAGTCATACATCTTGTAGGCGATAAAAAAGAGTATGACGGGAAACAGATCGCTGAGAAACTTCATGATTTTTTAAGCTAAGGCCCGGCCGATATTCCTTGCAGGATAGCACAAGTTTCCGCGGATCCGGCAGGGATACCGCATTCTTCGATCGTAACTACTCACCCGGTCTGTAAGTGATTGGCCTGCCTTGCTGGCCGATCTTGATCCAGCCATCGTGTGAGGCCGGCAAGGCAGGCCAATCACCCCGTGAGCATTGGCGAGGAGTGGTACATGGATGTACCGTTTACGGACCTGAGGATGGCATGCGCCTACCGGCTTATCCACCCTACATCCTTACCCCGTGAGTGGTTACCTTCGATCATCCGCCATGGTCGCGCCGGATGGTGGTGATCGTCACATCCGCAGTGAAACAATCCACAGGGCTTTGGGGTACAATACCCGGATGAATCTCTGTTATGACCTCCACACCCACTCGACCGCTTCCGACGGCACCCTCAGCCCCGGTGCGCTGGTCACCCGCGCCGCCGCCGCGGGGGTGGATGTGCTGGCGTTGACCGACCATGACACCACCGAGGGTCTGGCGGAGGCCGCGGTGACGGCGGCGGGCGCCGGGTTGCACCTGGTGGCCGGCGTGGAGATCTCGGTCACCTGGGGTGGTCAGGTGGTGCATATCGTGGGCCTGGGGTTCGAGCCGGAGGACGCGAATCTGCAGCGCGGCCTGGCCGGTCTCCGGCGCTTTCGGGCATGGCGTGCCGAGGAGATCGGCAGGCGGTTGGAAAAGCACGGGATATCAGGTGCTTATGAAGGGGCCCGGGGCTACTCCAACGGGCATCTCATCAGTCGCACCCATTTCGCCCGTTTTCTGGTCGAGCGCGGCTACTCCCCCGATATGCGCAAGGTGTTCAAGCAATATCTGACTCGGGGACAGCCGGGCCATGTAGCCGGCGAGTGGGCCGATCTGGGCCAGGCGGTGGCCTGGATCCGTGATGCCGGCGGGGAGGCGGTCATTGCCCATCCGGCGCGCTACGGCATGACCCGGACCCGGCTCAGACGCCTGATCGGCGAGTTCCGGGAGGCCGGTGGCAAGGCCCTTGAGGTGGTCTCCGGCAGTCACAGCAAGGACGAGGCCTTCACCATGGCGAAGCATACCCGTGATTTCTCACTGCGGGCCTCCCTGGGTTCCGATTATCACGGACCCGAGACCCCCTGGGCAGAACTGGGCAGGCTCTCCCCGCTACCGGCTAACACCGTCCCCATTTGGCACGCTTGGCCCGCCTTCGCCGCGGCGGCTTCCGCCTGATCTATCCCATCAACCCATCCTATAACCCATCTATTATCGCGATTCATATTCATGGCTCAGTTTTTTCAAATTCATCCCGACAATCCGCAGTTGCGGCTGATACGCAGCGCGGTGGAGATCATTCGCCAGGGCGGCGTGGTGGTTTACCCCACGGATTCCAGTTACGCATTGGGTTGCCATATCGGCGATAAGGAGGCGATGGAGCGGATCCGCGCCATTCGCAGACTGGACGACAAGCACAATTTCACCCTGGTCTGCCGGGATCTCTCGGAGATCGCCGTCTATGCCAAGGTCGAGAACCACCACTACCGGATGCTGAAGAACCTGACCCCCGGACCTTACACCTTCATTCTCATGGCCACCAAGCAGGTACCGCGGCGCTTGCAGCATCCGAAAAAAAAGACCATCGGGATTCGGGTGCCGGATAATGCCATCGCCCAGGCGCTGCTGACCGAGTTGGATGAGCCGTTGATGAGTTCGACCCTGATTCTGCCGGGCGATGAGCTGCCGCTGACCGATCCCTATGAGATGCGGGATATCCTCAGTCATCAGGTGGATCTGGTCATTGATGGCGGTTACTGCGGCATCGAGGACTCGACGGTGGTCGATATAGAGGAGGATATTCCGGTGGTGGTACGTGCCGGTAAGGGCGATATCTCCCTGTTTGAGCCCTGAGAAGATGTCAACCGAGATGAGACAGGTATAATCGCTCGATGGAAAGTCTGAACACAATTCAGAAGGTGGTGGTTTCGATAATTCCCGTGTTATTCGCGATCACTTTGCATGAGGCTGCACACGGATGGGTCGCTAAGAGATTGGGTGACCAAACGGCTTCTATACTGGGTAGGGTTACCGCTAACCCTTTCAAACATATAGATCTTATCGGTACGATATTAATTCCTGTGCTTTCCTACATATTGAGTGGTTTTATATTTGGATGGGCAAAGCCCGTACCTGTTGATTGGCGCAAGCTCCGTAATCCTCGCCGTGACATGGCTCTTGTAGCTTTGGCAGGGCCTGCTGCAAATCTCACCATGGCCATTTTTTGGACCCTGATAATAAAGATAGGGGTATTGCTTATTGGTGTCGCCGAGTTGCCTGCGTTCTTCCTTGTATATATGGGAGGTGCTGGTGTCCTGTTTAACGTATTGCTGATGGCTCTGAATCTGATGCCGATACTGCCTTTGGATGGTGGGCGAATCATGTATTCATTGTTGCCAGCGCCTTATGCAAGTTACTTTGCACGGTTGGAGCCGTTCGGGCTTTTTATTCTCGTCGGCCTACTGGTAAGTGGGGTCTTGGGTTTTCTTATTTGGCCGTTGTTTATTATCACAATTAACTTACTACCCGAATCCAATATCGTTAATCTGGTCTTTAGAGATCTTTTTGTTTCATGAAAAGGGGTAAATCTTGAACTCTGTTCCTGCGCAACATGCGCGTGTACTTTCCGGTATGCGACCGACCGGCCGTCTCCACCTCGGTCACTATCATGGCGTTCTGAAAAACTGGGTGGAGCTGCAGCATGAATACGAGTGCTTCTTCTTCGTTGCCGACTGGCATGCCCTGACCACCCACTACGAGGATCCCACCATCATTCCCGGGAGCGTCGCGGAGATGGTGATCGACTGGCTGGCCGCCGGGGTCAATCAGGGGGAGGCCAAGATCTTTATCCAGTCCCAGGTGCCGGAGCATGCGGAACTGCACCTGCTGCTCTCCATGATCACCCCGCTGGGCTGGCTGGAGCGCGTACCGAGCTACAAGGATCAGCAGGAGAAACTGAAGGAGAAGGACCTGGCCACCTATGGTTTTCTCGGCTATCCGCTGTTGCAGGCGGCCGACATCCTGATCTACAAGGCGGGC
Source organism: Sedimenticola hydrogenitrophicus (assembly GCF_025175675.1). Taxonomy (GTDB): domain Bacteria; phylum Pseudomonadota; class Gammaproteobacteria; order Chromatiales; family Chromatiaceae; genus Sedimenticola; species Sedimenticola hydrogenitrophicus. The sequence goes on from NZ_JANIOA010000002.1 coordinate 102,629, forward strand.
CTGGTCCCGGTGGGCGAGGACCAGGTGGCCCATGTCGAACTGACCCGGGAAGTGGCGCGCCGCTTCAACCACATCTATGGCCGGGAGGCGGGGTTTGAAGACATGGCGGAGCAGGCGATCAAAAAGATGGGTAAAAAGAACGCCAAGCTGTACAGCCGTTACCGAAAGTCCTATCAGGAACAGGGTGACCAGGACGCCCTCGCTGCGGCCCGGGCGCTGCTCGACAGCCAGCAGAACATCACCGTCAATGACCGGGATCGGCTGTTCGGTTACCTGGAGGGGAGTGGCCGGGTGATTCTGCCGGAGCCCCAGCCGCTGTTGACCAGGGCCTCGAAAATGCCCGGATTGGATGGCCAGAAGATGTCCAAATCCTATGGCAACACCATTGCCCTGCGGGACGATCCCGAGGTGATCGAAAAGGCGTTGCGGACCATGCAGACCGATACCAACCGGGTGCGCCGCACGGACCCCGGTGATCCCGCTCGCTGTCCCGTCTGGGAGTTCCATCAGATCTACTCCAGCGAGCCCGTCAAGGTGTGGGTGCAGGAAGGCTGCCGTAGTGCCGGGATTGGCTGTGTCGAGTGCAAGCAGCCGGTGATCGATGCGGTGCTGCAGGAGCTGAAGCCGATCCAGGAGCGTGCCCGGGAGTTCGAGGCCCAGCCGGAGCTGGTGCGTAATATCATTGCGGAAGGGGTCGAAGCGGCGCGGGATATGGCCCAGTCAACCATGGTCGAGGTTCGCCATGCCATGTGCCTCAACTACCGATAGCGGCTAATATTCGGATGAGCCCGGGGTATGATCCGGGGTATGAAGAATAAGTGTCGGAAATCCCACGGTCAGGAACAAAATGCCCAATAAGGAACTGAATCTGCCCCTGCATTCGCATCCCGCGCAGGAAGAGATGCCCTTTGCCGTGGTGCAGGGAGCCCCCTGGACCACCATCCCCAAGGATCTCTATATCCCGCCGGATGCGCTGGAGGTGTTCCTGGATGCCTTTGAAGGGCCGCTGGATCTGCTGCTCTACCTGATCAAGCGACAGAATCTGGATATTCTGGAAATCCCCATCGCGGAGATCACGAGCCAGTACATGGAGTATGTCGATCTGATGAAGGATATCCGCCTGGAACTGGCGGCCGAGTATCTGGTGATGGCGGCCATGCTGGCGGAGATCAAATCGCGGATGCTGCTGCCCCGGCAGGAGGAGCTGGAGGATGAGGAGGGCGATCCGCGGGCCGAGCTGATCAGGCGACTGCAGGAGTATGAGCGCTACAAGCAGGCGGCCGAAGACATCGATAATCTCCCACGGCTGGGGCGCGACCTGTTCCAGGCCGAGGCCGATGTGCCGGAGCGGATCATTCAGCGACGGCCCCCCGATGTGGACCTGCGGGAGATCCTGTTTGCCCTGAAAGAGGTCATGCACCGGGTGGATATGTTCAGCCACCATCAGGTGCAGATGGAGGCGCTCTCGGTACGGGAGAAGATGTCCGGCATCCTGGGGCGTATCAATGCCGAGAGTTTTACCGAGTTCACCTCGCTGTTCGACCCCAGTGAGGGACGCCTCGGGGTGGTGGTGACCTTCCTGGCAGTCCTGGAGCTGATCAAGGGATCGCTGATCGATATCATTCAGGCGGAGAGCTTCGGTCCGATCCATGTCAAGGCTGTCTCCCAGGCGGAACACTGAACCGGCATCCGCTGTCGATCAGCAGGCAGTGGCCGCCAATTACAACAAATCAGCGGATAACCCATAGCGAGATCAGATCGGTTGAAATGTCGATGATGGATAAACTGAAACAGATTGTGGAGGCTGCCTTGCTGGCCGCCGGTGGTCCCTTGACGATCGAACGGCTGCAGGAGCTGTTCCTGGAAGAGGAGCGACCGGACAAACAGGAGCTGCGCAAGGTGATCGCGGCGCTCGGTGAGGATTATACCGGCCGCGGTATCGAGATTGCGGAAGTAGCCGGCGGATTCCGCATCAATGTGCGCGAGGAGTATGCCCCCTGGGTCTCCCGCCTGTGGGAAGAGCGGGCGCCTCGCTACTCCCGGGCGCTGATGGAGACCCTGGCACTGATTGCCTACCGGCAACCGATCACCCGGGGCGAGATCGAGGATATCCGTGGTGTCAGTGTCAGCAGCAACATCGTAAAGAGCCTGCTGGAGCGCGAATGGGTCCGTGTCGTGGGTACGCGCGATGTGCCGGGAAAACCCTCGCTCTACGCCACCACCCGGGAGTTCCTGAACTATTTTGGCCTGAAAAGCCTGGATGAACTCCCCACCCTGCAACAGATACGCGATCTGGACTCCATCAATCGGGAGTTGGAGCTGGCGGAACCCGGCAGTGAGGCGGTCGCTGATCAGGCGCTGGCCAGCCTGGCGCAATCGGCGGCTTCAGTCGTGGGCGAGCAGTCCGACGAAGATGACGCGGAGGAACCTGATCGGGCAGACCCCCACCTGGCGGAGGTCATCGCAATCCACCCGGATGAAGTGCCGGATGAAATGACTGACGCGGAGGAATCAACCGGCGGGCCGGATACCGCGTCCCCGTTGGAACAGACCGCCGCAAATGAGATAAAACATGAAGAATAAACCACAGCCTGCTGAACCGGGTGAACGTTTGCAGAAGGTGCTGGCCAACGCGGGGTTCGGTTCGCGCCGTGAAATCGAGCGCCAGATTGAAGCGGGTGAGGTCTCGGTCAACGGCACGACGGCTAAACTCGGCGACCGGGTGACGCCGGCGGATACCATCTATATCGGTAGAACCAAGGTCGGGGCCTGGCGGCTCAAGAAGCAGGAGACCCAGGTCATCCTCTATAACAAGCCCGAGGGTGAACTGGTGACCCGGGATGACCCCGGGGGGCGCCCCACGGTATTTGCCCGGTTGCCGAAGCTGGTCGGCAGTCGCTGGATAGCGGTCGGCCGGCTGGATATCAATACCAGTGGTCTGATGATCTTCACCACGGATGGCGAGCTGGCCAACAAACTGATGCACCCCTCGCAACAGATCGAGCGGGAATATGCGGTCCGGGTCAACGGCGAAGTCACCAGCGAAAAGCTGCAGCAATTGGTGAAGGGCGTGGAACTGGATGATGGTTTTGCCCGCTTCGAGGATCTCGTCGAATCAGGTGGGGAGGGGCGCAACCGCTGGTTTCACGTGGTGATCATGGAGGGCCGGAACCGGGAGGTGCGGCGCTTGTGGGAGGCGGTCGAACTCAAGGTGAACCGTCTCAAAAGAGTGCGCTTCGGACCACTGTTTCTGGACAGCAGCCTGGCCGTCGGGCGGCATCGGCAACTGACCGAACAGGAATTGAGTGATCTGCTGAGCGCCACCGGCGCCGCGCCGAAACCCGCAGCGAAAAAACGCGGCCATTCAGGAAAGGGGAAAGCGCCACGGAGAAAAGCAGCCCCCAAGCGATGAATGCCGGTACCATCTCTCCCGAATGCCCCTTCGGTCAAATCTACCATAGCCTGCTGGATCGCTACGGACCGCAACACTGGTGGCCGGGCGAGACGCCATTCGAGGTGATGGTCGGGGCGATCCTGACCCAAAATACCGCCTGGCGGAATGTGGAGGCGGCGATCAATAACCTGAAGGGGGACAATCTCCTGGCCGTCGACAAGATAGTCAACTGCCCGGATGCGCAGCTGGCGCAACTGCTGCGACCCTCGGGCTATTTCAATATCAAGACAACGCGCCTTAAAAATTTCTGCCGTTTCTTGCAGGCGTCCGGATTCGAGCGGCTGCGGGAGTTGCCTACCGGTGAGCTGCGCCGGCAGCTTCTGGCAGTAAATGGCGTGGGCCCGGAAACCGCGGATTCCATTCTGCTCTATGCCTTTGAACGGCCGGTGTTTGTGATCGATGCCTATACACGCCGAATCTTTTCCAGATTTGGATTAGTGTCCGGTAATGAGGGCTATGAAGCGCTGAGGCAGCGCTTTGAAGGGGCGGTTGACGCGAGTGCAGCAATTTATAATGAATATCATGCCCTGATAGTGCGGCATGCAAAGAGCGCTTGCCGGGTAAAACCGGCCTGTAGCGAGTGTGTTTTAGGTGCCGGATGTGCATACGCGGCTAAATAGTATGAATATCCTATAAAAAAACAAAAAAAATTTCGCCTAACTCAGGGGCCGATGCTAGAATTATTTTTTTTGGACAACGATGGAAACACGTATGGCATACGATAAGACTAAAGTTCCGGCCAACGGCGAAAAAATTACCGTTAATCCCGATTTCTCCCTCAGTGTCCCCAATTGCCCGATCATCCCTTTCATTGAAGGCGATGGTATTGGTGTCGACATCACCCCGGTGATGGTAAAGGTGATCGATGCGGCGGTGGAAAAGGCATATGGTGGCGAACGCAGTATTGCCTGGATGGAGATCTTTGCCGGCGAAAAGGCCAATAATCTTTATGGCGGTGATACCTGGTTGCCGGAAGAGACCTTCGAGGCCGTCAAGGAGTTCACGGTATCCATCAAGGGACCACTGACCACCCCCGTCGGCGGGGGCATGCGCTCGCTGAATGTGGCGTTGCGTCAGGTGCTGGACCTGTTCGTCTGCCTGCGTCCGATCCGTTACTACGAAGGTACGCCAAGCCCGCTGAAGCGCCCCGACCTGACGGACATGGTGATCTTTCGCGAGAACTCGGAAGACATCTATGCCGGTATCGAGTGGGAAGAGGGCACGGATGACGTCAAGAAGGTGATCGACTTCCTCCAGGGTCAGATGGGCGTGACCAAGATCCGCTTCCCCGAGTGCTCCGGCATCGGCATCAAGCCGGTTTCACGTGACGGCACCCGGCGCCTGGTGCGCAAGGCGTTGCAGTATGCCATCGACAACGATCGCAGCTCGGTCACCCTGGTGCACAAGGGCAACATAATGAAGTTCACCGAAGGTGCCTTCAAGACATGGGGTTATGAGATCGCCAGGGAGGAATTCGGCGCGGTTGAGATCGATGGCGGCCCCTGGTGCAGCGTCAAGAATCCCAAGACCGGCAACGAGATCATCGTCAAGGACTCGATCGCGGACGCCTTCCTGCAGCAGATCCTGCTGCGTCCGGCCGAGTACGACGTGATCGCCACGCTGAACCTGAATGGCGATTACATCTCCGATGCGCTGGCCGCACAGGTGGGCGGCATCGGTATTGCACCGGGCGCCAACCTGTCCGATACCGTAGCGATGTTCGAGGCCACCCATGGTACCGCGCCCAAGTATGCGGGACAGGACAAGGTGAACCCGGGATCCCTGATCCTGTCGGCGGAGATGATGCTGCGTCATCTGGGTTGGGTCGAGGCGGCCGATCTGGTGGTCAAGGGCATGTCCGGGGCGATCAAGGCGAAGACCGTGACCTATGACTTCGAGCGTCTGATGGAGGGTTCGACTCTGTTGAGCTGTTCGGCGTTCGGTGACGCCATGATCGACAATATGTGATCGAAGCATTCGTCCCCTACAAAAGCCCGTGGCGGCATTCGCCTCGGGCTTTTTTACTTTGTGGCGGTCAGGCGCGTGATCGCGCGCCACGAATCCCCTGGGTAATCCCTCGGCTCCGGCGGGGGACTCGTCAAGTTTGACCAATGCTTCGGTCGAGTGCCCCTGACTGACAGGTGGCAAATGAACTCTCGCCAAGACGCCAGGCACGCCAGGAAATACCAATCACTGCCTTTAAACTTCGTGTGCTTGGCGTCTTGGCGAGAGTAATGATCCTTTACCGATCCGGGACCGGAGGGCGCCTTGGGTACGGAAGGTTATTCGGCCGCCGTGGGTGGGCCAGGGTAGTGCGGGGTGTTGCGGCGCCTTTGTGGCGCTCATCCAGAACCGGCACCGCCTGACTGACAGGCTCCAGGCGGTGCGGTGCTTTACCAGGAAAGGGAATCAGGCGTCAGCGATGGACTGCAGGTTGGCGGCGTGCAAACCCTTCGGACCTTCTTCAAGTTCAAACTGAACCTTCTGGCCCTCTTTGAGTGTCTTGTAGCCATCCATGCTGATGGCCGAGAAATGGATAAAAATATCCTGTTCCCCCTGATCCGGTGTTACAAACCCATAACCTTTAGCGTTGTTGAACCATTTTACGGTGCCAGTTGCCATAACGCGTACTCCTCCAGTACTCCAGTACAGACTCAGTTCATCTCTGCATAGGTGGCAGGGCTGTTGTTATAAAATTGGTGCCCAGTGGATCATGCAGATCACGAAGATGAAGCGGGTAGAAATCCCAAGGCGATCATAAATTAAATTTCTACCCCCCTCAATCCAATTAGTATAGCGATTCGGAACATTTGGTCAAATTTTAGGGCTCGCGCAAGAATAACTCCGTAGTACCGCGGGCGTCACCGGGTCACGCCGGCAAGGCACGTTTTGCAGGCAAGGGCCGCGCCCTTGCCAAAAAGCATAACACCGGCGGCGGAGCCCGATGGCGACCGAATCCCGGAACTTATTTTTGCGCGAGCCCTTAGCCGTGCCCGGATAATATTACAGGGTATTTGCGAGGGATTAATTTGTCGCGAAATAGGCGATAATCACGGCTTGGGAGAAGCCAGAATGCAGGAATGAAAATTCCGCTCATATCTTCTGCCCGGACGCTATTCACGGACATTTTTTTTACTAGAATTAGGCTATGACGGATAAAACCAATCCTTATGATGATGGCGGACTGGCGGTTGAGACTTCCAAGCCGAAACTCAAGCGACCACCGATGTTCAAGGTCCTGCTGCTGAATGATGATTACACACCGATGGAGTTTGTGGTCCTGGTGCTGGAGTCGTTTTTCAAGATGGACCGTGAGAAAGCCACCCAGATTATGCTGAATGTGCATACCCGTGGCGTGGGGGTTTGTGGGGTCTACACTAAGGATGTGGCGGAGACAAAAGTGGCCCAGGTAAACGAATTTTCCCGAAGCCATCAGCACCCGTTACTCTGTGCCCTGGAGGAAGCCTGATGCCCTATGGTCGAACTGTCAGATTGTTCGGTAGTCAATTGCTGTAGCACCCATTTCAGTCACTCTTGTTACCAGGAAGCCAGTCAGCCATGTTAAGTAAAGAGCTAGAATTCACCCTGAACCAGGCCTTTATGGAGGCCCGTGACAGGCATCATGAGTACATGACGGTAGAGCATCTGCTGCTGGCCCTGTTGGATAATCCGACCGCCGCCAATGTTCTGCGGGCATGTGGCGCGGATACCGAGGTTTTGCGGCGCGATATCGACCAGTTCATTGAGGAGACCACGCCGCTTTTGCCGGATGACACCGAACACGAGACCCAGCCGACCCTGGGTTTTCAGCGGGTACTCCAGCGTGCCGTTTATCATGTGCAGTCCTCCGGGCGGGACGAAGTGACCGGGGCCAATGTCCTGGTGGCGATTTTCAGCGAGCAGGAGTCGCAGGCGGTTTTCTTTCTGCATCAGCAGGATATCGCGCGGCTTGATGTGGTCAACTACATCTCCCACGGTATCTCCAAGGTGCATGGCGATTCGGAGCAGCGGGATGAGATCAGCCGCAGCAGCGAGGAGATCGAGGTTGATTCACCGGCTTCCAATCCGCTGGATAACTTCTCCACCAATCTGAACGAGCAGGCGCGGCTGGGCAAGATCGATCCACTGATCGGTCGTGCCCTCGAGATCGAGCGGACCGTGCAGATTCTCTGTCGTCGCAGGAAAAACAATCCGCTGCTGGTGGGTGAGGCCGGTGTCGGCAAAACGGCCATCGCCGAAGGACTGGCGAAGAAGATTGTTGACCGGGAAGTCCCGGAGATCCTCTCCAAATGCACCATCTATTCTCTCGATCTGGGCAGTCTGGTGGCGGGCACCAAATACCGTGGTGACTTTGAGAAAAGGCTCAAGGCGGTATTGGCGCAACTGAAAAAGGAGCCGGACACCATACTCTTTATCGATGAGATCCACACGGTCATCGGTGCGGGTGCGGCATCCGGCGGGGTAATGGATGCCTCGAACCTGATCAAACCGGTACTGGCTTCGGGCGAACTGCGCTGTATCGGTTCGACGACCTACCAGGAGTTTCGCGGTATTTTCGAGAAAGACCGCGCCCTGGCCCGGCGCTTCCAGAAGATCGATGTGGAAGAGCCCTCGGTGGAAGAGACCATTGAGATCCTCAAGGGCTTGAAGAGTCGCTTTGAGGAGCATCACCACATCACTTACTCCAATGAGGCGTTGCGGACCGCGGCCGAACTCTCGGAGCGTTATATCAACGACCGGCATCTCCCGGACAAGGCGATCGACGTGATCGATGAGGCCGGTGCCAGCGTGCAGTTGCAGGATGCCGACCATCGCAAGCAGCGGATCGAGGTGGCGGATATCGAGAATATCATCGCCAAGATGGCACGCATCCCGCCGAAGAGTGTCTCTGTCTCCGATGTCGAGGCATTGAAGAGCCTGGATCGAAACCTCAAGATGGTGGTGTATGGTCAGGACGAGGCCATTGCTACCCTGACCGCGGCCATTCGCATGAGCCGTTCGGGTCTCGGCAATGAGCAGCGGCCGGTGGGTTCTTTCCTGTTTGCCGGGCCGACCGGCGTGGGCAAGACCGAGGTCACCCGGCAGTTGGCGCGGATCCTCGGTATCGAACTGATCCGCTTCGACATGTCCGAGTACATGGAGCGCCACACGGTTTCGCGGCTGATCGGTGCGCCTCCCGGCTATGTCGGTTACGACCAGGGCGGCCTATTGACCGAGGAGATCAGCAAACACCCGCACTCGGTGCTGTTGCTGGACGAGATAGAGAAGGCGCATCCGGATGTGTTCAATCTGTTGCTGCAGGTGATGGACCACGGCACACTCACGGATAACAACGGCAGGAAAGCCGATTTCAGGAATGTGGTGATTGTGATGACCACCAACGCCGGTGCCGGCGAGATGGCCCGGGCCTCCATCGGCTTCACCCCCCAGGATCACACCACCGATGGTATGGAGTCGATCAAGAAGATGTTCTCGCCGGAATTCCGCAACCGGCTCGATGCCATCATCCAGTTCAAGTCACTGCCGCTCGATGTGATCAGCAACGTGGTGGACAAGTTTATTTTCGAGCTCGAAGGTCAGCTGGAAGACAAGCACGTGACCCTGACCCTGGATGCCGAGGCCAAGGCCTGGCTGGCGCAACACGGCTATGACGCAACCATGGGCGCCCGGCCGATGGCACGCCTGATCCAGGAGAAGATCAAAAAGCCGATGGCGGAGGAGCTGCTGTTCGGATCCCTGTCGGAGGGCGGTCACATACGGGTGACGGTGGTCGAGGGTGAGCTGGTGCTGGAGATGGAGGGCTGCGCCATTCACTGATGGCCACTGACGACGCAGCGCCGATTTCGATTTCCGATCAGCGCGCGCGGTAGGTGATACGGCCCTTGCTCAAGTCGTAAGGGGTCAACTGAACAGTGACGGTGTCTCCGGTGAGAATGCGGATATAGTGTTTGCGCATCTTGCCGGAGATATGGGCTGTAACGACATGACCGTTTTCCAGCTCGACGCGGAACATGGTGTTGGGCAGGGTCTCAATAACCGTGCCGTCCATCTCAATAAAATCTTCTTTTGCCATTCGGTTTCCTGGTTACCCTAAGTTGCTGGCCGCGGATTATAGCACAATGCCAGCCAAATTTAGCGGGCAATTATGAGTGAAAACCAGTATAAGGCAAGTACTTTATCCCGATTGTCGGCTGTTTATTAACCCCGGGTGCCGGGCTATTCACTCTTATCCGTCTCCTGAACCCTGACCCACTTCCCATTGATGAATATCTCGTGAGGAAGATACTGGCTCTTATATGACATTTTCCGGCACTCCGGGACCCAGTAACCTAGATACAGCCAGGGGAGTCGGCGTCTTTTGCACTCCTCGATCTGCCAGAGCAGACAGAACACGCCGAGGCTGAGCCGCGCGAGTTCCGGATCAAAAAAGGTATAGACAGCGGACAGTCCCTGTCGAAGTATGTCGGTGACCGCGACGGCGATCAGTTTGTCGTCCTGGTAAAAGGCAAAGCTGCTGCTGAGGGACCAGCTACTGGAGATAAACTGTGCATACCCGTCCTCGGTGGTGGCGGCCATCTCCCCGTTCGGGTGACGTGACTGGATGTAGCGTCTGAACAGGTCGTAGTGGGCCGGGTCAAATCCGGCCGCTTGCTCGGTCACCCGGAAAAGGGCCTGCTGCCGGTTCCAGATGCGCCGCTGAATGCGCCGTGGTTTGAACTCATCCACTGCGATCCGTAGCGGGATACATTGCCTGCAGTCGGGGCAATTGGGGCGATAGATGAACTCCCCGCTGCGCCGGAACCCCTGGTCGATCAGCGCTTCGTAGAGCGGCATGGATTTGGCCCGATAGGGGTCAACAAACAGGCTCCTTGCCCGTTTGCCGTCAAGATAGGCGCAGCGGTGTTCTGCCGACTGGTAGAGCTGTATCGTGCCGGACTGCCGGGTGTCAGGGCGCATCGATACCCCCGTCCCAGCGGCCGGTAACTCCCGGTTGGTTGCAGTAGTGTTGCAGGAGTTCGCAGAACCGTTTTCGCTCCATCTCCTCGGCACCCAGGGAGATCAGGTGAGCGGTATACACCTGGCAGTCAATCAGTCCGAATCCCCTGGCGGCCAGGGTGCGCGCCAGATGCACCAGGGCGATTTTCGAGGCATCGCGCGCCAGGCTGAACATGGATTCACCAAAAAACGCCCGTCCAATGGCGATACCGTAGAGTCCGCCGACTAACCGTTCGCCTTCCCGAACCTCCACCGAGTGGGCGAAGCCGAGTCGGTGGAGATGAATGTAGGCCTGTTTCATCTCATCGGTGATCCAGGTCTCTTCACGGCCCGGTAGCGGCATGGCGCAGGTGTTGATCACGTCGCTGAAGGCGGTGTCGAAGGAGCAGTGGTAATTGCGGTTGCGCAGACTCTTTCCCAGACTCCTGGAGATCTTGATCTGCTCCGGAAACAGCACCGTTCTGGGGTCTGGCGACCACCAGAGTATCGGTTGTTCGGAGGAATACCAGGGGAAGATCCCCTGCCGGTAAGCATTCAGCAACCGGGTGGGGGAGAGGTCGCCGCCGATTGCCAGGAGCCCGTCCGGCTCCTGCTCCGCAAACTCGACCGGTGGGAAGTGCTCTTCCGGATTGTCTGGATCAAGCAGTGATATCATAGTGACGGGTGCTTGCCTTTTTGCCTAATCTCTGCGATATGAACATTATAGGTACCTTAAAATAAATTCCATGCCCGAAAATATCCTCAATCTGCATGTTGGCAAGATGCTCCAGTTGCAACGCATCTCGCCCGAGTACAATGATCGCTACACTGTCATGTTGATCGGCTTTCTGCCGGGACAGGGGGTGATAGTGACCACGCCAAAGGTCCAGGATAAGGTGCAGTTTATCAAAGAGGGGGCACGTTTTGCGGTCCGCCTGCTGCACGGCAGTAAGGTGCTGGGGTTCGTCTCCACCGTGACCCGCTCCGCCACCCGGCCATATCCGCATCTGCATATGAGCTATCCGTCAGAGATCGAGAGTCTGGCCATACGCAATGCCGAACGGGTCGGCACCAATTTGCCGGCGGTGGTGAGAAACACCCGGCATCCGGACAACGATGATGCCTGGCAGCCGGTGCTGGTCAAGGACCTCAGTATGACCGGGGCACGGCTGGAGAGCATCGAGCCGCTCGGTCGCACCAGCGAGCGGCTGGTGATGAAGCTGGATATCGATGTGTGTGGGGAGAACGAGCAGATCCGGGTGCTGGCCGAGATCTGCAACCGTTCGGTGGTCAGTCACAAGGGTGATCCCGAGGATAACCGATACTGCTGCGGAATCTCGTTTCTGCAGGTCAACCGCCTTCAGGAAGTACTGCTCAACAACTGTGTACTGCAGTTGAAGAATGGGGTGAGTAATTAGGGGCCGCGGAAAAAATAAATCATCCCATCTCGCTTCGCCCTCGACCCGCTCACGGCGTTGTGCAAAGGGTTACATAGGCCCGCTATGCGCCCCTTTGCACGCCTTGTGAGCAGACCGATGGCTGTGCGATCTTGGGATGATTTATTTTCACCGCGACCCTAACCGGACACCGGACGGTGAATCCGCCCGGTGTCCGGCCACGCTTATTTTGCGGCCGCTTTCGCGTCCAGGTAACGCTCCGCATCCAGTGCCGCCATACAGCCGCTGCCGGCCGAGGTGATGGCCTGGCGGTAGACGTGGTCGGCCACATCGCCGGCGGCGAACACGCCCTCCAGGCTGGTTTGGGTGGCATTGCCCTCCAGTCCGCCCTTGATGATGATGTAGCCGTGCTGCATCTCCAGCTGCCCCTTGAACAGGTCGGTATTGGGTTTGTGGCCGATGGCGATGAAGACCCCCATCAGGTCGATCTCCCGGGTACTGCCATCCTTGACGTTCTTGATTCGCATGCCGGTCACGCCGCTCTGGTCACCCAGGACTTCATCCAGTACATGATCCCATTCGATGGTGACATTGCCGTTTTCCGCCTTCTGGATCAGCTGGTCAGACAGGATCTTCTCGGAACGGAACTTGTCCCGGCGGTGAACTACCACCACCTCGGAGGCGATGTGGGAGAGATAGAGCGCCTCTTCAACCGCGGTATTGCCGCCGCCAATGACTGCCACTTTCTGGTTTCTGTAGAAAAAACCGTCACAGGTGGCGCAGGCCGAGACGCCGCGCCCCTTGAAATTCTCTTCCGATTCCAGCCCCAGGTACTGGGCCGATGCGCCGGTGGCAATAATCAGCGCGTCGCAGGTGTAGCTGCCCTGGTCGCCGGTCAGGCGGAAGGGGCGCTGGGAGAGTTCCGCCGTGTGGATATGGTCGAAGATCACCTCGGTATCAAACCGCTCGGCATGTTTCAGCATGCGATCCATCAGTTCCGGCCCCTGCACGCCAGCGAAATCACCCGGCCAGTTATCCACGTCGGTCGTGGTGGTCAGTTGACCGCCCTGTTCCATCCCGGTCACCAGTACCGGATCCAGATTGGCCCTGGCGGCGTAGACGGCGGCGGTATAACCGGCGGGTCCCGATCCGAGGATCAGAAGTCGGCAATGCTTGGTTTCACTCATGTATACTTACTCCTGCGAATGTCCATGCAGACTGAACCGCCCCGATCGGGAGTGGATCAGGCAATAAATATCAAAACTATGGGGTTTCCGTACAGTGACAGAAGACACCCGTTACCTTTGTGGGGTTCATGCCCAAGGGCTAGGAGCCTGTCGGGTTTAACGCTGTTTGGCTGCAAATCCCTGGATGGCGATCAACTCAGCTTATCGAACTCGTTAAATAAGTCCACTATTCACCTCGTTCGATAAACGGATTTGATTCGCCCCCAGTGATTTGACTTCGGGCAACCATGCCCTACGCCCCTTCGGGGCCGGCTTCGCCGTTCAATCCGCTCCTGCGGATTAGGCGCTTCAAACGGATAAACCCGACAGGCTCCCGGATGGGTGTCGATGGTACGTAAAGCGTGATGGAGGGTAAAGACTCTTTTCATCGATTCGGCGAAGATCCCTCCAGGAGCCTGTCAGCCAAAAGCCCGTTGGGGTTCGCGGGCCCACCCGAAGCCACGAATGGGCGGCCCCTTACCCAATCAATAGCTATCAAGTTAGACTAAATAGCTACTCTAACTATATAATTTAGAATCTATTTTCAATTCGGTGAATATGGTGGCACAAGCCAGTCAAACAGAACGGCTGCAGAATGACACGGGAAGCGTTGCCGGGCAGCGACTCAGAGAGGGCGCGCTGCTGCTGCTGGTGGCCATTTCGGCCTACCTGATGCTCTCCCTGGTGACCTACGCGCCTAATGATCCCGGCTGGTCCTATGCCGGTTCGCGGGAGTCTGCCGAGAATGCGGGCGGACTGGCCGGGGCCTGGCTGGCCGATGTGCTGCTGAATCTGTTCGGCCTCTGGGGCTACCTGTTTCCCCTGATGATCGGCTGGAGCGGCTGGCTGTTCCTGAAGGAGCGGAACCCGGATAACAGCCTGAATATTCCCATGGTCTCCCTGCGCTGGGTCGGTTTTCTGCTCACCCTCACCGCCGGCAGCAGTCTGGCGGCGCTGCATCTCTCCCACATCGCGACCTTTCTGCCGGGTGGCTCGGGGGGCATGCTGGGCGCCTTTTTTCAGCAACAGCTGGTGAGTGTCTTCAGCTTCGCCGGTGGCAGCCTGCTGCTGTTGGCCCTGATGCTGTCCGGGTTCACGCTGTTTACCGGGATCTCCTGGTTCCGGGTCATGGATGGCATGGGCGGCCTGGTGTTGCGGTTTTTCCGTTATCTGGGATCGTTCCAGGGGCGCCTGGCGGAGGCGCGTAAGGCCCGGGAGGTGAAGCGACGCCGCAGCGAGACCTTCAAGGCCGAGAAGAAACGTATCGAGAAACGCGTACCCCCCAAGATCGAGCCGGTCATCCGCGAGGTCAAGACCAGTGAGCGGGTAGAGAAGGAGAAGCAGGTTCAGCTGTTCGACAGCGCGGAGGAGGGGGGGCTGCCACCACTCGGGTTGCTCGACGAGGCGCGCAAGAGCGGTCTCGGCTACTCCAAGGAGGCGCTGGCCGCCATGTCCCAGCTGGTCGAGCTGAAGCTGAAGGATTTTGGTATCGAGGTGCAGGTGGTGGCGGTTCACCCGGGGCCGGTCATCACCCTGTTTGAGCTGCAGCTGGCACCGGGCACCAAGGCAAGCAAGATCACCAATCTCTCCAAAGATCTGGCGCGGGCGCTCTCCACTACCAGTGTCCGGGTGGTCGAGGTGATCCCGGGCAAGAGCGTCATCGGTCTGGAGATCCCCAATGAATATCGGGAGATGGTCTACCTGAGCGAGGTGCTGAAGTCGGAGGCCTACGATTCGGCCAAGTCCCGCCTGACCTTGGCGCTGGGCAAGGATATCGCCGGGAATCCCGCCGTGGCGGATCTGGGCAAGATGCCCCACGCCCTGATCGCCGGCACCACCGGTTCCGGTAAATCGGTGGCTATCAACGCCATGATCCTGAGCCTGCTGTACAAAGCCTCGCCGAAAGAGGTGCGGCTGATCATGGTGGATCCCAAGATGCTGGAACTGTCGGTCTATGAGGGGATTCCCCACCTGCTGACGCCGGTGGTGACCGACATGAAGGAGGCGGCCAACGCCTTGCGCTGGTGTGTCGGGGAGATGGAACGGCGCTATCGGCTGATGGCGGCATTGGGGGTGCGAAATATCGCCGGCTATAACAAGAAGGTGAGTGATGCGGAAAAGCGCGGCGAGCCGATCAAGGACCCGTTGTTCCAGCCCAATCCGCTGTTCGAGGCGCAGGAGATACCCAACCTGGAGCGCCTGCCGTACATCGTGGTCATAATCGATGAACTGGCGGATATGATGATGGTGGTGGGGAAAAAGGTGGAGGAGCTGATTGCCCGTCTGGCGCAGAAGGCGCGGGCCTCGGGTATTCACCTGCTGCTGGCCACCCAGCGTCCCTCGGTGGATGTTATTACCGGACTGATCAAGGCCAATATTCCCACCCGAATCGCCTTTCAGGTCTCCTCCCGAATCGACTCCAGGACCATCCTGGATCAGATGGGGGCGGAACACCTGCTGGGGCATGGCGATATGCTCTATCTGCAGCCCGGCGGCGGTTTTACCCAGCGCATGCACGGTGCCTTTGTGGATGACAACGAGGTGCACCGCGTGGTCGATCATCTGAAGAAGAGCGGTAAGCCCGACTATATCGAGGAGATCCTCCGGGAACCAACCGAGATGATTCCGGGTCTCTCTGGTGAGACCGGGGATACGGAAGACACCGATCCCCTGTACGATGAGGCGGTTCAGATCGTCACCGAATCGCGGCGGGCATCCATCTCCGGGGTGCAGCGCCGGCTGAAGATCGGTTACAACCGGGCCGCCCGATTGATTGAAGAGATGGAGCGGACCGGCATTGTCTCTCCCGCCCAGTCCAACGGCAATCGTGAGGTGCTGGCGCCTCCACCCCCCGAGATGTGATGTGATCAGATATTTGAAAATGTGTAAATGGCTTTTACTGCTGCTGCTGTTGGCGGTGCCCCCGGTCTTCGCCAGCACGGCGCTGCAGCAGATGGAGCGGTTTCTCACCGACATGCGGAGTCTTCAGGCCAGTTTTGAGCAGTCGGTACTCGATCCCCAGCAGCGTCAGGCGGCCCGCTCCCAGGGGGTTTTCTACATGCAGCGTCCAGGGCAGTTTCGCTGGGACTATTCGGAGCCCAACAAACAGCAGATCATCGCCGATGGGCGTCAGATCTGGCTGATCGACCCGGAACTGGAGCAGGCGAGTGTGCAGACCCAGAGCACGGCGCTACGGGGCACGCCGGCCATGTTCCTGATCGGTGGTGATCCGGTAGAGCAACATTTTGAAGTAATCGATATCGGTGACAGCCAGGGTTTTGCCTGGGTTGAGCTGATTCCCCGTGACCAGGAGAGCCAGTTCGTGCGGGTGCTGCTCGCTTTCCAGGGGAATCTGTTGCAGCGCATGGAGATGACCGACACCTTCGATCAGATCACGCGCTTCCAGTTTTACGACATCGAGCAGAATCCCACCTTCAATCCGGGCTTTTTTGTCTACACCCGGCCTGAATATTTCGATCTCTATCAACACTGAACACAGGCAAGCGGGTGCCGGATAACGATCTGTTTTCACAAGACGCTCCCGAGCTGATCCGGCCGCTGGCGGATAGGATGCGGCCGCGCACCCTGGACCAGTTTCTCGGTCAGGCCCATATCGTCGGGGAGGGCAAGCCGCTGCGTATGGCGATCGAATCCGACCGCCTCCACTCGCTCATCTTCTGGGGCCCCCCGGGAACCGGCAAGACCACCTTGGCGAGCCTGATTGCCCGCCACTCCGGTGCCCAGTTCCTCAGCCTCTCCGCCGTGCTCTCGGGGGTGAAGGATATCCGTGCCGCCGTCGACAAGGCGCGCGAGGCGCAGCGGGCGGATGGTCGGAAAACGGTCCTCTTTATCGACGAGGTGCACCGCTTCAACAAGGCGCAGCAGGATGCCTTTCTGCCTCATGTGGAGGATGGCACGTTGCTGTTCATCGGCGCCACCACGGAGAATCCCTCCTTCGAACTGAACAATGCGCTGCTCTCCAGGTCGCGCACCTATGTACTGAAAAGCCTGGCCCCGGATGACCTGGAAAGGATTATCGAGCAGGCCCTGGGCGATCCGGTCCATGGCCTGGGCAAGCGAGGACTACAGCTTGAACCGGAACTGCGGCGGCTGCTCGCGGAAGCCGCCGATGGCGATGCCCGGCGTGCCCTCAACCTGCTGGAGATCGCCGCCGATCTCTCCAGCGGCACCGAGATCGGTCGTTCGGCGGTGGAGGAGGTGGTTGGTGGCAATCTGCGGCGCTTCGATAAGGGCGGCGATGCCTTCTACGATCAGATCTCGGCCCTGCACAAGTCGGTGCGGGGCTCCGCGCCCGATGCCTCGCTCTACTGGTTCGCCCGCATGATCGACGGCGGCTGTGATCCCCTCTACATCGCCCGGCGGGTGGTGCGCATGGCCTCGGAGGATATCGGCAATGCCGATCCGCGCGCCCTCAGCATCGCCCTGAACGCCTGGGAGACCCAGGAGCGCCTGGGCAGCCCGGAGGGCGAATTGGCGATCGCCCAGGCGGTCCTCTACCTGGCCTGCGCCCCTAAGAGCAATGCGGTCTATACCGCCTACAAGGCAGTGATGCAGGATATCCAGGAATCGGGAACCCACGAGATCCCCGTCCACCTGAGGAATGCGCCGACCCGGCTGATGAAGGAGCTGGGTTATGGGCGCGCATACCGTTATGCCCACGACGAGCCGGATGGCTACGCCGCCGGCGAGAACTACTTCCCTGAAACCCTGCCGGCCAAGCGCTACTACTATCCCGTGGAGCGGGGGCTGGAGATAAAAATCGCCGAGAAGCTTGAACGGTTGCGAACCCTGGACCGGCAGGCGAAGAGCGGCAAATAGGCCGGTTCACGGGTTTAATCGTGCCGCCCAGTGTTCCGCGCATCTAACAGTGTGTAAAATGCTTTTTTTTAGGTGCCGACGGGGCGTGAGCATTGTTCCAGGTTTTGACCATTGCAGCGGGGGGAGCCATCGGCGCACTGATGCGTTTCTGGGTCTCCATTGGTATCCACGGGCTGTTCGGCAGAGGCTTTCCCTATGGCACCCTGACGGTGAATGTCCTGGGCTCCCTGGTGATGGGCTTTCTCTATATCCTGTTTCTGGAACGGATGAGTGTCAGCCCGGAGGTCAGGGGGGCCGTGCTGGTGGGGTTTCTGGGGGCGTTCACCACTTTCTCCACCTTCTCCATCGAGACGATAAATTTGATCGAGCAGGCGGATTTCGCCAAGGCCGGTCTCAATATGTTTTTGTCGGTTAGCGCCTGTCTGCTCGCCTGCTGGGCCGGCGTTGTCCTCGCGAGGCAGTTATGAACAGCAAACCAATTGTCATGGTGCGTATCTACCTGACCGAAGGAAAGCACCAGTATCAGCAGCTGCTGGAATTGCTGCACGACCGGGAACAGGTGGCCGGGGTCACGGCGTTTCGCGGGATTGCCGGATTTGGCCAGTCGGGCACCATGCACTCATCGACCCTGCTCGATATATCCCTGGATCTGCCTATAATTCTGGAATTTTTCGACACGCCTGAAAAAGTGGCTAAAGTACTTGAACACCTGAATCCTCTAATCAAGCCGGGCCACATCGTCAGCTGGTCGGCGACCGTCAACAGTGGTGAATAAAACATGCTCGACCCCCGTTTACTGAGAACTGAACTTGAAGCAACAGCTGCCCAACTGAAACGGCGGGGTGTCCTGCTGGATATCGCGCGTATCCAGTCCCTGGAAGAGTCCAGAAAAAGACTCCAGGTGGCCGCGCAGGAGCTGCAGAACCAGCGCAACAGCCGCTCCAAACAGATCGGCAGGGCGAAGGCCGCCGGCGAGGATATCCAGCCGCTGCTGGCGGAGGTCGCGGAGCTGGGGGATAAACTCAAGCGCGCCCAGGATGAGCTGAATACCGTCCAGGAGCAGCTGAGCGAGATCGCCCTGGGGATACCGAATATCCCCCACAGCTCGGTTCCCGATGGCAGGGACGAGGCGGACAATCGCGAGGAGCGTCGCTGGGGCGAGCCCAAAAGGTTTGATTTCGAGCCGCGGGATCATGTGGATCTGGGCGCCGCCAAGGGCTGGCTGGATTTCGAGGCCGCGGCAAAAATCACCGGATCGCGTTTCGTCACCATGCAGGGGCCGCTGGCCCGGATGCACCGGGCCCTGGCCCAGTTCATGCTGGACACCCATACCAGCGAGCACGGTTACACCGAAACCTATGTGCCGTTCATGGTGAATGCCGACAGTCTGCAGGGGACCGGACAACTGCCCAAGTTCGAGGAAGATCTGTTCAAACTCGCCGGCGAGCTGCCCTATTACCTGATCCCCACGGCCGAAGTCCCGGTAACCAATCTGGTGCGTGGGGAGATCATCGAGGCTGGGGATATGCCGCGCAAGTGGGTCTCCCAGACGCCCTGTTTCCGCAGCGAAGCCGGCTCCTATGGCCGCGATACCCGGGGCATGATCCGGCAGCATCAGTTCGAAAAGGTGGAGATGGTGCAGATCGTCCGGCCTGCGGATTCCTACGCCGTGCTGGAATCGCTCACCGGTCATGCGGAAACCATCTTGCAGAAGCTCGGCCTGCCCTACCGCGTGGTCACCCTGTGCACCGGTGATATCGGATTCTCCGCCGCCAAGACCTACGATATCGAGGTCTGGCTGCCGGCCCAGAATACCTACCGCGAGATCTCCTCCTGTTCCAATTTCGAGGATTTTCAGGCGCGCCGTCTGCAGGCGCGCTGGCGCAATCCGGAAACCGGCAAACCCGAGCTGGTGCATACCCTGAACGGTTCGGGGCTGGCGGTGGGGCGCACCCTGGTCGCGGTGATGGAGAACTATCAGCAGGCCGACGGCAGCATCATCGTTCCGGAGGTGCTGCGACCCTACATGGGCGGTATGGAACGATTGGCCTGAGGCGATATACTGACAGCAGTGTAACTACTCACGGGGTGATTGCCCTGCCTTGCCGGCCTCACACGATGGCTTGCCTCCTCGAATCCGGTCCCTTTTTCAGCGCCTGCCCAAACTCGCTTCGCTCAAACAAGGGCAGGCTTGAATCTGAAAAAGGGGCTGGATTCGAGGCGCCATCAAGATCGGCCAACAAGGCAGGCCAATCACCTACAGACCGGGTGAGTAGTTACACCGCAGAAATAAACAACGCGGCCAAAGGCCGCGTTTTTTATGGTGGTCAGCGCCGGAGAACGGTGCTCACACCAGCATTATCAGCAGCAGCACAAAGCCCACCATCGCGAGCAGGGGAATCACGGCCGCCATCCAGTCGCCCTGCTGGGCCTTGGGGCCGTTCTGCATCCACTGCTTGGCGCGCGGATAGAGGAAGAAAAGCATCATCCCCAGGGTGGCGGCCATGGCGAGCTGCAGCCAGATATTATCCATCGATACCTCCAAACAAAACCCCGGCCTCAGCCGGGGTCTGAACTGGCCTGGTCAGCCGTAAGGATTAGTCATCGCCGCCAAATATGCCCAGAATCTGCAGCAGGGCGATGAAGATATTGAAGATGGCCATGTACAGGCTGTAGGTGGCGAAGATGTAGTTGGTCTCGCCGCCATTCATCATCTGGCTGGTCTGGAACAGGATATAGGCGCTCATCAGCAACATCACGCCGGCGGAAATGGCCAACGACAGGAACGGCAGTTGCAGGAAGATGTTGGCGATGATCGCCACCATCATAACCAGCATACCGGCAAACACGAAGCCACCCATGAAGCTGAAATCACGCTTGCTGGTCAGGGCGTAGCCGGAAAGCCCGAGGAAAATCACACCGGTCCCGCCCAGGGCGGTGGCGATGGTTTGTGGGCCGTGCGGCAGTTGCAGATAGAGGGTCAGGATGGCGCCCAAACCAAAACCGAGCAGACCGGTGATCAGGAAGATCACCCCAAGGCCGGCCGAAGAATTGGCGGTACGCGGCAGCACAAACATACCCAGCAGCATGGCGCCGATCACCGAGATCATATAGGCAATGGGCGGCATGGCGAAAAACATGGAAACCATCGCCATGATGGCGCTGAAGAACAGCGTGGCCGACAGCAGCATGTAGGTGTTCTTGATGACTTTGTTTACCGCTAGTGCACTTTGTGCAGGCTGTGCGATAGTCTGGTTAAATCGATTCATGTTGCACTTTCTCCATTAAATCCGATGGTTATGCAGGTTATTGAACAGCCGATACTGACTAGTATGACTGCAGTAGAACCTGTTGGTTCATATTTGCTGGAATGATCATAGCATACTGAATTGAGGCGGAAGTTCAATAAATCAAGCCCGTAAAATAGCGTGGGTAAGTACTGGCGAAACCCTGTTGGATCGGGTATTCTTCGCAACGCAAAATTCTGGAGAGATGGCAGAGCGGTTGAATGCACTGGTCTTGAAAACCAGCGAGGGTTTGTAGCCCTCCCAGGGTTCGAATCCCTGTCTCTCCGCCAAAATATTTTCTTAATTTACAGGTAGTTAAGGAAGCGTAATTAAGAAGAGGGACTGTTTGGGGACCACATTGGGACCCAGTGCGACCAGGGAGGGTCGATGCACCCCCGCCACTCGCTTGATTTCCCTTGTTAGCGAATTCCTGTCTATCCGGCCCTTCTCCTGGACGCAACGATCCCCTCCCAGGCGGCCACGCCTGCATACCGGTACTTCATATTCAATGTGTACAATATGCCTGCATCAAATATGAACGCTTACCGGACGTGAGTCCATTGGCAATATTAATGCTATAGATGGTTAAGTCATGATATTTATCGATATTATTCTCGGACCAGAAACGCAGCAGAGGTGGCGCTCATGACCACAATCGATGTCTTCAACGGGGACGCCGACGGTATCTGCGCACTGCTGCAGCTGCGATTGGCGGATCCGCTTGAGACGATCCTGGTCACGGGGGTCAAGCGCGATATCAATCTGTTGCGCCGGGTGAATGCAGGCGCCGGCGACCGGGTGAATGTCCTGGATGTCTCGCTGGCGCAGAACAGGGACGATGTGCTCCGCCTGCTTGACAGTGGCGCGGAACTTTTCTATGTGGACCATCACATGGCGGGGGAGATTCCCGATCATCCCGGTCTGAATACCATTATCGATACCGGTCCGGATGTCTGTACCAGCATCTTGATCGACCGCTATCTGAAGGGCCGCTTCACCCCCTGGGCGGTGACGGCGGCCTTTGGTGACAACATGCTGAACGCCGCGGAGATCCTCGGTCGACGGGCCGGTCTGGCGCTGGCACAGCTGGAACGCCTGAAGGTGCTGGGCACCTGCATTAACTACAACGGTTATGGCGCGGTCGTGGATGATCTGCATGTGGCCCCGGATGAACTGTTCAGGGCGCTGCTGGCTTACCCGGATCCAGAGAATTTTATCTCCGATTCCAGCTCGTGTTACCAACAACTGCACGCGGGTTATCGCGGTGATATCGCCCGGGCCGATGCGGTCAGGCCGGACTATGCGACGGATGCGGTGGCTGTCTACATACTGCCTGATGAGGCCTGGGCGCGCCGGGTCAGCGGGGTATTCGGCAATGCACTGGCCAACGCCCATCCGCAACGGGCGCACGCGGTGGTCACACCCGATCGTTTGGGCGGATATCAGGTCAGTGTACGTGCCCCGCTGGAGAATAAGGCAGGGGCCGATGAACTCTGCAGCCAGTTTCCGTCCGGCGGGGGCCGGCGTGGTGCGGCCGGAATCAATCATCTTCCACTGGATCGGTACGCCGATTTTGTCGCTGCTTTTCAGGCACGGTATGCGTAGGGTGGCTGGGTTGCAGGGGGAACGGGGTCGCAGTTCAGCAGGCGATTTGTCTATATATTGCGGAATGTCACAGATACAGGGTTCATCGGGCTCGACGATTCAATGAACTCAGTCTTGACAGCCGGGTGTGTTACAGTTAGCTTTGCCGCTTGAATAAATAGTTATTAATTTCCTACTCGTGCAGTGCGGTGCGGTTCGGTGGATGTCTGGCCTAGTTGGGGTGGTTGAGTGATCAATGTACTGCTTGTTGATGATCATGAACTCGTGCGAACGGGGTTTCGTCATATCCTCCAGGACTCCCCCGGCATTGAGGTGGTGGGAGAGGCGGAGAGCGGTGAGGACGCCGTTATCAAGGCCAAGCAGTTGAAGCCCGACCTGGTACTGATGGATATCAATATGCCGGGAATCGGCGGTATCGAGGCTACCCGGCGTATTCGCCGCCAGAATCCCGCCACCCAGGTGATCGCGGTGACGGTGCTTTCCGATGCACCGTTTCCGGAACAGTTGCACGAGGCCGGAGCGCTTGGATACCTCACCAAAGGCTGCCCGGCCGAGGAGTTGTTCCGGGCCATCAAGATGGTTGCATCCGGGCGGCCCTTCATATCGAATGAAGTCTCCCAGAAACTGACCCTGGCCATGTTGACCGGCAGTAATCCCGATTCCCCCTTCGACCGGCTCTCGCAGCGGGAGATGCAGGTTCTGCTGATGATCACCCAGGGACAGAAAACCCAGTTCATATCGGATTCCCTCTGCCTCAGTCCCAAGACCGTCAGCACCTATCGGCATCGGTTGTTTGAAAAGCTGGATGTCGAGACCGACGTGGAACTGACGCTGCTGGCGATCCGTCACGGCCTGATTTCAACGGGCAGTTAGCCGTGTTCGATCCCACATGCCGTCAATGTCCGCGCCTGGCGGAGTTTCTGGACCAGGTGAAAGCGGACCATCCGGACTACTATGCCCGGCCGGTCCCGCCCTTCGGCGACACGGCGGCACGACTGCTGGTGGTGGGGTTGGCACCGGGTATGCACGGCGCCAACGCTACCGGGCGCCCCTTTACCGGGGACTATGCCGGCATCCTGTTATATGAAACATTGCATCGATTCGGTTTTGGCAGCAAACCCGACTCGCTATCGGTTGAGGATGACCTGCGGCTCAGTGATTGCCGGATCACCAATGCGGTAAAGTGCCTGCCGCCCCAGAACAAGCCGGTTGGCAGTGAGATCAATACCTGTAATCGCTATCTTGCGGAGGAGCTGAAAACGCTGCCGTCGTCGGGGGTTGTGGTGGCGTTGGGGCTGGTTGCCCATAACGCGGTACTCAAGGCCTCGGGCCTGAAGCAGGGCGCCTATAAGTTTGCCCACGCCGCGCACCACCTGCTGCCGAACGGTCTGCAATTGATCGACTCCTATCACTGCAGCCGTTACAACACCCAGACACGACGCTTGACGCCTGAGATGTTCCATAGCGTATTTGCCCATGCCAGAACGGTGCTGAACGCTCTATAATC
Source organism: Sedimenticola hydrogenitrophicus (assembly GCF_025175675.1). Taxonomy (GTDB): domain Bacteria; phylum Pseudomonadota; class Gammaproteobacteria; order Chromatiales; family Chromatiaceae; genus Sedimenticola; species Sedimenticola hydrogenitrophicus. The sequence goes on from NZ_JANIOA010000002.1 coordinate 126,919, forward strand.
GCCCTATGGCGGCAGAACTTCCCATACCAGCTTTCGATCACAAGAGTTTTCTCAACCATCTGACCAGACTGCCCGGCGTCTATCGCATGCTCGATGCCGATGGCGCCGTGCTCTACGTGGGCAAGGCCAAAGACCTGAAAAGGCGGGTCAGCAGCTATTTCTCCCGGGCGCAGAACCGGCGCATTCAATTGATGGTCTCCAGGATCCACGCCATCGAGGTGACCGTTACCCATACGGAGGCCGAGGCGCTGATCCTGGAAAATAACCTGATCAAGAGCCTCAAGCCCAAATACAACATCCTGCTGCGGGATGATAAAGGTTACCCCTATATCTATCTGTCGGCTGACCCCTTCCCGCGACTGGCATACCACCGTGGAAAACGCCGGGCGAAAGGGCGCTTTTTCGGACCTTATCCGAATGCCGGTTCGATGCGTGAAACCCTGCAGTTGCTACAGAAGCTGTTTCCCGTCCGGCAGTGTGACGATACCTTTTACAACAATCGCTCCAGGCCCTGCCTGCAGTATCAGATCAAGCGCTGCAGCGCCCCCTGTGTCGGACTGGTCTCCCAAGCCGATTATGCGGAGGATGTAAAGGATGCGGTACTGTTTCTCGAGGGCAAGGCCAACCAGGTGATCGATGGCCTGGTGAAGCGTATGGAGAAGGCCGCGGCGGCGCTGGAGTTTGAACAGGCGGCCCGCCTGCGCGACCAGATCGCTGCCTTGAGCCGGGTGCAGGAGAGGCAGTACATTACCGGTGAGCGGGGCGATATGGACATCATCGCCTGCTGCGCCAAGGGCGGTGCCGCCTGTATCCAGCTGTTTGTCATTCGCAACGGCCGCAACCTCGGCAACAAGAGTTTCTTCCCCAATACCGCCGGTGTCGAGCAGGAGGGGGCGATCCTCGCCGCCTTTATCGCCCAATATTACATCGGCAAGCAGATTCCCCAGGAGATCCTGCTCAGCCACGTGCCCGATGACAAACCGCTGCTGGAACAGGTCCTGACCCAGGAGAGTGGCCACCAGGTGAAACTGCGTCGGGAGGTGCGGGGTAGCCGGGCGCAGGGTCTGCGCATGGCGCTGCACAATGCTCAGCTCGCACTGGATGCAAGGCTCGCCAGCCGGGCGGGGATGCAGCGGCGAGTCGAGGCGTTGCAGCAGAGTCTCTCTCTGGATGAGTCGCCCAACCGGATGGAGTGCTTCGATATCAGCCATACCGGTGGTGAACTGACCGTTGCCTCCTGCGTGGTGTTCGATGCCACGGGGCCGCTCAAGGCGGATTACCGGCGCTTCAACATCGAGGGTATCCAGGGCGGGGACGATTACGCGGCGATGGCCCAGGCACTGACCCGGCGCTATACCCGCATCCAGACCGGGGAGGGCGTGCTGCCCGACATCCTGTTCATCGATGGCGGCAAGGGGCAACTGCGGGCGGCGGCCAATGTGCTTGAGGAGCTGGCGGTTGTGGGCGTGCAGCTGGTGGGGGTCGCGAAAGGGCCGGATCGGCGCCCGGGCATGGAGCAACTGTTCTTGTTCGGTGCAGATAGCCCCATTATACTGCCAACAGATTCGCCCGCCTTGCACCTGATCCAGCAGATTCGGGATGAGGCGCACCGGTTCGCCATTACTGGCCATCGTCAGCGGCGGGAGAAGAGCAGGAAAACATCAGTGCTGGAACAGATTCCAGGGATCGGAGCGAAGCGGCGGCAACGCCTGCTGAAGCAGTTTGGCGGATTACAGGGCATCGCCCGTGCGGGCATTGTCGATCTGGAACGGGTAGAGGGGATCAGTCGCAAACTGGCTGAGCAGATCTACGCCGCCTTTCATGAAGATAAATAGAGAAGCATGTTTCAGAATATACCCAATGTACTGACACTCCTGCGGATGCTCCTGATCCCGGTTTTTGTGGTGCTGTTCTATCTGCCGTGGCAGTACGCCGCGCAGGCCTGCGCCATCGTCTTTGCCCTGGCGGCGGTGACCGACTGGTTTGACGGCTATCTCGCCCGAAGATTGGAACAGGTATCCGCGCTCGGCGCATTCCTCGATCCGGTGGCGGACAAGCTGATGGTCGCCGCGGCACTGATCCTGCTGGTGCAACAGGACCCGATCCCCGGGCTGGCCATTCCGGTACTGGTAATTATCGGGCGGGAGATCACCATTTCCGCCCTGCGTGAGTGGATGGCGGAGATCGGCGCGCGGGCGCAGATTGCGGTCTCGGCCATCGGCAAGGTGAAGACGGGCTTCCAGATGACCGCCATTTTCCTGATGATCTACCGCGATGATTTGTATGGCCTGCCGCTGTACACCATCGGCTTCGTGCTGCTGTACGTGGCGGTCATCCTGACCCTCTGGTCGATGTTTATGTACCTGCGGGCCGCCTGGCCCAGCCTCAATGATACGGCGGAGCAGCAGGCGGAGGAAAACGGCCGATCTTCGGCTTGACACTTTCGGCGGGGAGACTACAATAGCCCGCGCATCAGGAGACGCGGGAATAGCTCAGCTGGTAGAGCACAACCTTGCCAAGGTTGGGGTCGCGAGTTCGAATCTCGTTTCCCGCTCCAAGTTACGGAATACCCCGGGCAATGACTCGGGGTTTTCTTCTTCAGGTGGTGGAAAACTTGCTAAAAATGCCGGATACTTCCGCCCCTGTACAGATATATGGCTGAGTAGCAAAGTGGTTATGCAGCGGTTTGCAAAACCGTCCACCTCGGTTCGACTCCGGGCTCAGCCTCCATTTTATCCGCTTTAAACTCCGCTGCCCGGGTGGCGAAATTGGTAGACGCAGCGGACTTAAAATCCGCCGGCCATTGCGGCCGTGCCGGTTCAAGTCCGGCCCCGGGCACCATCCATCAATAACTTACTTTAACGCCTTGATCAACGCGCTGTGATCGAGATTGCCCTGGCCCTGGTCGATCAGGGATTTGTAGAGTTGCATATTGAGTTTGGTTGCCGGTAAATCCAGGCCGCACAGGGCGGCCAGCTCAAGCGCCTGCACGAGGTCTTTGTATTGCGTTGTAATTTTCCCGCCCGGTTTAAAATTTTCCTCAATCATCCGCTGACCATGCACTTCAAGTATCCGTGAGCCGGCAAAGCCACCCATAAGCGCCTCACGAACCTTGGCCGGGTCTGCACCGGCACGCTTCGCCAGCGCCAGCGCTTCGGCAACTGCACCGATGTTTAGTCCGACGATGATCTGATTTGCCGCTTTGGCGATTTGACCGGCCCCGACATCACCGACATGGGTAAACTTGGATCCAAGCACACCGAAGAGGGGGAGGGCACGCTGTATGGATTCGATATCTCCACCCGCCATGATGGTCAGGGTGCCGTTGATGGCGCCGATCTCGCCGCCTGACACCGGGGCGTCGATGTAACCGGCGCCGGCCTCATTCAAGCGTCTGGCGAACTCCCGAGTGGGAACGACCGCTGTCGTCCCCATATCAATGACCAAGGCGTTCTTCCGCAGACCCTCTATCAGTCCCGATTTTCCGAACAGGACCTGCTCCACCGCGGGGGTGTCGGCGACCATTAACAGGATGATTTCTGCGGAGCGGGCGACCTCTGCCGGTGATGGGACGGCGCCGATGTCCGGCCTTTCAAGTTGTCTTGCGGCTTCCCGGCTGCGGTTATGAATGATCAGACGGGCGCCGGCCTTATGCAGATTCAGGCACATGGGTCGTCCCATCAGGCCCAGACCGATAAAACCCAGAGTGTAATCTTTCAGTGTGTTCATGGTTCGGTCAGTCGCCTACTCATGGGGGCTCCGATCGTTATCATCAGAGAGTATGGCATAGCCTGGCGGGAATTCTCTCAGGGCAGGGGTCTGTGATGCCTTCTCCATAATGCAGAGGGGTTCATCTGAAAGGCGTTGTGTCAGGCTAACCTAACGCAAGTAGTTCCTTACGGTTATATTTTATTACTCAAGTATAGGAGTTAATTTCACAAAGCCCGAATCGCTGAATTCGTAGGGTGAGGAGTGGTACATGGATGTACCGTTTACGGACCTGAGGATGGCATAAGCTTGCGCATCCACCGCCATCCGATTCATGGTGGATGCGCTGATGCTTATCCACCCTACAAGTACTGCGAACCCCGACACTTTAGATATTAGAGAGAATTTGGATCTCTATTTGTCGGTTGGGAAAACGTCGCCTACACTGTAATCGATTAGTTACGCATTGCGGTATAAAAAGCCATTGGTACTGGTAACGCCGGCTTGAATAGGAATTTATAGATAGTTTTAGCCGCCGCATTGGTAGGGTGAACTATGGGTGTTAACGCGACTGAGTGACAGATTAAAATAAAATGAGCAAAAAAGCCGTTGTACTAGTGACACGAAAACTTCCAGTTGCGGTCGAGGCGCGTCTGGAGCGTGATTACGATGCCCGTTTCAACAGCGAAGACAAGCTCTATACCAGTGACGAGCTCGTGCGATTGGCTGCCGGTGCTGACGCAATCCTTCCCTGCCACACAGAGAAGCTAACCGCGGAAGTTATTGAGCGCCTGCCGGACAGCGTGCGATCGATCTGCAGCTTCTCGGTGGGATTTGATCACATCGACCTCAATGCCGCGAAAGCTCGTGGAATCACCGTCACCAACACACCGGATGTGCTCAGCGATGCCACGGCGGAGATTGCCATGCTGTTGCTGCTCGGAGCGGCCCGACGGGCCTACGAGGGGGAGCAGGAGATCCGCCTCGGGAGCTGGGGTGACTGGAGTCCGACCTACAGGCTTGGCGTGCAAGTCACCGGTAAACGCCTGGGTATCCTGGGCATGGGCAGGGTGGGCCAGATCATGGCTAAACGCGCCCGCGGCTTCGACATGGAGATCCACTACTACAATCGCAGCAGACTCCCCACCGACCTCGAGGCGGGTGCTGTCTACCATGAGCACCTGGAACAACTGCTGCCCCAGTGCGATTTTCTCTCGATTCATTGCCCGGCCACTCCTGAAACACACCATCTGATGAATGCTGAACGCATCGGCTTGCTCCCGGACGGGGCGATACTGGTGAATACCGCACGGGGTGCCATCGTGGATGACGACGCCCTGATCGCGGCCCTGTGCTCCGGCAAGCTATTCGCCGCCGGACTCGATGTGTTCAACAATGAACCGAATATCGACCCCCGCTACAAGGCGTTGGAAAACATATTCATGCTGCCCCATATCGGTAGCGCCACGCGGGAAACCCGGGATGCCATGGGCTTCAGGGCACTGGATAATCTTGATGCCATTGTCTGCGGAGATGCGCCCCTTGACAGGTTGGTCTAGGCCGAGGGGCGTGTATTTCACCGGTTATACGGATGAAGCGAAGTCGATTGCCTATACTGTTTTGATAATTCAGTAGAAGTCGGTAAGCGAAGGAGGACAGTTATATCTTTATATGACTGATTTAAAGGCGTAGGTGGTAATACCCACTTGAGGAGGATAACAACATGCAACACAAAAAAAACAGTTGTGACATGGTGGCCGGCGTGGAAGTGAAAAAGGCAGCAACCAGCCGGCGCACGTTTCTGAAAAGCGGGCTTGCCGTGGCAGCTGGTTCCGTTGCGGCTGGTTTCCCGATGATATCCGTGGCGGCCCCGAAGGTCATCAAGATGCAGACCTCCTGGCCATCATCCGATATCTGGATGGATTTTGCCCGCCAGTATACAGATCGTGTGGAGCGCATGTCGGGCGGCCGCCTGAAGGTGGACCTGCTGCCCGCAGGCGCTGTTGTCAAGGCGTTCCAGGTCATGGACGCGGTTAGTGACGGCGTACTCGATGCGGCACATACCGTACCGGTCTACTGGTACGGCAAGCACAAGGCGGCCTCGCTGTTCGGCACCGGCCCGGTGTTCGGCGGCAGTGCCACCACCATGCTTGCCTGGTTCAATGCCGGCGGTGGCAAGGACCTCTACCGCGAGCTGACCCAGGATATCATGGGCCTCAATGTTTACGGTTTCCTGGGGTTCCCGATGCCGGCGCAGCCGTTCGGCTGGTTTAAAACTCCGATAACCAAGGCATCGGAAGTGAAGGGTTTCAAGTACCGTACCGTAGGCCTGGCAGCGGACCTGATGCAGAAGATGGGCATGAGCGTCGCCCAACTACCGGGTGGCGAGATTGTGCCGGCGATGGAGCGCGGCGTGATCGACGCCTTCGAGTTCAACAACCCCTCGTCGGACCTGCGATTCGGCTCGCCGGACGTGGCCAAGCACTACTTCCTGTCGTCCTACCACCAGGCCAGCGAGAGCTTCGAGTTTCTGTTCAACAAGGACTTCTACGACGACCTGGACGACGATATGAAGGCGATCCTGGAGTACGGTGTGGAGTCGGCAAGCACGGCGAATACCGCGATTGCCCTGGACAACTACTCCAAGGATCTCATAGAGATACAGAAGAAGGGCGTCACGGTGCACCGCACCTCTCAGGAGATTCTGGATGCGGAGCTCAAGGCCTGGGATGAGATCATCCCCGACCTGGAGAAAGATCCCTATATGAAAAAGGTGCTCGACAGCCAGCGTGCCTGGGTCGACCGGGTCGTGTTCTATGAGTTGATGAACTCGCCGGACTACACCTTGGCATACAACCACTACTTCCCGGGCAAGCTGAAGCTCTGACCGGCTGTGACCGTGCAACCCACCCTGCGGCGCTATCGGTGAGAGACCGGCGCAGGGTGGGGCGGGGAACTGAATGGCACTTACTTATGCCAAGAACTACCGTCATCCCGGCGCAGGCCGGGATCCAGACTGCTCAAGGGTGGCGGTATTCCTGGATTCCGGCATGCGCCGGAATGACGAGCTCTGTAGTTTCGGGGCGGGTACTTAAGTAACTGCCATTCGGGTCTGACCTTAACTCGCAGCCCTAAGGATAAAGGAAAAAGCATGCTCGGCTACATACAGTTTGCCGACCGCCTGTCGGCGTGGTTCGGCAAGGCATTCGCCTGGCTGATCCTGGTCATGGCGATCGGCGTCGGTTACGAAGTCTTCGTTCGTTACGGCCTCAACGCACCCACCAGCTGGGCGTTTGATCTGTCATATATTACCTACGGCACGCTGTTCATGATGGGCGGCGCCTATACGCTGTCGCGTGGCGGGCATGTGCGCGGCGACTTCATCTATCGGCTGTGGAAACCGCGGACCCAGGCGCGCGTCGAGCTGGTGCTCTATTTCCTGTTCTTCTTCCCGGGTGTCCTCGCGCTGATTATCTCCGGTTGGAAGTATGCCGAGCGCTCCTGGCGCTATCTCGAGGTCAGCGTCAACAGCCCTGCCGGCATCCCGGTATTCCAGTTCAAGACCGTGATTGTCGCGGCGGGCATCCTGTTGTTCATCCAGGGTATCGCACAGGTCTTCCGCTGCGTCATCTGTATCCGCACCGGCGAATGGATCGTCGCCGCCGAGGATATCGAGGAGACGGAGGTGCAACTGGCGCGTGAGGGTGCCGCTGAGATCGGCAGTTTTGCATCACATGTGGCGCGTGAGGATGGACACGATCTGGAAGAGCAGCAACACGAACTGGACGAAAGGCAGCAGCACACAAAAAGAAAACCCGATGACCAGGAGCGCAACTGAGCCATGTCTGATCCGATAATCGCACTGTCGATGCTGGCGATCTTCCTGTTCATCATCCTGCTTGGCTTTCCGGTCGCCTTCACGCTGATGGCGATGGGCATCATGTTTGGCTACTACGCCTATTTCGATGCGCACCGGATGTGGCGGACCTACAACCGGGCTATCGAAAGCGGCGATCCGGACCAGTGGACACAGATCGAGTTGTGGATTGACGGGCTGTTTAACAACCGGATCTTCGACCTGTTCGTCAACCAGACCTACTCGGTGATGGCCAACGACGTGCTCACCGCCGTCCCGCTGTTCCTGTTCATGGGCTACATCGTCGAGCGCGCCAACATCGTCGCGCGACTGTTCCATACCCTTAACATCGCCGCCCGCCACATACCCGGTTCGATGGCGGTGGCCGCATTGATCACCTGCACCCTGTTCGCCACCGCCACCGGCATCGTCGGTGCGGTTGTGACCCTGATGGGGTTGCTGGCCTTCCCGGCGATGCTCAAGGCGCGTTACGACACCAGCCTGGCTGCCGGGGTCATCTGTGCCGGTGGCACACTCGGTATCCTGATTCCGCCGTCGATCATGCTGATCGTCTACGCGGCGGCGTCTGGTGTGTCTATCGTCAAACTGTATGCCGGTGCGCTGTTGCCCGGTCTGCTGCTGGCGGGCCTTTATGTTGTCTACGTGGTCGGCCGCTCGATGCTGCAGCCGCAGCTTGCGCCCAAGCCGACCCGCGAGGAGGTCGGTGAATTCACGGTCGGCCAGATTGTTGTGCGGCTGTTGACCTCGTTCTTTCCGCTCGCCTTTCTGATCCTGTCGGTGCTGGGCGCCATCCTGTTCGGCCTGGCCACGCCCTCGGAGGCGGCCGCGATCGGCGCCCTCGGCGGTCTGGCGCTCACCTTCGCCTACCGGGCGTTCACCTGGCAGCGGCTGCGGGAATCGGTCTATCTGACCTTGCGCACAACAGCAATGGTGTGCTGGTTGTTCGTCGGCTCCTGGACCTTCTCCTCGGTGTTCTCCTATCTCGGCGGCGAGCAGATCATCAGCGAATACGTCACCGGTCTGGACATCTCGCCCGTGGTTTTCCTGATCATGGCGCAGATCATTATCTTCCTGCTCGGTTGGCCGCTGGAGTGGTCCGAGATCATCATCATTTTCGTACCGATCTTTCTGCCGCTACTGCCGCATTTCGGTATCGATCCCCTGTTCTTTGGCATCCTGGTGGCACTCAATCTGCAGACCTCGTTCCTGACACCGCCGATGGCGATGTCGGCCTATTATCTGAAGGGTATCGCGCCGCCGCACGTGCAGTTGAATCAGATCTTCAAGGGTAACTATCCCTATCTCGTCATGGTGTTGTTCGCCATGGTAATCCTGTACAACTTCCCCGGAATCACTTTCTGGCTGCCGGATCTGATCTATGGCCGTTGAGCAACAAAAAATAGCAACAAATTCCCCCGATTTGGCCGACCTCAACGCATTGGCGGCACGCCAGCGGATCGCCGATGGAGCGCTGAGCGCTGTCGAGCTGACCGCCGCTTGCCTGCGCCGGATCGCTACTTGCGAAGAGTCAATCCAGGCCTGGTCCAGCCTGGACGAAGGCTATGCGATGAGTCAGGCGGAGCGGCTCGATGCCTACCGCCAGACCGGACGGCCGCTCGGGCCGCTGCACGGCCTGCCGGTGGGCATCAAGGATATTATCGATACCCGTGACCTGCCGACCGAGAATGGCAACGCGTTCGATGCCGGTCGTCGTCCGGGCGAGGATGCCTGGCTGGTGGCACGCCTGCGTGCCGCCGGTGCCGTGATTCTCGGCAAGACAGTCACCACCGAATGTGCCTACCTTGCACCCGCCAAGACGCGCAATCCGCACAACCTGGAGCATACCCCGGGAGGCTCTTCGTCGGGCTCGGCGGCGGCGGTCGCAAGTGGCATGGTGCCGTTCGCGGTCGGTACCCAGACCGGCGGCTCCGTGATCCGACCCGCCTCGTATTGTGGCGTGGTCGGCTTCAAACCCACCTTCGGCCTGATCCCGCGTAACGGTGTCCTGCGCACCTCGCGACAACTCGACACCGTGGGGACTTTTGGGCGGACGATCGAGGATGTGGCCCTGCTTGCCGATGTGCTTGCCGGTTACGATGCGGCTGACCCGGACACGACGCCTGCGGCTGCGCCACGGATTCTCAACACCGCGCTGTCCGACCCACCGGTGACGCCACAGCTGGCATTCGTCAAGACACCCGCCTGGAGCGGGATCGAGGTGGATTGCGCCGCGGGTTTCGCCGAACTGGTTGCGGCGCTCGGCGAGCGCTGCGACGAGGTTGAGTTGCCGAAGATATTCAGTGAGGGGGCGGCGGCACATCGTCGCATCATGCTGGCCGAGATTGCACACAACCTGCGTCACTACTACCAACGCGGAGCCGACTGTCTGGCGGAGGAGACGCGTGGGGCGATCGAAGAGGGCCGCGGGATCAGCGCCGTCGATTATCTCGCCGCCCGCGACTGGCGCGAAACGCTCTACGCCGGGTTGGAGGAGGTTTTCGATCGCTATGACGCAATTGTCACACCGGCCGCGACCGGCGAGGCACCGGCCGGCTTCGGCAGTACCGGCAGTGCAGCATTCAATGTCCTGTGGTCTTTCCTTGGTGTGCCGGCCGTGACCCTGCCATTGCTGACCGGCGAAAACGGCATGCCGATCGGCGTGCAACTGGTGGGCCGCCGTCACGCCGACGGGCGGCTGCTACGCACCGCGCGTTGGCTGGTCAATACATTGGGAGCCTGAATTGGTCAGGTCCGGGAAAGGTCGAGTGATATGTTAGACAAGATCATGGCCATCATCGCATTGACGACAATGATCACTTTCCTGGCGGTGGTCGCCTGGTTCGTGCCGGACATCGATCTGATCATTGTTATCAGCCTGGTTTCGCTGCTGGCGATCTACGATTTCTGGCGCACGCTACGCGAAAAAGGCAACAACAGTAACGGATAACCGGCGGGCTGCCTGGCGGTATGAAGGCAGCCGTAAATCCAAGCCTGTCCGCCCACCCAACCGCCTGCCGGGCTATTCACATGAAATGGTCAGGTTGACCGCCTTGGCGAGGGTATTGGCAACGATACAGCCGCGCTCGGCAATGGTGACCAGTTTTTTCAGTTCCGCCGGTGCGGAGCATTGCGCCGTGATGGTCATGTGAATATCGGTATAGCGGGCCGGGCTATCGGCAAGCTCTCCGGCGACGCTGGCCCTGGCGTTGTCGATCTCGACATTCCTCGCCTTGGCCGCCGCCAGCAGATTGCTCATGAAGCAACCCCCGAGACCCATTAACAGTGTCTCCCCACCCATCGGGCCCTTGTTCTGTCCGCCCTTTGCTTCCGGACGGTCCATGATGTGCGAGTGATCACGGGCCTCTCCCCGGGATGATGAGTAATCCATTTGATCAACGGTGACATGGACGGTTGGCATGGTCGAATTCCTCGTATCGTCAGATCTCCTCTGGTGAGGAGAGGGTTGGTGATGTGCTGGTGGTGTCAATTCGATAACTTTGGATGAAACCGCCTCAGTTAGATGCGGGTATCTTCCGTTTCGTAGGGTGGATAAGCCGGTAGGCGCATGCCATCCTCAGGTCCGTAAACGGTACATTGCGTCCTCAGCTCCGTAAACGGTACATCCCTGTACCACTACTCATGTACCACTTCTCACCACGGCCATGGTGGATGCGCTGTCGCTTATCCACCCTACAAAAGTACTTAATCAAATTGCAGAACCAGTAGTGAATTCCCGTTAGGAGGCCGCCCGCCGATGGTCTGCCTCACGCGATCTCGTGACCCGCCAGCGCCTCCAGCGCCTTGACCAGTGCGGAGTGATCGAGATCTCCGGAACAGGCGTTGAACAGCTCCTGGGTGGTGGCCGTATTCGGCAGGCTCAGGCCCAGTTCACGGGCGCCCGTGAGTGCCAGGTTAAGGTCTTTCTGATGCAGGGCGATACGGAATCCCGGGTCGAAGGTGCGTTTGATCATGCGTTCGCCGTGCACCTCAAGGATCTTTGATCCGGCAAAACCACCCATCAGCGCCTGTCTCACCCCTGCCGGGTCGACACCCGCCCGGGATGCGAACAGCAGCGCTTCGCCCACCGCCTCAATGGTGAGGGCGACAATTATCTGATTCGCCACCTTGCAGGTCTGGCCGGCGCCGTTAGCACCGACCAGGGTGATGTGCTTGCCCATTAGCTCGAACAGCGGTTTGGCCTTTACAAATGCGCCGTCCGGTCCACCTACCATGATGGTAAGTGCGGCGGCCTTGGCGCCCACTTCACCACCGGATACCGGGGCATCCAGATAATCGCAGCCAAGCTGATTGATCCTGGATGCAAAGGCCTTGGTTTCGATCGGCGAGATGGAACTCATGTCGATCAGCAGTTTACCGGGGCTCAATCCTGCAGCCACCCCATTCTCCCCAAACAGCACCTGATCCACATGGGGTGTGTCGGGCACCATGGTGATAACGATATCGGCCTGCTCTGCGACCTCTTTGGCGGAGTCACACGCCACCGCACCGCTGTCGAGCAGCTCCCGGGGAAGGGGAGTGCGGTGTCGTACCAGGTAGAGCTGGTGGCCCCCTGCCTGCAGGTGTCCGGCCATGGGCTTGCCCATGATGCCCACGCCGATGAATCCGATTTTGCTCATATCTACCTCCGTTCCATCGTTTATGTAAGGTGGATTCCGCCTGTTTCGGCGAACACATCCGCGGCAATCCCCGGGTGGCCTTGGCCGGGCGGTTGCCGATCGGTGGATAATGAGTCGTCTATTTCATGATCGGCATATGAAAATCCGCGCCGGAACGGATACCCTCGGGCCAGCGTGAAGTGATGGTCTTCAGCTTGGTATAGAAGTGGATGCCCTCCATGCCGTGCACATGTATGTCCCCGAACAGGGAGCGTTTCCATCCACCAAAGCTATGGAACGCCATGGGTACCGGAATCGGCACGTTGATGCCCACCATGCCCACCTGTACCCGCGATGCATAGGTGCGTGCGGTATCGCCATCGCGGGTAAATATGGCGGTGCCGTTGCCAAGCTCATGGTCGTTGACCATCCTGAGGGCGGTCTCGAAATCGGCTGTGCGCAGCACGCACAGCACCGGGCCGAAGATCTCCTCCTGGTAGATGCGCATATCGGTCGACACCCGGTCGAACAGGCAGCCGCCGAGAAAAAAACCGTTTTCATGGTCAGCAATCGTCCGGTTGCGACCATCCACCAGTAGTTGTGCCCCCTCGGCAACGCCCAGGTCCACATAGTCCTTGACCCGGTCCCGGTGTTCACCGGTGACCAGTGGTCCCATCTCTGCGGCGGGGTCGGTGCCGGGGCCAATCCTCAGGTTTTCCACTCGCGGTGCCAGTCTCTCGACCAGGGCATCGGCGGTCTGATCACCGACGGCCACCGCCACGGAGATTGCCATGCAGCGTTCACCGGCGGAGCCGTAGGCGGCCCCTATCAGGGCATCGGCGGCCTGATCCATATCGGCATCCGGCATGACGACCATGTGGTTCTTGGCGCCACCCAGGGCCTGGACCCGCTTGCCGTGGCTGGAAGCCGTCTGATAGATGTGCTCGGCAATCGGCGTGGAACCGACAAAGCTGACACCGGCCACCCCGGGGTGGGTGAGCAGCGTGTCGACCGCCTCCCGGTCACCGTTCAAAACATTCAACACACCGTCCGGCAGGCCCGCTTCGCTCAGCAACTCGGCTAGCCGCAAGGCGGTGGAGGGTACTTTCTCGGATGTCTTCAGGATAAAGGTGTTGCCGCAGACGATCGAGAGCGGAAACATCCACATGGGCACCATGGCCGGAAAATTGAAGGGGGTAATGCCCACACAGACGCCCAGTGGCTGGCGTACCGAGTGGCTGTCAACATTGGTGCCGACATTTTCGGAGAAGCCACCCTTCAGCAAATGGGGGGCGCCACAGGCAAACTCCACCACCTCCATGCCCCGAATCACTGAACCCCGGGCATCGCTGATCACTTTGCCATGTTCCGCGGATACCAGTTTGGCGAGTTCCTCCAGGTGTTGGTCGAGCAGCGCCTTAAACCGGAAAAGTACCCTGGCGCGGTGCAGTGGAGGGGTATCCCGCCAGGCGGCGAACGCCTTGCCCGCGACCGCTACCACCCGGCTTGCCTCATCTGCCGATGCCAGCGGCACCCGCGCGCTGAGCTCGCCGGTCGCGGGATTGAACACGTCACCATAGCGGCCGCTGGTACCCTCGACCCGTTGTCCGCCTATATAGTGGTGCAGCGTCTTGATCATCTCCATATCCTCTCAATTGCCATCAGCGCTTCTATTAAGTTAGTCCAAAATTTCCGCTATGGTGAACAAAGCCGCTGCAGCGTGTGGTTGTCGTTACCGAGGCGACCGGGAATATCATTACTGGTGTATTCGGGGTGTGTGGGTGGCTTTTCGGGCTACACGAATCTTGTGCATGACGGGTTGGCTAGATCGCCCGTTAAGCCAGACTTGAAATCCGCAACTGGTGGTGAACCTGCCGCTTCAACTCCGGCCCCAGGTACCTTATAAACCCGATCATTGTAATAATCGACCTGTAGGTGCGGCGCCTCGCCGCGATATCGGCCCGGGGGCGGGCCTCCTAGTGCAATGCCGGACTTCACGACCCCTCTCCTGAAGCGCACGGTGAACAGGTTTTATGCTTCGCGCTCTTGGTCTACTTTGCGGTTATCTTGATAACCTGAATCCGTGACTTGACCACCAACCCTAAGCATTCGCCGGCCTATCCCGGACGTCACGGATTCGGGTCAGATCCAGAAATTGCCCCAAATAACAAAAGGCCCGCGCAATATACGGGCCTTTTGTGGGTTTCTGTTACCTGGTGCAGGTCATCCGCATTTGGAATCGCCGCAGTTCAGGCAAGTCAGGCAGCCGTCCATCATAATGGCCGCCTTGGTGTTGCACTTCTTGCACAGCTGCGCGCCTTCCGGAAAGTCACTGTCGTGCTCCTTGTCGCGCAGGTTGATCGACTCTTCGTACTGGGCGCGTTTTTTATCGATCAACTTCTGCTGGTGCTCATCGGGACCCTCTTCCTTGAGCAGGCCGATCATCACCAAGTGGCAGTGGATGGCATCGCCGATCTCGGCCACCAGCGAGGGCATGTACTTGCCGCCTTTCTTGAAATAACCACCGCTGGGATCGAAAACCGAACGCAGCTCTTCCACCAGGAAGGTGACGTCGCCACCCTTGCGGAACACCGCCGAGATGATCCGGGTCAGGGCCACGATCCACTGGAAGTGGTCCATGTTCTTGGAGTTGATGAACACCTCATAGGGACGGCGTACCTCATGCTCGGTGCCATGATTGAGGATGATGTCGTTGATGGTGACGTAGAGCGCATGCTCGGAGAGCGGGGTGCTGATCTTATAGGTCGAGCCGAACAGCATCTCCGGGCGCGCGACCTTCTCATGCATGTGGATGATATTGCTTTCCGGGGTCTTGGCCTCGACGGGCGCCGCGGCCTCTTCCTCTTTGGCGACGCTGAAGCCTACGATTTTACTGTCAATCTTGATTGCCATATTGCTTAACCTTGTCAGTTGGGACTGAGCGGTTGAATCTTCTTGGTCAGACGCGGGGTCAGACGCGGGTCTGATGTTTTTTTATCGGTTGTTACGCGGGCTAGAACTTGCCGTAGTAACCCTCTTTCATGGCGTCGAACAGGTTGGCGGCGGTGTGCATCTCGCCATCATATTCGATCTCCTCATTACCCTTGGCCTCGATCACCGTGCCGTCTTCCAGGGTGAACTTGTAGGTGGTGTTGGCCAGATCCGCCTCCTTGACCAGCACGCCCTGGAACGCCTCCGGATTGAAACGGAAGGTGGTACAGCCCTTCAGACCCTGTTCGTAGGCATAGAGATAGATATCCTTGAACGCCTCGTAATCGAAATCGGTGGGCACGTTGGCCGTCTTGGAGATGGAGGAGTCGATCCATTTCTGCGCCGCCGCTTGTACATCCACGTGCTGCTTTGGCGAGACCTGATCCGCGGTGATGAAGTAGTCCGGCAACTGTTTGTCGGTCTCCTCGGAGTAGGGCATCGCCTCCTTGTTGATCAGCTCGCGATAGGCCAGCAACTCGAAGCTGAACACGTCCACCTTCTCCTTGCTCTTCTTGCCTTCGCGGATGATGTTGCGCGCATAGTGATGGGCGAAACTGGGCTCGATACCATTGCTGGCGTTGTTGGCCAGGGAGAGGGAGATGGTGCCGGTGGGCGCGATGGAGCTGTGGTGGGTGAAGCGGCAACCATCCTCGGCGATCTGCTCGACCAACGTGGGGTTTTCGGCGGCGATCTGCTGCATGTAGCGGCTGTATTTCGCATGCAGGATCTTGCCCTTCACCTTGTCGCCGATCTTCCAGTTGTCGACCGCCATTTCCGGACGCAGGGTGAGCATCTCCTTGGTGACGCTGAACTCCTGCTCCATGATCGGGGCCGGGCCTTTTTCCCGGGCCAGTTCGAGGCCGGTCTGCCAGCCGACCATCGCCAACTCCTTGGTCACCTTTTCGGTGAAGCGCAGCGAGGCGGCGTCGCCATACTGCATGCCCAGCATGGTCATGGAGGATCCCAGGCCCAGATAGCCCATGCCATGACGGCGCTTGTGCTCGATCTCTTTGCGCTGCTCCTCCAGTGGCAGACCATTGATCTCCACCACGTTATCCAGCATGCGGGTGAACACGGCCACAACTTCGCGGAACTCCGCCCAGTCGAAGGTTGCCTCCTTGGTGAAGGCGTTGCGGACAAACGTGGTCAGATTGACCGAGCCCAGCAGGCAGGCGCCGTAAGGGGGCAGGGGCTGTTCGCCGCAGGGGTTGGTGGCGCGCACGTTCTCGCAGAACCAGTTGTTGTTCATCTCGTTGACCTTGTCGATCAGGATGAAGCCCGGTTCGGCATAATCGTAGGTGGAGGACATGATAACGTCCCACAGCCGCTGTGCGCGGATGGTCTTGTAGATCTTGCAGGCGATCTTGGTGCCGGTCTCATCGGCGATGAAGCCCTCCTTGTAAGGCCATTCGCGCCAGATGATCTGTTTGCCGTCGGTCAGGTCGATCTTATCATCCTGCAGCTCCTTCTCCGAGATGGGGAAGGCGAGATCCCACTGCGCGTCCTGTTTTACCGCCTCCATGAACTCTTCAGTAATCAGCAGGGAGAGGTTGAACTGGCGCAGACGACCGGCCTCGCGCTTGGCGCGGATAAAGTCCATGACGTCGGGATGGCCCACGTCGAACGTGGCCATCTGGGCGCCTCGCCGTCCCCCGGCGGAGGAGACGGTGAAGCACATCTTGTCGTAGATATCCATGAAGGAGAGGGGACCGGAGGTGTAGGCCCCGGCGCCGCTCACATAGGCGCCCCGGGGGCGCAGGGTAGAGAACTCATAACCGATGCCGCAGCCGGCCTTGAGGGTCAGCCCCGCCTCGTGCACCTTGCCTAGGATCTCGTCCATGGAGTCATAGATAGTGCCGGAGACGGTACAATTGATGGTGGAGGTGGCCGGTTTGTGTTCCAGGGCGCCGGCATTGGAGGTGATGCGGCCGGCCGGGATGGCGCCGCGCCGCAGGGCCCAGAGGAAACGCTCGCCCCACTGCTGCTGCAGATCGGGGGTGACCTCGATCTCGGCCAGTGCCTTGGCGACACGCTGGTAGGTGCCGTCAATGTCCTGGTCGACAGGCGTACCGTCTTTCGCTTTCAGCCGGTACTTGGTGTTCCAGATATCGAGTGAGGCGGGTTGCAAGGGGATCTCCACGGCAGCGGTGGCTACAGCTTTAAGGTGGGCGCTTTTCATGTCACACAAATCCTTCGGCTCTTATATTTATATATGATTTTTGCGTTGTACGCCTGATTCCGGTCTCTCAATACCGGGGCGAACAATCACCTGCATTTAGTAAGTGTAATACGTATCTGCTTGGGTATGGATGGTTGTGCCAATGCGGCGGCATGGGCGGATTGTCAATGGACCGTCTGTTCTCATGAATGGCTCCTATATCTTGTGGTTTTACTTTCCGTGTCTGGCATGAAAACACAATATGTTGTGTTTGGATGTGTGAAGATTAGGATCCTTGGCGGTCCCTGTCAAGTCGCTTTATGGGGCATAAGAAAAAGCTGATAAATAGTAAAATCAATGACTTGGAGATGGCGCGGGGCCGGCGGATTATGATAAGTCACGGAAAAAAAAGGATTTTCAACAAAACACAACATATTGTGCTTTGTTGAAAAATTTCTCACAACTGGTGGTTGTCTGAAACAATTTATTCCAGCCGCGGAATAGCGGTTCAAGGTCGGGCAAATGTTGATTAAGGTCATATGATTAGAAACTAATAATATATTAATATTAGGCCAAGTAAAGTTTATCGGGATGAGCCCACGTGAATGAGAAAAAAACGACACTGGTGTTGGGTATCGGCAATACCCTGTTGACGGATGAAGGGGTGGGCGTTCACGTCATCAACCGCCTGCAGGAGCGGTTTTCGCAACGGCAGGATGTGGCCTTTGTCGATGGCGGTACCTTGAGTTTTTCCCTGGCGGGCCTGCTGGCGGAACATGCCCGGTTGATCGTGGTGGATGCGGCCCGGACGGGTGGCCGTCCGGGCAGTGTCGTCTGTTACGAGGCGAGTGAAATGGATCGCTACCTCACCGGCAATCGGCAAAGCGTCCATGAAGTAGGCCTTACCGACCTTCTGGATATCGCCCGTCTCTCTGAACATTATCCGGAGCATCGTGCGCTGGTGGGGATTGAACCCGAGAGCCTGGAGTGGGGCGAGCAGCCATCGGCGGCTGTGGCGCAGGCGATACCGCAGGCGGTGGGCAAGGTGATCGAGTTGCTTGATCGCTGGTCCGGCACTCCCCGCTGACCGGGTAGCGCAGCGGCCACTGGATCAAGTGGCGGCGCCACGGGTACGGCGCGCCTAAGTTGCTGTTATTAAATGGGTAAAATATTTATTTAGAAAGTAAAAGGCAACATGACCTGGGTCATCATGGGGTCTTCGCAATCGGGATAGTCTTGTGGCAAAGGATAATTTAAGAATATGAGCGTATTCGAACAAAAGGGTTCCGAGGCGGTTTCCAATCGCGCAATGCCGGGGATGACACACAACACGCTGCCCTTGCTGCATGAGGTGCGGCATGCGCTGGAACGGCTGCTACGCACCGGCGAGTCCACCATTATCGATCTGCGGGCGATCCCCTTTGGTCCGGGTGACGAAGAGCGCCTGCTCTCCCTGTTGGGGGAGGGCGAGGTGGCGGCGACGCTGGATGCCCTGGGCAGGACCACCGTCCGGGAGTCCCGCTTCAGCGGTGTCTGGATCGTGGACCACTACAACAGCGAGGCGGAGCGGATCGCGTTTCAGCTTGAGGTGATCGAGATTCCAGCACTGCTGCGCGCCCAGACAGAAGATATGTACCAGAGCCTCGGTGCCCTCGATTCGGTATTGAATGCCGAGATGCACGGGCCTGAGTGAGCGGGTTGCAAATCCGGTGATCCGGTTTTCCGTCTCTGCACTCAACGAGAACAACGACACAGAGTCAACAGCGATTCAGTAATAGAAAGGGAGGTAACATGGCTGAAAATAACACCCTGGGTGACAGCCTGAGGCGTCACGGGGTTTCGCGACGCGGTTTTCTGAAGTTCTGTACGGCAACCGCCTCACTCATGGCACTGCCGCCCAGCATGGTCCCGGCAATTGCCGCGGCGCTGGAGAAGGCCAGACGTCCCTCGGTCATCTGGCTCTCGTTTCAGGAGTGCACCGGTTGTACCGAATCCCTTACCCGCAGCCACTCGCCATCGGTCGAGAGCCTCATTTTTGATCATATCTCCCTGGATTATCACCACACCCTGCAGGCGGCGGCCGGTGAGGCGGCCGAGGCGGCCCGCGAGGCGGCCATGCACGAAAACAAAGGGAACTACATCCTGGTGGTGGATGGCTCGATTCCGCTGGGCAATCCCGGTTACTCCACTATCGCCGGTATCAGCAATCTGCAGATGCTGGAAGAGACGGCAAAGGACGCGGCGGCCATCGTCGCGGTGGGTACCTGCGCGGCTTTCGGCGGCCTGCCGCAGGCCAATCCCAATCCCACCGGTGCGGTCTCCGTCTCGGATATCATCAAGAACAAGCCGATCATCAATGTCTCCGGCTGCCCGCCGATTCCCACCGTGATCACCGGTGTGCTGGCACATTTTCTCACCTTCGGCACGATCCCCGAACTGGATCAGTACAACCGGCCCAAGGTGTTCTATGGGCAGAGCATCCACGACCGCTGCTATCGCCGTCCGTTCTACGACAAGGGTCTGTTTGCCGAGACCTTTGACGACGAGGGGGCCAAGGCCGGCTGGTGTCTCTACAAGCTCGGCTGCAAGGGGCCGATGACCTATAACGCCTGCGCCACCACCAAGTGGAATCAGGGGACCAGTTGGCCGGTCGAGTCGGGACACGGTTGTCTCGGTTGTTCCGAACCCCGCTTCTGGGATGCCGGCGGCTTCTACAACGCCCTCTCGGTGCCGATTAGCGACAACTCGCAGACCGTGGCCTTTGCCGCCGCGGCCGGCCTGGTATTGGGTGCGGCCGCCGCCGGGCTCAATTACAAGACCAAGGACGAGGCGCAAAAGGCACACGCCAACGTCACCGTCGATGATCTGGAGAAAACATCATGAACGAACCGATGGACTTTCTCATCTGGACCCGGGGCACCGCATTCGACATCGCCGTCACCATCTTCGTCATCGGCGTCATCCTGCGGCTGTTCGAGATCATTTCACTGGGTCGCAAGCAGAACCTGGCGGAGCCCAAGGGTACGGAGTTCGGTCCGGGGATGCGGACGATTTTCACCCGCTCCATACCCGATCCGGGGACCTTCCGGCGGCAGCCGCTCACGGTGGTGACCGGCTACCTGTTCCATATCGGCCTGTTTGTCGGTCTGTTCCTGTTCGTGCCGCACATCGAACTGTTCCGTGCCACCTTCGGATTCGGCTGGCCCGGACTGCCGAATCCGATCGTGGATGCGGCGACGGTGCTGGCCATCATCGGCCTGCTGGCCGGGCTCTGGCACCGGCTGATGAACCCGGTGATGCGCAAGATCAGCAGCGGGGAGGACTGGCTGGTGTGGACCCTGACCTTCCTGCCCATACTGACCGGCTACCTGGCCTATCACCGCATGGTCAATCCCTATCCGCTGATTCTCGGTCTGCATGTTCTGAGTGTGGAGGCGTTGTTGATCGCCTTCCCGTTCACCAAGCTGATGCACACCTTCACCGTTTTCCTTTCGCGCTGGTACAACGGCGCCATGAGCGGCCGTCGGGGGGTTGAGTCATGAGTCAAGCCACACTTGAGCGGGGTATCAACGCCCTCAAAGAACAGATCGATGCGCCCGTCGCCGCCTTCTTTTCCAGTTGCGTCAGTTGCGGCATGTGTGCCGAGGCGTGCCTTTTCTATACCGAGACCGGAGACCCGAAATATACCCCGATCTACAAGCTGGAACCGCTGCGCCGGGTCTGGGAGTCCGAATACACCCTGTTCGGCAAGCTAAAAAAGGCATTGGGTCTGCACAAACCGGTGACCGACCAGATGCTGGCCGAATGGCAGGAGTTGCTCTACGACAGCTGTACGATGTGCGCCCGCTGCTCCATGGTCTGTCCGGTCGGCAATGACATCGCCTACATGGTGCGCAAGACCCGTGAGGGCATGGTCGCCTCGGGCAACTCGCCGGAAGGCGTCAAGGGGGCAGCCACCCGGGCGGTCACCATCGGCAGTCCCATGGGGGTCAAGCTCAGCGCCCTGGAGGCGCAGATCCGGCATATCGAGGCCGACAGTGGGCTGAAGATCCCGATGGATGTGGAGGGCGCCGACTACCTGGCACTGCTTTCGTCCATGGAGATCATGAACTTTCCCGAGTATCTGCAGGCCCTGGCCAAGATATTCAAGCAGGCCGGGGTCAGTTGGACCCTCTGCTCCAGCGCGTTCGAGGCCACCAACTCCGGTATCCAGATCGGCTCCAGCGATATCGCCCGCACCTTGGTGCAGCGCATCGTCGATGGGGCGGAACGGCTGAAGGTGAAGCATGTCATCAGCCCGGAGTGCGGCCACGCCTATACCGCCATTCGCTGGGACGGACCCAACCTGATCGGCCGGCCATTCCCGTTCCGGGTGGTGCATATCCTGGAACTGCTGGATGAGCTGCGTGCCGCCGGCCGGATCAAGACCCGGGATCTGGAGAGCGACCGTCACACCTTCCACGATCCCTGCTCGATCGCCAGGAAGGGCGGCGTGATCGATGGCCCGCGACGCCTGATGAACATGGTCACCAGCGATTTCGTCGACATGAAGGAGCACGGCAAGATGGCCTGGTGCTGCGGCGGGGGCGGCGGCGTCTCCAGTAACGAGGATGCCGATGAGTTGCGAATCAGGGCCTTCAAGAAGAAACGGGATCAGATTGCGGAGACCGGGGCCGAGGTGCTGGTCACCGCCTGCGCCAACTGCCGGCTGGTGATCGAGGAGGGGCTCGAGGAGTACAAGGTCGAATTGCCGGTGGTTGGGCTCTCCGAACTGATCGCCGATCACCTGGTGGTGGATGAAGAGCCGCCGGAGACGCCGGAATAATGACGGACCTGCCGCACGCAATCGAACGGCAGGTTCATAACAACAGATCGCAGGAGCGCCATTGGCGCGAATCGCCGTCCGGCATGAAGCGGGGCGGTAATGGGAGAACAGAGCTATGAGCGAACGCATTGTCGTTGATCCGATCACACGTATTGAGGGCCACCTGCGCATCGAGGCGCAGATGGATGGCGACAAGATCGGCCAGGCCTACTCATCCGGTACCATGGTGCGCGGTATCGAAACCATCCTGAAGGGGCGTGACCCGCGCGATGCCTGGGCCTACGTGCAGCGCATCTGCGGTGTCTGCACCCTGGTGCACGGCATGGCCTCCATCCGTGCCGTCGAGGATGCCCTGAACTATGAGATCCCCAAGAATGCCCAGCTGATCCGCAACCTGATGATCGGGGCCCAGTATATCCACGACCATGTGATGCACTTCTATCACCTGCATGCCCTGGACTGGGTGGATGTGGTCTCGGCCCTGAGCGCCGATCCCAAGGCGACCTCCGAACTGGCCCAGTCTCTGAGCAGCTGGTCCAAGTCGTCACCCGGTTATTTCGCGGACATGAAGAAGAAGCTGAAGGGCTTCGTCGATGGCGGTCAGCTGGGGATATTTTCCAAGGCCTACTGGGGCCACCCGGCCTACAAACTGCCGCCCGAGGCCAATCTGATGGCGGTGGCGCACTACCTGGAAGCCCTCACCTGGCAGCGCGACGTGGCCAAGCTGCACGCCATCTTCGGCGGCAAGAATCCGCACCCCAACTTCCTGGTGGGCGGGGTGGCATCGCCCATCGACCTCAACTCCGACTCCGCCATCAATGCCAAGAAGCTCTCCCAGGTGCAGGACATCATCAACCAGATGCGGCAGTTCGTGGATCAGGTCTATCTGCCCGATACCCTGGCCGTCGCCTCGTTCTACAAGGACTGGTTCAAGCGCGGCGAGGGACTGGGCAACTTCATGTGTTATGGCGACCTGCCGGCCACCAGCATGAACGATCCGTCCGGTTTTCTGTTCCCGGCCGGCGTCATACTCAATCGCGACCTGAGTACCGTTCATGAGGTCGACGTGCACGATGCCTCGCAGATTCAGGAGTACGTTAAACACTCCTGGTACGACTATGAAGAGGGCAAGGAGAAGGGGCTGCACCCCTACGACGGCGAGACAACCCTCAACTACACCGGTCCCAAACCGCCCTATAAACAGCTGGACGTGGAGCAGGCCTACTCCTGGCTCAAATCGCCGCGCTGGAAGAACCACGCCATGGAGGTGGGGCCGCTGGCGCGGGTGTTGCTGCTCTACGCCAAGGGACATGAGCCGACCAAAGAGTTGGCCGGCTTCGCCCTGAAAAAGCTCGATCTGCCGATCGAGGCACTCTTCTCCACCCTGGGGCGGACGGCGGCCCGTACCCTGGAATCGAAGATTCTGGCCGATGGCATGCAGGGTTGGTATGACGATCTGATTGCCAATATCAAGGCCGGGGACAGCAAGACCTTCAACAACAAGCTGTGGGACCCCTCCACCTGGCCCAGCGAGTGCCAGGGGGCGGGTTACATGGAGGCGCCGCGTGGCGCGTTGGGTCACTGGATCGTGATCAAGGATACCAAGATCAAGAACTATCAGGCGGTGGTGCCCTCCACCTGGAATGCCGGTCCGCGGGACACCGAAGGCAAGGCGGGCGCCTACGAGGCGGCGTTGCAGGACAATCATCAGTTGCACGACCCGAAACAGCCGCTGGAGATCCTGCGTACCATCCACAGCTTCGATCCCTGCATCGCCTGCGCGGTGCATCTCTCCGACGAGGAGGGCGAGGAGATGGTGCGGGTGAAGGTGACCTGACGCCGGCGGCCAACGCGGCCTACCTGTGGATTCAGGCATACGCCGGGATGACGGGGTAGCACCGTAGGTTGCATTGGCGCAGCGTAATCCGACGCATACATCAGGTCTGTCGGGTTACGCCTTCGGCTAACGCGACCGACAACTGGATTCCGGCATGCGCCGGAATGACGGGGTAGAACCGTAGGTTGCGTTGGCGTAGCGTAATCCGACGCATACATCCGGTCTGTCGGGTTACGTCGGCGAGTCGGCCGCACGGCAGAAGGGCGGAGTAGGCCCGCGCCCGCTAACGCGTTGTGTTGACCTGGATCAGCTGATGGGCGAGGGGCGTGAACTCTTGACCGCTTTGATGGTCCATCAATTCGACCTTCAGTTCAGACTGGGCGGACCCCTGAATCGTCCGCTTCAGTGAACTGTATCGAGCAAACTAACCGGATCACCCATGCCGTCATCCCGCCACACCCCAGTCAGTAGTGCCCGACGCCCCTACGGCGTGCCGACGCTGCTGTTCCTGTTGCTGTGGTTGTGGTCCGGCCTGCTCTCCGCCGCCTGGTGTGTGAACGACATCGATCACCCGTTCGACAGGACGGGCGACCCGGGTGTGCTGCAGACGCGGGACAAGCCCGGACACCACACGGTGGTCTGTCAACGCGCTTCGAGCAATCCACTCAGCGTGGTTGGCGGCAACACCTTCCAGCGTAACAAGGATTCCGGATCGGCGGACCTGATCACGGCCCCGCAGGCGCCACTGCCGCTGTCGCCGGGGGCGACCAAAGCCGCGCCGCCGCGGTTCCACGAAGTTTCCGCTTTCACCTCTCCTCCACTCTACCTGCTGTTTCAGAAACTGCTGCTTCCCTTCACCGTCTAGGAGTCGGTAACTGTTGTCGCCTGGTGCGCCCGCTATCGGCACCAGGTCATTGGCACGACCGGCTCCCGCCCAACCCCGCAATATGATTCGCGACGCGGCACCCGCTGTGCCGGTCGCCACGGTTAACCGGAGCGCGCTCGCTCCACCGTTATGAAGGAAAGCAATATGATCCGTTGTATCTTGCACCGCAGCTGCATGAAGGCTGCCGCCACACTTACTTTAGCCCTGGTTCCGCTGGGTCTCTCCGCCGCGCCCTATGTCGCCGTACCGACCGGTGAAGCGCATCGGGTACTCATTATCGACAGCGCCATCGATCGGATCGTCGGCGAGATCGAGGGCATAAACAACAGCCATGGGCTGGCCGCCGCGCCCGATGGCGACCATCTCTATGCCGGTAGCCTGGAGATGCGTGCCGCGGCCGCGGCGCCGCCCAAACCCGTCGGAATGTCCGAGGACGAACACCTCTCCCATCACGCGCCCGCGAACGCGACGGCAGCGCCGCCGGCGGGTAGCGGCGACCTGCGCGGCACCGCTTACCAGATCGACTCCGGTGAGCGCCGTATCCTGCGCCAGATCGAGCTGCCGGGCGCGGTGCACCACGCGTTGATCACACGGGACGGGCGCTACGGGGTCTCCACCCACCCGGGCAGCGGCAACATCAGCGTGGTCAATCTCGACAGCGGCGAACTGACCGCCGTTGTGGCAACCGGCCCGGTCGCCAACTATATGGTATCCAACAGCGACGGCAGCCGGCTCTGGGTGAGCAATACCGGCAATGGCACGGTCAGCGAAATCGACACCAGCCGCTGGATCGTGCGCCGCAATCTGCTGGTCGACTCGGCACCGGAGCACATGGTGCTGGCGCCGGATGAGTCGAGCCTGTTCGTGGTGGCCAACGGTGTCGGTCAGGTGGTCGAGCTGGACATCGACAGTGGCGAGGTGGTGCGTCGTCACCCGGTGGGGCGGGACCCGCACGGGCTGGATATCTCCGATGACGGCAGCCAACTTTACGTGGCGGTGAAGGGCGAGAACCGGCTGGCGGCCATTCAGCTGGCCACGGGCGTGATTCGCAGTCTGCCGCTGGCACCGGAGCCCTATCACCTGGTCACGGTGAAGGATACCGGCAAGCTCTATATCTCCAGTCGCAAGGAGTCCAAACTGTGGGTCGTTAGTCAGCGTGATCTGCAACTGGTCGGCGAGATCCCGATCACCGGCATCGGCCATCAGATGGCGCTGCTCGGCGGGAGCTCCACAGCGGCAGCGGAGGCGAACCGGGGGCAGGGTGGCAAGCCATGATTCCGGAGACCGGTCTGTTTGCGCTACTGCTGGCCCTGGTCCTGGCCCTGCTGCAGGGCACCCTGCCGTTGGCGGGTGCCCGAACCGGCCACCCCGGCTGGATCGCCCTGGCACGGCCGGCGGCCTGGGGACAATGCCTGTTCCTGAGCCTCGCGCTGGCCGTGCTGGCCCAGTCGTTCATCGCCAACGATTTCTCGGTCGCCTACGTGGCCGCCAACTCCAACTCGCAACTGCCGTTGATCTACCGGATCACCGCAGTGTGGGGCGGTCATGAGGGGTCGCTGCTGCTTTGGGTCTGGATACTGTCGGCCTGGGGCGTCGCGGTCAGTCATTTCAGCCACGGCCTGCCGCGTGACATGCTGGCCAGGGTGCTGGGGGTGATGGGGCTGGTGGGGGTCGGTTTCCTGCTGTTTCTGGTGTTCACCTCCAATCCGTTCGAGCGGCTTCCGGTGCCGCCCGTTAACGGGCGCGATCTGAACCCCTTGTTGCAGGATCCCGGCCTGATCCTCCATCCGCCCCTGCTCTACATGGGCTATGTCGGTTTCTCGGTGGCCTTTGCCTTCGCCCTGGCGGCGCTCCTGGGCGGCCAGCTGGATGCGGTGTGGGCGCGCTGGTCGCGACCCTGGACCACGCTGGCCTGGGTGTTCCTGACCGCCGGCATCATGATCGGCAGTTGGTGGGCCTACTATGAGCTGGGATGGGGCGGCTGGTGGTTCTGGGATCCGGTGGAGAACTCCTCGTTCATGCCCTGGCTGGCGGGGATCGCCCTGATCCACTCGCTGGCGGTCACGGAAAAGCGTGGCGTGTTCAAGAGCTGGACGGTGTTGCTGGCGATCCTCACTTTTTCGCTCAGCCTGCTGGGCACCTTTCTGGTGCGTTCCGGCGTACTCACCTCGGTGCACGCCTTCGCCAGCGATCCGGCGCGGGGCATCTTCATCCTGGTGTTGCTGAGCCTGGCGGTGGGCGGCTCCCTGACACTCTACGCCTGGCGCGCGCCGAAGATCCAGGGAGGCGGCAAGTTCCAGCTCTTTTCCCGGGAGACCTTGCTGCTGGCCAACAACCTGGTGCTGGTGGTGGCGACCGCCACCGTGTTGCTCGGCACTCTCTATCCATTGGCTCTGGACGCGCTGGGCGTCGGCAAGATCTCGGTCGGTCCGCCCTATTTCAACAGCGTATTCGTTCCGCTGATGGTGCCGCTGATATTCATTACCGGCATCGGTCCGATGGTGCGCTGGAAGCAGGACCGGCCGGGCCGTCTCCTGCGGCGACTGTGGCTGCCGCTGCTGGTCGCCATCCCGCTTGGTGGGGTATTCACCTTCCTGGCAACCGACGGTCTGCGCGCGGAGACCGCCCTCGGCCTGATGCTGGCCCTGTGGCTGACATTGACCACCGCCCGGGAACTGTATCAGTGTGCGGCCGCGAAGAGCGGCTTTTGGCGGGGCCTGCGGGCGCTGCCAAGCCATCGCTACGGCATGCTGTTGGCCCACCTGGGGCTGGCAGTTACTGTCGTGGGCATCACCCTGGCCAGCGGCTACAGTGTCGAGCGTGACGTACGGGTGGCGCCGGGCGGGCTTATCCCGGTGGCCGGGTACCTGTTCGAATTCGGCCAGTTGGAGGAGCGCCAGGGGCCGAACTACAGCGCGGTGGTGTTCCCGGTGCGCGTCACCCGGGACGGGCATGAGATAGGACGACTTCGAGCGGAAAAACGCAACTATGGCGGCGGCAGGCAGCCGATGTCGGAGGCGGCCATATTGCCCGGCCTGTTTCGCGACCTCTATGTCGCCATGGGTGAACCGCTGGAGGGCGGCGCCTGGTCGGTGCGTGTCTATTACAAACCGTTCGTACGCTGGATCTGGCTCGGTGCCCTGCTGATGATGGCGGGCGGGTTCCTGGCGGCCTTCGACCGGCGCTACCGGCTGGTCCGGCGCCGCGTGCCGGACGACCAGCCAGCGATCCCGGGCGGCGTATTGGCCGGGGAGGCACGCTCATGACCCGGGTACTCAACCTCAGGCGGTGCCGGACGCTCCTGTTGCTGTGGTTGCTGTCGGCGTCCGCCCTCACTCCGGCAGCGAATCATCCTGCCGATCTTTATCCGTTCGATGATTCAGCTCGGGCGGCGCGATTCTGGCAGCTGACCACCCAGTTGAGGTGTCTGGTCTGCCAGAACCAGAATATCGCCGAGTCCAACGCCGATCTGGCCAAGGACATGCGCGACGCCCTGTACCGGCAACTGCTTGCCGGCGCGTCGGATGACGAGATCATCGACTTCATGGTGTCACGCTACGGTGATTTCGTGCTCTTCAAGCCGCCGTTCAAGGGCTCCACGCTGTTGCTGTGGGTGGGGCCATTTTTGCTGGGCGCGTTGGGCGTCGGCGCCTTGTGGTGGATGGTGGCCGGGATCGCCCGCCGCCCGGAGGACGGGGAGTTGACCGACGAAGAGCAGGTGCGCCTCAAGCGTTTGATAAATGAAACCCACGGGGGGACTTCCTGATGATCGGATTTTGGCTGACGGCCGCGGCGATGGTCTCCATCGCCCTGGCATTTGTGGTGACACCGCTGTTGCGATCACGGGCAACCGCCACGGCACCGCGGGGGATGCTGACTATTGCCGTGCATGATGACCGGCTCAGGGAACTGGGCCTCGATCTGGCGGAGGGGCGTATCGACCAATCCCTCTACCAGACAGCGAAACAGGAACTGGAGCGCGAGCTGCTGCATGACCTCGATGAACGTGCCCCGAAAACACCTGGCTGCGACCGGCAGCCGCGATGGAGCGGTGTCGTTGCCGTGGCGCTGGTGGTGCCGCTACTGGCGACGCTGGGGTACTGGCGGTTGGGGGAGTACGGGTTGATCGATGAAGCCCGGGCGGCCCAGCGGCTAGCGCTGCCGACACCGGAGGAGATGGTGCGGCAACTGAGCCAACGGCTGGATCAGCAACCGGATGACGTGCGTGCCTGGCAGTTGCTTGCACAGGGCTATCTGGCCATGGGGCGTTACCCGGAGGCGGTGGACGCCTATGAACGCGCCCTCGCGGTGGCGGGAGATACGGCCGAACTGCTGGCCGGCTATGGCGAGGCCCTGTCGATGATCGACGGGGAGGCGATCAGCGGTCGTTCCCTGGACTTCATCGAGCGGGCGCTGGCCCTGGATCCGCAACAGCCGAAGGCGCTGTGGCTCTCCGGAATCGGCGCCTATCAGCGCGGTGAACTGGCACGGGCGGTCGGCGCCTGGGAACGCCTGATCGGCCTGCTCCCGCCCGACAGCGCCAACGCGGAAACGGTCAACAAGGCCATCGTGGAGACGCGCCGGGAACTGGGCGAATCGTCACAACCGACGCCGGTCGTCAGCGAGGCTGGGAAATGAAAGATAGCCACATCAAACCGGAGCGTTTCGAAAATCACCCCGCGGGTACATCCACCGATCCCGCGACGCAAACCGATAGTCAGCCAATGGAGAGAACCGCCGTGAATGATCCCGTAGTAAATCAGAGTCAGGAACGTCCCCTCAGTCGCGATCTGTTCCTGTTGTTGCGTCACTGGCTGTCGCAGCGGCGGGTGCAATTGGTCCTGGGGGCGCTGCTGCTGGGGCTGGGGGGCTGGTTCAACTGGGATTGGCTGGTGGCGGCCGGCCTGGCCCCGCTGATCCTGGCCATCGCCCCCTGCGCGGTGATGTGTCTGATGGGGATGTGCATGCACAAGGGGCACGGCAAGTCGGGTTGTCACGGTAAGGGTAGTGACGACAAAGGGGGGAATTCCCCCGATCACGAGGGTTGACGCCGACCGCTCGGGACGGATTGACCGGCTACCGGTGGCTCGGGAGCATTCCACGTTTGTCCGGAGGGGCTGGCACCTTCTGTCGAGGGAGGCCGTTCACCCATCAATTGGGGCTCACTGCCGCCATGCCTGGCGGCAGGCGCCCTCGGCAGAAGGCACCAGTCCCTCTACCGCAAATTCAGTTGGGTAGGGACCATCTCTCCCTTACCTCCGCCAGTGGCCGCCAGGCCAACAACGGAGTTCCGTAGGATGTGGTGAGTAAAACGAACCGCATCAAGGCGGTGGCCGTTTCCAACGAGGCCTGGTGCGGTTCGCGGGCTCACCGGCACCCTACGTCAAGGTCAGGATATCGATGGTGGGCACGTAGTTTGTGCCCACCTTTTATTGACCCGTACCGCACCTTCTACGGACTGCCGCGGCAGGTTGGATGAACCGTAGGTCGCATTAGCGCAGCGTAATCCGACGCAAACACTACCGTGCCTCTCCTGCCTCCGGTTCCTGCTCCAGGCGGGCGAGCAGGGGGCGTATCTTCTGTTCCAGGATCTCGCGGTTGATGGGGCCGATCTGCTTGTAGCGGATCTTGCCCCGTTTGTCGACAATGAAGGTCTCCGGTACTCCGTAAACGCCCCAGTCCATGCCGCTGAGACCCGGAAAATCGTAGGCGATCTCCAGGTACGGGTCACCCAGTTCGGCCAGCCAGGCCAGCGCGTCCTCGCGCCGGTCCTTGTAGTTGAAGCCGTAGAGCGGATATTTACCCTCGCGGGCGAACTCCATCCACAGCGGATGCTCGTCGCGGCAGGCGGTGCACCAGCTGGCGAATACGTTGTAGAGCGCGACCTGGCCCTGGAACATCTCCTGGGTAAAGCGTTTTTCGGGATCGCGCAGGGTCGGCAGATCGAACGTCGGCACCGGCTTGTCGATCAGGGCCGAGGGGACCTCGCGTGGGTTCATAAACAGGCCGCGACCGAGCAATGCGGCCATCAGCAGGAACAGGCCGAGGGGAATCAGATAGCGATACTTCACAATGGATCTCCAGTATGACAATGGATCGACGAGGGCGGCGCCATCGTCGACGGACCCGGTAACCGGGGTGGCAGTGAGGGGAGATCAGCCGGTGATGGGTGGACGCAGTGGCGGCACGGTGAAGCGCTGGATCGGATGACGGTCGAGCGGCTGGAAATCAGCACTTCGGGAGGGTGGCGGAAGCGTGTTCAAGCCCGGGGTTTGTGCAGCGGCAAGGCAGGTCACGCAGGCGGTCGGGGTGGACCCGTCGAGCCCGGGGCAGCAGTCCGTAGCCCCGGAAATGGCTGTCACCTGCATGCCGGGATGCAGCGGAGAGAGTGCACCACTCCAGGTGACGGGGCCGTGCAGCATGGCGATCGCCAGCACCAGCAGCAGTGCCAGATGACGGCAGCGGCGGCGGGTGCAGTAGTCGGTACATGCCATGGGGTGGTTCTCTCCGGACCGGGGGACGCAACGCGGCAGATATGCCTGCCGCCCCTGGTGAGACCAGCCGAGCCGGCAATGGTTCACCCATCGGCGTTCGCCTCGCGAAACTGATGCTCTGTCCAGCCGCGGTGGCTCGACCGGCCGGCTGGCGGATCTGCCCGTGGACTTAACCGAGAGGGGCGTTTATTCTTTCCGTACATATTTTCAGTGAATTCGGCCCTGACATGAAAGGCAGCATAATAGGAACACTTCTGCTTCAGTTGGGCAGTGTCTTTGTACTCTCGACGCTGCTGATCGGCTATCTCTGGATTGACAGTGAATATGAAAACCTGGCGCGGGAGAACGCGCGCTATCGGGCGGAGTACCTGGAGAACCAGAAAACCATCCTGCGCTCCGAAGTTCTCAGGATGAAAGGCTTCCTGCTCTCGGAAAAGGCCCGAGCCGAACAACGGCTGGAGCAGCAGATCCGCCAGCGGGTGAATGAGGCGCATGCCATCGCCACCCACCTCTACACAATCAACCGCGGCCGCCTGGACGATCGGGAGATCCAGCAGGCGATCCTGGAAGCGCTCAGAAGCATCCGCTTCAATGCTGGCCGCGGCTACTACTTCATCACCTCCCTGAACGGCATCGAGCACCTGTTCCCGCCCAATCTGGCCCTGGAGGGCAAGCCGGCCGAGGCGATCTTCTCCGCTAAGGGGGTCAAGGTGGTAGCGGATATGATCGACATCGTCACCCGGGAAGGGGAGGGATTCCTGCGCTATGACTGGCCTCGTCCGGATGACCAGAGCCGGGAGTTCCGCAAGTACAGCTATGTCAAACTGTTTGCCCCCTATGGCTGGATTATCGGTACCGGCGACTATCTGTCGGAGATTGAAGCGAACATCCGGGAAGAGAGCTTTCGCAGCATCGCCAGGGTGAAGTACGGCTTGAATGATGAGGGCTATTTCTTCATCAACTCCTATGCCGGCGATCTCTACGTGACCAACGGCGAATATTTCGGCGCGGAGAAGAACATCTGGGAGATCACCGATGTAAACGGCAAGAAGGTGGTGCAGGAGAACGCCGTCCTGGCCAGGTCGCGACCGGAGGGTGGATTCAGCGAGTATGTGTGGAAGAAGCCCGGGGGCGAGGAGGCAGCCAAGATCTCGTTTATCGTCGGCATGGATGAGTGGAATATCTTTATCGGTAGCGGTGCTTACACCGATACCCTGGAGCAGGAGATCAGGCGCCGCGAAAACGATCTGGCGTCCCGGCTCAGGCAGCGCATTGCCGGTACGCTCGGCGTCTACCTGGTGGCGGTCGTGCTGATCGCGGTGGCGGCCATTCTCATCGGCCGCAAGCTGTCGCTCAATTTCCGGCTGTTCCAGCGGGCTTTCGGCAGGGCCGCGGACAGCCGCGTGCGGATCGACACCGACCGGGTCCACTTCAAGGAGTTCAGGGCGCTGGCCAACAGTTGCAACGGCATGATCGACGCCCTGAATCAGCAGACGGAGCGACTCCGGCACCAGGCCTACCACGACCACCTGACCACCCTGCCTAACCGGGTGATGGGGATGGAGCACCTGGCGCGGATGATCGACTATGCGCGGCAGGAGGCGTCGACACTAGCCCTGCTCTATATCGATATCGACGATTTCAAGGAGATCAACGACACCCTCGGGCACTCCACTGGCGACCGACTGCTGCAGACCATCTCGGAGCGGCTCTCCCATGCGGTGCGTGAGGAGGATGAGGTCGCCCGGCTGGGCGGTGACGAGTTCATGGTGATCAGCGGTCTGTTGAACGACCCGGATCACGCCACCGTGATTGCCGAGAAGCTGCTGCAGGTGCTGAAGGAGCCCTTCTCGGTCGAAGACAGCGCGTTCCATATCTCCGCCAGCATTGGTGTCTGTCTCTTTCCCGGAGACGGCGAGGATGCCGAAACCATGTTGAGAAATGCCGATTCGGCGATGTACCAGGCGAAGCGAACCGGCAAGAACGGCTACATGTACTACCACGACCGGATGACGCAGGAGGCCGCCGAGCGTGCGGCGCTGCTGGATGATCTGCGGGTGGCGATCACGGAGTCGCAGTTTGAACTCTTCTTTCAGCCCCATGTCGATGTCGACAAGTCCGCCATTGTCGGTGTCGAGGCGTTGATCCGCTGGCGGCATCCGCACAAGGGTCTCATCGGTCCGGACCGGTTTATCCCGCTGGCCGAATCGAGTGGCCTGATCATGCCGATCGGCGAGTGGGTGTTGCGCCAGGCCTGCGCCTGTTTTGCCCAATGGCGGTCGGCGGGGTATGCGCTCGACTATATCGCGGTGAACCTTTCGGCCAGGCAATTGCAGCGGGAGTCGCTGCCGCAATTGATTACCGAGGTGCTGACCGAAACCGGTCTGACACCGGACGCCCTGGAACTGGAGATCACCGAGAGCCTGGTGATGGAGATATCAACGCCGGTGGCCGAGGCGCTCGCACGTCTGAAACAGCGGGGGCTGGGGCTGGTCATCGATGACTTCGGCACCGGCTACTCCTCGCTGACCAGTCTCAAGCAATTGCCCATCAACAAACTGAAGATCGATCGTTCCTTTGTCCGGGATCTTGAAGTGGACGAGAATGACAAGGCAATCGTCAAGGCGATCATCGGCATGGGCCGCAGCCTGGGATTGACCGTGGTGGCGGAGGGGGTGGAGGAACGGACCCAGGCGCAGCTGTTGCTGCAGGAGGGTTGCCATATCTTCCAGGGCTACTACTACAGCCGGCCCTTGCCGGAGCCGGCGTTTCTCGATTTTCTCACTCACTATGCAGGTGAATGCGCCGGCGGCCGGTCATCCCCGAGTGACGTGCGCTGATACAACGACTATCCTTTGGATTGCCTGCCTTGCCAGGAAGGGTAAACCGGTGGACGCGAGGCGGCTGCCTATAGCGCGCGCATCAAGGAGGCCCTGATCATGCTAGTCACCTTTTCCTCTCCAGCCTACGCGGATATAACGATGTTCGGTGACGTGGCACTCCGCCTGCTCAAACTGATGGGGCACAGCGGTACGGTGCCCGGCGCACTGCTTGCAGAGGATGTCCCGGCGGCGCTGGCGCGTCTGCAGGCGGCGATCGCGGCAGAAAAGAGGTTGCCCGAAGTAAAAACGGCGGATGCAGAGGACGACGAACCAGCCGTCACTCTCCCGCACCGCGCCTTGCCTTTAATCGAATTGCTCAAGGCGGCGGCAAAGGCGGAATGTGACGTGATGTGGGACAGTCGCAACTAAAATCCTGCAGCTGGCGGTGCACCCGCATCGCGCTGCGGCTGCAACGCGCCCCCGGCGTCAACCTTGCCGGTGCCGCGCTGGCACTCGAACTGCTCGAACGCAGCGCGCAGCTCATGCCCGCTAGCGCGCCCTGTCACCCTAACCCATTATCCCGGGTGTGGCGCCCATTGTTGGCCGCGTAACAGCCGCGCGAAGCGGCCTCCAGGAATGCCCAGGGTCCATGGTGACCCCAGCACGCCAGCAACCGGGTCAGCGGCTGCCGACTTCCGGGAGCAGACGGTCGAATTCCTTCTTCACCACCGCATAGCACTCGCAGGCCCGCGCCTCCAGCCCCGCGCGGTCGAGCACTGTGATGTGGCCACGTTGATACCTAATCAGGCCGGACTTCTGCAGTTTGCCCGCCGCCTCTGTGACACCCTCGCGGCGCACGCCGAGCATATTCGCGATCAACTCCTGGGTCATGGCCAATTCGTTGGAGGGCAGGCGGTCGATGCTCAGCAGTAACCAGCGGCAGAGTTGCTGGTCGAGCGAATGATGCCGGTTACACACCGCGGTCTGTGCCATCTGGGTCAACAAGGCCTGGGTGTAACGTAGTAACAGATGTTGTAGCTCGCCGGAGCGATTGAATTCCTGCTTGAGCAGTTGTCCCTTTAGACGATAGGCATGGCCGGCGCTCTGCACGACGGCCCTATTGGGCATGGTTTCGCCGCCCATGAACAGGGCGACCCCGATAATCCCCTCATTGCCGACCACGGCGATTTCGGCCGACGCGCCATCGAGCATGACGTAGAGCAGGGAGACGATGGCCGTGGTGGGAAAAAAGACATGGCGCAACTCGTTGCCAGACTCGTAGAGCACCATGCCGAGCGGCATCGGGACCAGTTCAAGATACGGGGTCAGGGGTGCGTACTCCTCCGGCGGGAGGGCGGCGATCAGGTGGTTCTGGTGGGGGTCGTGCGGGTCAGGCATGGGCGAACTCCGTGTTTTGGCTACGATCAAGCTTCCTTACCAATGTGGCGGAACCGGGCACCGCAGATGATACGACCAGTATATACCCTCAATTATGTGTGTGCGCGCGACAGCGCGCAGACGCAAATCGGGAGGTCGGTGTAGCTGGCACGTCGGGGCGTAGCCGCGTCCCGGGTATGTACGCCAGCAGACAGACGACGCGGTGCGCCCACGGTAGGCTGGGACTGTCGGAGCCAGCATGCGAGGTGTGTTCGCTGTAGCGGAGTGCGATGCTTGCAAGCCGCACTTGATCCGTTACGACGCCACGCAACTGCAATGCTTCAGGAAAAGGTAATCCCATGAAAACGATACAGAAATACGCGCTCAGTGCAGTTGCCGCAGCAATGCTGCTCGGTTTGGGGGGTTGTTCCGGTATGTCGACACAGGACAAAAACACCGCTATCGGCGCCGGTGTTGGTGCCGTGGGCGGGGCCATTCTTACCGGCGGCAGCACGGTAGGAACCGTCGGCGGTGCCGCTGTTGGTGGCATCATCGGTCACGAGGTCGACAAGGACGATGACAAATGATGATCGATCTGCGATGCGCCAGCCCTGGCCGGCTGGTGCGTTGCAATCGCTCAGCATTCTGATCCCATAGTGAGAATGACCGGCATGGTTGCTCTCATTGCCATCCAAGTCGTTCACCAAGAGGTATGAATCATGAAACCTGTCCAGATCGTCAGTGCAGCCCTGGTGGTAAGTGCGTTGCTTGTAGCACTCCCCGGTTGCGAGAAACAGGGGCCGGCGGAGCAAGCCGGCGAGAGTATCGACAATGCGGCGGAGCGGGCCGGAGATCAGATCGAAAAAGCCGGTGAGGCCATCAAGGACACGGCACAGGGCGATAACAAGTAATATTTGACGCTCAATACCGGAGCACGGTAGGTAATGCAAATACTGAGCGGCACATGGCAGCAACCCTTCATGCGGGCCGCCGGGACAAAACGCGCAGTTGTAGTAAGCGGTGTGATTGTGCTGGCGGTTACAGCCATCGCGTTACTGTCGACCGGGCTCGACAGACGCAGGTTGCAGGGTTGACGGGGAGCTGCCTCCGTCACCTTGTTGGTTTACCGGTTGATTCGGGAGATCTTCGTGCCCGCGATCCCGACACCTGCCATCAACCCTTGCCGGCTGAAAGTACACGCATAGGCATCAACTTTTTATGTGCGGCATCGTACAGACGAGGGCCTTCGTCTGAGTGACATTAGCTATAAGGAAATGGACGATGACGCCCGCTATCAAGGCCGGTCGCCACCTGGTCTGGCCAGGCGACGCCACCTCGAAAAAGCAAACGGGTAAAACTGTCGGAACAAGGGCGCCGGTTTGCCGGGGCACGTGGGCTTGTGTGTCGCCAGGGCATTTCCTGACACAGGTTCGCTTCACCTTACCTGGGAGATATGAAATGTCATTGGACCACGAGTGGTACCGACTTCAGCGCAAAGTTCAGTGCCCTCGCGTACACGGGCGGCGCCCGGCAGGTGACTTATGTGCGCTGGCGTCCGGACAGACGCCCGATTTCAGCCCATAGTATGGAATACCCATCCTCGGGCGGCCTTCGCCCCCGGTCCGTATCGGCTATCGGTATTGCACTGCCAAGCCGACAAATCAGGATAGTTTGTATGCCAAACAACAGGCCCGTCCCTGCTGTCAACCGTCTGCTCGCGGCCTTGCCGCGCAAACACCGCGAGCGTTTTCTGGCAGGCTGCGTACCGGTCGAGCTGGCGTTTGCCGACGTCCTGGCCGAACCCGGTGAACGTATTTGTCACGTCTACTTCCCCACCGAAAGTTTCATTTCCCTGGTAGCGCCGATCGACAGTCGCGCCAGCCTGGAAGTAGGGCTGGTCGGTGATGAAGGCATGCTGGGGATTTCCCTGCTGCTCGGGGTGGATGTGTCGCCGCTGCGCTCCGTCGTACTGGGTGCAGGCCAGACGCTGCGCATGGACACCGCGCTGTTTAGGCGCGAACTCGACCAGATCCCCGCACTGCAACGGGAATTGAAGCGTTACCTCTACGTGGTGCTGGGCCAACTCGCGCAGACCGCTGCCTGCACCCACTTTCATGTGGTGGAGGCGCGCCTCGCCCGCTGGCTGCTGATGACACAGGACCGCGCGCACTCCGACACGTTTCATATCACCCATGAATTCCTGGCCTACATGCTGGGGGTGCGGCGCGTCGGTGTCACCAAGGCCGCCACTTCGCTACAGAATCGCGAACTGATCCGCTATAGCCGCGGTGATATCAGAATTCTCGACCGCCGCGGACTGGAGGCCGCTTCCTGCGGGTGTTACGCAGCCGACAAAGCCAGCTACGCCCGGATTCTGGGCTAGGAGCCTGTAGATTCCGGCGGCGGTAGAATTACGCTGAGAAATGCGGCTCACTCACCAGCGTTGTCCGCTCTCAAGCAGCTGTGCGAAGGCCGCGGCGGGCACGGCGTGACTGAAGTGAAAGCCCTGTCCCTCCTCGCACGCTTGATCGCGCAGGAATGCAAGCTGCTCGGGCGTCTCCACCCCCTCGGCAATGACCCGTTGCTTGAGGTTTTTGCCCAGGCCGATCACCGCGCTCACAATGGTTGCGCCATCCGTGCTGTTGACGATGTCGCGCACGAAGGACTGATCGATTTTCAGGGTGTCGATCGGAAATCGTTTCAGATAGCTGAGGCTCGAATAACCCGTACCGAAGTCATCGATGGCCAGGCGCACGCCTATGGCCTTGAGCGCGTTAAGCACAGTAGCCGAAGACTCGGCGTCGTGCATGAGGACAGTTTCGGTCAGTTCCAGCTCCAGCAGACCCGGCTCCAGGC
Source organism: Sedimenticola hydrogenitrophicus (assembly GCF_025175675.1). Taxonomy (GTDB): domain Bacteria; phylum Pseudomonadota; class Gammaproteobacteria; order Chromatiales; family Chromatiaceae; genus Sedimenticola; species Sedimenticola hydrogenitrophicus. The sequence continues at coordinate 165,366 of NZ_JANIOA010000002.1, forward strand.
CGGTCTCCCGCAGGATCTGCGCGACACCCTCGATGAACCCTTCGTGCCTGAACTCCATCGCGGAAACATTGACGGTCACGGGCACGACGGGCAGACCGGCAACCTGCCAGGCCCGCACCTGCCTGCAGGCTTCGCGCAGCGCCCAGCGGCCGATCGTCACGATGAGTCCGTATTCTTCGGCAATCGCCACGAATTGTGCGGGGTATACGAGCCCAAGTTCGGGATCCTGCCAGCGGATGAGCGCCTCGGCGCCGGTCATTGCGCCTGACGCGAGATTGACCTGCGGCTGGTAGTACAGCAGGAACTCGTGCTCCTTCAGGGCGCGGTGCAGGCGGCCCTGCACGGCCAGACGATGAGTCATCTCGATGTTCATGTCGGTGTTGAAGAAGCGGTAGGTGTTGCGGCCGCCCGCCTTGGCGTGAAACATCGCGGTATCCGCGTTCTTTATCAACGCCTCCACGTAGTTGCCGTCGCCCGGAAACACACTGATGCCGATGCTCAGGGTGACATCGAGCTCCTGTCCGTCGATGACATGCGGCACGGCAAATGCGGCGATCAGGGTTTCCGCAACCAGGTCGGCACCCCGCGGATGCTCGATCTCGTCCAGCAGGATCACGAATTCGTCCCCGCCCTGGCGGCACACCATGTCTGTGCTGCGCACACTGGTCAGCAGGCGTCCCGCAACCGACTGCAGCAGCCGGTCGCCGACCGGATGCCCCAGCGAGTCGTTGATACGTTTGAAATCATCCAGATCCAGAAACAGCAATGCGACCTGTTTGCCGTGCCTTTGGGCCAGCCCGATGGCCTGGGCGAGCCGTTCCGTCAACTGCGCGCGATTGGGCAGGCCGGTGAGAATGTCGTGCGTGGCCAGATGGGCCATCTTCGACGCCATGGCCCGCGACTGGCTGACATCGTGGAAGACGATCACCGCACCGCTGACGTTACCGTTGCGGTCGTGGATGGGCGCGGCGGAGTCCTCGATGGCGGACTCGGACCCGTTGCGGCGGATCAGCACGCTATCCGCGGCGAGGCCCACGGTCCTGTCCTCGTCGAGGGCGCGCTGCGCCGGATTCACGGCGGTCTGGCGGGTCTTGCCGTCGATGATCCTGAATACCTCCGCAAAGGGTCGCCCCAGCGCACCCTCGCTGGACCAACCGGTCATGGTCTCCGCCACCTGGTTCAAATAGGTGACGTTGCCGAGGAGGTCGGTGCACAGCACGGCGTCACCGATGGAGTTGAGCGTCACCTGGGCACGCTCCTTCTCCTCGAATAACGCCTCTTCCGCCTTCCGCAATCCGAACTCCGTCACCTTGCGCGCGGTGACATCCTCGACCGTCTGCACATGACGGCGCTGTTGACGCGCGTCCACACCACGCTCCCATCCTGCCGCTGAAAGCGGAACTCTGCCCGCAACGGCGCATTGCTGAGTGCCGCCGCGCGCCAATCGTCGATCACGCGCTGGCGGTCCTCCGGGTGAATCGCCATGCTCCAACGCGTGCCCAGCGTCTGTTCGAAACTCAGCCCGCTGATCCTTTGATAGGCCGCGTTGGTATAAACGCAACTCCCCTGGGCATCGGAGACGAAGATACCCAGCGGGGAAGCATCACTTATCGCGCGGAAGCGCGCCTCACTGCTCAATAGCGCTTCCCGGGTGGCCTTGTAGTTGAACACGTAACGCAGGGTGCGCGACAACCAGTGGCTGTCTACATGGCCTTTGAGGAAATAGTCGTGCGCGCCACGCTGCACGGCCTGGCGCGCCAGTTCTTCATCGCCGGCCGGAGTCAGGATAAAAACCAGGGCGTTTGGCGCGGCCTCGATCACCTGGTCAAACACCTCGAGACCCTGGCCATCGGGAAGTGCAAGGTCAAGCATGACCACCTCGATACCCCCCCTGGCCAGACGTTGTAGCGCGTCGGCGAGCCGCGTCACCCGTTCGACATGGAACGCGCTACCTTGGGCGCCGGCAAGTCCCGCCTGGATCAACCCGGAAACACCGGGCTCCTGTTCCACGAAAAGCACCGTAGTCGCGGCAGGGACCGTGGCAGCCGGGGAGTTGCCGGACCCGATCCCGCCGGCGGCAACGCTGCCGGCACTCTGCCTGGTCCTGCTGCTGCTGCCAATGCGTTCGACCTGCCGGCCGATGCGGTCGCTAGTGGTGCCGTCAACACGCTTGGTAAAAAGCGCGTCGAGGTGCGTGTCGCTGAGATTGTTCAATAGCCGTTCCACCTTGCGCTTGAACGTCTTCCAGTTGCGTTCAATCACATCCCAATCCATACCGAAATCCTTTTGAGACCCATATGAAAGCTTAGTTGCATAGTCGGGCCGGGTCTGTTTGATGCCGCACATAGGAGTGCTGCGACCGCCCAGGCCGCCGGGCCCGGTCACGGCTGCACCCGGGGTGATACCGTCGCCGCCCTGGAGGCGCGCCATCCGCGCTCCATTTTTCGGCTATCATAGACAATGAGGGGCAACAGGATGAAATTACAGGCACAAAAAAAGCCCTGTAAAAACAGGGCCTTTCATCACTTTTTGTAGTCTGTGATGGTTTTTCAATATGGTGCCGAGGAGAGGACTTGAACCTCCAAAAAATACATAAATTTAATATTTAAAACAATAGCTTATAGCTATAGATGGGTATTCGCGCGCCACATACGCTCCACACTGATGTTAGAGGCCCAGCACATGGCGTAGACGATCCAGCGCTGTCTTGTGAGCGTTCGCGCTCATCCTATGCACATTGCGTAGTTTCCACTGGATTGCAGGCAGTTGCTGAATATGCTCGAAGGGCATCAAGCTCCAATCTGGCTTACCTTGCTTGACTGATAGTAGGAACTTGCGTTCGCTTTCTGAAAGTGCCGTGCGCACCCACGAAAACAATTGTTCCCGAGTGGCCTCAAGTTCGTCCAGTCCGATTGCGTGAGCGGTCATACCCGCAAAGTGGTGGGTATAGAGTTGTTCGATGGGTACCCGTTTCGGGGATAAAAACTCTGTCATGGGTCGGCGATGTCCAGCAAGGTAGACAACGAATGCCTGACGGATGTTATCGGAGATTTCCCCGGCATTGAGCAACTGCTTGATGTCAAATAGGTCACGGGGATGCTGCCGATCGAGAGCCGCACATAACTTCCCCCCGTAAAGGTCTCCGGTGGCCAGTCGTTGAACGCGTACGAACAATTCATACTCGTCCTGCGCCGCCTGACACAAGTCACGCTCGACCGGTGGGAAAAGAGCACCCCGGGAAATTGGGCTTGGTTCCACCTTGATGCGTGCCTGGGGTGTGGCGATCTGCAGCTTGGGAGCATCGGTTCCGGTAGCCCGAATCTGTACCTGAGGAATAGTGCGCTGGATCTCTTCTCCAATCGTTTCGAGCCCTTCAGTGATCGCGGTCAGAGCTGTGTCACGATCGGTGATCGGCAAGTATGTCAGGTCAATATCGACGGAGAGCCGCGGCATGTCGCAGTGAAACAAGTTGATGGCGGTTCCACCCTTCAAGGCAAAGGTACGGACTTTAGCCACTGCGGGTAAGCAGCGAATCAATAAGTCCACTTGGGCTCGATAGCGTTTGTTGGCAGGCATGCTGATTCCTTATGGGTAATTCGTGTCTGCCACGACCAGATCATATTTTTTATCAAGATGGCCACCGGGGTGGATCGTTCGTTTCCCGGTTCCAAAATCAACACGTGATAGGCTCAGATCATCGAGCCATGGATGGTTCAATCGTTCGGCGGCGTACATGAACAGGCGTTTGGTCTTTACCGAGCGACAGGTTTCCAGTAATCGCTGTACAACGCGAGGGCGAAGGGACGTCAATGACTCCATCACCTGCAAGGCCTCTTCGAACGATTGTTGCTTCGGGACGAGGTACATCATCTCGAAAGCCGCTCGCTCAAGGGTTGCGACCGAGAGTTCAACATCCTCGACCTTGACCGTCGAGACGGTGTTCTCGTCATCAGTAAAGATGCCGCTGGTCACCAAGCGCACGGGCTGTGACCACTGGTGGTTGCTGAACCAGGAGGGTAGTTTGGTCTTTGCCTTCGCAAACAACACGACTTCGCGGCCACCCAATGCCAGATAGTGGGCATAACCGCGGAGATCGAAGGCCGTGATAGCGCCAGGGTGTACATCCAAACCCAGTTGTTTTTGGAGTGCATGAACGGCGCCGGGCCAGTCAACGGTCGAACCTGCCCGGACATAGGCGCTATGGCCGAACCGATTCAGCCAGCCGGATCGAACATATTTATCGGCCAGCCGGAAGTCTATACCTTTGCTATTGAGCCAGCGCTGGGTACCAACGATATGTGGCGGCCAATCCTGGAGCAACAGGTTTATTTTTGATCCCATATCACTACTCAAATGCGATAATAACGCATGAATATAAACCACGTGAATGTAGAATAGCATAGGTTTATAAAAATACTAAATCATCCCGTGAAAGGCGATATAATGGAATTATTATAAACCATGGCCTGGGAAGCCGCTGGAAAACTACTGGGTTGAGGTCTGTATGTTGGCTGGCGAAGCAGGCTGGCCAAAACCAGATACAAAAACATGCCGGTGTTTTTCTTCCGCCTGCTCTACCCACCGACCATAATGGCGCATGATCATCTCGGTGGTTTTATGGCCCATCTGCTGGGCGACAAATAGGGGATTCTCACCACCCGACAGTAGTTGACTCGCGTAGGTGTGACGGGTTTGATACGGATTGCGATAGCGCACCTTCGCACGTTTGAGGATATACCTCCAGGGCCGTTCCAGATGCTCGTAATCCACAAATGATCCACGTTCTCTGGGACGAACGAATACGAATTCACCGCCGATGAAGCTATATTGTTTTTGATTCTTCAAGGCATCCAAGGCAAACGGTATGAGAATGACATCCCGGGTCCCGGCCTTTGTCTTCGTCTCTTTGACTTTTCGCTCAACTACTGCACGCTGGACACGGATAACTCCATGACGCCAGTCTACGTCGCTCCACATCAAACCAAAGAGTTCAGAAGTGCGCAGGCCGGTGTAGAAGGCGAACTGAAGGAGATTTCGAATGCGGGGATCATATTCAAATGCGAGTTCAAGTACCGCTTTGATCTCGTCTTCCGTAAATGGATCCACCTCATAGTCCGTTCGTGCCTGCTGACGACTAACCAGCTTGCTCACCTTGATCTTATCGAGTGGGTTCCGGTCGATAACATCATCATTCAGCGCGCGATCCAGTATAGCTCGAAGCGGTGTCAGGTCGTTGCGTATGCTTTTCAGCGTGCTTTTCCGACTACGTATCCACTCGCGGATCCGTTGAGGAGTAAGTTCCCGGGCGCGGATGCTGCCGAACTCGGGTAACAGGTGGGCATGGCAGCTTTTCCGATAGCAACGGTATGTGCTATGCGGGTGGGTTTGCTCGATATCCTTCAACCATTCTTCCAATAGCTCTTTAATCGTGACAGTCGAGACAGCATGGCCGAATAATCGTGCCCGTCTTGAATCGGGGAAGTAATCTGTGTAGCGGAAGGTCTGGCGCTCAATTGCGTTCTCGATTTCTGCTTTAAGGTTGATCGCGTAGCGCCGGTGACCCTGGCGGCGGTCAAACGGCTTTATGCCCGGCCGCCTTCCTTTACCGATCTCCTGCCCTGGGTCGATTACGACCCCAATAGCCGCACCTTTCTGCTGGAGGATGGCGTCAGCGTGAGCGCCTTGTTTGAAATCCTGCCCGCGGGCACCGAGGCCCGCACCCCCCAGTTCATGACCCAACTGCGCGATGCCATCCAGACGGCACTGAGCGATGCCATCCCCGAGGAAGACGAGGCGCCCTGGATCCTGCAGGTCTATGTGCAGGATGAGCCGAGTCTGCAGGCGTTTCAGAAGGAGGTGGCGGCCTATGCGCAACCGGGTGTCCAGGCTACCCCCTTCACCCGGCACTTTCAGGCGACCTTTGCCCAGCATCTGGCGCGGATCACCCGTCCCGGTGGGTTGTTCGAGGATACCGCGGTAACCGGCACCCACTGGCGCGGACAACTGCGTCGGGTCCGCGCCACGCTCTATCGCCGGTTGAAGGTGAAGGGCAAGATGCCGCCGGCGATCGAGATGGGCGATGGCATGGCGCTGTTCTGCTCCGGTCTCGCCGGCCACTTCTTCAACCGCCCCGGCACCCCCTGGCCGGAGGCCGATGTCACGCTGCTGGAGATGGGCATCCTGGCGCGTGAGGGCTACGAGGATCAGCTCACCGTGGCCTATATCTCCATGATGAGCCACATCAACGACCTGGTGGAACGTCACCAGCACGATGCCCGGCCCACCCTGGTGGTGACCGACGAGGGCCACATCATCACCACCAACCCCTTGCTGGCCCGTTACGTGGTCAAGATCACCAAGATGTGGCGCAAGCTCGGCGCCTGGTTCTGGATCGCCACCCAGAACCTGGAGGACTTCCCCGACGCCAGCCGCAAGATGCTCAACATGATGGAGTGGTGGCTGTGCCTGGTCATGCCCAAGGAGGAGGTCGAGCAGATCGCCCGTTTCAAGGACCTGAGCGAGGTGCAGCGCAGCCTGCTACTGTCGGCCCGCAAGGAGCCCGGCAAGTACGTTGAGGGCGTGGTGCTCTCCGACAACCTCGAAGCCCTGTTCCGCAATGTACCACCACCATTGTCACTCGCCCTTGCGATGACCGAGAAGCATGAGAAGGCGGAGCGCGCGGCTATCATGCGCGAGCGTGGATGCAGCGAGCTGGAGGCGGTGTATATCGTTGCTGAGCGGATTGCTGAACGCCGGTGAGGTGCAAAAAACGGTAGGCCATGAGGGGGATGATATAATGTTACGCCGTAACCATGGAGAAATAATTGCCCATGCCCTGTCCCTTATGCCGCCACGGACACACGGTTTTCTATCACCAGGACGAGCGCCGGCCCTACCGGCAATGCGGCCGTTGCCGGCTGGTGTTCGTGCCGCCCGCCTATCGCTTGTCACCGACGGTGGAGAAGGCGCATTACGACCTGCACGACAACGACCCGGGCGACCCGGGATACCGCCGGTTTCTGTCGCGGCTGTTCGAACCCATGCGAGAAAGGGTAGCCCCGCCGGCGCAGGGACTGGATTTCGGCAGCGGGCCGGGACCGACCCTGTCGCTGATGTTCGCCGAGGCGGGTTATGATATGGCCATCTACGATCCCTTCTACGCCCCGGATGGCCGCGTCCTGCGGCGGACCTACGATTTTATCACTGCCAGCGAGGTGGCCGAGCATCTGTACGCGCCGGGCGAGGTGTTGACGCGGCTATGGAATCTGCTCCGGCCCGGCGGCTGGCTGGGATTGATGACCAAGCTGGTCAGCGATCAGGGCGCCTTCGCAAACTGGCATTATAAACTCGACCCGACCCACGTCTGTTTCTTCTCCCGCGAGACTTTCGCCTGGTGGGCCGGCCGGAACGGATGCGAGGTCGACTTTATCGGCAAGGATGTCATTCTGCTGCGCAAGCCGCCGCATTCGCCTTCTGCGGTATGAAACTTGCCGGTGCACCAACACAGGTCAGGGTCAACCGGTGCATGGCGCGGGTACAGGCCACGTACAGCAGGTTACGATCCATCTCTGTGTGGTAGTTGCTCGCACTCACGCCAGCGACGATGACGCGATCAAACTCCAGTCCCTTGGCCAGGTGTGCCGTGCAGACGATCACCCCGCTGGAAAAGCCGGTGCTGTCGGCAGCGAGAAGGCGCGCCTCGACGCCGGTGTCCACCAGTGACTTGTGCAGCCGGTTCGCCTGCTTCTGCGTCTTGGCGATGATCGCCAGGCTGTGGTGGTCGGATGCTCGGAATGCCTCGATCTCGTCGCGAATACGCTCGATCATCTGCGCGGGGCGTTTGCAACTCACCACCCGTGGTGCCTCACCGTACCGCTTCATGGCCTCCAGCTCCGGGTTTGGCGAGATCGCCAGCGCGAACTGCATGATCTCCCATGTTGAGCGGAAACTCTTGGTGAGCTTGACGCCGGTGGCGGATTTCAGACTCCGGCCGATCTGTTCCGCGGTGGAGCTGCTGTAGGGATTGACCGACTGGGTCGCATCGCCGAGTACCGTCTTGCGGCAGGAGAACAGCCGGCCCAGAACGGCGTATTGCACGGGCGTATAATCCTGCATCTCGTCGATCAGCAGGTGCTTCACCGCTGAACGGGGATTTCGCACACCCTCCAGGCGCATCTTGAGGTGGATCAGTGGAAACACATCCGCGTATTCGAGCTTGCCGCCGGCGGGCTTGAACAGCTCCGGCTGTCCCATCCATTCGTACAGGCCCTGGTAGGCTTGGCGCAAGGTCATCTTGCGCACCATGCCGCGGATGGTCTCGCGTAGCGATTGCCGCTCGTCGGTGCGCAGATCGTAGTTGTAGTGAATGCCGATCTGGCTCTCGGTTGCATTGACCATGCGGGCGATGCGTTCGGTGAGCCCCACTCCGCGATGCTTTTGCCAGGTCTCGGCGAAGAACCAGTCGGGCACGATTTTGCGGCCGGTGCGCCATTCGGCGGCCTGGAAAGAACGCTTCTCGATTTCTTCGGCATAGCGATCGATCTGGCGCAGGAAATCCGGTGTTGCCTTGGCGGCGATGCGCGCCTTGAGCGCCTCATCGTTCTTCTCCAAAAGCTGCGTGGTCTGCTCAAAGAAGGTCTGAAAGCGATACTGGGAATCAAGCAGCTCATCGGCCAGGTCTTCCATCCCGATCTCGGCCACCTGTTCCTCGCCCAACTCCGGCAGCACGTTGCCGATGTAGGCGGCGAACACGCGATTGGGCGAGATGATCAGGATGTCGTCGGAGCTGAGCGTGTCCTTGAAGCGGTAAAGCAGGTAGGCAATGCGGTGCAACGCGATTGATGTCTTACCGGAACCTGCCACCCCCTGGATGATCAGGGTATGCGCGTCGTCGTTGCGGATGATGGCGTTCTGGTCCCGTTGGATGGTGGCGACGATGTTCTTCATGCCCTCGTCATTGCTGGCGCGGCTGAGTTCTTCCTGCAGCACGTCATCGACGATGTGGACGCCCGATTCGAGCACGAACTCCAGCTCGCCGTTACGAATGCGGAACTGGCGCTTGAGCGTCAGTTGGCCCTCGACCTCGCCCGCCGGGGCCTGGTAGCGCGCCGGGCCGGTCTCGTAGTCGTAGAACATGGACGCAATCGGCGCGCGCCAATCGTAGACCAAGGTTTCGCGGGCGACCTCGTCACGGAAATGGTGCACGCCAATGTAGACCGGTTCACTATTCGCTTCGCCGCTTTTGTGGAAATCGAAGCGGCCGAAATAGGGCGAGCGCATCAGCTTGTGCAACTTCTGCTGCTGGGCCTTGAGCACCCCGGCGGAATCCAGGGTCTGTTCGATGGTTTGACGCACCGCGATCTTCTCGATGTGATCCATGTCACGCCGGGCCTCCCACAGGTACTCCTTGCGGGTCTGGATTTCCCGCGCGTAGTCGTTGAGCCGTGTGTCGATCTGCTCAAGCGCGTTGCGGATGCTCGTCTGACACGCTCCCAGACGGGCCCTTTCTTTGGTTTCAGCGGTAGTCATGCGGGATTCGTTTTCTCCAGTCTCAGAGGGCGACGCTACATCATCCCCATCTCATTCATCTCCGGCGCCGTCGTTGTCTCCACCGGCGCCTCGGCCACCATGGCCTCGGTGGTGATCATCAGGCCGGCGGCGGAGGCGGCATTTTGCAGGGCGGTGCGGGCTACCTTGGTCGGGTCCAGGATGCCCAGGGCGATCATGTCGCCGTACTCGCCGGTGGCGGCGTTGTAGCCGAAATCGCCCTGGCCTTCGCGCACCTTGTTCAACACCACCGAGGACTCCATGCCGGCGTTGGCCACGATCTGGCGCAGCGGTTCCTCCATGGCGCGCTGCGCGATCCCGATGCCGATGTCCTGGTCGTGGTTGCCGCCCTTCAGATCCCGCGTGGCCTCCAGGGCGCGGACCAGGGCCACGCCGCCGCCCGGCACGATGCCTTCCTCGACCGCCGCGCGGGTGGCGTGCAGGGCGTCCTCGACGCGCGCCTTCTTCTCCTTCATCTCCACCTCGGTGACGGCGCCCACCTTGATGACGGCCACGCCGCCGGAGAGTTTGGCCACACGCTCCTGCAGCTTCTCCTTGTCGTAGTCGGAGCCGGCCTCCGCGATCCGGGCGCGGAGCTCATCGATCCTCACCGTAATGGCATCCGCCTGCCCGGCGCCGTCGATCAGGGTGGTGTCATCCTTCGTGATCCGAACCTTGCGCGCAGAGCCCAGCTCGTCCCGGATGGCCTTTTCCAGCGACAGGCCCACCTCCCCGGAGATGACCGTGCCGCCGGTCAGTACGGCGATATCCGCAAGCCAGGCCTTGCGGCGGTCGCCGAAATCGGGGGCCTTGACCGCGCACACCTTGACGATGCCCCGCATGTTGTTGACCACCAGGGTGGCCAGGGCCTCACCCTCGACGTCCTCGGCGACGATCAGCAGCGGTTTTCCGGATTTGGCCGTTTCCTCCAGCACCGGCAACAGGTCGCGAATATTGGCGATCTTCTTGTCGTGCAGCAGGATCAGCGCCTCATCCAGCTCGGCGGTCATGGCCTGCTGGTCGGTGACGAAATAGGGGGACAGATAGCCACGGTTGAACTGCATGCCCTCGACCACGCCCAGCGCGTCTTCAAGGCCGGAGCCTTCCTCGACGGTGATCACGCCCGCCTTGCCGACCCGCTCCATGGCCTCGGCGATGATCCGGCCGATGGTCGTGTCGCCGTTGGCGGAGATGGTGCCCACCTGGGCGATGGCCTGGCTGTCGGTGCATGGTCGGGAGAGCGTCTTCAGCGCGTCCACCGCGGCGGCCACGGCCTGGTCGATGCCGCGCTTGAGGTCCATGGGATTGGCGCCGATGGCCACCATCTTGCGGCCCTCGCGCAGGATCGCATGGGCCAGCACGGTGGCGGTGGTCGTGCCGTCCCCGGCAGCGTCGGCCGTGGCGACCGCGATATTCTTCAGTACCTGCGCGCCCATGTTCTCGAAGCGGTCCTCGAACTCGATCTCCCTGGCCACCGAGACGCCATCCTTGGTGACGGTGGGCGCGCCGAAGGCGCGCTCCAGCACCACGTTACGCCCGCGCGGACCGAGGGTGACCTTCACCGCGTCGGCCAGCCTGGTGACCCCGGCCAGCAGGCGTTCGCGCGCCCGTTCACTGAATTCGACCTGTTTTGCCGTCATGTCTTGTTTCCTTCTGATGGGTTGGCCGGACCCGCGCCCAGCCCGTCCAGCACCCTTTCGTGCAACCGGCGGCTGGGCTCGTCATGCAATACGAAACGTATGTGCCGCACATGGGGGAGCCGGGGCAACGCCTCCCGGAGCGCGGCAAAGGCGATATGCGCCGCCGCCTCCATCGGGTAGCCGAACGCCCCGGTGGAAATGGCGGGAAAGGCGAGGGATGCGATCTCCTTGGCCTCCGCCAGGTCCAGGGCGTTGCGGTAACAGGCCGCCAGCAGCGCGTCCGCCGGCTCGTCCCGCCCAAAGACCGGTCCCAGGCAGTGGATCACGTAGCGGTTCGGCAGGTCATGGGCGCCGGTGATGACAGCCTCGCCCGGGCGGATGGGTGCCAGTGGGCGGCATTCCGCCTCCAGCCCAGGGCCCGCGGCCCGGTGCAGGGCGCCCGCTACGCCGCCGCCGATGCGCAGCTCAGCGTTGGCCGCGTTGACGACGGCGTCCATGTTCGGTTGGTTGGCGATGTCGCCCCGGACGCATTCCAGGGTCACGCCGTGCAGGGTTCGTTGCGTCATGACGATTTACCTCCCGGGCGCGAACCCGGTCCGCCGCGGCTGCGACGCGCGCGTCTTCTCGGGTCGCCGCCCGTTCGAGTTTTTCGAGTTCGGCCAGCACCGCCTCTGCGCTCAGGTCCAGCAGCCGTTCGCCATCCAGGCCGAGGACGTCTATGCGGTCCCTGAGCCCTGGTTCCAGGCTTGTTTCCAGCTGGGCCGCCGCTGTATCGCCGGACCCAACCCAGCGCGCGTGCACATAGGTCTGGATCAGTGCGCCAAGCCGCTTTGCTTCCTGTGCCGGTATCTGTTCAATTTTGGAACACACTAATCTTCACTTGTCTTTTAGTTGTCGACCTGTTTGCCGGTTGGTCGCACCCGGCATTCCGGCCAGGGGCATCCAGGCACACATAAGGGCGGCAGGCGCGGCCTTTGAAATAACGAGGATCGGGATCCGCATCGGTGGCAAACTGGGTGTCGACCAGTGCATCCGCGGCGGCTCACTGCATCCCGAGCCGAAAACCGGCTTGTTCGGCAACGCACTGTGCGCTCTGGAATGACCGGCCCGAACCCGAATCGCGGGTGAGGGCAGGGTGGCGGATTACAATTACCGCCAGGCTGACAATACGGACTGTCAGGTTAGGAAAAATAGCACATTTGGCGCTGCGTTTGTAGTAACGCGGAGCGCCCTGTGAAAGGTCAGGCTTTACGGAGGCATTGCCGACGCAAAGAGAAAATGTCCGGTTGCGAATGATTCAACGGAGCAATAATACGGGTATCTGAGCGTTGCGTATCATGGCCGTGGTGGTGCTGCCGACCAGGAAGCGGCGGATGACCGAATGGCCGTAGGCACCCATGACGAGGATGTCGATGGCGTGTTCGCGGCGGTAATCGCACAGTGTAGCCTCGACATCACCTTCCCGTAGCGTGGTGGTGACGTCAAAGCCGGATGCTTCCAGGGTCTGCCGGGCCCAGTCCAGTTGCTCTCGGTGCGCGGCAGCATCGGTGCCGACCATCACCACATGGCACGGCATACCGCGGAACAGCGGGCTGCCGGCGACCATGTCCACTGACTTGTGGGCCGTTTTACTACCGTCGAATGCGATCATGACCTGCTCGGGCCTCTTGTAAGCCGCCGGACAGACCAGCATGGGCCGATGCAGACTGCGGACCAGGGTTTCGAGCCGGCTGCCCACGTGCGCACCCAGGTTCTCGTCATGTTTGCCCAATACCAACAGTCGAGTGTCCTGCTCGATAGATAACAGGGAATCGAGCAGATCGCCATGACGCTGATGCACGACAGGCTCGCTGACCCCATCGGCCAGTGCTTGCTGTCGCGCGGTTTCCAACATGACACGCCCCTGTTCCAATGCAAGCCTGCCGCGCTTTTCATCCAGCTCCGTCAGTTCTTGCAGCAGGGCCTCGCGGCTGCCCAATCCGATGTTCCCACTGAGGTTGCCCTTCACCGGGTAGGCTGACTTATCGAGTACGTGTAGCAGAATAAGCGGCGCGGCCAGTTGCAGACTGGCCCAGGCGGCGTAGTCACTGACGGCGGTGGAGACGTTGGTGCCGTCAATACAGGCGATTACATTGGTCTTGGTCATGGTAATTCCTTTCCGGTCAGTGACCCATTAATTTTTCCACCGCGTCCGGCTTGTCGTGCACGGCGAATTTATCCACGATGGTGGCGCTGGCCTCGTTGAGCCCTATGAGTTCAACCTCGGTGCCCTCTCGGCGGAATTTGAGGACTACTTTGTCCAACGCCGCCACGGCGGTGATATCCCAAAAGTGCGCCTGGATCAGGTCGATAACGACCTTGTCCAGCGCTTCCTTGAAATCGAAAAACTCCAGGAACTTGTCCGCCGAAGCGAAGAATACCTGACCGACCACCAGATAGGAACGCACAGTACCCGTTTCGTTCAGTTGCGAGGTGACGTACTTGTACTGGGCTACCTTGTTGGCGAAGAACATCGCCGCCAGCAGTACGCCGACGAACACGCCCCAGGCCAGGTTGTGGGTGGCGACCACCACCACCACGGTGGTGATCATCACCAGGCTGGAGCTTTTCGGGTGTATTTTCAAGTTGCGCAAGGATCCCCAGCTGAAGGTGCCAATGGCCACCATGATCATCACCGCCACCAGTGCCGACATGGGGATGCGCGCCACCCACTCGCCAAGGAATACCACCATGATGAGCAGGAAGACGCCGGCGGCCAGCGCCGAGAGACGGGTACGCCCGCCGGATTTCACGTTAATCACCGACTGGCCGATCATGGCGCAGCCCGCCATGCCGCCCAGCAGGCCGGAGGCGATATTGGCCACGCCCTGGCCTTTGCACTCGCGGTTCTTGTCGCTGTCCGAATCGGTCAGGTCGTCGACGATGGTCGCCGTCATCAACGACTCCAGCAGGCCCACCATCGCCAGCGACACCGAATAAGGCAAGATAATCGCCAGGGTTTCGAAATTCAGCGGCACCTCGGGCCAGAGGAACACCGGCAGGGTGTCCGGCAGCTCGCCCATGTCGCCCACGGTGCGGATATCCAAATGCAGGAACATGGAGATGGCCGTCAGCACCACGATGGTGACCAGCGGCGATGGCACCGCCTTGGTGAGATAGGGAAAGAGGTAAATGATCGCCAGGCCGCCGGCGGTCATGGCGTAGACCTGCCAGGTCACGCCGGTAAGCTCTGGCAACTGCGCCATGAGGATGAGGATCGCCAGCGCATTGACGAAGCCGGTGACCACCGAGCGCGACACGAAACGCATTAGCGAACCCAGCTTGAGATAACCCGCCAGAATTTGCAGCACACCGGTGAGCAGCGTGGCGGCCAGCAGGTATTGCAGCCCGTGATCCTTGACCAGCGTCACCATCAGCAGCGCCATGGCGCCGGTGGCGGCGGAGATCATGCCGGGCCGTCCGCCGACGAAGGCGATGACCACCGCGATGCAGAATGATGCGTACAGGCCCACTTTGGGGTCGACCCCGGCGATCACCGAGAAGGCGATCGCCTCGGGGATGAGGGCCAGTGCGACGACGATGCCGGCGAGCAGGTCGGCGCGAATGTTGCCGAACCACTGGGCACGGAGTGAATGAACCATACTACTTTCCTATTGAACAAAACGACCCTGCCCGGCGTAGCGGACGGGTATGGAGGAATGGCGAATGCAAGGTGATGCGACTGGATGCGCCGGGGAAAGCGCTATGGCGGGGTGATCGATTGTTTGTATTGCGTCATTTTCAAGAGAGCTCTTTTAGTTCGAAAATCTGGAGTAATTAAGTATTCTGACATTTATCAGAAAACGAATCCACACTTCTTACTCTGAATTAAAGTAGTGGGACCAGTAGTTTGGCCCCCTGAGACCTTGTGTGTTTGGTGGGTTTACTGCTTATCTGCCGTGCATTTCAGCGCAGACGATGCACAAGGTAGCCGCCGGGTCGAACTCCAGGCGGCGCGGGTTGATAGGTTCATCGCAGTCGGTGCAGTAGCCGTAGCTGCCGTCGTCGCAGCGGTGCAGCGCCGTCTCGATGCGGCGCAGTTCCTGTTCCGCCCGCTGGCGGGTGTTCTGCGCCATGGCCTGCTGCTGCAGGGCATCCATCCGCGAGAGACGGCCGACGCTGGTCTGATCCAGCACCACGGTGGCGGTGGAGGCTTTGCGGGCATCCGCCAGGCCCTGGATAGCATCACGGGCGGCGAGGAGTTTATCACGAAAATGATCGATATCCGGCATGTTGTTAATCAATGAACTCTGAATGCTTGGCCCAAACTCAGTATCTATGATAGCCTTCGCCGCATTCATTGACCAGGAGTGGCGCCCGCCGTTCCGGACCCCGACGTCTTCGTCGGTAAATACGGTCTCACGCTTCCCGGCCACGCTTTTGCCCAGGTCGGTTGAATAAGGGCACGTCTTTCCCGCTACGCGATGTCGGTTGTATCGCGCCGTAGGCAGGGGTGTGCGTTCTCTATCCCTCCCCGTACCGGCACGATCAGCCGGCCACGCAGCCAGACGTTTGGTGCGCCGGCCGGCTGCCCAAATGACGGATGCACGCGGACCGGCCCGATACCACTATTGATGATTCATGGCATGCGTTGCTGGAAAACCCGGCGGTGGGCCTTGCCTTGTGCGATTTGCAGTGCGTCATTCAGCAGGCCAATCCCGTCTTCGCTTCGCTGTTCGGTCTCGATGCCTGTACCGCCAGGGGGCAGGCCCTGCTGCGCCTGGCCTCGCCCCATGCGCTGGAAGGGACCCTGCACAACCTGCGCCGCGCCTGCTCCGGCGAGACCCGGGCCTTCATCTTTCACGGCCGCCACCCACACAACCTGCAACCCTTCGCGGTGATGATGGCGGCCTTGCCCCTGGCGAGTGCTGGCCGGCCAGAGGGCGTGGCCTGCCTCGCGTTCGCGCTGACCGGGCCAGCCGGTGGCGGCGATGCCCTGACCCTGCTGGACAGCCTGGGCGAGGCGGCAGCGATCCTCGACGATGCTGGCCACATCCTGTGGACCAATCCGGCTTTCACCCGCATTACCGGCTACGACCTGAGCGGTTTGACACCGTCGCCGGTGCCTTTTCTTCCCGCCGGGACCAATCTGATGAACCGGGCGCGCCCCGAACTGACCCGCAACGGCTTTTGGCAGGGGGAAGTAGAGGGCCAGAAGCAGGATGGGACAAGGCTGGCGCTGCTCGCTTCCGTCAGTCCCTTGCCCGAGCAGCTACCCGAAGATGCTAGCTGGCTGCTGTTGTTATCGGATGTTTCGCACCATCGGAACTATGCGGAGCAGCTGGAGCGGATGGTCCACCATGACACGCTCACCGGGCTGCTGAACCGCGAGGCGTTTCGCGAACGTGTCGCCAACGCCCTCTATCGTTGCCGGGATGCCGGCTCGCGACTGGCGGTGCTGTTTCTCGATCTGGACGGCTTCAAGGCCGTCAACGACAGCCACGGCCACAAGGCGGGCGACAGGCTGTTGGGCGATTTCAGCAAACGACTGCGCGCGCTGGCCCACGAGGCCGAAGGCGGCGTGGATGTCGCCCGGCTTGGCGGCGACGAGTTCGCCGTGCTGATCCCCCCGCAGACAGATCCGCTGCCGCAGGCCGAGGCCCTTTGCCGCGGCCTGCTGGCGCTCTTCGATGCGCCGTTCAGTGTGTCGGGTCAGCAGCACAGGCTCTCGGCGAGCATCGGTGCTTCCCTCGGTCCCAGAGGCCATGAGACGGCCAGCGACCTGCTGCACTGTGCCGATCAGGCCATGTATCGCGCCAAACGGAAGGGCGGCCGCCGGTTTTTTATTCAACACTATCCAGCCGAAGGAGCAGACGACCTATCCATGCAAATAATTGATTTTGAACAGGCCATCCGTCACCAACAACTCGAGACCCATTTCCAGCCCATCGTCGATCTGGACAGCGGCGCGATCACCGCCATCGAGGCGCGGGTGCGCTGGAACGGCGGCATTGGCCAACAGCTCACCGCCGCCGACGTGCTGCGGGCCGCGCAGCAAGCCGAAGCGAACTGGTTGCTTGACCATACCGTGCTCGAACAGGTCGTCGCGGCGATGGGGCGGCTGGCGACCGAGGCCGTGACCGCCCTGCCGGTGGCGGTGAACATCTCGGCGGCGACCTGCGCGAACGACACATCGGCCGCGCAGCTCGAGAAGTTCCTGTCCCGCAGCGGCCTCAAGCCGGAGCAGCTGCGCCTGGAGTTTCCGTGCGAGGCCTTGAGCAAGTCGCCTGGCACAGTGGTGCCGCTGCTGCAACGGCTTGCCGCCAAGGGCCATGCCATCGCCATCGACCACGTGGCCAGCGCCGATTTCAAGGCCACCCATCTCAACGAGGTTCCTGTCCAGGCGATCAAGCTTGACGAAGATCTGGTGAAACAGGCCCCGGGCGACGCGGCCAGCGCCGGGCGCATCCGCGACATCTGCCTGGCGGCGCAGAAGCAAAGCCTGCGAGTCGGCGCCGAAGGCGTAGTGCGGCTGGATCAGCTCGAGTTCCTGCGCCAGGCCGGTTGCCACGAGGGCCAGGGGCCGCTGATCAGCCGGCCGAGCCCCCTTGATCATCTTCTGTTCCTGCTCAAGAAAGGCCGTTGCTGGTAGTTTTATGCAAGAGACGGTGAACTTTAGAACATCCGACCAACCCTTGGCGCGCGAGATCCGCCGGCGACGCACCTTCGCCATCATCTCGCACCCGGACGCGGGCAAGACCACGCTCACCGAAAAGTTACTGCTGTTCGGCGGCGCGATTCAGTTGGCCGGCACGGTCAAGGCGCGCAAGTCCGGCCGTTTCGCTGCCTCGGACTGGATGGCGGTGGAACAGCAGCGCGGCATCTCGGTGAGCAGCTCGGTGATGCAGTTCGAGTATCAGGGCCACGTCATCAACCTGCTCGACACCCCGGGCCACCAGGACTTCTCCGAGGACACCTACCGCGTGCTGACGGCGGTCGACGCCGCGCTGATGGTGATCGACGCGGCCAAGGGTGTGGAGGCTCAGACCATCCGCCTGCTGGAGGTGTGCCGGCTGCGTAATACGCCCATCATCACCTACATCAACAAGCTGGACCGCGAGGTACGCGATCCCGTCGAGCTGCTCGACGAGATCGAGAGCGTACTCAACATCCGCTGCGCACCCATCACCTGGCCGGTGGGCATGGGCAAGTCGTTCCGCGGCGTGTTCCACCTGCTGCACGACCAGATGCACCGCTTCCGCCCCGGCGAGGGCCACCACCATGCCAAGGTGGAGGCGGTCAAGGGCATCGACGACCCGGTGCTGGATGCGCATTACCCCATGGAAGTGGTACCGTTGCGCAGCGAGGTGGAGCTGGTGCGCGGCGCCTGCGAACCGTTCGAGCACGCGGCGTATCTGCGGGGCGAGCAGAGCCCGGTGTTTTTCGGATCGGCGATCAACAATTTCGGCGTACGCGAACTGTTGCAGTCCGTGATCGCCTGGGCGCCGCCACCGCAGCCGCGCAATGGCGGCGTGCGTCAGATCGAGGCGCTGGAGCCGGCATTCAGCGGCTTCGTGTTCAAGATCCAGGCGAACATGGATCCGCGCCACCGGGATCGCATCGCCTTCCTGCGCATCTGTTCGGGTCGTCTGACCCCGGAGACCCGCGTGACCCAGGTGCGCACCGCGCGCCAGTTCAAGATCCCGCACCCGCTCATCTTCATGGCCAACGAGCGCACCGTACTGGAAGAGGCGGTGGCAGGGGATGTGATCGGCATCCACAATCATGGCCAATTCCACATCGGCGATACCCTCACCGAGGGTGAACCGCTCGCCTTCAAGGGCATCCCCTATTTTGCGCCGGAGCTGTTCATGCGGGCACGTCTCAAGGATCCGCTGAAGGCCAAGCAGCTCAACAACGCGCTCAAGGAGTTGGGCGAGGAAGGCGCCATCCAGGTGTTCCAGCTGACCCAGGGTGGGCCGCCGGTGCTGGGCGCGGTAGGCCAGTTGCAGTTCGAGATCGTCAGCCACCGGCTGCAGGCCGAGTACGGCGTGCCCGCCCTGTTCGAGCCGGTCAACGTCCGGGCCGCCCGCTGGGTGCGCGCGCCGGACCTGAAGGTGTTGCGCGAGTTCGAAAAAGGCAACCCGGCGCGACTGGCGACGGACGTGGACGGCAATCCCGTGTTCCTCGCCGAGTCCAACGCCATCCTGCAGCTCACCGGCGAACGCTGGCCCGATATCGCGTTGCGCGAGACACGCGAGCACGGCGAACGGCTGCACGACGGCGCATGAGCAAGCCGACCCTGAGCAGTTCCCTGAACCCGGAGAAGGCGGCATTCGTCGCTGCCCGGACGGTTGCGGCCCAGCGGGCGCTGGCGGAACTTTCCGACCGCTATTCGCCCGTGCCGCTCGACGAGGCGGAGGTGATCGTCGCGCTGGGCGGGGACGGTTTCCTGTTGCACGCCCTGCACCGGTTTTTGCCGCGCCGCCTGCCGGTGTTCGGCATGAATCTCGGCACCGTCGGTTTTCTGATGAACGAGTATCGCGCGGAGGGACTGGACGATTGCCTGCGCCAGGCGGTGGCGATGACGCTTACGCCATTGCGCATGCGTGCCGAGACCGCCGAGGGCGAAATTGTCATCGCCTTGGCCATCAACGAGGTGTCGTTGCTGCGCGAGAGCCGCCAGGCGGCCTCCCTGCGCATCAAGGTTGATGGCGTGGTGCGTCTCGATCCGCTGGCCTGCGACGGCGCACTGGTGGCCACCCCGGCGGGCAGCACGGCCTACAACCTGTCCGCCCACGGCCCGATCCTGCCGATGGACGCGGGCGTGCTGGCGCTCACCCCGGTATCCCCCTTCCGGCCGCGCCGCTGGCGCGGCGCCTTGCTGCCACGCGCTGCGTGCATCGAGTTCGAGGTACTGGAGCCCTACAAGCGGCCGGTAAGCGCGGTGGCCGATTTTCACGAGGTGCGCGACGTGCGCCGGGTCACGGTCCAGGAGGCGGTCGACAGCCCGATCACCTTGCTGTTCGATCCCGAGCACCATCTGGAGGAGCGCATCCTGCGGGAGCAGTTCCTGGCGTAACGGCTAATGGTTCATGAACAAACAATCAGGCGGGAATTCCGTGTCCACGGGCTGAAAAGCATCTATTGCGCCGAGCGCCTGCGCGGCGCTCTGAGCCGGCTGCCGGGTGTCCGATGCTACGTCTTGTACAAGCGCGCCTATGCGGAGGTGGAGGCGCCGGCGGATGTGTCTATCGAGGCATTGCAGGGCATTGCCAAACGGGAGGGTTACCGGTTGCAACCGATGACCGCAAAGACTCAAGGCGGTGAGCCCGCGCCATAATGGAGCGGTTGCCGAATACCACTGCAAAGTAAAGTATCCCATCTCGCTTCGTTCTCGGCCTACTCATGGCGTTGTGCGAAAGGAACGGTCAGGTGCGAGGTGCGGAGCGTGTTTTGCGAGGGAAATAAAAAACCCCTGGCATATTAAAATGTCAGGGGTTTTCATATTTGGTGCCGAGGAGAGGACTTGAACCTCCACGGGGTTTCCCCCACTAGCACCTGAAGCTAGCGTGTCTACCAATTTCACCACCTCGGCTTTTCCGGTCTGGTCGCCGTTGAATGCGCTCACATTCCAGAGGCCGCGAACTTTACAGCGACATTTAACCCTTGTCAACGGTACAATAGCATTTCAATTAAACAAAATTTAGGGAATATCCTTTGAGCAGAAGTTCAGGTAACAAAACAGCAAAAAATGCGGATCCGCATCTTATCCGGGAGGCGAAAAAATACGCCAATCCGATACCCAGTCGCGAGTTCATCCTGCAGCACCTCGAGTCTGCCGGGGCGCCCATGGCTCAGCAGGAGCTGGCCGCGCAACTCGCGCTTCAGGGCGAGGAAGATCTGGAGGCGTTGCGCCGGCGGCTGAATGCCATGGAGCGCGACGGTCAGTTGGTCCGCAACCGCAACGGCGCGCTCTGCATCGTCAACAGTAAGGATCTGATCGCCGGTCGGGTGATCGGTCATCCCGATGGTTTCGGCTTTCTGCGTCCGGATGAGGGTGGCGACGACCTGTTCGTATCGCCGCGCCAGATGCGCCAGCTGCTGCACAACGACCGGGCCGTGGTCCGGGTGGTGGGGCTGGACCGGCGCGGTCGCAAGGAGGCGGCAGTGGTCGAGGTGCTGGAGCGCGGCAACCAGTTGGTGGTCGGCCGCCTCTACATGGACCGGGGTGTGGGCTTTGTGGTACCGGACAGCAAGCGGCTGCACCAGGATATCGTGATACCCGAGGACGATTTCAACGGCGCCACCCACGGCCAGATGGTGGTGGCCGAGATCGTCCAGCAGCCGAACAAGCACGTGCAGCCCATCGGCCGGATCAAGGATGTACTGGGCGAGCACATGGCCCCCGGCATGGAGACCGATGTGGCGATCTGGACCCATCAACTGCCGCTGGAGTGGCCGGACGAGGTGCAGCAGGAGATCGCCCATCTGGGGCGCGAGGTGGAGGAGGAGGCCAAGCAGGGGCGGGTCGATCTGCGCCATCTGCCGCTGGTCACCATCGATGGCGCGGATGCACGGGATTTCGACGACGCGGTCTATTGCGAGGCAAAGCCCAAGGGGTGGCGCCTGTTGGTCTGTATCGCCGATGTCTCCAGTTATGTGCAGCCGGGCAGCGCCCTCGACCGGGAGGCGAAATCCCGTGGCAACTCGGTCTATTTCCCCGAGCGGGTGATACCGATGCTCCCCGAGGTACTCTCCAACGGCCTCTGTTCCCTCAATCCGGCGGTCGATCGCCTGTGCATGACCTGCGAGCTCTATGTCAACCAGGAAGGGGTGGTGACCCGGTCACGCTTCTATGAGGCGGTGATGCGTTCCCAGGCGCGCCTGACCTACGACCAGGTGGCGGATATGCTGATCGAGGGCGAGCCCGGGTTGTGTGCCACCCATGCCGATCTGCTCCCCCATCTGCATCAGCTGTACGCGCTGTTCCAGGTGTTGCGGGATGCCCGCAGTGCCCTCGGTGCCATCGACTTCGATACCACGGAGACCCGCATCCTGTTCAATGCGGAGCACAAGGTGGAGCGGATTATCCCGGTGCAGCGCAATGACGCCCACCGGCTGATCGAAGAGTGCATGCTGGCGGCCAATGTGGCGGCCGCGCGGTTTCTGCTGCGTAAGAAACTGCCTGCGCTGTATCGTAATCATGATGGTCCACAGGCGGAGAAACTGCTGGATCTGAAGGAGTTTCTCGGCGAACTCGGGCTGCGGCTGCCCGGCGGCGTGAAACCGCAAACCAGTGACTACGCGGATCTCCTGTCCGAGGTGCGTGGTCGCCCCGATTCGCACCTGATCCAGACCGTGCTGCTGCGCTCGCTGTCGCAGGCGGTCTACAGCGCGGAAAACCAGGGCCATTTCGGGCTCTCCTTCGCCGCCTATGCCCACTTCACCTCGCCCATCCGGCGCTACCCCGACCTGATCGTCCACCGGGCCATCCGCCATTTGCTGAAGGGCGGGACACTGGAGGATTTCGATTATACGCAGACCGAACTGCAGGGGTTGGGTGAACACTGTTCGGCCACGGAACGGCGCGCGGACGAAGCGACCCGGGATGTCACCTCCTGGCTCAAGTGCGAATACATGATGGACAAGATCGGCGAGGAGTTTGTCGGCATCATCACCTCGGTCACCTCGTTCGGCATCTTCGTCGAACTGGACGAGATCTATGTGGATGGCCTGGTGCATATCACGGCGCTGGATAACGACTATTACCATTTTGACCCGGTCGGACACCGGCTCACCGGCGAACGCTCCGGCATGGTCTACCGTCTCGGAGACCAGGTAAAAATCAAGGTGGCCGCCGTCAACCTGGATGAGCGCAAGATCGACTTTATCCTGCTGGAGGCGATGAGCGCCAAGGCAAAATCCCGACGCAGGAAAAAAGAGCCCGCGGCGCCGGCGGACGGCAGCGGCTCCCGGGAGGATTCCGGGAAAACCCGACGGAAAAAGGCCCAAGGCCCCAGCACGGCGCCGGCGGCGAAGGGTGAAAAGCCCGCCAGCGGGAAAGCGGACGCCCAGGCGCCCGGAAAGAAGCGGAGGTCCGCGCGGCGGCGTGGAAAACCGAAGGCCGAATAGCGGGTTCCGTCCTATCCGGGGTGGGCTATGGGTGTCGGCAGCGGATCAAACAGAGGTTGTAGATGAGTGACAGTCAGTTGGTTGCCGGGCTGCACAGTGTCAGAACGGCACTGAAGCACGGTGCGGGATCGCTATTGGAGATCTGGATCGAGGGGGCGCGTAAACAGGACCGGCGGGTCCGTGAAGTGATCGTCCTGGCCCGGGAATCCGGCGTCCCGGTCCGCTATGTAGACAGGGAGCAGCTGGACGAGCTGACCGTGGGTTCCAATCATCAGGGGGTCGCGGCGCGTACCCAGGTGCCCGCCGCGCTGGATGAGAAGGCCCTGGAGGAACTGCTCGCCAGGCTGGATGTTCCCCCGTTTCTGTTGATTCTCGACGGGGTGCAGGACCCACACAACCTGGGGGCCTGTCTGCGCAGCGCCGATGCGACCGGCATCCAGGCGGTGATTGCGCCCAAGGATCGCTCGGTGGGGCTGACGCCGACGGCCTGCAAGGTGGCCAGTGGCGCGGCGGAAACCGTCCCGTTCATTCAGGTGACCAATCTGGCGCGGACCCTGAAAGGGCTGCAGTCCGAGTACGGCATCTGGCTGGTGGGCACGGCGGGGGAGGCCGGGACCTCGCTCTATGCGGCCGATCTGAAGGGGCCGTTGGGTATCGTGATGGGGGGGGAGGAGAAGGGCATGCGCCGGCTGACCCGTGAATCCTGTGACCTCCTGGTGAAGCTGCCGATGGCCGGTGTCGTCGAGAGCCTGAATGTGTCGGTGGCGGCGGGCATCTGCCTGTTTGAGGCGGTCAGGCAACGGGGTTGAGTCGCTGCACTGCCGGTCGGCGGCTGGTCGCTGACCCGGCAATGTCCCGCAATTCTAAATATGGCTTTCAAAAGCGGATTAGTTATCCCGGTCCGGTTGATAAGGAACCACGGATGAACACGGATTTACACGGATAGTAGATAGGGATTCTAAATCTGTAGTAACTGCTCACCCCGTCATGCCCGTGCAGGCGGGTATCCAGTGCGGTTTTGCTGAGCTCCACTCGCAAAACTACAACCCGTAGGATGCGGTGAGTAAAACGAACCGCATCGGTCCGGCAACGAGCAAATGATGCGGTTCGCAAGCTCACCAGCATCCTACCCCAAAAAATAGGTCATGGTGCTCCCCGTGGGTGCTGTCGGCAGGCATGCGAGATGCCGGGGGGGTGAGTAGTTACGATCTGTGTTTATCTGTGTGAATCCGTGGTTCTCCCAGGTCCCGTTTAGAATTGCCGGGAAATCTCCCCGCTTATTGCATGTCTCCGGTCGGCGATGTAGAATCCGCGGTTTCCTGGCGTGGAGGTATCTCCGCGCTTTACTCCTTGCCTCACCATAATAGCGTGGGAGGCTCAATGATCCGAAAGGGGAAATAATGAGACACTACGAAGTTGTGTTCATGGTTCATCCGGACCAGAGCGACCAGGTTTCCGGCATGATCGAGCGTTATCGTGCACTGATCGAGACAGATGGCGGCCATATTCACCGTCTGGAAGATTGGGGGCGCCGTCAGCTCGCCTATCCTATTCAAAAACTGCACAAGGCCCACTACGTGCTCATGAACATCGAGAGCAGTGCCGCTGCCCTCGAAGAGCTCGAGAGCGCGTTCCGCTACAATGACGCCGTGCTGCGCAATATGATCATCAAGTGCGACAACGCCATCACCGAGGCCTCGCCGCTGGTGAAAGCGCCGGATGATCGCGAAGACGCCAGATCCTCCTCGGACGACTCATCTGCCGATGATGGTGACGACGAGGATGACGACGCTAATGAGGCCGCCGCATCCGCCTGACCGGGCAAGGGTTGCGGAGTTTTCCGGCCGTCCGTGAGCAGCGGCGGTCAGCTCGAATGAATTGAATAGAGAGATAGATATGTCACGCTTTTTTCGTCGCAGAAGATACTGCCGTTTTACCGCTGAAGGGATCACCGAGATCGATTACAAGGATCTCAACCTGCTGAAGGCCTATGTCAGCGAAACCGGCAAGATCGTGCCAAGCCGTATCACCGGCACCAAGGCCAAATACCAGCGTCAGCTGGCGACGGCCATCAAACGCGCCCGTTATCTGGCGCTGCTGCCGTACACCGACAGCCATTAAGGCTGTCTTTCGCCCGCCCCGTTTGCCGGTTGAACGGATGCGGGCACTGTTTGAATTGTCGGAAGGGAGTAAATGCAGGCTTTAGCATCCTTTGTGATGCGGGGTGTACCTCAGGCGGTGATGTTGACCATCCTGTTGGCGGCCCTGTCACTGCTACTGCCGCCGACAAGTATACTCAGCACTTCCGTCGTGGCGCTGGTCACCTTGCGGAAAGGGCCGGTATCCGGAGCCCTGATAATGGGCCTGGCCACCGCTTTCAGCGGCGTTATCGCCCTGCTGGCGCTGGGTGGGGTCAATCTGGCGGTCGGATTTCTGATGCTGATGTGGCTGCCGATCTGGCTGCTGGCCGCGGTGCTCAGATCCAGCCGGTCGCTGGCCCTCGCCATTGTGGCGGGCCTGGTGCTGGGGCTGGTGATGCTCGGTGGGCAGTTTATGCAGTCCGCCGACCCCGTTGCCGAGTGGAGTGAGATACTGACCCCGTTTGTCGCCTCGCTGGCCGATGTGCAACTGGTGGAGAGCAGTCAGCAGGCGACACTGGTCTCGTTGATGGCAAGCTGGATGCCGGGAATCGTGGCTGCGGGCTTTTTTCTGCAGCTGGCAGTCTCCCTCATGCTGGCGCGCTGGTGGCAGGCGTTGCTGTATAACCCGGGCGGATTTCGTAGCGAGTTTCATCAGCTGCGGTTGCCCCGGTGGCTGTCGATAGTGCTGCTCCTGGTTGTTCTGCTGATGTGGCTGCAGAGCGGAACCGGAGTCTCGCTGGTGGAGTATGCGCTCATCCTGGTGGTGGTGGCCTGGTTCATCCAGGGACTGGCGCTGGCGCACGGGATTATCGGGAAGCTGGGTTCAAGCAGTGGTTGGTTGATTGGCCTATATCTGCTGCTGCTATTTGCCTTGCCGCATACGGTCATCGTATTGGCAACGATTGGAATAGCAGACGCATGGTTTGATTTCAGGGCACGCCTTGGCCCCCGTGGTCCAGGAAAGGCGAGCTGAAGATTTAATACCTGTTACAGGGGAAATAACGATGGAAGTTATTCTGTTAGAGAAAGTAGACAACCTGGGTGGTCTGGGTGAGAAGGTCAATGTGAAGTCCGGTTACGGCCGTAACTTCCTGATCCCCACCGGCAAGGCCATTACCGCCACCAAGGGCAACGTGGCCGAATTCGAGGCGCGTCGGGCCGAGCTGGAGAAGCAGGCGGCAGAGGCACTGGCCGCTGCCGAGGCACGCAAGGCGACGCTGGAAACCCTGACGGTGACCATCGAGCGCAAGGCGGGCGATGAGGGTCGTCTGTTCGGTTCAGTGGGTACCGCGGATATCGCCGAGGCTACGGTTGCCGCCGGTGGTGAGCTGGAGAAGCGCGAAGTGCGCCTGCCGGAAGGTCCGTTCCACCACACCGGCGAATTCGATGTGCAGATTCACCTGCACACCGATGTGGATGCCACCCTCAAGGTTGTGATCACGCCCGAAGTCGCCTGATCAGGCGTTCCAGGGTGAAAGCATAACGCCGGAGTCGACGCTGTCGACCCCGGCGTTATTGTTTGGGACCGGATTCGAGGAAACAAGCCATCGTGTGAGGCCGGCGAGGCAGGCCAATCACCCCGTGAGTAGTTACTAGCCGGTTAAAATAACCGCAGAAGAATTCCAGGCGACCACTTTTTGCCGTATCCTTTGGCCCTATCGAAGCCAGCCTGTCAGAGAAGCATGCAGAATTCTGTTTTCCCCTCCGAAATGCCCGATGAGAGTGGCATGACCGATCAGTTGCGGGTGCCGCCGCACTCGGTGCAGGCCGAGCAGTCTGTGCTGGGCGGCCTGATGCTGGATAACCAGGCCTGGGACCAGGTGGCCGACCGGGTGGTCGAGAGCGATTTTTATCGGCGTGAACACCAGCTGCTATTTCGCGCCATCGAGGTGCTGGCCGACCGGCAGCGGCCGTTTGATGTCATTACCCTCTCCGAGGAGCTTGGCCGGAACGGCAATCTGGAGAACGCCGGCGGGCTCGCCTATCTGGGCAGGCTCGCCAAGGATACCCCCAGTGCCGCCAACATCCGCGCCTATGCCGATATCGTTCGCGAGCGCTCGGTGATGCGTCAGCTGATCCGCGTCGGAACGGAAATCGCCGACAGCGGGTTTCATCCGGAAGGGCGTGACAGTTCCGAATTGCTGGATGCCGCCGAGAGCCAAGTGTTCAAGATCGCCGAGCAGGGCGCCAAGGGCAAGGGCGGATTCGTGGGGATCAAGACGCTGCTGACCCAGGCGGTGGACAAGATCGAGACCCTGTTTTCCCAGGACCAGCCGATCACCGGCCTCAGTACCGGTTTTGCCGATCTTGACAAGATGATCTCCGGGCTGCAGCCGGCGGATCTGGTGATCGTGGCGGGCAGACCCTCCATGGGTAAGACCACCTTCGCCATGAATGTGGCCGAAAACGTCGCGCTGCTAAGCGGCAAGCCGGTGGCCGTCTTCAGTATGGAGATGCCGGGTGAGTCGCTGGCGATGCGTATGATGTCCTCTCTGGGACGCATCAACCAGACCCGGGTGCGTACCGGCAAGCTGGAGGATGACGAGTGGCCCCGGCTAACCTCGGCCGTGAGCATGCTGGCCGAAACCAAGTTCTATATCGATGACACCCCGGCGCTGAGCCCCCTGGAGGTGCGTGCCCGCGCCCGGCGGCTGATGCGCGAGCATGGCGAACTGGGGCTGATCATGCTGGATTATCTGCAGCTGATGCAGGTGCCCGGCCTGAGCGATAACCGCACCAATGAGATCTCCACCATCTCCCGCTCGCTGAAGGCCCTGGCCAAGGAGCTGAACGTGCCGGTGATTGCGCTGTCCCAGCTCAACCGCAGCCTGGAGCAGCGCACCAACAAGCGTCCCATCATGTCGGACCTGCGTGAATCGGGCGCCATCGAGCAGGATGCGGATCTGGTGGTCTTCATCTATCGGGACGAGGTCTATCATGAAGACAGTCCGGACAAGGGCATAGCGGAGATTATTATCGGTAAGCAGCGAAATGGACCGATCGGCAGCATCCGCCTCACCTTCCTGGGCGAATACACCAAGTTTGAAAACTATGCCCACGATGTCTACGGCGACCCCGGCTACTGATGGGACCCACGGCACGCATCGATCTCTCCGCCCTCGGGCATAATCTGCAGCAGGCCAGGGCCTTCGCCCCGGGCAGCCGCGTCTATGCGGTGATCAAGGCAAATGCTTACGGGCACGGGATGTTGCGGGTGGCGCCCTTTCTCGCGGGCGCCGATGCCCTGGCGGTGGCCCGGGTCGACGAGGCGGTGCAACTGCGTCAGGCCGGGATCGACCGGCCGCTGCTGGTACTGGAAGGTTTCTTTGACGCCGCGGAGCTGGATGCCGCAGCGCATTACCGCCTGGAAGTGGCGGTGATGCAGTCGGAGCAGCTGGAGATTCTGCGTCAGCGGCCGTTGACTCGGCCCGTTGCCTGCTGGCTGAAAGTGGACAGCGGCATGCACCGGCTGGGTTTCCAGCCGGCGGCTGTGGCGGCGGCCTGGCAGGCACTGCGGGACAACCCCATGGTCGCTGGCGGGGTGGGCCTGATGACCCATCTCGCCTCGGCCGATGATCCCGACGACCCGGCCACCCCCGCACAGCTCTCCACCTTCCGCCAGCTTTGCCGACAGTTTGAGGCCCCCCGTTCCATCGCCAACTCCGCCGGAATCATCGGCTGGCCCGAGGCCCGTGCGGAGTGGATCCGGCCCGGCATCATGCTCTATGGTGCCTCGTCGATGCTGGGGCAGAGCGGGGAGCAGATCGGCCTGCGGCCGGTGATGACCCTGCAGAGCCGGCTGATCGCGGTGAATCACTTCCCCAAGGGGAGCCCGATCGGCTATGGCGGCAGCTGGGTCTGCCCGGAGGATATGCCGGTGGGGGTGGTGGCCGCCGGCTATGGTGACGGCTATCCACGGCACGCTCCGTCCGGAACCCCGCTGCTGCTGAACGGCCGGCGGGTGCCGCTGATCGGCCGCGTCTCCATGGACATGCTGAATGTCGATCTGCGCAGCCAGCCGCAAGCCCGGGTGGGGGATCCGGCGATCCTTTGGGGGCAGGGGCTGCCGGCGGAGGAGATTGCCGCTCGGGCCGGCACCATCGCCTACGAGCTGTTCTGCGGGGTGACCCAGCGGGTACGAATTGAAGAGATCAATGGACAGGGATGACGGATGGCGGGCATAAGCGGCAGGAAAAGCGGTAAATCGATCTACATCTGCAGCGACTGCGGCGGTCAGTTTCAAAAATGGGCCGGGCAGTGTGCCGACTGTAAGGGCTGGAACACCTTGCAGGAGTCGGTCGCGCCATCCGCACCCGCGGCCGGCTCCCGCTTCGCCGGCTATGCCGGCGAGGCCAATCAGAATCTGATCCGCAATCTGGCCGACGTTTCACCGGAACAGCGCAACGGCGAGGCGACCGGACTGGCGGAGCTGGACCGGGTCCTCGGCGGCGGGCTGGTGGGCGGTTCGGTGGTGCTGATCGGCGGTGACCCCGGGATCGGCAAATCGACCCTGCTGATCCAGACCATGGCACAGCTCTCGGGTCGGCTCAAAACCCTCTATGTCAGCGGCGAAGAGTCGCCGGAGCAGATCAGTCTGCGAGCCCGGCGACTAGGTCTGCAGAGTGACGGAATCCGCTTGCTGGCCGAGACCGGGGTCGAGCGGGTCATCGCCCTGGCGCGGCAGGAGGGGCCGGCGGTGATGGTGGTGGATTCGATCCAGACCCTGTACACCGAACAGTTGCAGTCCGCCCCGGGCTCGGTCGCCCAGGTGAGGGAGTCCGCGGCCCAACTGGTGCGCTTTGCCAAACAGAGCGGCACCACGGTGTTCCTGGTGGGTCATGTGACCAAGGAGGGCGCGTTGGCCGGGCCGCGGGTGCTGGAGCATATGGTGGATACGGTGCTCTATTTCGAGGGCGAGTCCGGTAGTCAGTTCCGCCTCATCCGCACCATCAAAAACCGTTTCGGTGCGGTCAATGAGCTGGGTGTGTTCGCCATGACCGACCGCGGGCTGCGTGAGGTGAACAACCCCTCCGCCATCTTTCTTTCGCGTCATGGAGAGGCTGTCCCCGGCAGCGTGATCCTGGTGACCCGGGAGGGGAGTCGGCCGCTGCTGGTGGAGGTGCAGGCGCTGGTGGATGAGAGTCCGCTCGCCAATCCGCGCCGCGTCACCCTGGGGCTGGAGCAGAATCGGCTCTCCATGCTGCTGGCGGTGCTGCATCGCCATACCGGTATTGCCATGTTCGACCAGGATGTCTATGTCAATGTGGTCGGGGGGGTGCGGATCACGGAAACCGCCTCCGACCTGCCGCTGCTGCTGTCGGTGCTCTCCAGTTTCCGCGATCGCGTGGTGCCCCGGGAACTGGTGGCGTTCGGCGAGGTGGGGCTGGCGGGCGAAATCCGCCCGGTGCCGAACGGGGTGGAGCGGCTGCGCGAGGCGGCCAAGCACGGATTCAGGCGGGCCATCGTGCCGCGCGCCAATGCGCCGAAAAAAGCCATCGAGGGGATCGAGATCTCTGCCGTTGATCGACTGGCGGATGTGCTGGATCTCTTCTGAAGGGCATATTACACCATTGTTCTGAATTCGCGCCGGGAGAAGGCGACCTTTCGGATGTAGGGTGGGCACGTAGTCCGTGCCCACCTTTTGCACCGTACAGCACCTTCCACGTGTGCACAAACAGCGTGCCCACCCTACCAAGCTGGAGAACCACGGATTCACACAGATAAACACAGATTCAGAATACGTCTCTACTATCTGTGTGGATCTGTATTCATCCGTGGTTCCCAATTAACCGGATTTGGATGATTAGCCGCGTAGGGTGCCGGTGAGCTTGCGAACCGCACCAGCTATCGCTGGAAACGGTGCAAGCGTCCTGATGCGGTTCGTTTCACTCACCGCATCCTAAGGGCTCGCGCAAAAATAAGTTTCGGTATTCGGTCGCAACTGGACCCCGCTGGCGGCGTTACGCTTTTTGGCAAGGGAACGGCCATTGCCTACAAAGCGTGCCTTGCCAGCGTGGCCCAGTTACGCCCTCGGTACTGCGAAATTATTCTTGCGCGAGCCCTACGGGCTGGTTCGGTGTTAGAAGATCCGTGCGTAGGTCAGGAGTTCCCTGGCTGGCGCGGTCGCGGTTAACCGAGCGCGGAGAGCTCCCGCTCCAGCAGCGCGGTGTCGCCCAGATTCAGTTCCACCAGCCGGCGCAGATGGCTGATGCTCTCCATGTCGATATGGATGCAGTGCACCCCCAGGTATACCCCCTCCAGGTGGGCGATCCGCGCCTCCATGTCGATAGAGATCTCTTCACCGAGACGGATGTTGAGGAATACCGTATGTCCGGATTTTCCATTGAAGTCCCGGGGCTTCTCCAGCAGGGCGCCGTTCAGGGAGATGTCGATCATCTTGCACTGGAACAGGCTGCCGTCCAGGCGGACGGTTACCGGGGCGTCGAACAGTATGCGCTGAAAGTTACGTCGTTCATCCTGGTCTGTGGTGATCATGGCGTTACCGGTGGTTGATGGCTCGGTTAATTAGATGGCGGCAGACTGTTCAATCCGGTCATGAAAGCGCATTCGGGTGCCTCCCAGTAGAATCTCATAACCCTCCTGCAGACGCACGCTGCTGTCTCCGATGGAGCGGTTGTTCACCAGGGGCGGCGTATCGCCCTCCAGATGGGAGATATAGTACCCGTCGTCACGATGGGCAATGACCGCGCACTCATTGCCGGTGAGCCCGAGTCGGGTCAGCCCGCGCTGTAACGGAATGATCTTTCCCAGATGCGGGCCAGTCAGGATCTGAATGGTTCCGCTGGGCAGTGTGTCAATGCTGCTGATCAGTTGGTTCAGGGTGTCTTTGTCCGGTCTGCCTTGCGGCTGGGCGAGGGAGTGCACGTTTTGCGTCAGCACGGGGTTCAGGCCTGTGGTGTCGTCGGAGAAGATGAGTTCATGTTTGCCGATCTGGATAATGTCGCCGTGGCGCAGCAGAGTCGGCTCTGCAACCAGGCGGCGATTTACCCGGACCTCGTGGTGTTCGATGGGTGAAACATGACACTGCTCCTGTTCCAGGGTCAGCAATGCGTGTCGCTCCGCAACGGCCAGACTCTCGATGCGGATGCCGGCATCCGGCGCCCGGCCAATGGTCACGGACGCATCGTTCAGATTGTGCAGTCCGATGAAGCGTCCTTTAAAGCATAAGGTCAACTTGGGCATGGCAGTCGTTTTGTTACTTTAGATTGTCGGTGTGAAAACTACCTGTTGGCTACACTGCTTAGCGACCGGCGACAAGCAGACTGAAGTTGCTGATGTGAATTAAATCACGTAAGTCGCCGTCGTGCTTGACAAGTTATTCGAATCCGGCTGTTTTTCAGTAAACCCCGGTACAATCGCGAATCCGTCCATAGGGGAATGGCACTAAGTTAAGCCCAGAGCCCCCGTCATCCCGGCGAATGCCGGAGGAGTAGTGCATGGATGCACCGTTTACGGACCTAAGGATGGCATCCAGAACCCGCATCCGCGGTGAATTCATGGATGATTCGCTTCGCTCACCCTTCGGGCCGACTTTCAGTCGTTCAACGCGCTTCGCGCTTTTGTCCGGCCTGCGCCGGAGAAGTGGTGCATGGATGCACCGGTTACGGACCTAAGGATGGAATGACGAAAAAATGGACTCCTGCCTTAACTTAGTGCCATGCGTCCATAGGGGATTGGGTGAAGGCGATGCCAGGTTTGTCATTCAGGCTTCGGAAGGGTGTTTTTGTGTCTGGATTCGGACCATGCGCACCATATTGTCCTTGATCTGCAGGATCTCCACCGGATAGCCGGCCAGCAACAGGCTGGTGCCCGGTTCCGGTATGGTTTCCATATACTCGATAATCAGGCCGCTGATCGTCCGCGGGCCGTCAACCGGCAGATCCCAGTGATAGGTGCGCACCAGCTCTTTGACATTGGCGCTGCCGGAGACCAGGAAGCTGCCGTCTTCCTGGGGCTGAACCTCCTGGACACTGTCCGCCGGATCGGTACTGAACTCACCGACAATCTCCTCCAGCAGATCCACCAGGGTGACCAGGCCGAGCAGGTCGCCGTACTCATCGACAATCATGCCGATACGCTGCTTCTTGCGTTGGAAATTGATCAGCTGCCGGTTCAGCGGGGTGCCTTCGGGGATGAAATAGGCCGGGTCACAGATCTCCCGTATCACCTCGTGGGTCAGTTCCCCTTGGGTAAGGGCGTGCATCGCCTTTCGGACATGAATGGTGCCGACGATATAATCAATGCCGCCGTCAAATACCGGCAAGCGGGTATAGGCGCTGTTCTGCAGATGTTTGACGATCTCCTCGATCGGCTCTTCCAGATCGATGCCATCCACCTCGTTGCGGGGAATCATGATGTCCTCCACCACCATTTTTTCCAGATCAAGGATGCTCAGGAGCATCTTCTGGTGGCGTTTGGGGATCATGGCGCCGGCTTCGATCACCACGGTTCTCAACTCCTCCTTGCTGAGGAATTGGTCATCCATATCCTCCGGCGAGACGTTCAGAAAACGCAGGATCATGTTGGCGATGCTGTTGACCACCCAGACCAGCGGATAGAGCAGTTTCAGCAGGGGGGTATAGACAAAGGCCGCCGGAAACGCCAGCCGCTCCGGTTTCAGCGCTGCCAGGGTTTTCGGGGCGACCTCGGCGAATATCAGGATCACCAGGGTGAGCAGAAAAGCGGCCGCGGCTATTGCCGCTTCGCCGCCGAGACGCAGCGCGATTACGGTCGCCAGTGAGGAGGCCATGATGTTGACAAAGTTGTTTCCCAGCAGAATCAGGCCGATCAGTCTGTCGGGTCGCTCCAGCAATTTGCTCGCCCGGACGGCGCCATGATGGCCGATCTTGGAGAGGTGGCGCAGGCGGTAGCGGTTGAGTGTCATGAGGGCCGTTTCCGATCCTGAAAAGAAAGCCGATAACAGGATCAGGACGAGGAGTATGCCAAACAGCACACCGGTTGAGATGTCACTCAAAAGTCGGGCCTTTTATATTATTAAGTCAGGGTTCTTTCTAAGCCGCCTGATAGGCGATGTCAAGCCGAGCCAATCTGTGTAGACTAGCTGCAGGCCGGTTCTTACGCTGTTCTGTGCGGACTGAGGCGGTTCAAGGCAATGGGGGGAAGCGTGCGAAATCGACAGGCTGATCATGATTCCAGGGGGCTGACATTCCAGGGTACCATGCTGCTGAACTGGGAGACGCGGACGGATGATGTGGCATCCGACCGTCCTGCCGAGGATGAAAAAAACGAACGCCTGCTGCGCACCCTGCTGTTCTCGCAGGATCTTCACCACGAACACGGCGACGAGTCAGGGGATCGCATGGTGGCGGATCTTGCCCGGGTAGAGGCCAAACTGGACCTGCTGCTGGATATGGTTTCCGACCTGTTGCGGCAGGAGCAATCCCCGGCGGTTGCGACGCCGGTGGAACTCTGGCTGAACGGCGCCTCATGGACCAGTGGTACCGATCGCCTGCCGGAGTTGGGGGGGCGGCTCTGGCTCTCGCTCTATATCGATTCCCGACTTGCCCAGCCGCTCAGGTTGCCCGCACGGGTGACGGATGTTGCCGGTATTGCCGAGTCATTCCGGGTAACGGTTGCTTTTGAGGTGCTGGATGAGCCGGTCCAGGATCTTCTGGCAAAACTCATTTTCCGTCAGCATCGGCGCATGATTGCGCAGCAGAAGGCCGATAAACGGTCGGAATGATCCGCGTGATAACGGTTGAACTGACGTAAAATAAGTATAATATACAATGCATAACATATCTTATCTGCATATGTAAATTAAAAATACGTCATAATTTATTGTAAAAACTACAATATTTATCCATTAATCCAATGCGGCGTCAGCAGATCTATCGACGACAATTTTTTGACAATTGCCTTATAAGCTGGTTAACTCCCTGCCTCATGTGGATTTATCAAAACAGTGTGTTTTTCTCGAGGGCCAGGGATTTGGGCAATGAAGGGTAAACTGTTAGAGGCCTTGGAAATGTTGCACAACGGCTGCGTGCTACTGCTTGATCGTAATCAGGAGCGGCTTGATTACCTTCGGACCATATTCCATTTTATTGATTATGAGCTGGAGATGCTCTGTGATGTGGCTTCGCTGAGACAGCGGCTTGCCGATCGGGAGAAGGATAAGTGCATCTCCGTACTGCTCGGCCCCGATTTCTCCGCCGAAGAGAAACTGCTGTTGCTCGATGTGATCAAGGCGGATGCTAGCGACATAGCGCTGCTGCAACTGCTCAGCAAAGATGAAGCCGTCCCCGGTGCCCAGGCGGAATCACCTTACCTCGGTGCGCTCCCCATCCCAACCCAATATGAGGAGTTGATCGGCCTGCTGTATCAGGCACAGCTGTTTCAGGAGAACTGCCGGACGCGCAACAGCGGCCAGAGGCCATTGGAACTGTTCCGCAGTCTCTCGGGTAACAGCCGGGCAACCCGGCAGATCAATAAAATGATCGAACAGGTGGCCGACACCGAGGCCACGGTCCTGGTGTTGGGTGAGTCCGGCACGGGAAAAGAGGTGGTGGCTAGGAAACTCCACTACAACTCCTCGCGTCGGGGTAAGCCCTTCGTCCCGGTAAACTGCGGCGCCATACCGGCGGATCTCCTGGAAAGCGAGCTGTTTGGCCATGAAAAGGGCGCCTTCACCGGTGCCATCAATGCCCGGCAAGGCCGTTTTGAAATGGCCGACGGCGGTACCCTGTTCCTGGATGAGATCGGCGATATGAGCATGCCGATGCAGGTCAAGTTGCTGCGGGTATTGCAAGAGCGTTCATTCGAGCGTGTCGGCAGCAATAAAACCGTCCAGTGCAACGTCAGGATCATCGCCGCCACGCACCGCAATCTGGAGGAGGCGATCAAGGAGAACCGGTTCCGCGAGGACCTCTACTATCGGCTCAATGTATTCCCCATCGAAATGCCTCCGTTGCGGGAACGGCGGGACGACATCCCGGTGCTGGTCAACGATCTGGTGGCGCGGATCGAGAAGGAGAAGCGCGGATCGGTGCGTCTGACGCCGGCAGCGGTGATGGCGTTGACCCAGTTCAAGTGGCCAGGGAATGTGCGGGAGCTGGCGAACCTGATCGAACGACTGGCCATTCTCTATCCCTACGGAGTTGTCGACGTTAAGGAACTGCCGGAGAAGTTCCGGGTGGGGATGGCGACGGCTGAATCCACGGGCGAGCTCCCCGAGATCACGACGTTGGGGGCAGAGCCCGGCGTTGTCGAGAGTGTGCCGCGCTTGCCGCTGGAAGGGATAGACCTGAAGAGCCACCTCAATAGTCTGGAGCTGAATCTGATCCGCCAAGCACTGGATGAGTCCGATGGCGTGGTCGCCCATGCGGCCAAGCGGCTCAATATGCGCCGAACCACCCTGGTCGAGAAGTTGCGCAAATTCGGCCTTCAACGCACCCATGAAACGACGGGTATTTGACGTCGCCCTCCAAATAAAATTCAACTCATTGATTGTAAAGAATAAATAAAATTGGCATGTATTTTGTTAACTAATTGCGGAGGGCGTTTTTTGCCCCCGCAAGCGTCAAAATATGGAACATGCCGATGGCACCTCAGAACACTGCACAACGTGAACAGCTTGAAGATGCCTTCCAGGTTTTTAACCAGGTGTCGGGTCAACTGGTCGCCTCATACCACCAGTTGCAGCACCAGGTGGCACGCCTCACCAGAGAACTTTCGGAAGCCCGCAGTGAGCGCCTGCTGCAACTGGCGGAGAAAGAGTCCCTGGCCAACCGACTCACCCATCTGTTGGAAACCCTGCCGGCGGCCGTCGTGGTGCTGGACGGTGAAGGGCGGGTCACCCAGATCAATCCGGCGGCGAGCGAACTCTTGCCGGGCATTGCCCTCGACACGGCCTGGCGGCGGATCCGTCAGCGCCATTTCAAGCCGGGCCAGCGGGGGCATGAGCAGTGGCTTTCATCGGGACGCCTGGTTTCGGTAACGCAACGTCCCCTGGCGCCTGAACCCGGCCGGATCCTGCTGCTGCTGGATGTTACTGAAACGCGCCAATTGCAGGAGCGAATTGCCCGCCGCCAACGCCTCAGCGTGATGGGTGAGATGGCGGCGCAATTGGCCCATCAGATCCGCACACCACTGAGTTCGGTGCTGCTCTACACCTCACACCTGTCCCGTGGCGACCTGACCCCGCGACAGCGCGAGCGCTTCTCCACTCGCAGCATCGAGCGTCTGCATCACATGGAGAGTCAGGTGAACGATATGCTTGGTTTCGCCCGGGGCGGGGCGTTTGAGCTGACTCCGCTGCCGGTAGCCGAGCTGATGACTGAGCTGGTCTTGAATCTGGAGCCGCTCTGTCAGGAGCATGGGGCCGTCCTTGACTGCCGTTATGAGGCCGCCGCGGATGTCTGGATCAACGGCAATTCCGCAGCCTTGTCCGGCGCCCTGCTGAATATCGCATTGAATGCCCTGCAGCAGGATGGCGCAATAAATCTGAAGATTCATGCCAAACCTGAGGCGGAGAACCTGCTGCTGCGGTTTACCGATAACGGTGCCGGTATCACGGCGGCAAACCTGCCCCATATATTTGATCCCTTCTTTACCACCCGATCCGATGGCACCGGCCTGGGCCTGGCCGTTGTGCAGTCGGTTGTTCTGGGTCACCAGGGAAAACTGACGGTCGAGAGCGTTCCTGGCGAAACCACCTGTTTTTCTATCCTGTTGCCGCTGTCGTCCGTTCATTCCGGGGAGCCGGTTTCCGCGGCCGAATGTGCAGACGAGAGCCATTGCAAAACCGCTGTAAGGAGTCCTGCATGAGTGATGCAACCGTTCTAATTGTTGAAGATGATGCAACACTGCGTGATGCGCTGTGCGATACCCTGGAGTTGTCAGGCTATGGCGTCGTGTCCGCGGTCGACGGGAAAAGCGCGCTCAAGGCGCTGGATTTACACCAGATCAGTCTGGTGATCAGCGATGTGCAGATGCAGCCCATGGACGGACATGAACTGCTGGCCAGGATCAAGACCCGTTTCCCCAGCCTGCCGGTGCTGATGATGACCGCTTTCGGCAACATAGAAAAAGCCGTGACCGCGATGCGCAACGGGGCCACGGATTACCTGGCCAAACCGTTTGAGCCGGCGCTGCTGATGGAGAAAGTAAAGGCGTGTATTCAGCAGGTTCGGCCCGTGGGCGAACAGGTGATTGCCGAGGATATCCGCACCCGCGAACTGCTGAATCTTGCCGGACGGGTGGCCAGAAGCAGCGCAACGGTCTCCATCGGCGGCGAAAGCGGCACCGGTAAGGAGGTGTTTGCCCGCTATATTCATCGCCAGTCCCTCTGCAGTGAGGGCCCGTTCGTGGCCATCAACTGCGCCGCCATACCGGATAATATGCTGGAGGCGATGCTGTTTGGTTATGAGAAGGGGGCCTACACCGGCGCCTACAACTCGGCCCCGGGGAAATTCGAACAGGCCCAGGACGGCACCCTGCTGTTGGATGAGGTTTCGGAAATGAGCCTGCCGTTGCAGGCCAAGCTGTTGCGGGTATTGCAGGAGCGGGAGGTCGAGCGCCTCGGCGGA
Organism: Sedimenticola hydrogenitrophicus; assembly: GCF_025175675.1. Lineage (GTDB taxonomy): Bacteria > Pseudomonadota > Gammaproteobacteria > Chromatiales > Chromatiaceae > Sedimenticola > Sedimenticola hydrogenitrophicus. Next base: position 204,378 of record NZ_JANIOA010000002.1, read on the forward strand.
CGCAAGGTGATTCCCCTCAATGTCAGAATATTGGCCACCACCAATCGAAATCTTCGTGAAGAGGTCGCTGCCGGCCGTTTCCGGGAAGACCTGTTCTACCGTCTGAATGTGTTTCCCCTGCACCTGGCGCCGCTGCGCGAGCGGCCGCGGGATATCCTGCCGCTGGCGCGTTTTCTGCTGCGGCGGGTCTGCCAGTCACAGCGGATCGCCGAACCGCGACTCTCCCCCGAGGCGGAGCAGCGACTGCTGGAGCATAACTGGCCGGGTAACGTCAGGGAGCTGGATAACGCAATGCAGCGGGCGCTGATTCTGTGTGATGGTAGCGAAATATCGCCCGATGCCCTCTGTTTCGAAATGGATATCGCCATCGCGCAACCCGTTCGCGAGATCAGCGAGCAGGAGGCGAAAGGCTGCCTGAGCGACGACCTGCGCTCCGTGGAGGAGCGCATGATACTGGATGCGTTGCGTGAAGACCGGGGGAGTCGAAAGGAGGTCGCCGAGCGCCTGGGTATCAGTCAACGTACGCTGCGTTACAAGATCGCGCGACTGCGGGAGGCCGGTGTCGCCATCCCCAGGTAATGTTGGTGCATTTTCTGCATAGATCCGATTCAGTGACGCGGTTTTGACGGAATAGAGAGCATGACGACGATAAATATTGATCAAATACTGACCCAGATGCGCACCATGTCGGCCCAGGCCGCCTCTACACCCAGGGTGGCGGAGGAGCCTGTCGGCGCCAGCTTTGGTGATCTGCTGAGCCAGTCAATCAATCAGGTAAACGAAACCCAGCAGCACGCCGTAGAACTGAAGCGTGCCTTTGAACTCGGCGAAGAAGATGTAAATCTGGCGGAAGTGATGGTGGCCGTACAGAAGTCCAGCCTCTCTTTCGAGACCATGCTGCAGGTCAGGAACAAACTGGTCGATGCCTATAAAGAAGTGATGAACATGCCAATTTAAATACAGTTAAAACAATAAATAACGTTATCTTATTAATGTAAATGATAAAAACTGAGCGTGGGTGAAAACCGTGGCCAATGAAGAAAATGCCTTGACGCAAACATTCCCGACGGCCGGTCTGGGGCAGAACCCCATTGTCCGCCAGTTGGGGGTGATGATCGGTATCGCGGCCAGTGTGGCGCTGGGAATAGCGGTGGTTCTGTGGTCGCAGACGCCAAGCTACAGCGTACTCTATGGCTCGCTGGCACCGAAGGACGCCACCGAGGTGGTGGCCGCGCTTGAACAGAATGGCATCCCCTACAAGATCAATGACTCCACCGGCGCGGTGATGGTCGCCAGCGGCAATCTGCAAGAGGCGCGGATGAAACTTGCCGGACAGGGTTTGCCGCACAGCAACAGCATGGGCTATGAAATCCTCCAGCAGGAGACCGGATTCGGTACCAGCCGTGCACTGGAGGCGGCGCGCTTCCATCGGGCATTGGAGGGCGAACTGGCGCGTACCATCGGTACCCTGACCAATATCGAATCGGCGCGGGTCCATCTCGCTACCCCAAAACAGTCCGTATTCGTGCGCAAGCGAAACAACCCGAGCGCTTCCGTGGTACTGAAACTCTACTCCGGCCGGGTCCTCGACAAGGGCCAGGTGGCGGCCATTGTGCATCTGGTGGCCTCCAGTGTGCCGGAGCTGGACGCCGACCGGATCACGGTGGTGGACCATAAGGGCAATCTGTTGAGTGGTGAAATGGACTCACGCCAGATGATGCTCACCTCCGGTCAGTTTGAATACACCAGGGAGCTGGAGAAGCACTTCCAGCGGCGTGTGGAGGAGATACTGGCCCCAATCCTGGGGGTCGACCGAGTGCGCGCTCAGGTGAGTGCCGATGTCGACTTTACCGTCACCGAACAGACTGCCGAGCGATTCAATCCCGACCTCCCGGCGCTGCGCAGTGAGCAGCTGAATGAGCAGTCGAGCCGCCTCTCATCGGTACAGGGCGTGCCGGGGGCGCTGAGCAATCAGCCGCCGGCGGCCGGTACGGCGCCGGAGGTGGCGGGGGCCGGGGAGGGTGAGGCGGCGGCCGGGTCGCCGCTGAATACCAGCAAGCGGGCAACCCGGAATTACGAACTGGACAAGACCATCAGCCACACCCGGCTGGCCAGCAATAAATTGCGTCGTCTCTCGGTGGCCGTGGTGGTGGATGACCTGGTGAATGTGACCGATGATGGGGCGATCACCCGGGTGGAGCGGACGCCGGAGGAGATCAGTCGGATCACCCGGCTGGTAAAGGAGGCGATCGGTTTCAGTGCGCAACGGGGCGACAGCGTTGAGGTGATCAACTCCGCCTTTATGCTGCCGGCGGCACCCGAGCCGCTTCCGGAACTGGCGATCTGGGAAGAGCCCTGGGTATGGGATGTGGCGAAACAGGCCGGTGGTGTCATACTGGTACTGATCCTCATCTTCTTTGTGCTGCGACCCACCCTGAAGAAATTGACCGCGGCCCCGGTCATGCATCAGCTCTCCGCGGCGCAAGGTGCCGGCGGTGGAGCGGAGGGCGCGGCAACGGCGGGGTCACTGGACTCCACGGATGACACCATGCGGCTGCCGGGACCGGAGAAATATGAGAATACCCTGGAGTCGGCACGTCAGATGGTGCAGGACGATCCCAAGCGCGTTGCGCAGGTAGTGAGAAGCTGGGTGGCGGAAGATGGCGGTAGATGAGACAAAAATTTCGGGTGTTGAGCGCGCAGCCATCCTGATGCTGGCGCTGGGCGAGAAGGATGCCGCCTCGATACTCTCCCACATGGGCCCCAAGGAGGTTCAGGAGTTGGGGCTGGCCATGGCCAACATGAACAATGTCAGCACCAGCAAAATGGAAACGGTGATGCACTCGTTCGTCGACACCCTGCGCAGTCAGACCTCGCTGGGTATGGACTCGGATGAGTATATCCGCAACGTCCTGACCAACGCCCTGGGCAAGGACAAGGCGGGTGGCGTGATCGATCGCATCCTGCTAGGCCGCAACAGCAAGGGGCTGGAGCAGCTGAAGTGGATGGATCCGCGCTCGGTGGCGGAGCTGATCCGGCTTGAGCATCCGCAGATTATCGCCATTGTGTTGTCGTTTCTCGATTCCGATCAGGCGGCCGAGGTGCTGGCAGAATTTCCCGAGCGGGTAAGGCCCGATATTGTTATGCGTATCGCCACCCTGGACGGCATCCAGCCCGCCGCGTTGCAGGAGCTGGATGAGATCCTGGAGAAGCAGTTTTCCGGCGCCTCCAATGTCAAGTCATCGAGCCTGGGTGGCATCAAGACCGCGGCCAATATCCTCAACCTGATCGAAGGCAGTATCGAGAGTAACATCATGGAACACGTGGCCGGGGCCGATCCGGAAATCGCCCAGGAGATCCAGGACAACATGTTTGTGTTCGATAACCTGATCGACGTGGATGACCGCGGTATCCAGACCCTGATGCGCGAGGTCGCCTCCGATCAACTGCTGCTGGCACTGCGTGGGGCGGACGAGGGACTCAAGGAGAAGATATTCAAGAACATGTCGAAACGTGCCGCCGAGATGCTGCGGGACGATCTGGAGGCGGCGCCTCCGGTACGCCTGAGCGACGTGGAAGCGGCCCAGAAAGAGATCCTGACTGTCGCTCGCCGTCTGGCGGATGCCGGAGAAATCATGCTTGGAGGTGGCGGTGGAGAAGAGTTCATCTAAGGTACTTTCCGGTAACGACGCCGGTGAGGCCGAGACCTGGTTGCCCCCCAACATGGGGCAGAAAGAGGAGAAGAGCGTGGTCAAGATGCGCTCTTCCGGCTCCATGCTGACCGCCGAACAGCTGGAGCAGCTGCAGAAAGAGGCCTATCAGGAGGGGTTTGAACTCGGTAAAAAAGAGGGTTTTGCCTACGGCCACAAAGAGGCGCTGGAGAAAGGGCAACAGCGCATCGGCCAGGTGCTGCGGAATATCGAGTCGTTGATGGAGACCCTGGAGAGCCCGCTTCAGGAGCTCGATGAACAGGTGGAGCGGGAGCTGGTCGAGTTGGTGATCGCCATGGTACGTCAGCTGGTGCGACGTGAAATCAAACTGGAACCGAGCCACATCATCGGGATTGTCCGGGAATCCCTCTCCATTCTGCCGGTTTCGTCACGCAATATCCGGGTGCAGCTGCACCCGGAGGATGCCCGGCTGGTACGGGAGATCTACGACATGAGCGACCGGGAACAGAGCTGGAAGATGGTTGAAGATCCGGTCCTGGCGCGGGGCGGCTGCCGGGTCGTCACCGAGACCTCGCAGATTGACGCCACCCTGGAGTCCCGACTCACCGCCATGATCGCCCGAATCATGGGGGGCGAGCGTGACGACGACGAATCACTGTCGGGGGGGCGGGAGCGATGAGCCTGCCGGAATCCGACCGCAACCGGATCTGGAAAGAGCGCCTGCGCCACTGCCATCAGCGGGTCGGCGAGGACCGCGGGCTGGTGGTCGAGGGCAAGATTACCCGCATGATCGGCCTGACCCTGGAGGCGGTGGGCTGTCGCGCCGCCATCGGCGGCCAGTGTGACGTCATCAGCAGCAGTGGTGAGCGTATCGAATCCGAGGTGGTGGGCTTTGCCGGTGAAAGCCTCTACCTGATGCCCACAGGGGATATTCGGGGCCTGGAACAGGACGCGCGGGTGGTGCCCACCGGTCGGGTTTGCGAGGCGGTGGTGGGCGATCACCTGCTGGGGCGTGTGCTGGATGGGGCCGGGCGGCCGCTGGACGGCAAGGGGCGTCTGCATGCGGTGGAGCGCCGGCCGCTGACCGGCAAGGTGTTCAACCCGCTCTCCAGGACGCCAATCCGCAAACCGCTGGATGTGGGCGTGCGCGCGATCAACGCCCTGCTGAGCGTCGGCCGCGGCCAGCGGCTGGGACTGTTCGCCGGTTCCGGTGTCGGCAAGAGCGTGCTGCTGGGGATGATGACCAAGTATACCGATGCCGATATCACCGTGGTCGGGCTGATTGGCGAGCGTGGCCGCGAGGTGAAGGAGTTTGTCGAAAATATTCTCGGCGAGGAGGGCATGGCCCGCGCCGTGGTGGTGGCCGTCCCGGCGGACAACACCCCGCTCAGGCGCATGCACGGGGCCATGCTGGCCACCAGTATCGCGGAACATTTTCGCGATCAGGGCAAGCATGTGCTGCTGTTGATGGACTCCCTGACCCGCTTTGCCCAGGCGCAGCGGGAGATCGCCCTGGCGATCAACGAACCCCCGGCCACCAAGGGCTACCCCCCGTCGGTGTTCGCCAAACTGCCGCAACTGGTGGAGCGCGCCGGCAACGGCGACAAGGGCGGCGGTTCCATCACCGCCTTCTATACCGTGCTGGCCGAGGGCGACGATCAGAATGATCCGATTGCCGATGCCGCCCGTGCCATCCTGGATGGGCATATCGTGCTTTCCCGGCGACTGGCCGAGAGCGGACACTATCCGGCGATAGATATCGAGGCGTCGATCAGCCGTGCCATGAACGACATCACCGACAAGGATCACCAGGACGCGGCCCGTGCCTTCAAACATCTCTACTCCCTGTATCGCCAGAATCAGGACCTTATCAATGTGGGCGCCTACGAACGCGGGAGTGACGAGCGGATCGATGCGGCCATCGACGCCATCCCCGAACTGGAACAGTTTTTACGCCAGAACATGAACACACCGGTTTCCCGGGAAGAGAGCCTGTCCGAGTTGACGTCACTCTTTTCTTGAGAAACTTGCAGATTAGTGAGACCTTAATAACAACAGATCCGGTGCGTCCGGACAGCCTGGAGAAGAACAAGCATGGTCCCCTCGAAAAGATTACAACCGGTTCAGCGAGTCGCCCAGACCAGGGAGAACGACGCGGCGCGTGAATTGGGTGATTCCCAGCGCCGCGTGCGCGACCAGGAAGCGAAGCTGGGCGATCTGAAACGTTATCACAGCGAGTATCTGGAACGCTTTGAGACCACCGCACGCCAGGGCATGTCGGCCAAGCAGATGCAGGAATACCGGGTGTTTCTGGAAAAACTGGATCGGGCCATCAAGGAGCAGGAAAGGGTGGTGCTGGCGAGCAAAAGCGAATGCGTCAACCGCAAGGAGCAGTGGCAGCAGAAGCACGTGCGTACCCAGGCCCTGGGCAAGGTGATGGACCGTTTCCGCTCGGCCGAACAGAAGGCGGTTGACAAGCAGGAGCAGAACGAGAGCGACGACCGCAACCAGCGCGGGCCGCGCTGATCGACCTTTCCAGCTACTCCTCGCGGAATCCCGGCGGCCGCTTCCCGGAGACCAGATAGGCGAAGGCGATGACTTCGGCAATCGCCCGGTAGAGCGATTCGGGGATCTCGTCCCCGAGTGGGATCTGCGAAAGAATGGCCGCCAGCTGGGGATCGTTTTCCAACGGAATCCCATGCTCCCGGGCCAGAAGAAATATCTGTTCCGCCAGCTTTCCCTCCCCCTTGGCCGTGATTCGCGGCGTATTCTCGCCGTCATAGAGCAGGGCGATCGCGACATCGGGCGTCTGGTCGTAGGTTTCGCTCATGCCCTTTCATCCAGCAGCGGCAGCGGGGCGACCGGTTGATCCGTCCGGCTGACGGCCGTCCCCTGCGCGGCGGTGATTTTGCCGACCTTCAGGCCCGCCCGGGAGAACGCCTCGTACAGGGTCGGCAGCAGTTGTTCAATCCGGCGCGCCGCTTCGGCATCCTCCGCGGTGAAATGACTCGAAATCTCGTCTGCAGTCAGACTGAGCCGCGCGCGGACCGGGCCGGTGGGAGGAATATTGAAATTGAGCATCACCGACCAGCGATCCCCCGTCTCCGCGGCCGGTCTGGCTTCCCGTTCAAACTGGATGAGAAATTCGTCATGCCCCTCGGGTTGGGCGATGGGCAGCTCGAACTGCCAAAGCTGTTTGTGGCTGTTCTCATCCTGGGGCAGGGAGGCGAGCTGATGCAACTGTACGCGGGCCAGCGCTCCCTCCGCCTGGTGCTGCAGCTCGGCAAACAGTCTTGCCGCCAGGAGTTGCAGGGTGGTGCCGGTATCGGCTGCCTTGCCGGCGGGGTCACCGGTGTGGACCACCTGCAACGATTGCAGTGTCTGCAGCAACCGCAGCAGATGCTCCTTGAAGTCATTGCCTGTCGGCTGCCGGTTGAGCAGATGGGCCTCCAGGAACAGCCCGGACTCTGTCAGCGATTGGCGGATGGTCTCTCCGCTGACCGGCGTGCCGCCGGGCAGCAACGGATTGATCAGCCGGCCTATCTGCCTTGCCAGCACGCCGGTGCTGCTATCGTTGTTTCCCTGAACGGCTTGTCCGGGTTGCCCGCGCAAGGCATCGACCAGTAGTTGCAGGTTGCGTTCAAGGGGAGGGGAACGCACCGGCTTGTCCGTCGTCATCTGTTGCGACAGGTGCCGGAACAGGTTGGCCAGCGGCTGCTCCCTGGCGGCGGCCGATGCCGGGCCGGCACCGTTCGCCGGTGTCTGCGGCAATGATGCCAGGGACTTCAGGGAATCAAGGAGCTGGATCAGCGGCAGTTGTCTGGGGAGGATGCCTTTCAGCGCCAGGGAGCGGGTAATGGCAGGGGTGGTTTCCCTGACAACCCGCAATTCCGGCGCGCTGCCGCTCTTCACCACAGCCAGGACCAGCTGCTGGCCGACGTCCAGCCGCAGGCTGGTTTTGACCGGCAATTTCATGCCGCCGATATTGAGCTGGGCGACGCCTTTGTCCACCGGCGCCTCCACCACCGCACGCACCACTTGCCCGGGCCTCAGCTGCTGGAGCGCATCGGCCTTGGTCTGCTCGATAAACAGCCGAGGGTTGGAAATTGGGTCCGTGATTTGCATGGCAATGTTCGGTATAAAGGCCTGATGGTATTTTAGTTTAGCGACCGGCCGGTCGATAGATTGAACACGGGTAACTACTCACGGGGTGATTGGCCTGTCTTGCCGGCCTCACACGATGGCTTGTATCCTCGAATCCGGCCCCTTTTTCAGCGCCTGCCCAAACTCG
>NZ_JANIOA010000020.1 GCF_025175675.1 Sedimenticola hydrogenitrophicus
CTACTTGAACAACTACTTGGTGTCGTTTCCGAAACTGGTATCATACGCCCGATGTCCTACTCCCAGCCGATCAGCAGTGCCGTACATACCCTGAATATAGAATCGGGTTATGACGGGCAGCGTATTGACAACTTCCTTATTAACTATCTCAAGGGGGTTCCCCGGAGCCTGGTCTACAGGATACTGCGGCGCGGCGAAGTGCGCGTCAACAAGGGTCGCATCAAGGCGAATTATCGCCTGCGGACAGGTGATCAGGTGCGTATCCCCCCGGTCCGCATGGCCGAAAGGGATACCCAGGAGAGGGTGGACAGCCGCCAACTGGATCGGCTCGAAAAGGCGATAATCTTCGAAGATAAGCGATTGTTGGTACTGAATAAGCCGTCAGGGGTTGCCGTGCATGGCGGCAGCGGCCTCAGTTTTGGCGCCATCGAGGCACTGCGCCAACTGCGCCCCGAAGAGCGCGAGCTTGAACTGGTGCATCGACTGGATCGCGAGACATCGGGGTGCCTGCTGATTGCAAAGCGCAGAAGTGCCTTGCGAACACTGCATGAACTTATGCGCTCCAATGGAATCGATAAGCGTTACATTGCGCTCGTGCGGGGACACTGGGGGCGCGATCGTATCGAGGTTGACGCACCACTCCTGAAGAACACCCTGCAGGGGGGGGAGCGGATGGTGATGGTCGATCCGCGCGGCAAGGAATCCGTCACCCGGTTCAGTGTCATGGAACGGATGACCGAACTAATGCTGGTGGAGGCCAGGCTGATGACCGGGCGTACCCATCAGATCAGGGTTCACGCGGCCCATCTGGGAACGCCGATACTGGGTGATGAAAAATATGGTGATGCCGGCGCCAACCGGGAGATGAAGGCCGCGGGCCTGAAGCGCCTGTTCCTGCACGCCGAAACATTGAAATTTCGCTGGCCCGACGAGAAACGGGATCAGGTATTCAGGGCGCCGCTTGAACCGGCGCTGGAGGAGCTGTTGCAGCGGCTTCGGGCAAAGAGTGCATGAACTGAAGTGGTACCGGACAACCCATGACACGTAACTTCAAACTCCTGGTATTTGACTGGGACGGCACATTGATGGATTCGGAGGCGCGAATCGTCTCCTGTGTCCGCGCCGCCACCCGGGATATGGCGATCGAAACCCCGCCTGACGAGCAGATCAGGAACATCATTGGGTTGGGGCTGAAAGAGGCGCTGGAGATGCTGTTCCCCGGCTCCAGCGAGCCATTCAAGGAGCGCTTCATCGATTGCTATCGCCACTATTTCCTGAATGAGGACAGCACACCCTCGCTGCTTTTTCCCCGCGCCATGGAGGTGCTTAATCGGCTGGCGGAACAGGAGTATCTGCTGGCGGTCGCCACGGGGAAGGGGCGACCGGGCCTGAACAAGGTGTTGGATGAGACCGGCCTGGGGCCGTTGTTCCATGCCACCCGATGCGCCGACGAGACCTTTTCCAAGCCGCACCCGGAAATGTTGCTGCAGATCATGGATGAACTGGGCGTGGAGCCGGCGGATACCCTGATGATCGGCGATACCGAATACGATCTGCAGATGGCCATCAACGCCGGCACTCAGGGACTGGCGGTGAGCTACGGGGTGCATACGGTGGATCGTCTCAACCGCTTCAACCCGCTGGGTTGCCTGGACGATATAGGGGAATTGGCCGACTGGCTGAATCAGTGACCCGGGACGCGAGCCATCGCACAGCGCTGGATTATTCCTGCAGTCGCGGGCTATAACAAAAAACTGACTAATCAATAACAGAGCGAGAGAGATGGACGATCTGGAACAAGAGCGGGTGAAACGCAAGGATGGCTGGGAACGCGAGTTGCTGGAAAAACTGGCCATGGCCTCCATCATTGAGCAGCGCCGCTCCCGGCGCTGGGGGATATTCTTTAAACTGCTGACCTTTGCCTATCTGGTGATTCTGCTGCTGCTCTGGCTGCCGGACTCGCTCACCGGAGACGCCATGACGACGGCCAAGGAGCACACGGCGTTGGTCGAAATAAACGGCGTGATTGCGGATGATAGCGACGCCAGTGCCGATAACGTGGTGACCGCCCTGCGCTCCGCCTACAAGGACAAGAAAACCAAGGGGGTGGTTCTGCGTATCAACAGCCCGGGCGGCAGTGCGGTGCAGGCGGGCTACATCAATGACGAGATCAAGCGACTCAAAGCGAAACACCCGAAAATACCCGTGTACGCGGTCGTTACCGATATGGCCGCCTCGGGTGGCTACTATATCGCGGTGGCGGCTGACGAAATCTATGTGGACAAGGCCAGTATCGTCGGCTCGATCGGTGTACTGATGAGCACCTTCGGATTCGAACGCGGGATGGAGAAGCTGGGTGTCGAGCGCCGGCTGCTGACCGCCGGTGAGCATAAAGGCATACTCGACCCCTTCTCCCCCCTGAAATCCGAAGAGAAACAGCATGTACAGGAGATGCTGGATCAGGTGCACCGGCAGTTTATTCAGGCGGTAAAGGATGGCCGTGGGGAAAGGCTGAAGGAGCAGGACGATATCTTCAGTGGACTCTTCTGGTCCGGAGAGGAGAGCATCAAACTGGGCCTCGCCGATGGCCTGGGCAGCAGCAGTTATGTGGCGCGTGAACTGATAGGCGCCGAGAACATGGTCGATTATACCCGCTCCGAGGACTTGCTGGAACGATTCGCCAGACGTATCGGCGCCGGCGCGGCCGCGTTTGTCTCCAGTCGTGCCGGCCTGGGGATCGACCCGGCCATTCGCTGAGCGCCCCTTGCCGCCCGGTGGGGCGGCAAGCCCCCAGGCGGCGTGGTACAGGGATGTACCATTTACGGAGCCGAGGATGCAATGGGTCTGCGGCGTCCCGGCAAGCGAGTAGTCAGATCCTCTCTCACAAGCAGTCGCGTGTTCAGGCGATTACCGGCGTGGCACCGGCGTCGTTTCTGTTGCCACTGTCCGCTGGTCCGGCGTACTATCGGGTGTGTGGAATCACACCCAAACACCAGAGACAGCCAGTAAAAATCCCATGATCGGCCCCGTTGACTCCAATTGCGCCAAGACCCTCTGCAAAAGCCACCGCAAGGTGAGCTCGCCGGCCTCGGAGGGGGAGGCGAATATTTTCTTCAATCTCTGCCTGGATCGCGTTCACTACGCCCCCGAACGCAATGCCATCTACTTTGTCGACTCCAGCTATATGCAGGTGGCGGAAACAATCGGCTTGGTCCTGCGCGGCCTGGGCTGCGAACCGCAGATCGAACAGCTCTATCTGGACCAGCTGAACATCTTCAAAAGCCTGAAACGGGTACAGCTTGACCAAGCCCAGGCCCGGGCGGTCATGGTCGCCCTGCGCATGCAGGGTATGCAGATCACCGTCTCAAAATGTAACTGATCACCCGGTCTGTAAGTGATTGGCCTGCCTTGTTGGCCGATCTCGGTGGCGCCTCGAATCCAGCCCCTTTTTCAGATTCAAGCCTGCCCTTGTTTGAGCGAAGCGAGTTTGGGCAGGCGCTGAAAAAGGGGCTGGATTAGAGGAAACAAGCCATCGTGTGAGGCCGGCAGGGCAGGGCAATCACCCCGTGAGTAGTTACTTCAAAACAGCAGTAACCCGATCGCCCTAAGAGGCAGTTGTCGGACCGCCCGCCGTTGGCGGGCGGCAATGCCTCACGCCTTCCAGAAGGGCTTGGTCGCCTCCTGTTCGGCATCGCAACGACTGATGCCGATATCGCTCAGCATGCGATCATTCAACTGCAGCAGTGCGCGGCGCTGCCGTTGCCGCTGGTACCAGAGGGTGATCAGTTCACTCCACCGGTAGCGGGGGCGGCTGGTCTGCCGCTGAACCATAAGCTTGCGTAAGGTGATTTCCATTGAACTGCCCCCCTGGTGGTTTGATGAGAAACAGTTTATGCGTTATTCTGTAACCATTACAGATCCACAATACTATTATCTATAGCATTACAGTTTTCTGTTTTACCCATCTGTAAGGCGTCAAATGGTCTCATCTGTACTGGTTAATATGAAAAAATATGAACAGGTAGCGCAAACGCTGAGTGAACAGATTGCCCGCGGAATCTATAAAACGGGAGATCGGCTGCCCTCGGTGCGCCATCTGAGCGGGCAGTTGGGTGTGAGCATCTCCACCGTGCAGGAGGCCTATCTTCTGCTGGAACAGCGGGGCATCACCGAGGTACGGCCAAAGTCGGGGCATTTCGTAACCCAGCAACAGCAGCGCCTGCTCGATCTGCCGGTGACCCAGGCCTACTCGGCACGCCCCAAGGAGACCAGCACCTGGGCCAAGGTGTTCCATGTGCTCTACCAGACGGAAACCGCCGATGCGCTCTATCTAGGGCGGGCGGTACCCAATCTCTCGCTCGGCACCCTGAAACCGCTGCAGCGATCACTCGCCGCCCTGACGCGGCGCGGCGAGCTGAGAGGACTCTCCTATGACTATATTTTCGGCTGTGATGAGCTGCGCAAGCAGATCACCCGCCTTGCCGTGGACTCCGGCTGTAATCTCTCCGCCGATGAGGTGATCATCACCTCGGGTTGCCAGGAGGCGCTGGCCAGCAGTCTGCGGGCACTGACCCAGCCGGGGGATACTGTGATTGTCGATTCCCCGAGCTTTTATGGTTCGCTGCAGGCGATTGAGGCGTGTGGCCTGAAAGTGCTGGAACTGCCAACCCATCCGGAGCAGGGCATCAGTCTGGAGGCGATGGAACTGGCGCTGGAACAGTGGCCGGTGAAGGCGTGCCTCATCACCCCCACCTTCAACAATCCGCTGGGATACACCATGCCGGATGATCGCAAGGCCAAGCTGGTCGAGCTGCTGGCGCACTTCGATATTCCGCTCATCGAAGATGATATCTATGGCGATCTGGGCTATGAAACCCCACGGCCGCGGACCCTGAAATCGTTCGACAAAGCGGGCCGGGTCATTCTCTGCTCCTCCTTCTCCAAGACCCTGGCCCCGGGCCTGCGGGTGGGCTGGGTGGCGCCGGGGCGCTACGCCAGCCGCGTCATGCACATGAAATACATCTCTAGCATGAGCTCGGCCACCCTGCCACAACTGGCAGTGGCCGACTTCATCTCCCGGGGCGGATATGACCGCCACCTGAAGAAGGTTCGGGCGGTGTACCAAAGAGGGCGGGATTACCTGCTGGAGTGGATTACCCGCTATTTTCCCGAAGGCACCCGTGTTTCCAATCCCCAGGGGGGATACCTGCTCTGGGTCGAGCTGCCGGAGACGGTCAACTCCATGGCGCTGACCACGGCCGCGATGGAACAGGGTGTCGGCGTGGCACCGGGAGAACTGTTCTCCAGTACCGGCAAATATAACCACCACATCCGTTTGAATTATGCTGATTGTCCTACGGCAAAAATCGAGAAGGGGGTTAAACTGTTAGGTGGGATAGTGGCGGCGATGGATCATTCGGCATGAGTCAGTTCGAGTTGGATTGCACGAGTATCTCCAGGATACTTGCCGACAAAGGGCACCAACTCCCCGAGCCAGTAGAGTATCCGGACGGCTACTTCAACGCGCCGCCCGAACCGGCCTCGGTATTGATTCCGCTATTCAGGGATATCGATGGATGGCGGGTGCTCTATATCCGGCGTGCCGAACACGAGCGGGACCGCCACAGCGGGCAGGTGGCCTTCCCGGGGGGGAAGCTGGACGCGATCGACCGGGATGCCCACGCTGCCGCCCTGCGCGAGGCCCAGGAAGAGATCGGGCTGGATCCGGCCCATGTCTCCATACTGGGAAATTTGAAATCCTATCGCACGATTAGCAATTACCTGGTGACACCGGTGGTGGCGGAGATCAACTGGCCGGTGCCTCTGGTGCCGGACAGCCGTGAGGTTAGTCGGGTTTTCAGTATTCCGGTCGCCTGGCTGGCGGACCCGGCCAATCATCAGGTGAGCTGGCGAACATTGAGAAAGGGCGATGCCGGCGTACAGGTGATTCATTTCCAGCGTTATGAAGGCGAGCTGCTGTGGGGGATCACGGCCAAATTGACTGTCAGCCTGTTCAATCTGATCGGTCTGCTGGCCGACCGGAAGTAAAACAAGGGGTATCTGGAAACGGGGCTCCATCTCGGTTGCTCGGACGTGCTAATATTGCCCGGCTGGCTCAACCCCGGTTTACCGCGCACTGGCGCTCAAGAATGAAAAACCTGACCAGATGGCTTGAAAACTCATCACTGCCGCTTGCCCTAAAGTGGTCGGTGGTTATCGCCTGCTTCGTTTCGCTGGTGATGGGATCGCTCGGCTGGTTTCTGATCAATCAACAGACCGCCACCTACCTCCAACAGAATGATATTCTGGGCGGGGTCGTGGTCGATCAGTTGGCTTTTGCCGCCGGAGAACCACTACTCGCTGGCGACGATCTCAGTCTCCAGGTACTGGTCAGTCAGCAGGAGAAGAACGCCCTGATTATCGGTATGCAGGTGTTTGATCTCAACGGAGTGCTCAAGGCGAGTGCCGGCATCGCGCCGATTGGCGATATCCTGGCACTGGTGAAGCATGACGATAGCAAACGCCAGTTGCCCTGGCGTACGCCTTATGTCAATGCGGTCTCGTTTTTCAGCAGTATCGAGTTCAAGGATGTCACCACCGGCTACGCTGTGGTCAGCATCGACCAGGGGCCACTGAAACAGCAGCTCAACGCGCTGACCGGCGCCCTCATCACCACCACCATGAGTCTGATACTGATCGGCGTGCTGCTCTCTTTTCCCCTGTCTCATCGACTCTGCCGACCGATTTATCAGCTGGTCAGGGTGGGCGAGGCCATCGACAGTGGCGACATCCGAACCCCCATCACCATCGGGCGCAAGGATGAGATTGGCCGGGTGCTCGATGCCTTTCAACGCATGGCCGATGGCATGGAGAAGAAGCGGGAGGTGGAGCAGGCGTTTTCACGTTTTCTTTCGCCCACCATCGCGCACCAGGTACTGAACCGGCCTGAGGGCAGCGAACTGGGCGGCATCACCAAGGAGGGCAGCGTCCTGTTCTGTGATGTGGTCGGTTTTACCGAATTGTCGGAGTACCTGTCACCTCAGGAG
Organism: Sedimenticola hydrogenitrophicus; assembly: GCF_025175675.1. Classification (GTDB taxonomy): domain Bacteria; phylum Pseudomonadota; class Gammaproteobacteria; order Chromatiales; family Chromatiaceae; genus Sedimenticola; species Sedimenticola hydrogenitrophicus. The sequence goes on from NZ_JANIOA010000020.1 coordinate 7,047, forward strand.
GTGGGGGGATTGCTGAATCAGTATTTCAGCTACTTTTCCATTGCCGCGGACAGCTGTAACGGCACGGTGGATAAATTTATCGGTGACTGCATCATGATCCTCTTCGGCGTGCCCGAAGCGGATGGGTCGCATGGCCTGCACGCCGTCACCTGCGGTGTGCTGATTCAGGAGATCGCCATCCGTATCAATCACCAGCGGGAAAAACAGGGATTGCCGCTGGTGCAGTTCAAGATCGGTATCAACAGCGGGCAGATGCTGGCGGGGAACCTGGGAAGTGTAGAGCGCATGCAATATACGGTGGTGGGTGATACGGTGAACCTGACGGCGCGTATCTGTGACATCTGCACCCCGGGGCAGATTCTGGTAACCAAAGCGACCCTGGCACAGCCGGGCATCGGGTCTCTGGTGAAAACCATTCCGCAAGATACCGTCAAGGTAAAGGGGCGCCGCCAGTCAGTCACGACTTACCTCATCGACAGCGAATCATTTATCGCCGAATCCCGGCTTCAGGAAAGTCTGGAAAAAATACTGCCGATGGAGGCGGTTTCGTGAGAATTTTATCGATTCTTCCATTCATGATTCTGCTCACCGCCTGCAGCGCCATTTCAACAAAAGCCCCCCCTGCGGCAAAGACGGCAACCCCGTCGGTGCTGATCAACCAGGCCAGAGCCCTGCACCAGCAGGAACAGTGGCATGAGGCGCTGGCGCTGCTGAATGAGGGTATAAAACAGTATCCCGAGGCGCTTCAGATCGCCGAGTTGCGATCGGAAATCAAACGTGACTGGGAGATTCAAAAACGCAACAAGGAAGACTGGATTCTGGTCCAGGAGACACGCGCCCTGCAGCGGAAGATCCCCTATCTGGAGGAGCTGGCCGCGATCGATCCGAATAACTACATCACCAAATCCCGTCTGCTGTTCTGGAAAAACCTGCTGGAATCCAAAGTGGCCGGGTTGATCGCCTGCGGGTCAGTGCAGCTGCACCTCGATCAACCGCTGGCAGAGGCCTGTACCACGCTGGCGGAACAGATCAAGCCGACCCGGGAGAGCAAGCATCTGCTGGGGAAGATCCAGCAGGCGCATGCCGCGCAAAAACGCACCGAACGCACACAGCAGGCGGTGCAGGAGAAACGCGACACCGCACAACAGCGTGAACGCCTGCTGCAGCAGGCGCGGGCGCAACTGGCCGACGATGCCATCGCAGATTCCATTGTCACACTGAAGCGGCTGCTTGAGTTGGTACCGGAGGATGGCGAGGGCAGGGCGTTGCTGGAACAGGTGACCCGGTTACGCGATGAGCGGGTGACGAAACTGATTGTATATGGTGACGCGCTCTACCGTGATCAGCAGATCGAGCAGGCTGTTTTCGTTTGGGAGTCGGCGGAAAAACTGGACATGGGTCGGCAGGATGTTGCCGCCCGCATAGAGCGCGCCACAAAGATACTGGAACGGTTGCGGGAGATCCGGGAGAATCCCTGACCCCACCGGATCAGGCATCCACCGCCGGGCGATTGGTCGAACCGATGTCACCCGACCAGAAGGCGCTGCCGGGATTGAGGAATTCACTCCAGGGGATGTAGTGCGAACCATCACAGGAAAAATTGAGACCGACCAGTCCGTTAAAGACATTGATGGACCCGGAACGCAGATACACCGTCTCATCCGCCAGGCGCAATTTCTTGAAACCCTCCAGGATCGGTTTGATTCTGTCCTGGGGCAAGACAGCACTGGATGAATAGGGACGGACCGGGTAGGCCAGACAGATATCCGGGTCGATCAGGTCCTCAACCTCCAGGATGCGGTAGCGATAGGGATCATCCACCAGCCACAGGGTGGCCCGGCTGCTGGAGAAGTGGAGCTTTCCGTGAAACACACCGCGCTGGGCGATCAGCTCCTCCATGATGGACATGACTTCATCGATATGGCTGTCCAGCACGCTCTTGACCCGGGTCTGCTGGAACAGCAGCCCGCGGATCGAGGGGTCCCCCTTCATCTGCCGCCATTGATCCGGTTCCTCATACAGCTGCTGGGTCAGCGGCAGATCCCTCAGGTCGAAGTCGGCACCGAGCAACCCGACCACCCGCCCATCCCGCCTGACCAGTTGTATGGCGGTAATACTGGGGCGGCCGGAAAGCAGGCTGATATAGGCCTCGGAGAGATTGTAATCGACCGCCGGGTAGACGCTGTTGAGATAGGGGCGGCTGGAGCGGTCGCGTCCGAAATGCTCGGGAAGGCGGCCGCTGGCGTTGATATTGTCCGACAACTGGATCGCGTCGGTCCCCAGGGCATAGATATAGGCGCAGTAGGGCAGCTCGGCGACATGCGCCGCGAGTACCTCGTCAAGTGCCTCCCGATCGGGCCAGACGGCGCCGCAGGCCCCGGCAATGCGCCCCAGGATAGGCCGGATCAGTGTGCCGAGGGCGTGTCGCTGCTTGCTGATGCTTCTCTGTATAGGGCTGTTCATAACTGCTGCCAGCGATAAGAGGGTGTGATTACGGCATGCTCAGGGGACCTTGATCCCCTCGGCATCCAGGAAGGCGATCAGCCGTATCAGCGGCAGTCCGATAAGGGCATTCGGATCATCTCCCTCCATGCGTTCAAACAGGGCGATGCCCAATCCTTCCGACTTGAAGCTGCCGGCGCAGTTGTAGGGTGTTTCCGCATCGAGATAACGCTCGATCTGCTGCCGGTCAAGGTTCCGGAAATGGACATGGAAGGGTTCGCAGGCAACCTGTGTCGTACCGGTGGTGCCGTTGATCAGGCAGAGCCCGGTGTAAAAAGTCACGCGTTTTCCCGAAGCCATGGCGAGCTGCCGGAGGGCGTTGTCACGAGTGCCCGGCTTGCCCAGGATCTGTTGTCCGATGCAGGCCACCTGATCCGAGCCGATAACCAGCGCCTGCGGATGCCGTTTGGCCACCGCCATCGCCTTGGCCCCGGCCAGACGGGTCACCAGTTGCTGCGGGGTCTCATCAGCCAGCGGGCTCTCATCGATCTCGGGCGAATCAACCTCAAAGACGAGGCCGAGCTTCTCCAGCAGGGCGCGGCGGAAAGGGGAGGTGGATCCGAGGACGATCCGGGGCGATATCGAACCCTCCACGGGAGTAATACTGTTCATGCTTCCTGGCTGCCGTCTGCTGTATGCTGGATGTTGAAACGAATCGGGTCATACTATCAAACAACCCCGGAACAGTGGAGGGAATGTGCGGAAAACCAGTGTAAAAAAATTCGCAATATTTCCGCCATATTGCAATGTCTTGACATTCTTAAAACTCATAGATACATTGAAAAAAAGCATTGGTTTTATCAATACATAACATCCATTCAGGATATACACATTAATTATCAACAGGTTATAAAACCACATATTCCACGTAGACTTGACAAACGGCCCCTGTATCACCTAGAAATGCAGCCCGAATTAAGTCACTGCTAATATTAAATCGTCATTCTGTAACTCCACGGACAGAGAAGCGGGACGAAGGGGCTGACAAAATGCACGTTGCCGATCTGCTGGTTGAAGGAGTGAATCTCATGCTGCTGGGCATGGGGAGTGTGTTTCTCTTCCTGACTGTCCTGGTGCTGGCGATGAATGGAGTTTCACGTCTGGCGGCACCCTACGCCGATGACGGTGCCCGCGGATACCCGCGGCATCAACCTGCATCTGCGACAGCCGGCAACGAGAGCGAGGAGATCGTCGCGGTGATCTCCGCAGCCATCAGTCGGTATCGAAACAGATCCTAGCAGCAACCCGACCGCCATACGGAAAGGTTGCTCCTTTACGCATCACTGCCTAGTTAAGCGAAACCCTATGACCAATAACACCAAGCTCGGCATAACCGACGTCGTTCTGCGCGACGCCCATCAATCGCTCTTCGCCACGCGACTGCGGATTGAGGATATGCTGCCCATCGCGCCCAAACTGGACCAGGTGGGCTTCTGGTCGCTGGAGACCTGGGGTGGCGCCACATTCGATTCCTGTATCCGTTTCCTGGGCGAGGACCCCTGGGAACGGCTGCGGCTGCTGAAGCAGGCGATGCCAAACACCCCGCAGCAGATGCTGTTCAGGGCGCAGAATATACTCGGCTACCGGCATTATGCGGATGATGTGGTGGAGCGGTTTGTCGAGCGTGCGGCGGCCAACGGCGTGGACATCTTCCGCATCTTTGATGCCATGAACGACCTGCGTAACCTGGAAACCGCCATCAAGGCGACCCTTAAGGTGGGCAAGCACGCCCAGGGTACCATCTCCTACACAGTGAGCCCGGTCCACAACACCGCCTACTGGCTGGACATGGCCAAGGGGCTGGAGGAGATGGGGGCCAACTCCATCTGTATTAAGGACATGGCGGGGCTGCTGAAGCCTTATGTCGCCTTTGATCTGATCACCCAAATGCGCGATGCAACCGATCTGCCGATCGCGCTGCACTGTCACGCCACCACGGGATTGAGTACCGCCACCATCGTCAAGGCGGCCGAGGCCGGCGTGAGTATGGTGGACACCTCGATCTCTTCCATGAGCATGACCTACGGACACTCGCCGACCGAATCGGTGGTCTCCATCCTCGACAAAACCGATCGGGATACCGGGCTGGATATTCATCTGCTGGAGGAGATTGCCGCTTACTTCCGCGAAGTCCGCAAGAAGTACGCCGGCTTCGAGGGCTCGTTGAAGGGGGTGGATTCCCGTATCCTGGTCGCCCAGGTTCCCGGGGGCATGCTCACCAATATGGAGAATCAGCTCAAGGAGCAGGGCGCCGCAGACCGCCTGGATGCGGTATTGGAAGAGATTCCCCAGGTCCGTAGAGATCTGGGTTATATCCCCCTGGTAACCCCCACCTCACAGATCGTCGGTACCCAGTCGGTGCTCAACGTGCTCAATGGTGAGCGCTATAAATGCATTACCAAAGAGACCGCCGGGGTCCTTAAGGGCGAGTACGGCGCCACGCCGGCACCTGTCGACAGTGAACTGCAGGCGAGGGTGCTTGAGGGGGCGGAGCCGATCCACTGTCGCCCCGCCAACTTGTTGGAACCGGAAATGGACAGGCTGACCGGAGAGTTCCAGTCCCTCGCCGAGGAGAAGGGGATCCAGGTTGCCGAGAATCTGGTCGAGGACGTGTTGATCTATGCGCTGTTCCCGCAGATCGGCCTGAAATTCCTGGAAAATCGCGGCAATGCGGAGGCCTTCGAGCCGGCACCGCAAAGCGACACCTCAGCCAAGCCTGCTCCGGCCACCGCCGCGGCTGCTCCGGCGGCGCCAGACCCGGAATCCTATACCGTGACGGTCAATGGCAAACCCTACAGCGTTACCGTTTCGGCGGGCGGCGAGATCCAGCAGGTGGTGCAACAGACACAACCGACCGCTGCCCCGGCCACCCCCGGAGAGGCGGTGCCGGCCCCTCTGGCGGGCAATATCTTCAAGGTCAAGGTCACTGTGGGCCAGTACATCAAGGCGGGCGACGTTATCATCATCATGGAGGCCATGAAGATGGAGACCGAGGTGCGGGCGAACCGCGGCGGCACCGTGGAATCCATCGTCGCCAAGGAAGGGGAGTCGGTCCAGGTGGGTGATCCACTTGTGATCCTCAGCTGACATGAACGGCGCCGAAGCACTCTGGCAATCCATGGGGATTGCCAACATGACCTGGGGCCAGCTGCTGATGATGCTGGTCGGCTGTCTGCTGATCTATCTTGCCGTGGCCAGGAAGTTTGAACCGCTGCTGCTGCTGCCGATCGGTTTCGGCGCCATCCTGAGCAATATTCCCGAGGCGGGTATCGCCCAGGCGGGCGGGCTGCTGTACTACATCTATCATATCGGCATTGAGACCGGGGTGTTCCCCCTGCTGATCTTCATGGGGGTGGGCGCCCTGACCGATTTCGGCGCGCTGATCGCCATGCCCAGCACGCTGTTCCTGGGGGCCGCGGCCCAGTTTGGCATCTTCGCCACCCTCATCGGCGCGTTAACCCTGAACCTGATCCCCGGCTTCAACTTCAGCCTGGCGGATGCCTCGGCGATCGCCATCATCGGTGGTGCCGACGGGCCGACGGCCATCTTTCTGGCCTCTCGGCTGGCGCCGGACCTGCTGGGTGCCATCGCGGTAGCGGCCTACTCCTATATGGCGCTGGTCCCGATCATTCAGCCCCCCATCATGCGCCTGCTCACGACGGAAAAAGAGCGGAATATCGTCATGTCCCAGCTACGCCCCGTCAGCCGGCTGGAGAAGATACTGTTTCCCTTCACCGTCTTGCTGCTGTGTATCCTGTTCCTGCCCTCTGCCGCGCCCCTGATCGGCATGCTGATGTTCGGCAATATCCTCAGGGAGGTGGGGGTGGTGGACCGGCTGAGCCGCGCAGCCCAGAACGAGATTATCAACATCGTTACCATCTTCCTTGGCCTGGCGGTAGGTTCGAAGCTGTCGGCGGACAAGTTCCTCACCCTCGAAACCCTGGGTATCCTGGCCCTGGGCGCGGTGGCCTTCTGTATCGGTACCGCCGCGGGGGTGCTGATGGGGAAAGTAATGTGCAAGATCAGTGGTGGCAAGGTGAATCCGCTGATCGGCGCCGCCGGGGTATCCGCCGTGCCGATGGCGGCGCGGGTGGTGAACAAGGTCGGCCTGGAGAGCAATCACCACAATTTCCTGCTCATGCATGCCATGGGACCGAATGTGGCGGGCGTGATCGGCTCCGCGGTCGCCGCCGGCGTATTGCTGGCCGTGGTCGGAAGCTGACCGGCCGCCAAGCGGGTGAATGCACGTTATTTTTTTGACGTTTCCCGAGTCCCGTAATATCATTGCGCGCTTATGTCGTCGCGACTTCCTGAATTCATAGATCCCCGGCGCCTAGCGAACCAGGGAGCGGGGTTTTCCGGGACGGTGGAACTGAGTGAACTTCCCCGTTTGAGTGAGGCACTCATGGATCCCGTGGGTATCGCCGAGTTCAGTCTGGAATTCTATCGGGACAACCGGAAACGGGCGCGAATAAAAGGACAGGTTCAGGCTGATCTGGTACTGGAGTGCCAACGCTGCCTGGGCGCAATGGTCTTCCCGGTCAAGGCGGAACTCGACCTGGCTGTCGTCCAGGTGCCGGAAGAGGCGGAGAGTCTGCCGGAATCCTGCGATCCGGTTTGGGTCGAAGCGGAGACATTGCGACTGTTGGACCTGGTGGAAGACGAGCTGATACTGGCTATCCCCCAGGTGCCGAGACATGAACCTGACGCCTGCGGAGTTGATAGTACGAATCCGGTCAATGGAGAGACAGCGGATCAGGAACAGGAAGATGATGCATCAGACAAGCCGAATCCGTTTGCCGTACTGGCCGGATTCAAGTCTGATAAATAGTTTAAATTTAATTGCTTATTGTAAATCAGGAGCTTGAACCATGGCGGTCCAGCAGAACAGAAAAACTCCTTCCAAACGTGGTATGCGTCGTTCGCACGATGCACTGCGGGGCGAAACCCTCTCCATCGATCCAACCTCTGGTGAGACCCATCTTCGCCACCACGTGTCTCCTGACGGTTTCTACCGCGGCCGCAAGGTCGTCAGCGGTAAGGGCGAATAAACCCTCATCACCGTGGGCAGTATGATAGTGGTTCATCACAACCGTCCTTTTGGGACGGTTGTGCTTTTTTGCGTCCGCAAAAGCAGTTCAGGGGACCGGAAATGAACAAGCAGCCGCAGTCCGTTCCCGGGCCACGGGTTTGCTCTCTCACCGTGCCTAACCTCCCGAGGAGATGTAGTTGAGCGATCGGATAAGCATAGCCTTGGATGCGATGGGGGGGGATTTCGGTCCTTCCGTGGTAGTACCCGCCGCCCTCGATTTTCTGAAGAGGGATCAGGATGTCGACCTGATCCTGGTCGGACAGGAAGCGGCGATAAGAGAACATCTGGGGAGACGGCAACCGGATGCACGGCTGCGCATCATGGCCGCCTCGGAAGAGATCGGCATGGACGAACTGCCCTCCAAGGCACTGCGCGGGAAGAAAGATTCTTCCATGCGTGTCGCCATCAATCTGGTCAAAGAGGGGCAGGCTCACGCCTGTGTCAGTGCCGGTAACACCGGCGCCCTGATGGCGATCGCCCGTTTCGTTCTGAAGATGCTTCCCAATGTGGACCGTCCCGCCATTATTACCGCGCTGCCCTCAATGACCGGACACACCTGGGTGTTGGACTTGGGGGCGAATGTCGAGAGCAGTTCCGATCACCTGTTTCAGTTTGCCGTGATGGGAAGTGAACTTGTTGCCTCGGTCGATGAGGATATCCCCAATCCACGCATTGGGCTGTTGAATATCGGCCAGGAAGAGATCAAGGGCAATGACCAGGTGAAGCGGGCGCATGAGCTGTTGAGTAAAAGTTCACTCAATTATATTGGATATATCGAGGGCGACGGTGTCTATACTGGTGAAGTCGATGTGGTGGTGACCGATGGGTTTGTCGGAAACATTGCATTGAAAAGCGCGGAAGGCGTCGCCAAAATGATAGCCTATTACCTGAAAAGCGGCTTTAAACGCAATATATTCACCCAACTGGCCGGCTTTCTGGCCATACCGGTCATCAACGGCTTCCGCAAAAAGATCGACCCGCGCCGGTATAACGGGGCCAGTCTCCTGGGTCTGCGCGGCATCGTGATCAAGAGTCACGGCGGAGCCGATGTACTGGCTTTCGAGAATGCCATCCAAATGGCCAAGAAGGCAGTCCACAACAACGTCCCGGAGCGCATAGCCCATGGGGTCGAATGTCAACTTGAAAAAAGGGCAAGCGTGTGACCTATTCCCGCATTATCGGAACAGGCAGTTATCTGCCGGAGAAGATACTGACCAATGACGACCTGGCGCAGATGGTCGACACATCCGACCAATGGATCAGGGAACGCACCGGGATACATAAACGGCATATTGCGGCCGATGGCGAAACCACCTGCGATCTGGCCGAACATGCGGCGCGCAATGCCATCGCCGCCTCGGGAAAATCCATCTCGGACATCGATCTGATCGTGGTCGCAACCACCACGCCGGATCAGATATTCCCCAGCACCGCCTGTCTGCTGCAGAGTCGGCTGGATATCCACGGTTGTGCCGCCTTTGACGTGCAGGCCGTCTGTACCGGTTTTATTTACGCCCTGGGCGTGGCGGATAACTTTATCCGTACGGGCAATGCCACTTGCGCGCTGGTAATCGGCGCCGAGACCTTTTCACGTATTCTCAACTGGCAGGACCGCGGCACCTGCATCCTGTTCGGTGACGGTGCCGGCGCGGTGGTCATCGAGAAGAGTGACGAGCCGGGCATCCTCTCCACCCACCTGCATGCGGATGGCGATTATGCCAATCTGCTGCAAGTCCCGGAGGGCGTTTCCAAAGGCTATGACGTGGTCAGGCAAAACGCCGCCTTTGTCGAGATGAAAGGCAACGAGGTGTTCAAGATGGCGGTGAACACCCTGGGCCGGATCGTCGACGAAACACTGGAAAAAAACGGCATGCGGAAATCGGATGTGAACTGGCTGATCCCGCACCAGGCCAATATCCGCATTATCCAAGCCACGGCACGCAAACTGCGCATGCCCATGGAGCAGGTCGTCGTCACGGTCCATGAACATGGCAATACTTCCGCCGCCTCCGTGCCGCTGGCACTGGATGTCGCCGTGCGCGATGGCAGAATCAAAAAAGGCGAGACCCTGCTGATGGAGGCCTTCGGTGGCGGGTTCACCTGGGGTTCGGTACTGGCAAGATTTTAACCGAGCCAACCTGATAGCTTGCTTGAGTCACCCGCAACGCCGCCAAGGACGCGAAGGTAACAAAAATAGGTTGGCGTATACCTCACAACAGACGCTGCAAAAGCTGTTCGGCTGTCCACCATTGGCAGCAGTTGTGGTTTCACCTTTGCGAACTTTGTGCTCTGCGGGATTAATTCGGAATAAATTGCATGGAGATAGAGATGCTTGAAAACGAAATTGCGCTTGTAACCGGGGCCAGCCGGGGTATCGGTGCGGCCATCGCTGCGGGACTCGGTGAACAGGGCGCCACGGTGATTGGCACGGCAACTTCTGAATCCGGTGCGGCCGCCATCACGGCCCGCTTTGCGGCGGACGGCATCAAAGGGCAGGGGATGGTCCTGAATGTGACGGATCCCGCCTCCATTGATATGGTGCTGAAGGCTATCGCAGAAGGCTATGGCGCACCCAGTATCCTGATCAACAACGCCGGGATCACCCGGGACAATCTGCTGATGCGAATGAAGGATGAGGAGTGGGACAGCATTCTGGATACCAATCTCACTTCAATCTATCGATTGTCCAAGGCCTGTCTCCGTTCCATGATGAAGGCACGCAAGGGTCGCATCATCAGCATCGGCTCCGTGGTCGGGTCTACCGGAAATGCCGGCCAGACCAATTATGCCGCGGCCAAGGCGGGGATGATCGGTTTCACCAAATCGCTGGCGCGGGAAGTGGGCTCACGCGGCATCACCGTCAACGCCGTGGCGCCCGGTTTTATCGATACCGATATGACCCGGGAACTCCCGGAAGAGCAACATAAAAAACTGCTATCCGAGATCCCCCTGGCGCGCCTGGGAGCGCCCAAAGAGATTGCCAACGCCGTTATTTTCCTTGCTTCATCTGCCGCGGATTACATCACCGGTGAGACATTACACGTCAATGGCGGCATGTATATGGGGTAAACCCTAATAATCCCCCATGCGTTCAAGCTTTAAGTAATGAATGTATTGGGTTGTTATTAAAGTATTTTTTTCTGTCATTAAAAAACAAGAGATTTAAGGTCAATTTGCTTTGAACTTTTGAGGTTTGATGAATACAATACCCGTCGGTCGTGTGACAACCCGGCCATATTTTTTTACCGGAGGAATTTAAGAACATGAGCTCTGTCGAAGAACGTGTTAGGAAGATAGTTGTTGAACAGCTGGGTGTATCAGAAGATGAGGTGACCCTGGAAGCCTCTTTTGTGGACGATCTGGGTGCAGACTCTCTTGACACAGTTGAGCTGGTCATGCAACTGGAAGAAGAGTTCGGTACTGAAATTCCAGATGAAGACGCTGAGAAGATCACCACTGTCAAGCTGGCAGTTGAGTACATCAACGCACACAGCTGATCCACACTCACCCGTTCAATACAAGGCCGCACAGCCGTCTATAGCGACTGGTTGCGGCTTTTTGCTATCCAAAGATCCCAATAGGGGGTAGGTCTCAGATGTCTGGAAGAAGGGTTGTTATAACTGGGCTCGGCATGGTGGCTCCGGTTGGACACACGGTTAAAGAAGCCTGGGAGAGCATTCTCGCAGGCAAGAGCGGTATTCAACCGATCACGCATTTCGATATTGAACCTTTCAGCGTCCATTTCGGCGGTCCGATCTACGGATTCGACGTGACCCAGTACGTACCCAAGAAGGATGTGAGGAAAATGGATAAGTTCATCCATTACGGCATAGCTGCCGGCTCACAGGCGATTGAGGACTCCGGACTGGAAATTACTGATGAGACGGCCTCACGTATTGGTGTGGCGATTGGCGCCGGTATCGGCGGCATCACCGGAATCGAGAACAGCTACCAGGCCTATGTTGATGGTGGTCCAAGAAAAATTTCTCCGTTCTTCGTGCCCGCCAACATCATCAACATGGTGGCCGGTAATCTCTCCATCAAGTACGGCCTGCGCGGCCCCAACTACTCGATCGTATCCGCCTGCAGCACCGGGACACACAATATCGGTGAGGCGACCCGCCTGATCCGTCACGGCTACGTGGATGCCATGGTGGCCGGTGGTGCGGAGATGGCGACTTCGCCGGTCGGCCTGGGTGGTTTTGCCGCCGCCCGCGCCCTCTCAACCCGTAATGACGATCCCCAGGCGGCGAGCCGGCCCTGGGACCGGGACCGGGATGGATTCGTGCTCAGCGATGGCGCCGGCGTGCTGGTGCTCGAAGAGTATGAGGCGGCAAAAGCCCGCGGGGCCAACATCTATGCCGAGATCGTGGGTGTGGGCATGAACTCGGATGCCTATCACATGACGGCGCCATCGGTGGGCGGTGAAGGCGCCAGCGAGTGCATGCTGCTGGCATTGAAAGACGGCGGCATCAACCTGGAGCAGGTCGACTATATCAACGCCCATGGCACCTCGACACCGGCGGGTGACATTGCCGAGACCCTCGCGGTGAAGCGGGCCTTTGGAGATCACGCCTATAAACTGGCGGTCAGTTCGACAAAATCCATGACCGGCCACATGTTGGGCGCCGCCGGTAGCGTCGAGGCCGTTTTCTCCGCTCTGGCCATTCGCGATCAGGTCGCGCCGCCCACCATCAATTTGGAAAACCAGGATCCGGAATGTGATCTTGACTACGTGCCGAATACCGCCCGGGAGATGAAAATTGACGTCGCCATCTCCAACTCCTTCGGCTTCGGCGGCACCAACGGCACACTGGTGTTCCGTCGTCTGACGGATTGATCCTTGTTGAACCGGGTCGCACGTCAGCCGACGCCGCGCCCGGCCATCCATGGCCTCCGCGGCATAAGTCCATCCCTGGACAAAAAAAACGCCTGATCCCGGGCGTTTTTTTATTGTCGGTACTATTAATGAAGGCCGCTTCCGGCTATCTTTCTGTCAGTACTCCCAGACCAGCGAATCGTGAGGAATACGCTTGTTAATCAATGGCGAAAAAGAGACCCGGGTTGCGGCAACTGACCGCGGATTGCAGTTCGGCGATGGACTGTTCGAGACCGTCGCGATAAAAAATGGCCGCCCCTGCCTGTGGCGACGCCACATGGAAAGACTGTCGAGCGGCTGCTCCCGATTGGGTATCCAACCACCCGACACCGACCAGCTGTATCAAGAGGTGATGGCCGAAACCGGTCAAGAGACGCAGGGTGTCGTAAAGATCATCATGACCCGCGGACCAGGACGCCGGGGATACCGTCCGCAGCCGAATCACACACCGACCCGTATCGTCGGCTGGAGTCAGTATCCGGTTTTCCCCGAGCAGGTCTACCAACGCGGCATCGTGGCCCGTCTCTGCTCCACCCGCCTTGGTTGGAATCCGGCACTGGCTGGATTGAAGCATCTCAATCGCCTGGAACAGGTTCTGGCCAGATCCGAGTGGAATGACCCTTCAGTCCAGGAAGGGCTGATGATGGATACCGCCGATTGTGTGATTGAAGGCACCAGTTCCAATCTGTTTGTCGTTCAGGATGAAAGAATCTATACCCCTGATTTGAGTCGCTGCGGTGTTGCGGGCGTCATGCAGGGCCTGGTGATCGAGATCGCCCAGAACCTGAATATCCCCATCACCGTCACCGACATTTCGCTGCACGACCTGTGGACCGCGGACGGACTCTTTGTATCCAATTCGCTGATAGGCATCTGGCCGGTCCGGGAACTTTCCGGCCAGGAGTTTTCGGTAGATGCGATACCGAAAAAATTGCTGGAGGCGGTTCTGGAACAGGGTTTCAATCATGCCTGATGAACTCTTTCCCTCACTATCCAGACGCTAATCCTGTAAAATCGTCCTGATGTTTTATCGACTGATTGGAATACTCGTTCTTGGCGGAAGCTTCGCCCTTGCCTGGGTGATGATGTCACTCAACAGTTTCAGCAGCAATCCCATGCAGCTACCCGAGGCAGGAGTCAGCTACGTGCTGATGCCCGGCAGTTCACTCTCGGCCGTTGCCAGGGATCTTGAGCAGCGGGGCTATCTGGAGAGCGCACTCTATTTCCAGTTAATGGCCCGGCTGGACGGTCAGGCCAGCCGCATCAAGGCGGGTGAATACCATCTCGCGTCTGGGTTGACGCCGAAATCATTGCTGGCGCTGCTGGTTTCGGGCCGGGTCATGAACCACACGCTCACCCTGGTGGAGGGGTGGACTTTTCAGCAGGTCCTGGTGGCTGTGGAGGGGCATCAGGCCCTGAAAAAGACGCTGTCCGGTCTCTCCGATGAGGAGATCATGGATAATCTGGGATTTTCCGCCATGCATCCGGAAGGCCGGTTTCTGCCGGATACCTACCATTTCCCGAAGGGTACCACCGATCTGGACTTCCTGAAACGTGCCCATCGCGCCATGGAGCAGCTATTGGCGCGTGAATGGGCGGCGCGGGCGCCGAATCTGCCGCTGAAGAGCCCCTATGAGGCGCTGATAATCGCCTCGATAGTCGAAAAGGAGACCGGGCAGGCGGAGGAGCGTCCGGAGATCGCCGGCGTGTTCATCCGTCGGCTCAAAAAAGGCATGCGACTGCAGACTGACCCGACGGTTATCTATGGCATGGGACAGACCTTCAACGGAAATATCAGGCGTAGTGATCTGCGCCAGGATACTCCTTACAATACCTACGTCCACAGAGGGCTGCCGCCGACCCCCATCAGCATGCCGGGGGCGGACGCACTGCACGCCGTATTGCATCCGGCCGATGGCAACAGCCTCTACTTCGTCGCCAAGGGCGACGGTTATCACCATTTTTCCGACACCCTGGCTGAACACAACAAGGCCGTAAGAAAATACCAGCTGAAGCGATAACTGAATATGACAGTCGACAAAGGAAAGTTCATCACGGTAGAGGGAGGCGAGGGGGCCGGTAAGAGCTCCAACCTGGCGTTTATCCGCGATCTGCTGGAACAGTCGGGAGTCGAAGTGGTTTTCACCCGTGAACCCGGCGGCACCGCCCTGGGGGAGGAGATCCGCGACCTCCTGTTGGGCCACAAGCACACCGGTATGGCCAAGGACACCGAACTGATGCTGATGTTTGCCGCCAGGGCGGAGCATCTGGCACGGATCATTTTGCCGGCCCTGAATGCCGGAAAATGGGTGCTCTGTGACCGATTCACCGATGCCTCCTACGCCTATCAGGGTGGCGGTCGCGGGATCGAGATGGCGCGGATTCGCGCACTTGAGGAGTGGGTGCAGCAGGGCCTGAAACCCGATCTAACCCTGTTGCTGGATCTGCCGATCGAGACCGGGCTGGATCGCGCCGGACAACGCTCCGAACCGGATCGCTTCGAAGTGGAACAGCACGCCTTTTTCGAGCGGGTGCGATCAGCCTATCTGGACATTGCCCGGCGTGACAGCCAGCGCGTCCGGGTTATTGACGCGGCGGTGCCACTGGCCCAGGTACAGGCGCAGATTCGTCTCCTCATGGACCGGTTCGTACAGGTGCAGCGCCATGGATGATTATCTGTCGGCGAGTCTCGTCGATGAGGCCGTTCTGCCCTGGCAGGAGGCGAACTGGCAACGCCTTCTGTCGGCAAGCCAGTCGGGACGCCTGCCCCATGCCCTATTGCTGACCGGCGGTGCCGGTCTGGGGAAATCCTGGTTTGCGCATCGTCTGGCGGCATCACTGTTATGCAATGCAGTTCAGGGAAACGGCAAGCCGTGCGGCAGTTGTCAGAATTGTAGGCTGCTGCAGGCATCCACTCACCCGGATTTCACCTTGCTGCAACCGGAAGAGCCGGGCAAGGTGATCAAGATCGATACCATCAGGGAGTTCACCCAAAAGGGAGCCCTCACCAGCCGTTCCGGCGGTTTCAAGGTGATTATCATCGAGCCGGCCGATGCACTGAATACCGCGGCGGCAAACAGCCTGCTGAAGACCCTGGAAGAACCGGTGGACCGCACCGTGATCATTCTGGTGACCGCCCAGTCGGGGCGTCTCCCGGCAACCATTCGCAGCCGCTGCCAGCGTTATCACTTCACGCCCCCGGATGAAAGCACCGCGCTTGCCTGGTTGGACCGGCAGGTGCAGGGGACGGCCGATCTCCGGTTACTCCTTTCGCTGGCCGCTGGCGGCCCCTTGCTGGCGGTGAAATATGCTCGGGATGGTACCCTGGAAGAACGCGCCAGGATGATCGAGGAGCTGACAGCGGTCCTGAAGGGCGCACAGGACCCGCTCACGGTGGCCCTGCGTTGGAGCAACCTGGAGCAAGACGGTGTCCTCAAATGGTTCAGCGGCTGGGTGATCGACCTGATAAGGGTAAAGATTGCGGTGGAATCTGCCAATATAATCAATGTGGATCAAAGGGATCGCTTGCAAGCGCTGGCGCGGAAGGTAAACTCTAGAAGACTGTATGCACTGATGGACCGACTGTTTGAGGCAAACCGGACACTGGGTACCCAGCTGAATACACAGATGCAACTGGAGAGCCTGCTGCTGGATTGGGCGGGCATTGGAGTTGAGTGATAGTGGTATGTCTGTAACGAATGCACCGACAGCCCGGCAGGGCATTCTCTCTTTGACCATCAAGGATAAGAATGCCCTGTACGCAGCCTATATGCAGTACGTAAAAAATGGCGGACTTTTTATTCCCACCAATAAGAAATATAACCTGGGAGATGAGGTATTCATGCTTCTGACCCTGATGGAGGAGACGGAACGCATACCAGTAGCCGGCAAGATCATCTGGATTACCCCGGTAGGGGCCGAAGGCAATCGTGCGGCGGGTATCGGCGTTCAGTTCAGCGACCAGGATGGCGGTATGGCGAGAAACAAGATCGAAGGCTACCTGGCCGGTGCCCTGAAATCCGATCGTCCCACCCACACCATGTAGGCGGCCGCCGACCGGCCTAACCGTTTGCCTCTCTGTACACCCAAGAGTTTGAAATGCTTGTAGATTCCCATTGCCACCTGGATCGCCTGGAACTGGCACCCTTTGATAACAGTTTCCAGAACCTGCTCGAGACCACCCGGGCGGCCGGTGTGGGCCACATGCTCTGCGTCTCCATCGATCTGGAGAGCTACCCCGCAATGCTCGCCCTGGTGGAGAACGAGGCGGATATCTCCATCTCCGTCGGCGTTCACCCCAACGACCGGGACCGCCGGGAACCCGGTCCGGAAGAGTTGGCGAGGCTTGCCCTGCACGAGAAGAACGTGGCAATCGGCGAGACCGGTCTCGACTATTTTCGCAGCGAAGGGGACCAGGATTGGCAGCGGATGCGCTTCCGTCGCCATATCGCCGCGGCGAGACTCTGCGACAAGCCGCTGATTATCCACACCCGGGCGGCCAAGGAAGACACCCTCCGTATCATGCGGGAGGAGGGGGCCGATAGCGTCGGTGGGGTGATGCACTGCTTTACCGAGGATTGGGACATGGCCCGCCAGGCGCTGGATCTGGGTTTCTACATCTCGTTCTCCGGCATCATCACCTTCAACAGCGCGGCCGACCTGCGGGACGTGGCGAAAAAGGTACCGCAAGAGAGGCTCCTGATCGAGACCGATTCTCCCTACCTGGCGCCAATACCCCACCGGGGCAAATCCAATATTCCGGCCTATGTGGGGCACGTCGCGGATAAGGTTGCCGAACTCCGGGGACTTACCCGTGAACAGGTTGAGGCGCTCACGACAGACAACTTCAATAGATTATTTTTAACTGAAAAATAAGTTAGTTACACTATCTTTGTGATCTATTTTTTAAGTATTTTAGGCCGAGATTCCTCATCCAGCCCCACATAGGTAATGGAGGCCACGGCTACCCGCCCGACGGTATGGGGATCCCTGTCACGCTCCGCGTAGACTTCCACCTTGACCCGAATCGAGGTGTTCCCCTTACGCTCCACCTCGGCGTAACAGCTCACCAGATCCCCCACATGCACCGGCTTTTCAAACTGGAAATCGTGCACGGCGACTGTCACCACCCGGGCATCGGCCACCTGCATGGCGATGAGACTGCCGGCAATGTCCACCTGGGACATCAGCCAGCCACCAAAAATATGCCCGGAAGGGTTGGTGTCCGCCGGCATGGCCAGAACCCTGACTGTTAACTGGCGTTCACCGGGATTGCGCTCTTCGATGGGGTATTGGCTCATGGTATGACTCTATTTTTTTGAAAAGTTGTCATTAGATAACCTAATAGTGACGTTTATACAGCAAGTTAACGTCTATTATTAATCCATTTTGGAGTTTAGTATCTGGTCCAGAATCCCTAGCGCATCACGCAGTTTCTGCTCCCCGGTGTAGAAATGGGGGGAGAATCGGATACCACCACCACGCGCCGCGCAGATGACCCGGCAGTGCATCAGTTTACGATAGAGCTTCTCCTGATCCTCACCGGGCACCTTGAAGGTGACTATACCGGAACGTCGCTCCGGATCGGCCGAACTGATTAGTTCAAGCCGTGGGTGATCCGAGATCAGCCGGACCAGCAGATCCGTGTTGCGCAGGATATCCGCCGCTATCCGCTCCAATCCGACCCCGCGTATCAGCGAAAGACTGCTGTTAAGCGCATGAATTCCCAACATATTGGGGCTGCCGCACTCAAAACGGCGTCCGCTGCTGGCGGGATCCGTCGCCAGGGTAGCGAAATCCCCAGCGGTTTCCAGCATGTGCCAGCCGAACTGGTGAAGCATGAGCCGCTCACGGATATGCTTGTCGGTATACAGCAGCGCCACGCCCTCCGGTCCCAACATCCATTTATGGCCGTCAGCCACCACGAAATCGGCGCCGACCTCGGCCACATCAAAGGCCAGGGCACCCAGGCTCTGAATCGCATCCACACAAAACAAGACATTGTTTTTCTTAGTATATTCACCGATACGCAACAAATCCATCCGCAACCCGGACGCATACTGCACGGAACTGACACTGATCATTCGGGTATTTTTGTCACAGGCCGCCAGCAGCGCGGTCTCGGGCTCCTGGCCAGGGCCGGGGTCGATCATCCTGACCGTCACCCCATAGCGCTCCAGGCTCTGCCAGACCACCCGATTGGATGGAAACTCCTGCTTCAGAAACACCACATTCTGGCCAGCTTGCCAGTCCAGACCGTGGGCGATGGCCGACAGGGCCTCGGACGTGCTTTTCTGAATGGCAATATCATCCACCGACGGCGCATTGATCAGCCAGGCCAGGTTGTCCCGCAACTGGCGCTCCGTATCCATCCACTGCAGGTAATTGCTGGCACCGAGCCGGGCGTTTTCCTCGGCGAAGCGCTTAACGGTCTCAGCCGTACATAACGGCCAGGGGGAGACCGCCGCATGGTTCAGATAAATCAGATCATCACTCAGAGCGAATGGATTTTGCATGTTGTTCATTTTAACCATCGTGGGATTACCGCTGTTGATTTGCAGAATAGCGGTCTTTACCAAGACAAATCCAGCCCCGAGCAGTATCGGCAATTGTATACTGCCCAATTAATAATTGCGCATAATGTATATTATGTTAAATGTTATATCTGCATAGAAATAACATCATTACGGATTAGTAAGGCTTCCCTACTTCGAGGTTGTCGAAATCTGGCCAAGCGCGGTGTCCCAACAGCCGAACAAAAGCGGCACCCGGTTGAATCTGTGGGCTGAGCTGTTCCCGTGTAAAAATGTGATTATCAATCCTTACGCTAAACTTCAATAATTCATGAAATGTTGTATTCTTGTTTTATGTCACAAGATGAACTGATTGCCAAAAAGCTGTCCGCCATGGCCCACCCTGCTCGCCTCGCCATCGTGCACATGTTGGTGAAGGCGGGTCCACAAGGCGTGTCCGCCAGTCAATTGGGTGGGCCGTTGGATATAGCTGCCAATGCGCTGACCTTTCACTTGCAGAAGCTGGCACATGCCGGCCTCGTAGAGTCGCGCCGCAGCGGCCGGTTCGTCATCTATACCGCGGCATTCGATGAACTGCTGAACCTGACGAACTACCTTGTCGGTTCCTGCTGTGTGGACTCAGCGGAAAAATGCGGCCCTCGCTGTCCGACGAGCGAGCCTTCGCCCATGCACATCTCCACTTCAAGAGGAGAGCAAAATGACTGAATTTCAAGGCAATGGACGTTCCTGGCTACGCGCCATCAGCATCGGGATAGGGGTTTCCCTCCTTACCGCCATCATTATGGTGGCAGTGACAAGGGCGGGCCTGTCACCCTTCCCCCAGCCACCCTCGCAGGCCTTCGCCGAAACCCTGTTGGGTCGAACGCTACCCCTGCCGGTGGGGCTGCTGTTCCATACCGCCTACGTGACCTTCTGGTCCGTGCTCTTCGTGCGTTTTTTCCCGCAACGCAATATCAAGACAGCCATGGCCCTCGCCGGCGCCTTGTGGCTGGTGATCCTGGCGGTGTTCTTTCCCATCGTCGGTTGGGGTTTCGCGGGGCTGCAGGTCAGCCCCAAGCTGATCGTGACTTCTTTCATCCCCCATCTGTTGTTCGGGCTTTTCCTGTGGGCACTGGATAGCTATCTGCCGCGCAAGGGCACCTGAGCCCCCGAAACGCGTGGGAGATATTAGGCGATAACTGCCGATACGAAACCGCTTTATCCTAAGCTGACTCAACGAAAATCCCGCGACGGAATATTCAGCCCACCCAGCCAGTCGCTGTGGTCCTCCAGCCTGTGGGCGATCAGGTGCACCACCTGCCCCTCGCGCTGCACCTGGCCGTTGACCATGAGTAACCGGGCGTTCAACACCACCTGACGAAACCGCTCCAGTGTCTTGGGCCAGATAACCAGGTTGACCTGGCCGCTCTCGTCCTCCAGGGTGGCGAACAGCACACCGCTGGCGGTGTGCGGTCGCTGGCGGCCGATCACCAGGCCGGCCGCACGCAGCCAGGTGCGATCCTGTGCTGCCTGCACCTCGGCCGCCGTGTGCACCCCGGCGCGACGCAGGCGGGTGCGCAGCAGTTGCAACGGATGTCGTCGCAGCGACAGGCCCAGGGCGTCATAATCGGCACACACCGCCTCCCCCAGTGTCGGTTCCGGCAGTGCGGCGCCCTGCTCTTCCGCCACGCCATCAAACAGCGGGGTCGGTGCTTCGATGCCGAGAACCTGCCACTGGGTCTGGTAGCGGTCACCACCCAGCCCCGCCAGGGCATCGGCGGCGGCCAGGGCCTGAAGATCGCGCGCGTTGAGTCGGGCACGCCGGGACAGGTCGCCGATATCGGTGAAATTCTTGTCCTGGCGTGTTTCCACAAGACGTGCCGCCCCGTTGTGCGACAGCTCATTGACCAGGCGCAGTCCCAGCCGCAGTTCCGGGCGGCCATTCCGGCCCCGCTCCAGTGAACTGTCCCAGTCGCTGTGGCACACGTCCACCGGGCGCACCCGCACGCCGTGGCGCCGGGCATCCTGGATCAGCTGCGCCGGGGCATAGAAGCCCATCGGCTGGCTGTTGAGCAGGCCACAGAAAAAGGCCGCCGGCTCATGGCATTTGAGCCAGGCCGAGGCGTAGGCCAGCAGGGCGAAGCTGGCGGCGTGGGATTCGGGAAAGCCGTACTCGCTGAAGCCCTTGGTTTGATTAAAGATACGTTCAGCAAACTCTTCGCTATAACCGCGCTGGTGCATGCCATCGAACAGTTTGCGCTGAAACACCTCGATGCCGCCGCGGCGGCGCCAGGCGGCCATGGCCCGGCGCAGGGCATCCGCCTCGCCGGCGGAGAAGCCGGCCGCCACCATGGCCAGCTCGATCGCCTGCTCCTGGAACAGGGGCACACCCAAGGTGCGCTCCAGCACCCCCCGCACTTCCGGACTGGGATACTCCACCGGTTCCAGCCCCTGGCGCCGCCGCAGATAGGGGTGCACCATGTCGCCCTGGATCGGCCCCGGGCGCACGATGGCCACCTCGATCACCAGGTCATAGAAACAGGCGGGGCGCAGCCGCGGCAGCATGGTCATCTGAGCCCGGGATTCGATCTGGAACACGCCGACGGTATCGGCCCGGCTGATCAGGGCATAGGTGGCCGGGTCCTCGGCCGGGATATCCTGCATACGGAAGACCTCGCCCCGGTAGTCACTGATCAGGGCCAGGCTGCGGCGGATGGCACTGAGCATGCCCAGGGCCAGCACGTCGATCTTCAGCAGTCCCAGCGCCTGCAGATCATCCTTGTCCCACTGGATGACGGTGCGCTCGGGCATGGCGGCGTTTTCGATCGGCACCAGCCAGTCGAGCCGTTTGCGCGCGATGACAAAGCCCCCCACGTGCTGCGAGAGGTGGCGCGGAAAGCCGATCAGTTGCGCGGTCAGCGCCAGCAGCTGGCGCAGTTGCCGCTGTTCCGGATCGAACCCCAGCTCCCGGATGCGTTCGAGGTTCAGGCGGCGACCATCCCACCAGCTGTGGGTGGTGGCCAGGCGGTCCAGGGTGTCGGTGTCGAAGCCCAGGGCCTTGCCGGTCTCGCGCAGGGCGCTGCGGGTACGGTAGGTGATCACCGTGGCGGCCAGGGCGGCGCGGTGGCGGCCGTACTTCTCATAGAGATACTGGATCACCTCCTCGCGCCGCTGGTGTTCGAAGTCGACGTCGATATCGGGCGGTTCGTTGCGCTCCTTGGAGAGAAAGCGTTCGAACAGTGTCGACTGGCGCGCCGGGTCCACCTCGGTGATGCCGAGGGCGTAGCAGACCGCCGAGTTGGCCGCCGACCCCCGACCCTGACAGAGGATCTGCCGTCCGCGGGCAAAGTGCACGATGTCGTGCACGGTGAGAAAATAGGGCTCGTAGTGCAGTTCGCCGATCAGGTGTAATTCGTGCTCGATCTGCGCACGTACCTTGGGACTCACCCCGTCTGGCCAGCGCACCTGCATGCCGGTCTCGGTCAGGGCACGCAGATGGGCCGCCGGGGTAAGGCCCGCCGGCACCAGTTCATCGGGATACTCGTAACGCAGCTCGTCCAGACTGAAACGGCAGCGCTCGGCGATGGCACAGCTCTGCTGCAGCCACTCCCGGGGATAGATCCGCGCCAGGGTCTCCAGCGGCCGCAGGTGGCGTTCGGCATTGGCATGGAGCGCCCAACCGGCCCGCTCCAGCGTGGTACGGTGGCGGATGGCGGTCACCAGATCCTGCAGCGGCTGGCGTTCACGCCGGTGCATGTGCACATCGCCGGCGGCGACGATGGGCAGGCCGAAGTGTTCGGCCGCGACGCGGAGCGAGCGCAGTCGATGCTGCTCATCGCCCATCAGCAGCCGGTTGGCCTCCAGCCACAGGCGGCCGGCAAAGCGCTCCGTATAGCGGGCCAGCCGCTCCCTGTCATCCGGATCGTCGGGGTGCAACAGCGCCAGGCAGTCCGGCAGGTCATCCAGGTCATCGAGGGAGAGCCGGTATTGCCCCTTATCGGCGGCGCGCCGGGCGCGGGTGATCAGGGCGCTCAGCCCGGCGTAGGCCTGGCGGTCGCTGGCCAGCAGCACCAGCCGGTCCCCCTCCTCCGATAAAAACTCGCTACCGATGATCAGCGGCAGTGCACGCGCCTTGGCCTCCTCGTGGGCCCGCACCACACCGGCCAGGGAGCATTCGTCGGTCAGGGCCAGCGCCCGGTAGCCCAGTTCGGCGGCTTGGGCCACCAGCTCCTCCGGATGCGATGCTCCACGCAGAAAGGTGAAGTTGGAGAGGCAATGCAGCTCGGCATATTCAGCAGGCATCCGGGTCACCTCAGCCAAAGCGGCCGTGCAGGTACCAGTCCCGCTCGTCGGCTTGGCGGAACAGCCACAGCCGGGCGCCGTGGCTATCGGTAGCAATGAAGTAATCGCGCCGCACCCAGCGCCCCTGCCACCAGCCGCTCTCGATCCGCTCGGGTCCCTGTTCCAATCGCAACGGCCCGTCGCGCCACGGCCCCTCCGGTCCCTGGCGTAACCGCTCCGGCGGGTCCAGCAGCCACAGCGGGCGCTGTCCCGGGGGTGCTCCGTCGGTCGAGTTCTCCAGGCTCCAGGCCGACTCGGGGCGATGATCGGCCACCACCCCCGGCCGCCGCACCGCCTCGCGGCCCAGGCGGGCCTGCAGGCGCTCCCACAGGGCCTGCCCTTCCGCGCGTCCGGACGGCTGGCCAAACAGTCCCAGGTTGGCATGGCCGGCGGACTGGAACTCCACACTGGCCAGGCGCAGACTCAACACCGGTGCCTGCAGTGCCTCCCGCTCCAGGCGTTCACGCCAGAGTTCCAGCAGGTAGCCCGGATCACGCTGGGGTTCAAGCAGTTGCAGGGCGATATCGACCGGGGGCAGGTCCGCATGCTCCAGGGTCAACATCAACCGGTCGATGGCGGCGTCGGCACCCAGCAGCGCCCCGCCCAGCTCCTGCAACAGGCGCCGCAGGCCAAACAGCAGCCCGCTGCAGTTATCGACCTCGGCCGGCAACTCCAGCCGCGCCGCGAAGCGATGCGGCGGCCGGAAACAGGGACGGGGGTCGGGGCTGTGGCCCAGGGCACGATCGAGCCGTTCGAGCCACTCCGCGCCGAAGCGCCGGCGCAGGCCTGCTCGCGGCAGACGCAGGCACTCTCCCAGGTGCTGCAGCCCCATGCGGCGCAGGGCCTGGCGCTGTTTGTCCGACAGCTCCAGGCAGTCGAGCGGGAGCGCGGCCAGGGCCGTGCGCAACTCCCACTCCCGGGTGATCACCGGCGCCTGGGATAAGGCGCTGAGCCACCAGGCCGCCTGGGGATTGGGAGCGATCGCGCTGCGGGGTGCGTGGCCGAGCTGCTCACAACTGGTGATGACCTGCCTGTGCAACGCCGTCACCCCGCCGAACAGGCGCCGGCTGGCACCGATCTCCAGCAGCAGCCCCCGGGGCGACTGAACCACCACCTGGGAGGTGAACTGCATGGCCCAGTGGGCCAGGCGTTCCAGCCCTTCGGCCTCCCCCACCTCATCCCGGTCGACGATGGCAAGCTCCGGCACCAACAGCTGGGCCTGCTTCATGCTCATGCCGCGGCGCACGCCAAGCCGACGGGCGGCCGGATCGGCATCGAACACCTGCTGACGATTGGCCTGCTGCTGACGAATCACCAGGGGTCCGGCGGGCACCTGAACAGCGGCGACCAACTCCAACGCAAGGTGTGGAAAACGCAGGGCCAACCAGAGCATCTCACACCG
This sequence comes from Sedimenticola hydrogenitrophicus, assembly GCF_025175675.1. Classification (GTDB taxonomy): domain Bacteria; phylum Pseudomonadota; class Gammaproteobacteria; order Chromatiales; family Chromatiaceae; genus Sedimenticola; species Sedimenticola hydrogenitrophicus. The sequence goes on from NZ_JANIOA010000020.1 coordinate 31,775, forward strand.
CCAGGCAGGTGCCGGCACCGGGACGGCGCCCGCGGCACTTGAGCAGCTCCACCCCCAGCCCCCGGGCCTGGGGGCTCAGCAGCAGGCGCAAGGCCACCGGAGAACTCTGCGTGGCCGCCGCCCGGGGACGAAACAGAAAACCGGGGCACTCCCCCTGCTCCGCTGCCAGCTGCAGACGGCGCAACATCTTGGTGTTGAGGGCCCTGGGCCACAACAGCACGACACCGCAACTGCCGGAGCGCAGGCACTGCTCCGCCACCCAGGCGGCATCGCCCGGCTGGTCGGGAGCAACCCAGCGCATGCTCTCCAGGGCTATCCGCGCCTGGCGCAGCGCCGGGGCATAGGGAATATAGGGTGGCGAGATCCAGACCACCGGCTTCCCGGCCTGCCCCAGTTCAACCAGCAACGGGCGCAGCAGGCCCAGCTCGCCGATACCGTGATGATCGAGCAGCAGCTCGGTGAGCGCCGCCCCCGGCCAGCCGCCGCCGGACAGCAGTCCATCCAGCGCCGGATAGCCACTGGGCAGCGTCCTCGGCCGGTGGCCAAGGAGCAGTGTATCGCCACGCCAGACAGGGGCGCTTGAGAGGAGCTCTTCCAGGATCATCGTTCTCTAACCAAGAGGCAGCAGTGACAACAGCGACAGTGGGCCAATCCCTGCAATGAGGAATCGACCACTGCCGAATCTGTTGTTTAAAGGATAGAGAACATGTGGAGAACTTTCAATGGGCCATTGAAGTAGGCACAGCACATCAACATCAGGATGCCCAGTATTTTTTGGATTTCAGGTTGTTTAACCACCAGATTCCGGCCGCAAAACCACCATTCCGCCACCTCGAAGCACTAAGAGGTGGCGGAATCGTGTGTGTGCCATGCCCCCTTATCTGGGCATTTGCGGATAGTGGTAGGGGTACCCCACGGCGGGTCCATAGACGGGCGGGTGCGGCGGATAGGGCCAGTAATAAGGCATCATCGGCGGGTTGTAGCCCCAGGGATAGCCTGGTGTGACATAGCCGGGCTGGCGCGGAATGGGGTAACGGGACCAGCCCATCCCCGGTTGCGGGCCACTCTGCGGATTGCCGGTCGCGGCCGGTCTGGTGCCAGGGGCGGCGGGGATCGGGTATCCCGTTCCCGGCCGATACGCCATCAGGCCGCCAGGCTGGGACAACATCGGTGATGCCACAGGCCGGTTGTCCGCGCTGGCCATTGCCGATTGCGGCTCCGTCTGCGCTGGAGTGTCCGTGGTATCGGTTGGCGCTACGGCTGCCTGCGTGCCTGTGCCGGTTTCCATCAACTCGGCCTCCCCTGCGGTCTGCGCGGGAGCAGTTGAGTCGGCCGAAGCTGCGGTGGCAGTTGGCTGTTCATGCGCTTCAATCATCGGCTGCGTGGAATCGCCGGCATTCGGCTGATCGGTGGCAAGTGTGGCGATCTGCTGATCCGTCGCCTCCCCGGGGCCAGCCACCGCTGCTTCACCAACCCGACTCACCGGTGGCGTCGGATCGGACGCCAAGGCAGCTGCGGTGACCGGGGTGACGGCGGTCAGGTCACTGGTACCCTGCTCCCCGCTACCCGACGGCCCGGCCACGAGCCGAGCCGCTGGCGTCGGCTGATCTGGGACCGGGGTGACCGGAGCGGCGGGCTCCCCGGCGGCGTTTTCGGCGCTGGTGACCTGCCCTGGTTCGCCGGTGGCAACCGGGTTATTCGCCACGCCGTCAGCAACGCCTCCACCATCGTCCGCTACATTGAATATGTAGAGCAGTCCGGCAACCACAACGATGACCAAGATGAATGATTTCTGCCAGAAGCCGAGGGCGGATCCCGTAGGCTTGGCCGGTGGCGGTGTCTGTTTTTCAGTTGAATCAGAAGGCATGAGTCCCATCTCCTCTAATCGTTTCTGAACATTCTCATTACGCTGTGGCGTCTCTTCCGGTGACGGTTCTGCCGCGTCGGACGTTGGCGCAGCCGTTTCAGTTTTAACTGTCGATTTCGCTGCGATATCTCCTGGCGGATTGGTTGGCACGGTCGTGATGGCGGGTTCGGTTGCGGCATCTTCCACGGTGGCGGACTCCGCTGTGGCCGCCAGGTTCCCGGATGCCGGTACCTGCCCCGGTGCCACAACCGCTGCCGGGGTCTGAGTAGCCACCGCCTGCGCCACCACACCGGCCTTTTCCATACCGGTCGCGGCACGGCTCTTGCGCGCCGCCTTTTTCTTTGGTGCGGCCTTCTTCTTGACGCTGGTTTGCTTGGTGGCCGCTGCTTTGACTGCGGGTGCCTTTTTCCTTACGGTCTTTTTTTTGGCCTCCGTCTTGGCCTCTGTCTTAACAGGTGTCGAAGGCTTGTCTGTTGCCGTTTCCTCTGCCGCGTGTTGTGGTGCCTGATTGGTATCGTCCTCGGCCATGGGTCCTACTCCTGAATTGTGCTTTTTCGTCCTGGCAGCCTAGCGTCTGCCGGGTTGGGATGCTATGTGCTGGATCAATCCTATCAGCCGCAAGCAGGCCTACCGGCATCGGATATCTTTATATAGCTATAGAGGGGCCTGATTATTCATCCTGTCCGGTTAGTGTTTATGGCGCACACGTATGAAACACCGTTGGGGTTCGCGGGCTCATCCCAGCGGTCTCAAGCGGATAACCCGGTAATCTTGTTTGCGCTCATTCGCGGCTCAATTTTCTTGCCTACGGCTGAGTCGGATGGGTAATCAGGCAGAGGAATGACCGGGACCCGGGGAGCTACCGCCCGAGCTCACCCACCAGGGCTTCGATCAATGAGATGATCTGCTCCATGCCGCGGCCGATATGTCCCTCGATCTCCTTCATCGAGATCGGACCGTCCCCTCTGCCCGCCGCCCAGTTGGCTACTACGGCGCAGCAGGCATAGTCCAGTCCCAGTTCGCGCGCCAGCGCCGTTTCCGGCATCCCGGTCATGCCGACCAGGGTGCAGCCATCCCGCTCCATGCGGTTGATCTCCATGGCGGTCTCCAGGCGTGGTCCCTGGGTGGCGCCGTATACGCCGCCGGCAACAACGGGGACCTTCGCCGCCTTTGCCGCCTTCAGCAACCGCTGGCGGATTTTTTCACTGTAGGGATGGGTGAAGTCGATATGGGTAACCTGGCTGAGGTCATGCTCGAAGTAGGTGTGATCCCGGCCATGGGTATAGTCGATGATCTGCTCCGGTATGGCGATGACGCCGGGCGCCATTTCCGGACCGATTCCGCCCACGGCGGCGATGGCAACGATTCGCCTGGCCCCTATATGTTTCAGGGCCCAGATATTCGCACGATAGTTGACCTTGTGGGGCGGTATGGTGTGGGCCGTGCCATGGCGTGGCAAGAAGGCGACCTTGCGCTCTTTGAATGTGCCGTGGCTAATCGGTGCCGACGGCTCCCCATAGGGGGTGTGTATCACCTCGCGGCGGGTGATCTCAAGCTCCTCAAGCCGGCTGAATCCGGAACCGCCAATTATTGCCAGATCTGTCACTGCAACCTTCCTTTCATTAAGAGATTGGCCTCAATGCGGCATCGACCGCTCAGGTGACTTAGCATACCTTGCCTGCGGGCATACTCAATAAAAAAAGCCGGTCACCACGGGTGGTAACCGGCTCTGTTCGGGTGCACGGCCTGTCAGAGGCTCTCGGCATTCTCCGCCAGATAGGTGGCCACCCCATCCGGAGAGGCGGACATCCCCTTCTCCCCCTGTTTCCAGCCGGCCGGGCAGACTTCGCCGTGCTCCTCGGTGAACTGCAGGGCATCGATCATGCGCAGCATCTCGTCGATATTGCGCCCCAGCGGCAGGTCATTGACCACCTGGTGACGGACCAGGCCCGCCTTGTCGATCAGGAAGGATCCGCGGAACGCCACGGCACCGTCGGGCGTCTCCACGTCGTAAGCCTTGCAGATCGCATGGGTCATGTCGGCCACCAGGGTGTAGCCCACCGGCCCGATACCGCCCTGATTCACCGGGGTATTGCGCCAGGCGTTGTGGGTGAAATGGGAGTCGATTGAGATGCCGACCACTTCCACATTGCGTTTGCTGAATTCCGCCAATCTGTGATCAAAGGCGATCAGTTCCGAAGGACAGACAAAGGTGAAATCGAGCGGATAGAAAAACAGTACCTTGTACTTCCCCGCTGTCGCCTCCTTCAGGTTGTAACTGTCGACAATCTCGCCGCTGCCGAGTACCGCCGGTGCGGTAAAATCAGGTGCTTCACGTCCTACAAGTACGCCCACGTTGAAATCCTCTAAATTGAATTGTTTGTTGATCTTGCGTCCGTTATTAGATTCTCTCTAATAGGTGGGCGATTATGCCACAGGAAGATCTTTAGTAACTACTTACCCGAGGTGTCCATGAAAGCACCACCAATGCACCACGGAGGCACAGAGGACACGACACAGAGGTTAACTGAGCAATGTAGCGTGGCGGATTATTGGAGCAGCCATTGCACTCAGATCCCCTCGACCCTGTAATGCACCGCTTACGGACTACAGGATGGAGTTGTCAGTGGTACAGGGGTGTACCATTTACGGACCAGAGGATGGACCCGTAAGAGAATCTTGTGGTTTCTCTGTGATCTCTGTGTCTCCGTGGTGCGGATAGGGGTGAGTAGTTACGTCAGAAGTTACAAATCCAGGTCCAGGGAGGGGTTCTCTTCATACCGGGCGACGATTTCCAGCGCCTCGCTCCAGCGCGGATCGAGGTGCAGAGCCTCCCTGGCGAGGGCCTTTCTGCCGTGCATGCGCACCAGCCGCATCTGCGCTGCCGGATCGCTGTGGTCGGCCAGCGCCGCCAGCACCTCGGCGGCACCCGCCGGGTTATTGCAGACCAGTACCATATCGCACCCCGCCGCCAGCGCCGCCCGGGCCCGTTCGGCATACCCCCCCGCCTGTTCGGCGGCGGCCATGGTGAGGTCGTCGCTGAAGATCACGCCCTGGAAGCCGAGCTGATTGCGCAGGACATCCTGCAACCAGTAGCGGGAAAAGCCGGCCAGTTCCCGGTCCGCCTGCTCATAGATCACATGGGCGGGCATGATTGCCTCCAGCCCGTAATCGATCATGCGCTGAAACGGCACCAGATCCTCCATCAGCAGGTGGCCCGTCGGGCGACGATCCACCGGCAATTCGCAATGGGAGTCTTCGGTCACGCCGCCATGCCCGGGGAAATGCTTGCCTACCGCGGCCATCCCTGCCTCATGGACGCCCATCATCCAGGCATGGGCCAGCTCGGCCACCACCACCGGCTCCGCGCCAAAGGCGCGGTCGCCAATCACGCTGCTGAGCCCAAGCCCCAGGTCCAGCACCGGGGCAAAACTGAAATCCACGCCGACGGCGCGCAATTCCGCGGCCATCAGCCAGCCGATGCGCTGGATGATGGATTGAGCCTTTTTTGTATTGGTCCGATTCAGTTCGCCAAACCAGGCAGCGGGCGGCAGACGGGTAAACCCCTCCCTGAAGCGCTGCACCCGCCCCCCCTCCTGATCTACGGCGATCAGCAGAGGCGGGGTACGCAAAGCATGAATATCCGCGATCAGCGCGGCGACCTGTTCCGGTGAGGCGTAATTCCGGCTGAACAGTATCACCCCACCGGCGGCGGGATGGGCCAGCATCTCCCGCTCTTCCCGGGTGAGCACCGTGCCCTTTATATCCAGCATGAGTGGACCGTGGCTCATGGAGCGAATTCCTCAATCATCATTTTTTCAATCGGTTATACTGTGCGGCTTGTTGATCGAGCATTACAGATTAAACCGATTTGGAAGTAAAGATGCGTTTTATAACCCTGCTATTGAGTGTCATGCTCGTCCTCTCGACCCCCCCACTGTCAGCGGCGGAAGCGAACGTGGATAAGGCCGAAGCGCCCGGGACGCCGGCCTATTACGAGCTCTCCCCCTCCATCGTGGTCAACGTCAAGGGCAAGGCAAAGTATATCCGTTGCGACGTACAACTCATGACCCGGGACGAGACCAAGCTTTCCGCCATCAGTCTGCACGCCCCGGCACTGCGCCACGAACTGATCCTGCTGCTGAGCGATCAGCAGGGAGCCGAGATTCGCACCACCAAGGGCAAGGAGAAACTGCGGAAGGTCGCGCTCAAGTCACTCCAGGGCGTGATGAAAAAGCTGGTGGACGATGAGACGATTGATGAGCTCTTCTTTACCACCTATCTGGTTCAATAACCGGTCTCAGCAGCGCTCGCGTATATCCACAACAGTACCCACCGACACCCGCTCGAACAACTCGATCAGCTCCCGGTTGCGCATCCGGATACAACCGTGGGAGGCCGCCTGCCCCATCGGTTCGCTGTCCGGGGTACCGTGGATATAGATAAAGCGTCTCAGGCTGTCGACGGAACCACCGCGGTTTCTGCCCGGTTCCAGTCCGCTCAGCCAGAGGATACGGGTCAGTATCCAGTCGCGCCCCGGATTAGCGGCGGCGAGTGCGGGGGTATAAATCTCGCCGGTGTGCCGGCGACCGACGAATACGCTGTTTTCCGGCAGTCCATCGCCGATTTTCAGGCGGATACGGTGCAGACCCCGTGGGGTACATTCGCTGCCCCGGGATTCGCCCGCCCCATTACGCGCGCTGGAGATGGCATAGGTGGCGATACAGGCGTTACCGGACCGTAGCCGCAACTGCTGTCGCTGCAGGTCTATCTGAATATGTTGGTCCTGACGCTTCACCACTGCGAATAGGGGTGCTTCACCAGGCTGGCGTTGTAATAGCGGGGATCTCCAGACACCTCTTCACCGGCCCAGGGGGGCAGCTCGAACGGCTCATCCTCGGAGCTGAGTTCCACCTCCGCCATGATCAGCCCGCTGTTCTCGCCCGCGAACAGATCCAGATCCCACACGTGCCCGCCCCAGCGCACCTTATATCGTGTCTTGTCGATAAAGGGCTGCTCGGCCAGCCGTGCCAGTATTTGCTCGGCATCCTCCAGTGGGATCGGATACTCGAACTCGGACCTCGTTATGCCCTTTGTCGCACTTTTGAGATTCAGGCAGGCGCTGTCGCCGGTGATGCGGACCCGCACGGTGGCGTTCGGCTGATTGGCGATGTAGCCCTGCTTCAGTATCGCCTCAGAGAGAATGTTATCCTGCCATTTATCGTTAATAACAAGGAACTTGCGTTCTATTTCTAAAGCCATTTATCCAGTCCGTTCAGGATTTTCCGAAGAGCGCGATCGACTCGACATGGGCGGTGTGCGGGAACATATCCATCACCCCCGCCGCGACCAGCCGATAGCCGTGCCGGTTGACCAGTTCCCCGGCGTCCCGCGCCAGGGTGCCCGGGTAGCAGGAGACATAGACCATGCGCTTCACCCCCAGCCGGGGGAGGTGTTCCAGCACCTCGGCCGCGCCGGAGCGCGGCGGATCGAGCAGCACCTTGTCGAAACGTTCGCGCAGCCAGGGCTCTTTCTGTAACGAATCATACAGGTTGGCCGTGTAGTAGCGGCTATTTTCGATGCCGTTGCGCCGTGCGTTATCCCGGGCCCGGGCGACCAAGCCCGCATCTCCCTCGACGCCGACCACCTCCGCCACGCCTCTGGCAATCGGCAGGGTGAAGTTGCCCAGGCCGCAGAACAGGTCCAGCACCCGGTCTTCCGGCGCAACCGCCAGCAGTTCCAGGGCGTGCTCGATCATCAGGCGGTTGAGGTCGCTGTTCACCTGGGTGAAGTCGTTGGGTAAAAAGTGGATGTGCAGGCCATAGTCCGGCAGGTCATACTGCAGATCCGCCGGCTCGCCGCTCAATGGCTCGACGGTGTCCGGGCCACCGGTCTGGGTGTAGACATCGATCTCCCGCTCCTTGCCGAACGCCAGCAGCGCCTGTTCATCCGCCGCCGACAGGGGCTCCAGGATCCGGAACACCAGCACACACCGGGAGTCGCCCATGGCCACCTCGATCTGGGGCACACGCTCCTTGATACTGAGTGACCCGATCAGTTCACTCAGGGGAGTAAGCAGCCGACCCACCCGGGGATGCAGAATATGGCACTCGGAGAGATCCGCCACATAGGGGGAGCCACGCTCACGAAATCCCACCAGTACCTTGCCCTTCTTGGCCACGTATTTAACCCCGAGCCGGGCCTTTCGCCGATAGCCGAAGGCGTCGCTGCCGACCAGTGGCGCCAGCAGCTTTGCCGGCGCCACCTTGCCGATACGCTGGAAGGCGTCCATCAGCGCGGTCTGCTTGGCCTGTATCTGCGCTTGGGTCGATTGGTGTTGCAGCGAACAGCCGCCACACACGCCAAAGTGCGGGCACTGGGGCGCCACCCGGTCAGGCGACGCGGAGATGATCTCGAGGGCTTCGCCCTCATCAAATTTCTTCTGTACGCGGGTATAGCGGAAACTGACGGTCTCTCCCGGCAAGGCGCCATGGATAAACACCGCCTTGCCGTCGATGTGCGCCACCCCGCGACCGTCATGGCTCAGGGCATCGATACCGGTCACGACCGGATCTTGCGGTAACTTGCGTCTTCTTGAGCGTCCCATGAAACCAGATCAATCCTCATTCGGTTAATAACAACGGCAGCACCGTAGCCTGGATGAAGCCGCCCCCCAACTGGATGAATCGCATGCACCCACGGCGGCGAAATCCGGGAAGCAGTCTCGACTAACCACCCTGGATTCCACCCGTCTGAGGCTGTGCGCCTGTTAGGTTCCTATGGAGCGGGCTCCATCCAGGCTACAACCTATTTCTGTACCCAGCCGCCCTGTGCATTCTGATACCACCAACCCCGGGAGGCCTTCTCTACCCAGGTGCGGGCGAAGGTGGCACGGATCTCCGGCTCCCATTCGGGGTGACCGTTGGCATCGGCAATCGCCCGGTAGAGCGCGCTGCGGTCACTGTTTTCGCTGCTGATGAGCCCCTGCACCTTGTTACGCTCTTTCAGCGGGATGGCCGCGGCATCGTGCACCGCGATCATGGCGTCCCGGGTAAAGCCGATGGCGCCGTTGTTGTAGTGGGGTGTCAGGGCACTGTTGCGGCTTTTCATGCTGGCCTGCAGTTTGCGGACGGCCGCTGAGCTGGCGTTAAAATCGGGTTGCGCCGCCTGCGCTGACGGAATCAGAAAATCGATTGCCCCGGTAGCGATGGCTCTGAACAGTGGATTATCCAGTGAGGAGCTCTTGTTTTCACCCTGCTCCCGCTCTTTCTGTTGTTGCTGCTTTTCCTTGCCCAGGATGTCATCCACTATCCGTTCCGCCGCCTCTTCAGCCTGGGCGGCGGGGAAGTAGATGTTGATCGTGACGCAGGCCGCGAGCAGGACCAGGGTAGCCAGCACAGTGCCTATTTTAAATGTTTTCATCCACTTAGCTCCTTTATCTTCATTTATTGTAACTACTCACCGGGTCTATAAGTGATTGGTCTGCCTTGTTGGCCGATCTTGATGGCGCCTCGAATCCGGCCCCTTTTTCAGATTCAAGCCTGCCCTTGTTTGAGCGAAGCGAGTTTGGGCAGGCGCTGAAAATGGAGCCGGATTCGAGGAGATAAGCCATCACGTGAGGCCGGCAAGTTAGGCCGATCACCCCGTGAGCACTGGTGGATGCGCCTACCGGCTTATCCACCCTACATCCTTACCCCGTGAGTAGTTACCATTTATTCTACTATTCGACAATGGGTGACGCACCCGACGCGATCTGTTTCAGCTTGCTGACCAATACCTGCCAATCGGTTTCGCGATTGAATCCCATGATATCGATGCGCGGTATGCCGCCGCCTTTCACCAGGTAGTAGCCTCTCTCGGCCGACTCGATTCCGCCCATGTGGCAGACGCCGCGTTCCAGGCGGCAACTGATACCCAGCCGGTCATATCCAAACTCTTCGAAGATTCTCAAAAAGCTCCGGGACAGGGCACCGGAAACGCCCGAGCCGCCCAGGTTGGAGATATTATCCACCGCCTTCTGGCTGATACGGTGTCGACTCTTGTCATCCGCCGGGGTGGCAAAGGCCGCGTCAAATGAGACCGGGGCCCACTCTTCCAGCCTGAGGTCGGTGACCCGGCCCGCCAGTTTCCCGGTAATCTTACCAAATGAGAAGGTACGGGTCAGAGTTTCCAGGTCGATATCCTTCAATTCCAGATCGGCGGTCAATGCAGGTAGTGCGCCGAACAGATCGTCCAGCTGGAGATCGCGGATCACAATCGCCCCATCGAAGACCTTCACCAGTGCCACGCCATCCACGGCAATGACTCCGTGCTCGTAAGAGAGCCCCGGGATCATCCCGGAAAGCTGGCCCGCCAGCGGCGGCCAGCCGACGGCACTACTGATTGCCGCCATACTGATCGGTGTGAGATAACCCTGAAAGCGGACCTTTGGACCGGCTTCACCCCGCGCCAGTTCAAAACTTTCCGCCCGCAGCTCGCCATCCAGTACCGGAATGTTGGCCTGATTCACCAGGGAGACGGTATCCCCGGAAAGATTCAGCGCGACGTCCGTCGCCCCCAGGGTGATGCCGCCAAACAGATGTCCCCCCTGCCAGCTGATACGGCTCTCCCGGGCGTGCTTGCTGGACCAGTTGATTTCACCATCCAGGTCATACAGGGCGAATTGTCCCTGGCCGTCTCCCCGCTGCTGTATTCCCTGCTCGATATAGACATCCTGGAGGTCGATGCGGATCCGGCTGTCGTCGGCCCGATGGCTGATATCCAGGGCGAATCGCCCAGCCAGTTCTATATCCTCCAGTTGGGGATTGGCCAACACCGGCAGGAGATTGTCACGAAAAAGCCCGGCGAGATCCGCCGGTTCCGATGTCAGATTCAATGAGACCAGCTGCGGTTCGGGCTGCAGGGAGAATTCCGCCGCCCCGTTAAATTTCAGACGCTCCGGCTGGCTGAATCTGAATTGCTCGAGAGAGATCAGTGAACGGTCGGCCCGATACCGGTAGGTGGTCTCCAGTGACAGGGGGTGTGCAGAGGGGGAGAGATAAAACTGCGGCGTCAACAGTTCTCCGGCGTTCAGCGCCAGCCGCTGGGTCCCGGCCCACTGCCCCTTGGTCGGCGATACCTCGCCCCGCCACTGTCCCGCCAGTCCCTGGCCGATGTAGCTCCCGCTGGTATCGGCAAAACCGACATGGCTGAAATCGAGCCGGCTGCTGCCCTGCAGGAGCTGCGCGCCGACGCCCCGCAAGGTCGCCGACAGCCCCAGCCCGCCACTGAGGGAGAAACGCTCCACCGACTCCGCCAGGGCCGCATGCACTGTTCCCAGGCGCTGGATATCCAGCCCTTTCCCATTCAGCGACAGGTGCCACCGCTGCCGGTCGATGTTGATCAAGGCGGCCAGTTTTCCACCAGACAATGGAATATCATCTAGTTGTATATCAATAAGTTGTGAATCTATCTTCCAGTCTATTCTTGATTTTATTCCGACCATTTGCTGCCCATTCAGGGTCAGGTCGAGCAGACCTTCCTGGCAACTGATCTGCCTCCCGGTAATCTTGCCGGCCCGGCAGTCGAAACGGAACATGCGTAGCGGGACCGGCAGCGCGGGGTGTCTGATCTCCTCGGCGGAAAGGATAAAACGGTCCTGGGAAGCATGGAGGTCAACCTGCAGTGCCAGCCCGCTGGCCTGCCAACCCTCGCCCCCGAGATCGCCCAGGGTCAGCGTCAGCCGATCCGCCGCCCGCAAGGACAGGGAGCTAGCCAGCAGCAGGCAGAGAAGGACCGCCGGCAGGGGTATGGTGAGTTTATTCAGCCGGAAAGACACCCGTGGAGAGATAACGGTCGCCCCGGTCGCAGATGATGGTCACGATAGTGGCATGGGTCACTTCCCGCGACAGCCTGAGTGCCGCGGCCACCGCCCCGCCGGAAGAGATACCGGCAAAGATACCCTCTTCCGTCGCCAGCCGGCGGGTGACTTCCTCGGCCTCCTCCTGGGTCACATCCAGTGTGCGGTCCACCCACTGCTTATCAAAGATCTTCGGGATATAGGCCTCCGGCCAGCGCCGGATGCCGGGGATGCTGGAGCCCTCCGTCGGCTGCACCCCGACAATCTGGATAGCCGGGTTCATCCCCTTGAGGTAGTGGGAAACACCCATGATGGTCCCCGTGGTGCCCATGGCGCTGACGAAATGGCTGATCTCGCCGCGGGTGTCATTCCAGATCTCCGGGCCGGTGCCCTCCAGGTGGGACAGCGGATTATCGGCATTGGCGAACTGGTCGAGGACCTTGCCCTCACCCCGTTGTTCCATCTGCTGCGCCAGATCCCGCGCACCTTCCATGCCCTCCTCTTTCGTGACCAGAATCAGTTCCGCGCCATACGCCCGCATGGAGGCGCGCCGTTCGAGGCTGAGGTTGTCGGGCATGATCAGGATCATCCGGTAGCCCTTGATCGCCGCTGCCATGGCCAGGGCGATACCGGTGTTGCCACTGGTCGCCTCGATCAGCGTTTCCCCCGGGTGGATGTCACCGCGATCCTCGGCATGCTGGATCATGCTCAGCGCCGGGCGATCCTTGACCGAGCCGGCGGGGTTGTTCCCTTCGAGTTTGACCAGAAGCGTATTCGTGGTATTTCCGGGCAGCCGCTGCAGGCGCACCAGGGGGGTATGACCGATAAACTGTTCAATGGTTGGGTATTTCATAAGAGAAGGTTACAGTAGGGTCCTGTGAAAAGAGAACACACTATATAGTATAGAACTGGACTATCCGGCAGCGGCGATCCCGTAGCTGGCCAGCGGTGATTAGTCTATCAATAACACCAAGAGAACAAAACAGAAGCATTATGGAGTACACACATCTCTTTAAAAACAGCCCCAAACGGTATTGGGCTTTGGGACTGGGTGCGATCGCCTCCCTGTCCGTTCAGGCAATGGATGCCAATAATCCATTGACTGAAGAGCTGTTTTTCAGTGATGTGCCGGTAGTGCTCTCCGCCACACGGCTGAAACAGGCCTTGCCGGATTCACCGGCCTCCGTCACGGTGATCGACCGGACCATGATCGAGGTGTCTGGCGCGATCGAACTGGTCGATCTGCTGCGTCTGGTGCCCGGCTTCCAGGTCGGCCATTACACCGGTTCCAAGTTCACCGTCTCCTCTCATGGCAATGCCGACCGCTTTGCCCGGGACATGCAGGTGCTGGTGGATGGGCGTTCGATCTATGATCCGGCCTTTGGTGGCGTCACCTGGAGCGACCAGGAGCTGGACATGGACGACATCCAGCGCATCGAGGTGATCCGCGGCCCCAACGCCAGCACCCACGGCTCCAACTCGTTCGCCGGGGTCATCAACATCGTCACCCAACACCCCTCGGAACAACCCGCCATCCGGGTCAGGACCCTGGTTGGCGATGGCGGTAGGCGGCAGATCTACAACCGGTTTGCCGGCGTCGAAAACAATCTCTCCTACCGGGTGGCGCTCAAATATGACGAAAACGACGGTTTTGATACCCGGCACGACAGCTCGGATACCCGCTGGCTGAGTATCCGTAGCGATTACCAGATCAACAGCCGGGACGCCCTGCTGCTGGAACTGGGCCAGAGCGGAGGTACCCGCGAGGACGGTTTCCCGGCCGATGCCGAGCAGCCGTTCCGCGCCACCGAGGACAACCATGCCTTCCAGCAGCTGCGCTGGACTCGCAGCCTCGCGCCCGGCAACGAGTATTCGCTGCAGTTCTATCACAACTACCAGGAGATCGATGACAGCTTTTCCGATGCCGTCACCTTTGCGCCCCTGGATGTCTCACTGGGTTACGGATTCAAGTCCCAGCGCTATGACCTGGAATTTCAACACACCTTCGATATCAACCCGGCCCAGCGCATGGTCTGGGGTCTGGGTGCCCGGCGCGATCAGGCCAAGGGGGTCTGGACCTTCAAACGGGGCGACTGGATGACCCGGGACCAGTATCGGGCCTTTGCCAACTACGAGTGGCGGATGACTGACAGCCTGCTGCTGAACCTCGGCGGCATGTATGAAAAATTTGACCAGAAGGAGGGGTTCTTCTCGCCGATGGCAGCATTGAATCTTAAGCTGGATGAGATGAATACCTTGCGGCTACGAGCCACCCGCGCCTACCGCATGCCCACCTTCTGGGAGGATTTTGCCGATCAATCGGTGGTATTGACCGGGTCGATGGTTCCGATTCTGCAGACCTACAAGACCACCACCAATTTGAAACCGGAATATATCGAATCCTTCGAATTGGGATACCTGGGAAGTTTCGAAAAGCTGGGCCTGACACTCGACATGAAGCTGTTTCACGAAGAGATCAAGGAGATGATTGCGGAAGTGGCCGATCTGAATGCCCCCGATCAGCCCTTTGCCTATATCAACAGCGGAAGCTTCAACATCAACGGATTCGAGGTGGGCCTGCGCTGGGATATTTCAGCGCGCAGCATGCTGCATATCGCCTACAGCCTGACCAACGCCTATGGCAGTCAGATCAAGAAAGATCCCCCGACGCTGCCCGAGCATTACCGGATCCTCGATCGCCGGGTTCCCCCGCTGACGCTCAGCGTACTCGGCAGTCACCAGTTTGATAACGGGATCAAGCTCAGTTCGGCCTATTACTATATGGATGATGTGGACTGGGCCGGTGATGGCGACGATATCGATATCAACCGGCGCTGGGATATCAAGATCTCCAAGCCGTTTGAGCTGGAACGCGCCGATGGGGAGATAGCGCTGATCTTTCAGAACATCGGACCGGACAATGATTTCCAGGATTTTCATACTGAAAACGTCTGGGGAGAGCGGGTGTTTCTCCAGGCCAGTTTGAACTGGTATTAACTGCAACGGGTCTTATTAGCGGAACTGTTCCCTACACGGAGGTTGTGTTGTGACTTGTAACCAGAGGCGTCGGCCAGCGTAAAACCGTGAGTCGCCAGAACCTCAGCCATAGTCTCGGTAATCTGCCGGTGCCCGTCCGATTTGGCAGGAGGGTACTGTTTGCGCTGTTGCAGGCATTATCTCTCCTGCTGATCCTGCCGGCCGGAAATGCGGCACAAGGCAATATCGTTATCTTCAGTAGCAGTCCCGCCCCGGTTTACGATCAGGTGGCCAGGCTGCTGAAAGCCAACCTCAATGAACAGTGCGGCGATTTGGGCGCCGAATGCGCACCGCATCAGATCCATATCCTCGCCCAGGAGAAGGCGGGAGAACGCGTTGTCATTCCGCCAAACACGCGGCTGATAATCACCCTCGGCCAGCATGCCGGGCAACTGATACACGACTTGGACACCGGCCTGCCGACGCTGCACGCACTGATACCAAAGAGTGCGTATGAACAGCTGGGAGGGGGCGCAAATCACTCGGCGATCTATCTTGACCAGCCGATCAGCCGGCAACTTCAGCTTGCCAGAATAATCATCCCCGATCCGCACATCGGCCTGCTGATCAGTCCGTTAACCACGCCTGTCCGGGAAAGGCTTTCGGCAGCGGCCGCCATTCAGGGCATCCCGGTCACTTATCGGGATGTCGATGACACCCACCGGCTCGGTCCATTGCTGAAAGAGGTACTCGAAGAGAGCAACGTCCTGCTGGCGCTCCCCGACCCAACCATATTCAACCGATCCACCATCTTCAATATCCTGTTGTCGAGCTATCATAATAAAGTACCGGTGATCGGGTTTTCGTCAGCCTATGTCAAGGCCGGCGCGCTCATAGCCACCTACTCGACACCAGAGGATATCGCGCACCACCTGGCGGAAACCACCCGCGATTTTCTGCATCCCGGCACAGGAGCGTTGCCGGACCCGTCATACCCGAAATACTTCAGTGTGGCCGTCAACCGTAACGTGGCCAGATCACTGGGAATATCACTTCCGGATGAGACTGATATTATTCGTCAAATGTTGGAAGACAACAAACCATGATGAAACGACGTCGCTATTCGCGAATCAAGACGCGGGCACTGTTACTGGGCATTGTCCCGGCCGCCATCCTGGCAATCTCACTGACGGCCTACCTGATCACCGCACAGCTGGACAATCTGGAACTGGCGTTCAAGGCGCAGGGCAATGCCACGGCGCAGGAGGTGGCTGCCGCCAGTTTCTACGGGATATTCAGTGGCGATATTGAATCGCTGTCGTTGAATCTGAAATCGATAATCAAAAGAAAAGACATTCTCTCCATCATCGTCAATGACGCGCAGGGCAAACTGTTGTTGAGTATCGGCGAGTCCGTGTCGAATGATGCGGGCGCCGGCACCCATGATCCCGGCAAATCATCATTCTTCTTTACCTCGGTTCAAAGCGGTTTTCAACCAGATATCCTGGGCGACTATCCCGATCAGATGCAGTTCATCCAGGACGATGTCACCCCTTCCACTATCGGTTCGGTAGTGGTGGAACTTGAGAAAACCAGCCTACTGGCGCAGCAACGTGACTCGATCATCACCAGTGTGATCATCAGTGTCACCGGACTCATCCTGACGGCCCTGATTGCCTTGCTATTAAGTCGAAAAATAACACGCCCCCTCTCCAAATTGACCCAGGCGGTCATTCGCATGAAACATGGTGATTTTTCCGTCACGGTACCGGAAATTTCCGCCGGGGAGTTGCGCAGTCTGGAAGAGGGCTTCAATGCCATGGCCCGGACGCTGAAATACAATCAGGAGATATTGCAACAGCAGGTTGACCGGGCAACCTCGGACCTCACCGAAACCATGGAGGCACTGGAAATACAGAATGTGGAACTCGATCTGGCAAGAAAACGCGCGCTGAAGGCGAGTCAGGCAAAGTCCGAGTTCCTGGCCAACATGAGTCATGAAATCAGAACGCCGATGAACGGGGTTATCGGATTCTCCACGCTGCTGATGAAATCCAAACTATCACCCGAGCAGCGTGAACTTGCCGATACCATACACAAGTCCGCCACCGGCCTGCTCGGAATCATCAATACCATTCTGGACTTTTCCAAACTGGAATATGGAAAACTGGAACCGGAATACGCCCCCTTCGATATCCGTTCCTGCTTTGAGGATCCGGTTGCACTGCTGGCCCCGGCGGCGCATGACAAACAGCTTGAGCTGGCACTGCTGATCTATTCGGATGTGCCGGCACAATTGATCGGCGACGAAACCCGTATCCGCCAGATACTGGTCAATCTGGTAGGCAATGCAATCAAGTTCACCCACCAGGGTGAGATTGTCGTACGGGTACTGATCGAGGATGAGACCGAGGACTCCTGTCGACTTCAATTCTCCGTCACCGACACCGGCATAGGCATAGACGAAGATATCCAGAAAGATCTTTTCACCTCTTTTCAGCAGGGGACCAAACAGACAAACAAGCAATACGGGGGGACCGGACTGGGATTGAGTATCAGTAAAAAACTGGCTGAATCGATGAAGGGGGAAATCGCCCTCGACAGTGTTGAGGGCAAAGGCTCTTGTTTCAGGGTTATGCTCAACCTGCCGAAAAGCCCTGAGGTAGCACAACCCCTGGTTGGTGACATCTTCAGATCCAAACGGTGCACCATCGTCGATCACCACGTGATATCGCAATTGGCTATTTCACACGCCATGGAAAGCCTGGGCATGGCGGTATCCGAGGTCGGCTGGGGACAACTGAGCAAGGCGGCCATTGCCGACCAGGATCTTCTTTTGATCGGGTTTTCAGCCGCCGAAATCAATTCCGGAATCGCCATGGACCGGATAGCCCACCTGCAAAAAAAGGCCGTTCCCAACAACCTGCTGATACTGCTCAGCAGCTCTGACGCGACGGTTCATGAGAAATTCCAGGCACTGACGCTGGCGCGATGCATTTCCAAACCGGTGACCCTGCCGGTGCTGAAACGCACCCTGGAACAGATCTTTACCAATCCATCCACCCTGTCCGGCGCTATCGAATACGGGAGTTTCAGCACCCCTTCATTCAAGGGAAAACGGTTCATTATAGCCGATGACAATCCGATTAATCTGCAACTGATATCGGCCATTCTGTCGATGACCGGTGCCGATATCGTGGAGGCCGAGGACGGTGTCGGGGTGATCAATGCCTATCGGCAACAGCGCCCGGACCTGGTGGTTATTGATGTGCACATGCCGGTCATGGATGGCGGAGAGGCGACCCGCCGGATTCGACAAATGGAGCGTCAGGAATATGCCGGCAGTCATACGCCGATCATTGCCCTCTCGGCCGATATCATACCGGAACACCGTGATGCGCTGCTGGCGGCCGGTGCGGACCTCTACCTGACCAAGCCGATAGATGACAGCAAACTCTGGCAGGCCATCGACCATCTGGTGAGTGCAAACAGACCCGCATCAGCAATTGTCGAAGCGTATGCGGCAGAAGAGGTCGTCAAGGCGGATGCCGCGGAGACGCTTCCGGCTCATGATCCGCAGGAGGCCTTGCGCATTACCGGCGGGAGAGAGGAACTGGCGATGGAGATGTTCAGAAAGTTCATGGACGATCTCCCGCAGCAGATGGCACTACTGGAAAAACATTGGGAGAACCACGACTGGCCGGTGCTGGGTGAAGTCGCTCATCGGTTACATGGCGCCTGCGCGGTTTGTGGCGTACCGGCGCTGAAAGCCGCCGTTTCGGAACTCGAGCTGGCGGCGGGAATAGCCGATGCGGATAATATCCACACCCGCATCCTACGAGTCAGAACACGCTGCCAGCAGCTCTACACGCTTGAGGTATCGGCGGACGAACGCCGGCAGTTCAGTACCGATGGCGGTTTGATTCAAGATCCCTGATTCAGCGATCACAGCTTGGCAAAACAAGCGGTAGCTACTCACCCCGTAAGTAGTTACAACAAGCTTATCAATCACGGAAAATGGAACGTTCCTTGCCGGCAAACTGGGACAGAAGCACCAACAGCAGCGCCAACAGATAGAGGGCATAAATGCCGATCATCGTCTGCGGCATGGTGTAGCCGAAAAACCGCCATTGAATCTCGTCACAGAAACCGGTTGGCTGGAACAGCCAGGGGATCCATTCATCCAGTTTTGCCCAGTCCGGGTAATTGGCCGCGAAATCACAGGTATTGGAGAGCGAGGGGAAGAGCTGTATCCCGGTATGCTTCAACGCCAGCTGCAGCCCCCATCCCGCACTGCCAGCCCAGATGAGTATTGCCAGCATGCGCAGAAGCATCAGCCCCGGTGCCAGTGCCGCTATCAGGCCGGAAAACAGTATGCCCATCACCGCGGTTCGCTCATACACACAGAGCACACAGGGATCCAGCTTCAATTCATACTGAAAATAGAGGGCGGCCAGCTCCAGTCCCAGCGCTGTCAACGCCAGCAGTATCCAGGGTGAGCGGTTGTTGGATAGTCGGTTAAAGAATTTCAGCATGTGCGGACCAGGTGACACCTCGGAAAGAAATCAGGCAGCCCGAATGGCTGCCTGGATGAGCAAACAGGTTAGAGGATACCCGTGACAATCGGTCACTTCAAGAGACGGCCACTGGAATCCCAGGGCTACCGCGGCGCAAATCCGCACCTTAGGGCTCGCGCAAGAATAATTCCGTAGTACCGACGGCGCCCCTGCGCCAGCGGCAGGTTGGTTCCATACCGGCCCATGGAAACCCCCGGTTTGGATATTAACTACCACTGGCAAGGCCGGGGCTTATTGGATGAGCGCCACAACACCCCCGCAATCCCTCCCCGTCCGGACATCTTTTCGTACCCACGGTGACTTCCTGGTCCCGGATTGGTAAAGGTTCATAGCTCTCGCCAAGACGCCAAGGAAAACCGATTTCTGCCTTTAATCTTTGCGCTCTTGGCGTCTTGGCGAGCGTTCATCTGCCATCTGTCATCGAGAGACATGCGATCCATGGAGGGGATTACCCCGGCATTTATCAAGTACTGTTCACGTCATCTGCTCTCGTTGTTGTCACCGGCCATGGGGCCGACCCGCAGCCCGGTAACAGGCGGCGAAGCGATTGTCGATAAAGTCATCGAAATCCACCTGCTCCTGGCGTATATAACCCTGCTGCGGCAGTTTGCCGTTAAAAAAGAGATCCACGATGGCACAGAGGCTGGATGCGGTAGTGATCTGTATGGCCCCCCAGTGCTCACCACCGACGTCATCATGATAAATCTTCCGGCTGTCGGTTATCTGCACGAATTTTCCATCAATAATACCGGTGGCGGTGACCATGATCAGCACCACATCCTGCCGGGTAACCGCCAGCGCCTTCTCGAATATCTGCTTGAGCAGATCCCGCTGTTCACCGAGCCGGAGATCATTGATCAGAAAATTCATCAGGTACTGATGCCCTTTATAGCGGATGGTTTTATAGGTGAGATCGGACACCCGGCCCTGCAGCGTCTCATACAGGGTGCCCAACCCGCCGGAGGTATTGAAGGCCTCGTAGGAGACACCATCCAGCGAGAAGGTCTCCAGCCCTTCCAGCGGCGTCAACTCCACATAGTGGCCGGCACGGATGGCATGGCACGGATTACAGTACTCGTTGATCAGCCCCTGGGTGGACCAGGTCAGGTTGTACATCAGGTTATTGGTGGGGAATTCCGGCAGCGCACCGACCCGCAGCTTGAGATTGTCCAGCTGATCAAACTGCTGCGCCATGTGGAAACCGAGTATGCCGATAAAACCGGGCGCCAGTCCGCACTGGGGCACAAACACCTGTCCCGCGGCGGCACGTTCGGCAATCTGTTCTATGGCACTGGTGGTCGCGTTGTCCTCGGTCAGATCAAAGTAGCTGATACCGGTGGCGGCGGCCGCTTCCGCGACCAGGGTATTGACATCATAGCCACAGGCCGAGATGACGGCATGGCATCCCCGAATCTCCTGCTGCAAGTTATCCCCTTGACCAATCTGCAGTATCCGTTTTTCGACCCGATCACTGAGGCGGATCGATTCCAGGATATGGCTGAACTGATCGGTGAGCAGGATCTTATAATCCCCACTATCATCCAGAAGCCTGGCGAT
Organism: Sedimenticola hydrogenitrophicus; assembly: GCF_025175675.1. GTDB lineage: Bacteria > Pseudomonadota > Gammaproteobacteria > Chromatiales > Chromatiaceae > Sedimenticola > Sedimenticola hydrogenitrophicus. The sequence goes on from NZ_JANIOA010000020.1 coordinate 52,590, forward strand.
GGCTGCCCCGATCCTTCCCGCACCGACGATGGCCACTCTATGCATACAGACTCCTGGAGATCGGCAAATCGGGAACGATGCTTGCGCGATCCCGACCCTATCCGAATATGGTAAAATTCGCCCTTTATTACAGAGAAGTTTAGCACTCCCCTGCTCGGTCACCGGCCATCGCTCACGCCATACGGCGGTCCGCTGGGCCGGCATATCCCTAACCTACTCGATTGCGTACTCCTATGATTGACAGTAAAACCCTGATGATCCAAGGCACCACCTCGGACGCCGGCAAAAGCACGCTGGTTGCCGCGCTCTGCCGGGTATTCAGTCGCCAGGGCCTCAGTGTTGCCCCGTTCAAACCGCAAAACATGGCGCTTAACAGTGCGGTGACAGCGGATGGCGGTGAGATTGGTCGTGCCCAGGCGGTCCAGGCCCAGGCGGCACGCCTTGAACCACACGTGGATATGAATCCGGTCCTGCTGAAGCCCAATACCGATACCGGTTGTCAGGTGATCGTGCAGGGCCAGGCCGCGGAGAACAACATGGAGGCCTGGGGCTACCACGCCTACAAACCAAGGGTGATGCCCGCAATTCTCCAGTCACACCGCCGGCTGCGGGCCGATTATCGATATATCCTGGTGGAAGGGGCCGGGAGTCCGGCGGAGATCAACCTGCGGGAGAACGATGTGGCCAACATGGGATTTGCCGAGGCGGTGGACTGTCCCGTGCTGCTGGTGGCCGATATCGACAAGGGGGGTGTCTTCGCCCACCTGGTCGGCACCCTGGCGCTGCTCTCGGCGAGCGAACAGGCCAGGATCAAGGGTTTCATAATCAACCGGTTCCGTGGTGAGTTGAGCTTTCTGCAGCCGGGACTGGATTGGCTGGAACAGCACACCGGCAAGCCGGTTCTGGGTGTCCTGCCCTACCTGGCCGGACTGCACCTGGAAGCGGAAGACAGCCTGACCAATTCGGAGATCGCACCCACCGTTGAGAAGCCGCTGCGGGTGGTGGTCCCCTGGCTGCAGCGCACCAGCAACCATACCGACCTGGACCCCCTTGCGCTGCATCCACAGGTCGAGGTGCGCTGGATCGGGCCGGGTGAAGCGATTCCGCCGGCCGACCTGATTATCCTGCCGGGATCAAAAAGCGTGCGCTCGGATCTGGCGTATCTGCAACAGAGTGGCTGGGAACGGGCCATCAAACGCCACCTACGTTTGGGTGGAAAGGTGCTGGGCATCTGCGGCGGGTATCAGATGCTCGGGCAAGCCATACATGACCCGCAAGGCATCGAGGGTCAACCCGGCAGCAGTTACGGCCTGGGACTTCTGGATATGGAAACCACCCTGGAGCGAGAGAAGCAGCTGCGCCTGGTGACTGGCGAACTGACCCTGGCGGCGTCGGTTCCGGTGAGTGGCTACGAAATCCACATGGGCGTCAGCCGGGGACCGGCACTGTCCAGACCGCTGGTCAGGCTTCAACAGGGGCATGATGGCGCCCTGTCTGAAGACAACCAGGTCGCCGGCACCTACCTGCATGGTCTCTTTGAGCTGCCATCCGCCTGTGATGCCCTGCTTACCTGGGCCGGCCTTGAACAGGCCGCGACTCCCGATTACCACCAGTTGCGTGAAGCCGGCATTGAGCGGTTGGCGGATGCCGCCGAAGCGCACCTGGATATCAAAAAAATCATTGCAATTGCTGACGGTCGAATTGAATCACCGGGTCGGTGGTAGTTAACTATGAAGTCACGTATGACGGATCCGTCGGGTACGCCCCTTCCGGAACGCTGGCCGTGCTCCCCGTGGCTGAAAACGGATTCAACCGCAACAGTATTTCGAGCTGTGACTGGGCGCCTGCCTGCAACAGCTGCGTTATCGTATCCGCCGCCAACGGTGGACAGGTGTAATAACCCTGGACCCAGTGACACCCCTGTGTCCGCAGGTAGTCAAGTTGTTCCCGGGTTTCCACACCCTCGGCGATAACCTGCAGGTCAAAGTCGCTTGCAAGCCGCAGCAGCGAACTGACCAACTGCGTGCCATTGCCATCCGGCCCCATGTCCTGGACGAACTCCTTATCAATCTTCATGGCGTTGAAATTAAAATTCTGCAGATAGGTGAGCGAGCTGTAGCCTGTGCCGAAATCATCGGCGCTCAGTTGTACGCCCAGCTCGCTCAGCCTGGCCATATTGATTCGCGTGGTTTCCTGGTCGGCGATCAACAGGGTTTCAGTCACTTCACAATGGAGCCTGGCAGGATTAAACTCGGCGTTTTCCAGGATCTCTTTCACTACATCAATGATATCCATGTGGCTGACCTGGCGGGCGGAGAAATTGACCGAGACAAAAAAATCGCGCTCACCAGCAAACTTTGCACTCCATTCACCAACCTGCCTGCAGGCACGCGCCAGCACCCACTCTCCCAGGCGATGAATGACATCGGAGCTCTCCGCTATCGGGATAAACTCGTCGGGCGGAATTCTGCCGAAGTCGGGATGCTGCCAACGCAATAACGCCTCGAAACCATCGATCATCCCGGATTCCAGATTCACAATCGGCTGGTAATGAATATCCAACTCACCCCGGTCAAGTACCGTGTGCAGATCATGTTCGATGTGGGTTGTTTTGGCCACCTCGGCATGCATCTCGGGGGCGAAGATATCTATCCTCCCCTTGCCGAGATTTTTGGCCCGATACATGGCGATATCGGCATCGCGGATAATCTCGTCCACGGCCTGATAGTGGGGTTCACCGTAGCAGATGCCGATACTGGCACTTATATTCAACGAAGTCCCCCGAAGTTCGAAGGGCAGATTAATTGATTCCAGGAGGCGATTGGCAATCAGAATCGCCTCCTGCGGGTTGCCTATATCATCTACCAGGAAGGTAAATTCATCGCCACCCATCCGGGCCACGGTATCCGCTGGCCTGAGGATCCGCCTGAATCGTTCCGCGACCTCCTTTAACAGCAAATCACCGACCGAGTGTCCGTAACAGTCGTTGAGATTCTTGAATCGATCGAGGTCGACAAAGCAGACGGCATATTGATAGTTGCGGTTCCTGGCCTGTCTCGCCATCGACACCTGCAGTCGATCGCTAAAAAGGAAACGGTTCGGCAGGCCGGTGAGTGAGTCATAGAGTGCCCCGCGTTCCAGACTCGCCAACAACCCCAGCCGTTCCGCCTGCCGATGACGGGCATACAATCCAAAGGCAAAAATACCGGTAATGCCGGCAAACCAGACGGCAACATGGGTGATAACCATGGAGTCGGAGGTCTCTTTGGCCGCGTCCAGATAGGGGGTCATGGGGATGGACACACTGACACCACCGCGCAGGTCGCCCTCCTTGAAGCCCAGTATACCGTGGCACTTATCACACCCCTCTGTCATATACATGGGTTTCATGAAGCGCATGTAAGGCTTGCCGTTGATATTGGTCTGCTCAATCACCTCGTCCACCCGTTCCTGCTCAAAGCGCTCCAGCGCCATCCGTTCCCAGGAGTCAGGTTTGTTGGTTGGATCGAAGGTGATCTTGCCGGTGATCTTGCCTTTGACACCGTAGGTATCCTCGTAATCACTGGTGATCTGGCGAAGCATATAAGCCGGATTCATCAGGGTGAGCCGCATACCCTCGGTGGTGACGATGTCCCGGTTTTTCAAATGGGAAAGGTAGGGGCTGGGAGGTGTATTTTCCGTCGGTGGTACATAGACGCCGCCATGCTTACTGGCCCACTGCCTGAATGCCTGATCCTTGTTCCAGTTGGATCTTGCCTCGCTGATCGCCAGCTCGGCCTTTTCATTTTTGAGATTGGTGATATTCCAGTCCAGCGAATAGCCGACCAGGGCAGTCCAGACCAATGCCCCGATCAGCACCAGCAGGGCAACCGGTTCATTGGTAAATTTCGTCAACTGTTGATCGAGAGATTTCATGGCTGCACCGATGCTTCATCCTTGTTTTGTAATCGGTCTTGAATACTGGCGGGGTATGGTATGCTTTTTTGCCGCCAATAGGCCTTTTACCCTACAAATTTGGACATATATCGGCTATGCCGGGCAAAGCTTGAGCACTATACTGGGCCGGCAGAGGACGCTTTTCCGGTAATCCGCACGGAACCGCGGGTGATTAATCGGTTTTCTTTATCGATATGAGATCAATCATCATCCAGACATGAAGCCCTGTGCGACGAGAGAATGAGGCGCTTCATCTCCCTAACCGCATCGGCTAGTCCGGAAAAAACGGCACGTGCGATGATGGAATGACCGATATTCAGCTCCCGGATACCCGGTATCGCGGCGATCGTTGCCACATTGTGGTAGTCCAATCCGTGACCGGCATTTACCTGCAGACCGGTATTTAAACCAAAATCAACCGCTTGCTGAATCTTCAGCAGCGCTTTTTCCCGCTCGACACCGCTACGGGCGTCGGCAAAATGACCGGTATGAATCTCCACGGCGGGGACGCCGATAGCGTAGGACGCCTCCAGTTGCCGCTCATCGGCATCGACAAACAGGGACACCCGGATACCCGCCTCCTGCAAATCCGCGCAGAAGTCACGGAGATACGCCTGGTTGGCCACGACATCCAGTCCCCCTTCCGTTGTCAGCTCCTGACGCCGTTCCGGAACGATACAGCAATCGGAAGGCGCTATTTTCCGGGCGATTGTCAGCATTTCGGCCGTGGCGGCCATCTCCAGATTCATTCGAGTCTGCAGCATATCGGCCAGCATCTCCACATCACGATCCTGTATATGGCGCCTGTCTTCACGCAGATGCAGCGTAATCAGGTCCGCGCCCGCCTGTTCGGCAAGCAGCGCCGCCTGAATCGGCTCGGGATACCGCGTACCCCGCTGTTGGCGCAGCGTGGCCACGTGATCGATATTGACGCCCAGCAATTTTGGATATGACATGTTCATGATATATGCTTTTATTACTTGAATTAATCTCGCGCCCGATGAGCGTGCCGAAAAAGTTCCCTGCTCTTCAAAGGTTTATCACCCAGATAAAAACCCAGTGCGGCACGAAGCAGATTGCGTGCCTCTCTTTGCTCCCCGGATCCGCACAGTGTCCGTGACTCCAATGATAGCAACGTCTGACCACGGATGGCATGTTCATTCTCCGCGGGACATTCGATAACCCCATGATCCTGAACAAACTGATACCACTTGTCAGCTTCGACCGGCTTACCCTGGGTATGCTCCATCGTCAGCGGAATGCCGTACCCCAGCTCATGTAACATATCCAGCTCAAAATAACGCAACACCGCCTCATCGATTCCATTTTCAGCGAGCTGAATCAGCAATCTCCGGTAGATATGGAACAGCCGTTCATGGGGATCATTGCGTTGCAGCAGACGCATCAGGAGTTCATTGAGATAGAAGCCACAGAACAGTGCCTTTCCGCTGAGCTGAAACAGGCGTTCAGCGGCCTCATAGTGGGTCAGCGTTTTCACTTCGCCCCGACCACTCCAGCCGATCAGGAGCGGCACAAATGGCTGTAATAGCCCAGAGGCTGACTTGCCCCGGCCCTTGGCCCCCTTGACCACGGCGGGAAAACGCCCCTGCTGTTCGGTGAAGCATTCAACCAGCAGGCTGCTGTTTGAGTAGTCCCGGCGATGCAGCAGGAAGGCGGCCGACAAGGTGGGCGCGGAGGGGATCAATCACTGTAACCCAGCCGGGACAGCGCCCCTTCATCGCTGGACCAGCTCTTTTTTACCTTGACCCAGAGCTGGAGGAAGACCTTCTTGTCGAAGAATTTTTCCATCTCCTTGCGGGCCTGGGTGCCGGCCTCTTTCAAGGCTTCGCCCTTGGCCCCGATAATGATGTTCTTCTGGCCCTGGCGCTCAACCCAGATCAGGGCATCGATACGATAGAGATTGCCCTCTTCCTCGAATTTTTCTATCTCTACCGTCAAGGCATAGGGGATCTCTTTCGCATAACGCCGGGTCAACTGTTCGCGTATCAGTTCCGCGGCAAAAAACCGTTCCGAGCGGTCGGTCAACTGATCCTCCGGAAAGATGTGCTCACCTTCCGGCAGGTTGGCGGCCACCTGCTGTTCCAGTGGTTGGATGTTGTTGCCCTTGCGTGCCGAGAGCGGTATCACCGCGGTAAAATCAAACAGCGCGGCGGTCGCCTCGAGATAGGGAAGCAATGCCTCCTTGTTCTTCACCATATCGACCTTGTTGACCACCAGCAGGACCGGGATGGTCAGTCGGGACAAGGCATCCAGCACCGCCTGATCCTCATCCGTCCAGCGCAATGCCTCGACGACAAACAGGATCAGATCCACATCGGCCAGCGCGGACCGCGCGGTACGATTGAGATAGCGGTTCATTGCGTGATCACCGCGCTTATGGATGCCCGGGGTATCCACGTAGATGATCTGTTCCGATTCCGTGGTCTTGACCCCGAGAATACTGTGGCGGGTGGTCTGCGGCTTATGCGAGGTGATGGCCAGTTTCTGGCCGATCAACCGGTTCAGTAGTGTCGATTTGCCCACATTGGGCCGTCCGACAATGGCGCAAAAGCCGCACCGGCCACTCGCTTGCTCAGACATTCTCGATCCGCCTCAAAAATCGGCCGGCCGCATCCTGCTCCGCCTTTCTGCGGCTGTTGCCCGTGCCTTCAGTAATTATATTCAGTTCATCCACCCGGCAAGTAACGGTGAAGCACTGTTCATGCTGTTCACCGGTTATACTGATAATAGTGTAGGTCGGCAGCGGGTTCTTCCGCGATTGAAGCAACTCCTGCAACCGTGTTTTGGGGTCTTTCTGCTGGGACTTTTTGCTCAGCCGTGAAAGCTTATCCTCAAACAGCTCGAGGATGACCCTGCGCGCCTCCAGATATCCGCCATCAAGATAGACCGCGGCAAACAGGGCCTCTACCGCATCCGCCAGAATCGAACCACGCGAGTGCCCACCGCTCCTGAGTTCACCCGCACCCAGATTAAGGAACTGGCCCAGCTCCAGCTGCTTGGCGATCTGGGCCAGTGAATCGCCCTTCACCAGACCCGCCCTGAGCCGACTGAGCTCTCCCTCGTCGGCATCCGGGAAATTGGCATAGAGATAATCCGCGATCACAAAGCCGAGAATGGCATCCCCGAGGAATTCCAGGCGCTCGTTGTTGCTGCTTCCGGCACTCCTGTGGGTCAGTGCCGTTTCGGCCAGTCCCAGGTTATTGAATGCGTAGCCTATGGACCGGCATAGGCGTTCAACCGGTTCTCTCAATTTGAAATCAGCTCTATTTGATCGGAAAATGAGACCAGGATGTCGATATTGCCCACCATCTTTTTCTGCACCGTGTAGGTGACATCAACCTTCATGATGCCGGGACTTTTCTTGACCGTGACATGATCGCTCTTCAGGTCATACACACCATTGATGTCCAGACGCTTCATGATCATTTGCTTCACTTCGATGGCCGAACGCTTGGTGATCAGCGGTTCATCCTTCAGCGATTTCACCACATCCTTGACCGTCAGGTTCTCAAGGTATATAGGCCCGATTTTCATGCCCAGCAGGGCAAAAAACAGGATCAATGCAACAACCGTCATCCAGCCCGTAAGGGTCATCCCCTTCTGTCTAATCAAATTGCCTTTCATCATTCCCCCCTGATTTATTATGCGGCCGGTATCAAGCAACCGGGTCACTTCAGTGTATGCCATTGCCTATTCGATCCCAAGTCACCGGAAAACCCGATCGATTCGAATCCCAGTTCATCCAGATGGCAAACGCCTTGCCGACAAGCAACTCTTCCGGCACCAGCCCCCAGCAGCGGCTGTCATTGCTGTTATCCCGGTTATCACCCATGGCGAAGTAGTGACCCTCCGGCACGGTAAACGGGCCACGCATCAATACCTGACAACCATAGCCAAAATCAGGAGCCATGGGGTTGATGAGAATCTCATGTTCCACATCGCCCAGTTGTTCGACATTCTTCAGGGCACCGCTCTCCCGGACACCGCTACCGATACCGTTATAGATTTCAACATGACTTTGCGGCTGCGGCTCCCCATTGATGAACAGGGTTTTGTTAGCGTAACTGATCACGTCACCCGGCACACCCACCACGCGCTTGATATAGTCCACACGCGGATTTTGCGGATATTTGAATACCACCACATCACCGCGTTTTGGCTCATCGAGTGCAATCACCTTCTCATTCAGGACCGGCAGGCGGATGCCAAAGGAGAATTTATTCACCAGGATGAAATCACCCACCAGCAGGGTCGGCATCATCGAACCGGATGGAATCCTGAAGGGTTCCACGACGAAGGAACGCAGCACCAGCACGGCCAAAATGACCGGGAAAAAGGAGCGCGAGTATTCGACCAGCATCGGCTCTTTCGCCCTCCCTTCCCCACCTGCCCGCAACAGACGCCGCCTGGAAAAGAAAAGTGCATCAAGCAGCCAGATGAAGCCGGTCAAAAAAGTCGCAATGACCAGAAAGAGGGGAAAATCGAAATTCATAGGCGGTTCCAACCTGATCCTGAACTACAGAGCGTAGTTTGTGAAAAACAGTGTTCGATAATAATGTTCAGTTGTCCTTTCCAACACGCAACACGGCAAGGAAGGCCTCCTGCGGTATCTCCACACGGCCCACCTGTTTCATGCGTTTTTTCCCCGCTTTCTGCTTTTCCAGCAGCTTGCGTTTGCGGGTGATATCTCCACCATAACACTTGGCGGTGACGTTTTTACGCAGCGCCTTGACCGTCGTTCTGGCGATAATCTTACTGCCGATAGCGGCCTGAATGGCCACCTCAAACATCTGCCGCGGTATCAGCTCCTTCATCTGCGAGGTGATCTCGCGCCCCCGCGACTCACAGTTTTCCCTGTGCACAATCAGCGACAGGGCATCCACATGCTCACCGTTGATCAGGATGTCCAGCTTTACCAGACTGGCGGGCTGAAATCGCTTGAACTCATATTCAAAGGAGGCGTATCCGCGGCTAACGGATTTGAGCCGGTCAAAAAAGTCCAGCACCACCTCATTCATCGGCAGCTCATAGGTTACCTGTACCTGGCCACCCAGATATTGCAGGTTTTTCTGCATGCCGCGTTTTTCGATACAGAGATTGATGACATTACCGAGATGTGCCTGGGGTACCAGGATGTGAGCCTCGATAATGGGCTCGCGTATTTCGGCAATCTGGTTCAGCGCGGGAAGATTGGCCGGATTGTCGACCATCACGATGCTGCCATCGGTCTTTTCCACTTCGTAGATCACCGTCGGCGCCGTGGTGATCAGATCAAGATCGTACTCCCGTTCCAGTCGCTCCTGCACAATCTCCATGTGCAGCATACCCAGAAACCCGCAGCGGAAACCAAAGCCGAGCGCCTGGGAGGTCTCCGGTTCATAATGCAGGGCGGCGTCATTCAATTTCAGCTTTTGCAAGGCATCGCGGAAATTTTCATAGTCGTCCGAGCTGACCGGATACAGGCCGGAGAAGACCCGCGGCCGCATCTCGGCAAACCCCGGGAGAGCCGTTGTCGCCTTGTTGTCCGCCAGGGTCAGCGTATCACCCACCGGCGCCCCGTTGATATCCTTGATACCGGCAATGACGAAGCCCACCTCGCCCGGCCCCAGATCAGGGCGGGTCTCCCGCTTCGGTGTAAATACGCCCACCTTCTCCACCTGAAAGGTCCTGCCGGTTGACATGATAAGCATCTTGTCCTTGGGCTTGATCCTGCCATTGAATACCCGGATCAGTGAGATGACCCCCACATAGGAGTCGAACCAGGAGTCGATGATCAGGGCCTGCAACGGTTTGTTTTCGTCACCCTGGGGGGGCGGCACAAACTCCACCAGCTGGGCCAGCAATTCGGGTATCCCAACGCCGGTCTTGGCGCTCACGCGTATCGAATTATGCGCTTCGATACCGATAATCTCTTCGATCTCGGTGATCACCCGCTCCGGGTCAGCCGCCGGCAGATCGATCTTGTTCAGGACCGGCAACACCTCCAAACCCTGTTCAATAGCGGTGTAGCAGTTGGCGACGCTCTGCGCTTCGACACCCTGAGCCGCATCCACCACCAGCAGCGCCCCCTCACAGGCGGCCAATGAACGGGACACTTCGTATGAGAAATCCACATGTCCGGGGGTGTCGATGAAATTCAGCCGATAGGTCTCCCCATTGGGCGCAGTGTAGTTGAGGGTGACACTCTGGGCCTTGATGGTGATGCCACGTTCCTTTTCCAGGTCCATGGAATCCAGCACCTGCTCGCTCATTTCCCGGTCACTCAGGCCGCCGCAAAGGTGGATAAACCGATCGGCGATGGTCGATTTTCCATGGTCGATGTGGGCGATGATGGAGAAGTTGCGGATATGCTGGAGATCTGTCATGAATGATTTACTGCGTAATGAGCCCTGGGTTGTACAGCGAATGATTACACTTTAAAAATATCGTGTAACCAATTGAAAAAAACGGAACTTTTTTTCAAAAAGTTCCGTCGGCAATGGTGCTGGAATAACTGTTCCCACGAAGGCTACATCATACCCCAGTTTGTACTGTACTCAAATAGCCTCGTATCTACTCACGGGGTAAGGATGCATGGTGGATAAGCCGGTAGGCGCATCCACAAATGCTCACGGGGTGATTGGCCTGCCTTGCCGGCCTCACACGATGGCTTGCCTCCTCGAATCCGGCCCGATTTTCAGCGCCTGCCCAAACTCGCTTCGCTCAAACAAGGGCAGGCTTGTATCTGAAAAAGGGGCCGGATTCGAGGCGCCATCAAGATCGGCCAACAAGGCAGACCAATCACTTACAGATCGGGTGAGTAGTTACATAGCCTCATGCTCTGTCGAGAAACCTCTCCAGCCCAACCGGATCAAGGTAGTAGTTACAGATCACGTCATCGCCGGCGGCCAGGACCGGGATCAGCTTGCCGTATCGCACCTGCAGCTGCGGATCGGCATCCACGTCGATCAGCTGCAGGTCGAACGGACGCGTATCGCGTATCGACTGGAGATGCTGCCACATGTCTTCACAGAGGTGGCAGCCGTCGCGATAATAAAACGTGAGCGTACGATTCACCCGGCGATTACGCGTTCGGGACCTGCAATGGAATGAACCGCGCACCGTTACCGCGGTGAATCAGTACGGCAACCGTCGCTCCCTTGGGCAGTTTCTTGACCGCCGCCTCAAACTCCTCGACGCTGGAGACCCGCTCACGATTGATCATCTGAATCACGTCGCCGGGCTCAATACCGGCTTTTTTCCCCGCCCCGTCATCCACCGACTGGACAAACACGCCCTTGATCCCGTCGAGCTTGTACTGGTTCCTGATCTCGTCGTCCAGTTCCACGACCTGCATACCCAGGCTGGAGCGTCGCTCCTGTATCGGCATGCCGCCCTGGGCCATATCGTTCTTCAACTCACCGATGTTCACCTGAACTTTTTTGCGTTGACCGTTGCGGAGAATTTCAAGCTCGGCCGGTTTATCGATGTTGCTGGCGCCGACCAAATGCTGAAGCATGGAGGAACTTTCAAGTTTGGTGCCATTGTATTCCAGTATGACGTCGCCCACCTCCAGACCGGCCTTCTCCGAGGGACTGCCAGGCATCACCCGGGCAATCAGCGCGCCATAGGGGTACTCCATGCCGAAGGACTCGGCCAGTTCACGGGTCACATCCTGAATCATGACACCGAGCCAGCCGCGTTTGACCTCTCCGCTGGTGCGCAACTGATCAACCACGTTCATCGCCAGTTCGATCGGAATGGCAAAGGAGAGGCCCATGAAGCCCCCGGTCCGGCTATAGATCTGGGAATTGATGCCGACCACTTCACCGTCAAGATTAAACAGCGGTCCACCGGAGTTGCCCGGGTTGATCGCCACATCGGTCTGAATGAAGGGGACGTAGTTTTCATTGGGCAGGCTACGGCCTTTCGCACTGACGATACCGGCAGTCACTGAGTGATCGAAACCGAACGGTGAACCGATGGCGAGGACCCACTCCCCTACCTTGAGCTTGTTGGTATTGCCGATCTTGACCTGTGGCAGACCCTTGGCGTCGATCTTCAGTAGCGCCACGTCGCTGGTCTTGTCCATGCCGATCACCTCGGCCAGGTATTCGCGGCGGTCACTGAGCCTCACCAGGATCTCATCGGCACCGCTGACGACATGGGCATTGGTCATGATGTACCCGTCATCGGAGATGATGAAGCCGGAACCGAGCGAACGGGCGTCATATTCGCGCGGTTCGCCCGGGGCCTGTCCCTGTCCCTCCCCGAAGAAGTGACGAAAGAACTCATTGAGCGGACTCCCCTCCGGCAGTTCCGGGATCTGGAAGTCCCGGTTTAACCGATTGGGAACAGTTTTGTGCTGCTTGGTACTGATATTGACCACCGAGGGGCTGTTATCCTCCGCCAATGCACTAAACTCAGGCAATGATCGAGCCTGTACCGCGAAGGATGCGAATACCAGTAAGGTGATCAGTGAGAGTGAGGTTAAGCGATTATGCAACAACGCTTTCATGTATAGCTCCTGTAATCTGTTACAGCGTGTGTCCAGGAGTCTGCCGGGCGTTACCGATCCTCCGACAGGCTCCTAGGTTATCCCATTGATGACATGAACCGAACCGGCCCGGCGAAGAATCACGGCCTGATAGGCACTGCTTCCCCTGGTCCTGAAAGCAAACCGGCGTAACCAGACAAGTCCGATCAACAGACCTAGTAGACCACTGATAATTGAAAGTGGTTCCGTGGAAACGAAACCGATTTGTTCAGCGAACCATTGCCCCAGCACGCCACCGCCAAGTAACGCCAGCAACGGCACGATATAGAAGAAAAACGAGGCCCGGGTCAGCGCCGATTCATCCAGGCCGACAATCACCCGCTCGCCCGGCGTTGCGCCTATCGGATTCAACACCTCGACCACTGTCCGGCGGTTTCCAAACACCTTGGCCAGTACGGAGGTACCGCAGGCACCCTTCGCTTCACAGCTTCCGCAACTGGTTGCGCGCTGGGTTTCCACCTGGGCAAATTGCCCATGGGTGGCGGTAACTATCGCGCGCTCTTCTATCATCGGGCTTCTATCGTTGTCATTTGGACGGTTGGAGTGATTTGGCAATTCGCTCGACCGTCAGCGCCGGAACCTCACCCACCGCGGTCACCTGATATCCGGCTACCTCATTGCCGAAGGCATTGACGGTACCCATGGTTGAGCTGCCACGCAGTCCGACATCGGCTGCCGCCTCGACATAGACAGAGAGCGAGGCCAAGCCATCGGAAAGTACGAAGTGATCAATCTCCCCCGCCTGATTCTTGGCTTTTCGTTTCGAATGAAGCGTGACATCGAAGCCTTTCGGAAGATCCCTGAAAGACCATCCGGATAACTGCGCGTCGGATATTGCCCGCATCGGCTTCTGCTGTACCCACTGATAATTCTCCTTGCCATCCAGCGAGATTTCGGCGATTTCTCTACTGCTGGTGTGTACCTGCAGCTGGGTAAACATCAGTTGGGATATGGAAACACCGGACACATTCAGCATGTCGGTTTTCAGCGGCAGCGCATACTCGGTATCCAGATACAGACGATACCCGTAACGATAAGCATCCGTGGGTATGATGGCGACGACCCGGGCCGAACGGCCGGCAACCCGCTGTTCCCCGAGCAGGTGAAAATTATAGTAGTCGGACAGCTGGCTGATATCGACCGAGAAGACCGCACGCAGACCATTGCCGCTGACCCGGTTTCCGATCGAGACGGATTTGGCGTCGGGGGCTATGCAGGTTACCGATGCGTTATCCCTGAACACCTCGCGGGGGACCCCATTGAGTGAGACCAGCCGCTCCTTTTCCCCGCCATTGTCCACGGTGTGGACGATCTGCATGCTCTCTAGCTGAGCGTTGTGTAAAAAAACAAAGGTACCCTCATAATTCAGGGTATGAACGGCACTGACCATGCGTTGCAGCCAGCTATGTACATCATCCTCCATTGCAGCTGCATTGGCATTCAGGGAGCCGATAATCAGCAGCACAGCGGTGAAAATTTGAACCAATCTCATGTGCTTCAGCGGTTACTGTCGTAACTGACAAAATTGGCATAGGGTATGACGCCAATACCGCCAGGAGCCGCATATTCATTATGATCAATCAGAAAACTGTTGAGCTTCGACTCCACCTTCGGTTCTGAAAGGTTCTTCCAACGGGTGCTGGACTGGACCAGATAAGGTTTGGGATCGAGCACGGGGCGCTCTGCAATCACCTGGCCACCCGGCTCCGGCGTCATGTCGGTGAGCTGGGGAAATGCCAGCACCGTGATTACCGCCACGGATGCCGCCAGCGCCGCGCCACCGGCGGACTTATACCAGCGGTATGGAAAACGGCCCAGGCGTCCGGCGGGGAGCGGCCGCGACAGGGGAAAATTCACCGGCTCCCGCTCCAGCTGGCGCTTCACCCTGTCAGCGATGGAGTCAGTGGAAAACCGTACCGCCTCACCACGCATGGCGTCGCCAATCAGGGTATAGCGGTCCCAACTGCCGCGAAGCGATGCGTCCTCCTCAAGCAAATCAAGGGTGTGACGAAACTCTTTCTGGTTCAACTCATTATCCAGAAGCGCGGAAATCTGCTCATTGATATCGTCTGTCATTTTCTTATCCGACCGGGTCGATATACCACTGCAATTAGAAAATCAGCCTAGGAGCGGTTGCAATTTCGCATCTATGGCTGCACGCGCACGAAATATTCTTGACCTCACTGTCCCTACCGGGCACTCCATCGCCCTGGCTATCTCCTCATAACTGAGACCCTCGAGCTCTCTGAGGGTTATGGCGGTACGCAGGTCTTCAGGCAACTCGTCGATGGCCTGATTGACCGTTTCGGCAATCTCTTTCTCCAACAAGTGATTCTCCGGCGTGGCATGCTCTTTCAGCCGCGCGCCGGCATCCAGCTGTTCGGCTGTCTCCGCATCAATATCCGAATTGGGGGGACGACGCTTCTGGGCAACCAGATAGTTTTTCGCCGTGTTGATGGCAATCCGATAGAGCCAGGTATAGAACGCACTCTCTCGGCGAAAGTTGGGCAAAGCTTTATAGGCCTTGATGAATGCTTCCTGTGTCACATCGAGAGTCTCACTGGGATCTCGCACATACCGGGAGACCAGATTGGCGACCTTCTGCTGATACTTGAGTACCAATAGATCGAAGGCCTTCTTATCTCCACGCTGCACACGTTCGACCAACTCCTGGTCAATTTGACGTTCCCCCATCAGGGTGTGACCTCTGATAGTGGTAAGCCCCGCTCCATACTCAAACTGATTGACAACATGCTGTGTGATAAGTTCTCAATATCCGGTTCTCGAAATCCATGAATTAGGATAGGATTCCCCCACAGTGTCCGCGACCCGCGGACCCTGCCTTTTAATGCTGAATTATGACCCCAAGCCAGGATTCGGGCAAACCCCATGAATACAAACAGCTTCAAACAATTTGATGTACTGATTATTGGCAGCGGCGCGGCCGGCCTGAGCCTTGCCCTGCGATTGCCCGAATCCATCCGTGTCGCCGTGATCGCCAAACGCGGGCTGAGCGAGGGTAACACCTATTACGCCCAGGGTGGTATTTCTGCCGTGCTGGACGTCGAAGACTCGATAGATTCCCATGTGCAGGACACCCTGGAGGCCGGGGCCGGGCTGTGCGACGAGCAGACCGTCCGCCTGGTGGTTGAGAAGGGTCCGGAAAACATCCAGTGGCTGCTCGACGAAGGGGTGGACTTCACCCGGGACAAGCCGGCGGGCGGCGGTTATCACCTCACCCGCGAAGGCGGCCACTCCCATCGCCGGGTCATTCACGCCAAGGACGCCACCGGCCAGGAGGTCGAGAGCCGGCTCGAGTCCCAGGTCAAGGCGCGTCGCAACATCAGCCTGTTCGAGCAGCATAACGCCATTGACCTGATCATGGGGGGCAAACAGGGCATCGCAGAAAATCCCTGCCTTGGCGCCTACATACTGAATATAAAGAGCAACCGGGTCGAAACCTTCGTGGCGAAATTCACCGTCCTGGCGACCGGTGGCGCCAGCAAGGTCTATCTCTATACCAGTAACCCGGACGTATCCACCGGAGATGGCATCGCCATGGCCTGGCGGGCCGGCTGCCGGGTGGCCAATATGGAATTCATCCAGTTTCATCCGACCTGCCTCTACCACCCGCATGCCAAATCCTTTCTGATCACCGAGGCGCTGCGGGGCGAAGGGGGTCAACTGCTGCTGCCGGATGGTACCCGCTTTATGCCGCAGTTCGACCGACGCGCCGAACTGGCGCCGCGGGATATCGTCGCCCGGGCGATCGACCACGAGATGAAACGGATCGGCGCGGACTGCGTCTACCTCGACATCAGCCACAAACCGGCCGAGTTCATCCGTGAACATTTTCCCAATATCCATGCCAAGTGCCTCGAATTCGGCATCGACATCACCACCGATCCGATCCCGGTGGTGCCGGCCGCCCACTACACCTGCGGCGGCGTCATTACCGACCTCAAGGCCAGGACCGACGTGCCGAATCTGTTCGCCATCGGCGAGACCTCCTACACCGGGCTGCACGGCGCCAATCGCATGGCCAGCAACTCCCTGCTGGAGTGCCTGGTCTATGCACAGCAGGCGGCCCGGGACATCGAGCGGCGTCTGCCCCTGGCGGCCGAGCTGCCCGAGGTCACCCCGTGGGATGAAAGCCGGGTCACCGATTCCGACGAAGAGGTGGTGGTCTCCCATAACTGGAACGAGTTGCGCCACTTCATGTGGGACTATGTCGGCATCGTACGCAGCAACAAACGCCTGGAGCGCGCCAAGCGACGCATCAACCTGCTCAGGCACGAGATCAAGGAGTACTACAGTAATTTCCGGGTGACCAACGATCTGCTGGAGTTACGCAACCTGGTGGAGGTGGCCTACCTGATCATCCACTCCGCACAACACCGCAAGGAGAGTCGTGGCCTGCATTTCAATATCGACTTTCCGCGTCAGGATGACCGGTTCCAGAAGAGCCCTACCGTTCTGATACCGAATAATTATCAACCGCTGGTAGCTGACGACTGACCTGTTGCTTGAGGCGGACCCGTAGCCGGCGGCGCTGCGCGGGATCGCAATTGTCGGCCAGCAGCAGATAATATCGACGACCGAAGAGTCCCCTGCGGAATCCCAGGATGGTCAGCCAGTGGGTGTTGAAGCAGCTATGCAGCAGCGGATAGTGGCGGATTGTTCCGCCCGCCTCCTCAATCAGCCAGCTGCCATCCGGGGCCCAGCCGATGGTTGTTTGAGCTCCGGCCCGGGCCCGGGTATTTCTCAACAGCAGTACCCAGGAGAGCGCAAGCCAGGTGATCGGCAACAGCATCGCGATCGGATAGGAAATGGTCGCCGCGGCGACGCCGCAATAGCCGGCCAGTAGCGCATGCAACAGATGCCGGTAAAGGATTAATATTCTTGACTGCTGAAGCCTGATGCGCAGCGGCGCCTGCTCCCGGTTCATCACACTCCCTGTGTCACGGAAAAGAACGTTAGGATTAGGATCGTTAGGTTCGCATCTGCATCAGGGCGACCAGGCGGCGGATATTGGCGTCGGATGGCACCACATTGCCCATCACCCAGTCCAGCAACAGCTGGTCCTCAAAATCCAGTATACGGATAAACAGGCGCTGGTCTTCCGGGGAGAGACCGGCATAGTGCCGATCAAGGAATCCGATCAACACATAATCCAGCTCGAGCATGCCACGCCGGCACTGCCAGCGTAGCTGCCCGAGAGGAGGAAGTTCGGATTCCATCACCGGCTCAATCACCCTAGATCGAGTGCTTCAGCATCAGTTCCTTGATCTTGCCGATCGCCTTGGTCGGGTTGAGCGATTTCGGACAGGACTCCACACAGTTCATGATGGTGTGACAGCGGAACAGTTTATAAGGCCCTTCCAGCGCGTCCAGGCGCTCGTCGGTGGCTTGATCCCGGCTGTCCGCCAGGAAACGCCACGCCTGCAGCAGGGCCTGCGGTCCATGGAACTTGTCCGGGTTCCACCAGAACGAGGGACAGGCGGTGGAGCAGCAGCCGCACATGATGCACTCGTAAAGACCGTCCAGCTTGTCCCGGTCTTCCGGCGACTGCAGGATCTCCTGCTCCGGCAGGGGGTCCTTATGGATCAGGTAGGGTTTGACGGCCCGGTACTGCTGATAGAACTGGGACATATCGACCACCAGATCGCGAATCACCGGACGCCCCGGCAACGGGCGCACATG
Organism: Sedimenticola hydrogenitrophicus; assembly: GCF_025175675.1. GTDB lineage: Bacteria > Pseudomonadota > Gammaproteobacteria > Chromatiales > Chromatiaceae > Sedimenticola > Sedimenticola hydrogenitrophicus. The sequence goes on from NZ_JANIOA010000020.1 coordinate 70,786, forward strand.
CACCGGCTCCTTCAGCTCGCTCACCGGCGTGGTACAGCCCAACAGGTTCTGGCCGTTCGCATTCACGGCGTCGGAACCACACACACCCTCGCCACAGGAGTGGCGGAAGGCAAAGGCCTCATCCTGACGCTTGATCTCCATCAGGGCATCGCGCAGCATCATGCCTCGACTGACTTCGACGTCGTACTCCTGCATATGCGGGGCGGTGTCGACGTCCGGGTTATAACGGTAAACAAAAAATTTCATTCAACAACCCTCAGTAGACACGCGGCTTCGGCGGGAAGGTTTCAACGGTAAGCGGCTTGGTCTGAACCGGCTTGTAATCCAGTCGATCACCCTCTTTGAAGTAGACCGAATGCTTCAGCCAGTTCACGTCATCACGCTCGGTGTAATCGGGACGGGAGTGGGCTCCCCGGCTCTCCTTGCGCTCCAGTGCGGAAAGCACGATCGCCATGCCGATGTCGATCAGATTTTCCAGCTCCAGGGCTTCGATACGCGCCGTGTTGAACACCTTGCTCTGGTCGCCCAGACGCACATCCTTCAGCTTCTCGCGCAGCGCTTTTACCTTCTCGACACCTTCCGCCATGATCTCGTCGGTGCGGAACACACCGGCATGATCCTCCATCACCTTGCGGAACTCATCGCGCAGTTCGCGCACCGAAATCCCCTCTCCCGGCTGTTCCCAGCGGGTCAGTTTGGCCATGGCCTGGTCGATGGCGGCTTCGCTCATCGGCCGATGCTCCGGACTATCCTTCAGATTGTTGATGATCTGCTGACCGGCCGCGCGGCCGAATACCAGAATATCCAGTAGTGAGTTACCACCGAGGCGGTTGGCGCCATGTACCGATACGCAGGCGCACTCGCCAGCTGCATAGAGTCCCGGTACGATCTGCTCGGAGCCATCCGCGGCGGGGATCACCACCTGGCCCAGGCGGTCGGTCGGGATACCCCCCATCATATAGTGGGCGGTCGGAAATACCGGGATCGGCTCGACCGCGGGATCAACGCCGGCAAAGATCTTCGAGCTTTCGCGAATACCGGGCAGACGCTTGGCGATAATATCCTCGCCCAGGTGGTCCACCTTCAGCAGCACATGATCCGCATTGGGTCCGCAACCACGGCCCTCTTTCACCTCGGTGACGATGGCGCGCGATACCACGTCACGGCTGGCCAGGTCCTTGGCGTTGGGGGCATAGCGCTCCATAAAGCGCTCGCCATCCTTGTTGATCAGATAGCCGCCTTCACCGCGCACACCCTCGGTAATCAGCATACCGCGTCCGGCGATCCCGGTCGGATGGAACTGGAAGAACTCCATATCCATCAGCGGCACACCGGCACGCAACGCCATGGCCATGCCGTCACCGGTATTGATATGGGCATTGGAGGTGGTACGGAACACCTGCCCGCCGCCACCGGTCGCCAGCAGCGTGGTCTTGGCCTCGATCAGCAGCGGCTCACCGGTCTCGATCTCCAGGGTCAGGGCGCCCAGGATGGCCCCCTCCTCGTCACGGATCAGCTCGATCCCGAAGTACTCGTCAAAGAAGTGGGTCCGGGCACGGATGTTCTGCTGATACAGGGTGTGCAGAATGGCGTGACCGGTCCGGTCGGCCGCGGCACAGGTACGTGCTGCCTGGGCACCACCGAAATTCTGGCTCTGGCCGCCGAAGGCACGCTGGTAGATCTTGCCGTTATCCAGGCGGGAGAACGGCACGCCGTTGTGCTCCAGCTCGTAGACGGTGGGGATCGCCTCGCGGCACATGAACTCGATGGCGTCCTGGTCGCCCAGGTAATCCGATCCCTTGACGGTGTCGAACATGTGCCAGTGCCAATTGTCCTCGAAGACATTGGCCAGCGCGGCATTCACACCACCCTGGGCGGCCACCGTATGGGAGCGGGTCGGAAATACTTTCGAGACAACAGCCACTCGCAGGTTGGCGTTGGCAAGCTGTAGCGCTGCATTCAGGCCAGCACCACCGGCACCGATAATCAGCGCATCAAAACGTCTTCTGGCTAGCGTCATGATATACCTTTGTTAATATGGGGTGTTCAGGCTGCCACACCGGCGAGGAATACAACCTTGGCAAACCAGAGGCCGCAACCGATGAAGCCGATTGCAAACAGACTCAGCAGGCCTACTCTTGCCATGATGGGGTGTACATAATCGATCAGCACGTCACGAATGCCGACCCAGGCATGAATCAGCAGCGCCGCGGCAAACAGCAGCATGCCGATGGTGACACCGGGATCGGCAACGTAAGCCCGCCACGCCTCGTAGGATTCCGGTGCGTTGAAGCTCAGATGGCCGAGCATATATATAAGGTAAAGACCCAGATAGACTGCACTGATGCGCTGCAACGCCCATGCGCGCAGCCCGGATGCTTGACGACTCATAATAGAACCAACCCGATCAGAACGGCGAGAACAGGAGCGGCCACCATCACGGCCTGGGCCGACTTGGTCGCAATCTCCTTCTCCACACCCAAGTGAATATCGATCAGCAGGAAGCGGATACCTGCCAGTAAATGGTGCAGCAACGCCCAGAGAACCACGAACAGGACCAGCTTGATAAACAGGCCGTCCAAAATCATCTTCGCCTCGGCAAAACCTTCCGGTCCGGAGAGTGAAAGATCAAGGGCATATGCCAGGAAGGGGATGGCCAGGATCATCAGCACCCCGCTGGCCCGATGACCTACCGACATGATGGCGGCGATCGGGAAGCGGAACTGCGTCAGGTCTAGATAGACAGGCCGGTTTTTTGTCGTCATACAGATAGTCTCTTGTCTCAGCCTAATGTACGTATGGATTTTTTCGTCAGAAACGGTACACCTGACGCAACCGAACCCAATTATAGCGATTTGTCCCGGCTTTGAAAGGATATATTTTATACAGCCATTAAATTTACTTGGCGATAAATTATCCGTTAATAAGTTTTCACTCGATATCTAACTCCCTGAGATATTTGAATAATTTTCGCTGTGCCGCCGGCGGCTTGGCCAATTCGCGCTCTTTTTTACCGGCACGAATTAATTGCCTTAGGCGTTGTACGTCCACATTAGGACAAATATCCAACAGATCTGACAGAGTTTTGTCATCTCCCTCGATCAGCCGATCCCGCCACTGTTCGATACGGTGGAAACGCTGCGTGTCCTGCATCGCCCGATCGTCCGTCCGCTTGAACAACAGTTCCACCTTTTCCGTATCTTCCTGGCTGAGCAGCTTGCCCAGACGCCGGATGTGACGGCGCATGGCATTGTGGCTCTTGATCCGTTGCGACTCCCGCAGTGCATCCAGCATCACCTCCGAAAAGCCGAACCCCTCCCATTGGGCCGGCTTGAGGCCAACCAGCCGCTCACCCAGCGCCTGCAGCGCCAGCATCTGGCGCTTGATTTCACTGCGGGAAACCGTTTGCTCTTCTTCATCAAATTCATACGATTCGAAATCGTCGGACATAGCTAAATCACCTGAAAATATTCAATTAATAACTGCACGTTCATGGCACCGCGAAACTCATTGATATCCAGTCTATAGGCGGCGTGGATGGTCGCCGGTTGATGGGTGGGCAACGCGGCGGACTGATTGAAGGCGATGGCGTCAAACGTCTCCGCCCTCCCCGCTCGACGCAGGGCCAGTTTGGCGTGCCCGACGCCCACCGTTTGTTGACGGACGATTTCAAACCGGTCGTCGAACAGCGGCTCGGGAAAACCCTGTCCCCAGGGACCGGCCTCACGCAGCTGCTGCGCCACACTCAGGATCATCTCATCCACCTCAAGACCACCGTCCGAGCGCAGCGCCCCGTCGAGCGCGCGTCCGTTGAGTTGCTGCCTTACTGCTTCATCAAAACAGCGGCTGAAGTTCTCCAGGTCCCGCTTCATCAGGGTCAGTCCGGCCGCCATGGCGTGCCCGCCAAACTTGTCCAGCAGCTGGGGGTGGGCGATGGCGATCGATTCCAGAATATCGCGGATATGCACGCCGCAGATGGATCGCGCCGATCCTTTCAGCATCTCATCATCCGCATCGGCAAAGGCGATGACCGGTCGGTGATACTGCTCCTTGATGCGTGAGGCCAGGATCCCGATCACTCCCTGATGCCAGTTCTCCTGGTAGACGCAGATTCCCAACGGGAGCCGATCACCCAGCTCCAGCGAAGCGAGACAGGCGAGTGCCTGTTGCCGCATCTCCTGCTCGATCTCCTTGCGCTCTCCATTCAGGCTGTTCAGCAGATTCGCCGTCTCGGCCGCCTTGGCCGTGGAATCGCTCAGCAGCCCCGCTATCCCAACGGACATGTCGTCCAGGCGACCGGCTGCATTCAATCGCGGCCCCAGGGTGAAACCGAGGTCGGTCGCCACCACCCGCGACAGGGTCTTGCCGGCGCTGGCGAATACCGCACGGATCAGTTCGCAGCAGCGGCCGGCGCGAATTCTCGCCAGGCCCTGCTGTACCAGGATCCGGTTGTTATGATCGAGCCTCACCACGTCGGCCACCGTGCCCAGGGCCACCAGATCCAGGTAGTCGGCCAAGTTGGGTTCCGGCAGCCCCTTCTCCCCAAACCAGCCCGCCTCCCGCAGCCAGGTGCGCAAAGCGGCCATGACATAGAAGACCACCCCAACCCCGGCCAGATGCTTGCTCGGGAAAGGCTCGCCGGGGTTGTTCGGGTTCACAATCACATCGGCATCGGGCAGTTCTCCCCCGGGCAGGTGGTGGTCGGTCACCAGTACTGCGACGCCCTGTTCGCGCAGCAACCGCACACCATCCAGACTCGCGATGCCGTTGTCCACGGTCATGACCAGATCCGGGCTCCGGGCCAGGCATTTACAGGCGATCTCCAGCGTCAGCCCATAACCGTCGATAAACCGGTTCGGGACAATGAAATCCACTTCCCGGGCACCCATGGCGCGCAGCGCACGCAGCGCCAGGGCACAACTGGTTGCCCCGTCCGCATCGAAGTCCGCCACCACCAGAATCCGCCCCTGCCCGACCATCACCCGATGCAGCAGTTGCGCCGCTTCCCGGGTACCGCCCAGTGCCTCGGGTGGCAGCATGGCGCTCAGCCGGTAATCCAGCTCCCCCGGGGCACTGACACCGCGCAGTGCGTAGATACGCTGCAGCAGGGGCCATTCCGAGAGCGCTCCGGCCTCGTAAGCCGGGATATCCGGCCGCAGGATGGTTCGCTCCGCTACGCTCACGCGTCCGCACCTGCCTCATGCAGGATGTAGGATCCCTTGGTACGGCCAAAATCAAGGAACCGTTGCTCGAAGTCCTCGACCACCGACACCTGCACCGAGGGCCGGGCGAGCAGCGCGCGACCCCATCGGTCCAGTGGTGTCGGCATCAGGTCGGACAGCTCCTCCCGGTATTGCTTCAGAATCGCAAAACGCATGAAGAACGGGGCGTAAGCGGCGTCAAGCAGAGAGAAGCGCTCCCCCATGAAATAGGGGCCGTCTCCCAGTTCCGGCACCAGCCGGGCAAACAGCCCCCCCAACACCTCGCACTGCTGCTGAAAGTTGTCTTCATCCCGGGCTGTAAACAGCCGGAACTGTTCAAACAACAGATTCGAGCCGAACTCGATCCAGCCCCGGTGTTTGGCACGCAGCAGCGGCTCCTCCGGGTGCAGCCGGGGGGGATAAACCTCGTCCAGGTACTCATTGATGATGGCCGACTCGAACAGCACCTCATGATCGATTTTCAGCAGCGGCACCTTGCCGAAGGGCGAAATCTCCTTGAACCATTTTGGCGAATCGGCAAGATCGATGTAGCTGATCGAAAAATCGACCTCCTTCTCCTTGAGGACAATGACCGCACGCTGTACAAAGGGGCAGATCGGAAAGCTGACCAGTTCGAGACTCATGGGGCCTCCTCGGAAATATTCATATGACGAACGTTATCGATCGTGGAAGAATAGCATGAAGCGGTCTGAAACCATTCACAGATAGTTCCAACCACACCGTAGTCCGAACCCGATATGCTGAAAATTGAACAGTGGTCAATAGTCGAGGCGGTGCCGGCACCGCCGCGCACCGGCGCGCTCGCTATCTGGCTGCTCGACCTGGATGCGATAGAGGCGGATCTCTCGCCTCTGCTCTGCGCTGACGAACAGTCCCGGCGGCAGAGCATGGTACGGGAAACGGACCGGCGACTTTTCACCAATGCCCGGGGTTGCCTGCGTTTCATCCTGTCCGCTTATCTAGGACTCCCGGCGGAATCCATCCAATTCAGTTATAGCGCCAAGGGCAAACCGCAACTTGCCGCTATCCCCACTCCGCTCCACTTCAATCTGAGCCATTCCGGTGCCATGGCCCTGCTAGCGGTCAGCACGGACGCGCCCGTCGGCATCGACCTGGAACGGGAGCTGGTGCGCGACAATCTGCGCAAGATTGCCCGCAAGGTGTTCGGCCCCGAGTGGATCAATGCCATTGAGCCGATTGATGACCTGCGGTTCAGGCGCGCCTTTTTCAAACAATGGACACAACACGAGGCCAGGGTGAAGGCGATCGGCGAAGGGGTGTTCTCACACGTCAGTCGACGGCGGACAATCCCATGCGTCAATTTCTCCCCCAGAGAGGGGTGGTGCGCGGCGGTCGCCGTCGATGGCGGTCTGCCGTCCCTGGAGAACTGGGGCACTTATCGGTTCACCCCTGAACTGCTGGCCGGGATAGGTTAAACTGGGTGTCGTCCCATTGAACCCAACTGCCGCATAAATCGACCCGAACATCGGCCGACTTCCCGACCGTAGGGTGCCGGTGAGCCTGCGAACCACACCAAGCACTGCTGGAAATGGCAACCCCCTCGATGCGGTTCGTTTCACTCACCGCATCCTACGGATTTTCCGGGGCGGGGTGCAGCAGGGGTGCCTTGCGATGTTATCCATGAGGTCTACAAAAGTACTTTTTCAAATCACCCACTGCGGAAACAGGTCCATGGCCATGCAAAACAACCCGTTTACCGGATTCAATTACCTGCTCCAGGGGCTGAAGATGCTGCTGCGGCCCGGGCTCAAGCGCTACCTGCTGGCACCGGTAGCCATCAATATCGTGGTCTTCACCATTATCGGCTGGATCGGCTTCAGCCTGTTCGACGAGCTGGTCAACTCACTCCTGCCGGAGACCGGCTGGCTGAGCTACCTGCGCTGGTTTCTCTGGCCGGTGTTCGCCCTGAGCGTCATATTGATCACCTTTTATACCTTCACCACCGTGGCCAATCTGATTGCCGCCCCCTTCAACAGCCAGCTGTCGGCCAAGGTCGAGGAGCTGCTGACCGGTGAACGGCCACCGGAAAACCGGCAATCGCTTCGGCAACTGGTGCTGCCGACCGTCCGCTCGGAGCTGGTAAAACTGCGCTATTTCCTGCTGCGTGCCGTGCCGCTGCTGCTGTTGTTCCTTATTCCCGGCATCAATCTGCTGGCGCCCTTTCTCTGGTTGTTGTTCAGCGCCTGGTTCCTGGCCATTGAGTATGCCGATTACCCCATGGGGAATCACGGGCTGAACTTCCAGTCGCAACATGGCCGGCTGAAGCGGATGCGCCTGACGGCGCTGGGTTTTGGCGGCGGCGTCACCCTGCTGATGATGATTCCGTTGCTCAACTTCGCCGCCATGCCCGCGGCGGTGGTTGGCGCCACGCGTCTCTGGTGTGCCGGTCGCACGGCAGCCGCGCCTTGAGGCGGTGCATACCTTTCAGCGCTTGATGAAGCGGGCGATACGCGCCACGCCCTCGGTCAGCTTCTCCATCGAAGTGGTGTAGGCGAAGCGCACGTGCTGCTCCGGCAGATTGTCCCCAAAATCCTTTCCCGGTGTGATCGCCACTCCTTCCGTTTCCAGCAGCTCATAGGCGAAGGCAAAACTGTCGCCGGTAATCTTGCGGCAATTGGCATAGAGATAAAAAGCCCCCTCTGGCTCCACCGGGATCTCAAAACCCAGCCCCCTCAGCGCCGGTAACAGGTAATCCCGACGTTCCCGGAATGCCTCACGCCGCTGTTCGACAATGCGCTGGGTCTCCGCGCCAAAGGCCGCCAGCGCCGCATACTGGGCAGGCGTGGGTGCCGACAGGAAGATGTTCTGCGCCAGGCGGTCCGCCGCGCCGATATGAGTTTCAGGAGCCACCATCCAGCCCAGTCGCCAGCCGGTCATGCCGTAATATTTGGAGAAACTGTTGATGATGAACAGGTCGTCGCTGACCTCGAGCGCAGTAAACGGCTCGGACGCATAGACCAGTCCCAGATAGATCTCATCGACAATGAGCACGCCACCCCGCGCTTTGACCACCCGGTGGATCTTCGTCAGCTCTTCACGCGTTATCAGCGTACCGGTGGGATTTGATGGCGAGGCCACCATCACCGCACGCATATTGTCGGTCCATTCGCGGGCGATAATCTCCGCTGTCAGCTGATAGCCGGTCTCCGGCCCGACCGGGACCGTCACCGGCTCACCCGACACCAGCCGTACGAAGTGACGATTGCAGGGGTAGCCTGGGTCGGCCATCATCACCGCCTCGCCCGGGTTCACCACGATACTCATCACCAGTTGCAGCGCCCCGGAGGATCCCGGGGTCACCAACACCCGTCCCGGATCAAGCTGAACCCCATATCGATTCAGATAATCCCCGGCGATGGCGGCACGCAGCTCCGCTATGCCCACCGCCGGCGTATAGCGGGTGAAACCTTCATCCAGGGCGCGTTTCCCCGCCTCTATGATGGGTCCCGGGGTGGCAAAGTCCGGTTCCCCCACTTCCATATGGATAATCGACCGGCCCGTACCCTCCAGTTCCCGGGCGCGCGCCAGCAGCTCCATGACATAGAAGGGGCGTATAGAGGCCATTCGATCAGCTATCATCCGACGGGTCGCTCTTGAATTGGGTGAGTTGGGTGGGTTGCCTGCACCGGGGAGATACGCTCAGGATAGCGTATGCAGTCGGCGTAACAAACCCAGGTCAACCAGGCTCGCGTGGTCAGCCGCTCCACCCAACACCCTCGCCGGGCTCTGTTGCTCGCCCAACTGATCCACAATCAGGCTGGCGCCGGTGAAATCCTCCTCGGAGGTGTAGCCATTCACGGTGATGATCACGGTTTGAATGCCGGCGGCGGTGGCCGACCTGAGGCCGTTATGGGAATCCTCGATCGCCACACAGGCGCGCGGCTGCAGATCCATTTTTTCCAGCGCCCAGAGGTAAATGTCCGGTGCCGGTTTCTTTGCCGGCACCACATCGCCGGCGGCTATCAGCTCAAATGGGTGCTTTCCCTTATGGCCAAAGAAGCGGCTCAGCAGGGCTTCGACATTGGCCGGCGTCGTGGTGGTAGCGATAGCCAGTCGCAGGCCGGCCTCCGCCGCCTCATCGATCAGTCTGATCACCCCATTTCTCGGCGGTATCAGCCCCTCCTCCATCAGGGTGACGAAAATCTCACTCTTGCGACGATGCAGCTCGGCGATAAACCGGTCCAGATCGGCCGGGCGTTCCCAACCCGTATTAAACCGCTCCAGGAAGTAACGGATGCGCTCCTTGCCGCCGGTCACCTTGAGCAGTTGACCGTACAACTCCGCATCCCAATGCCACTCCAGACCCGCCTGGGAAAAGGCGCTATTGAACGCCACCCGATGGCCGTCCCGTTCGGTATCGGCAAGGGTGCCGTCCACGTCCCACAACAGTGCTTGTAAATTTGACATAACCTACTCTTTTAACTACTAATAACTATACCCTGCCGGCCCGGCTGACAGGTTGGGAAAAAATCCATTTTACCTGACTGGCGGAACCGCAACACGGACCAATCGTGGGGGTATCTGACAATTGTTGCCCGCAACGGAAGATTCTGGTTATCATAGCCGACTTCGTTAGCGTGGTTTTCCAGGAGTCATTGAATGACCGCAAAGAAAAAGCCAGAGAATGACCTTACCGGCCCTTTCGGCTTCAAGCCTTATAAAGAGAAAAAGGGCGAGGAGTACATGAGCGAGGCAATGGAGGAGCATTTCCGGGCCATCCTAAGGGCATGGAAGCAGGAGTTGATGGAGGAAGTCGACCGGACAGTGCATCACATGAAGGATGATGCCGCCAACTTCCCCGACCCCAACGACCGGGCCACCCAGGAATCGGAGTTCAGCCTTGAACTGCGCACCCGTGACCGCGAGCGGAAGCTGATCAAAAAGATAGAAGAGACATTAAATCTTATTGATGGTCACGACTATGGTTATTGTGAGGCCTGCGGTGTGGAGATCGGGATTCGCCGGCTGGAGGCGCGGCCTACCGCCTCACTCTGTATCGACTGCAAGACCCTGGACGAGATCAGGGAGAAGCAGATGAGCTGAAGCTCCATCCGCATCACACGTGTTAAACTTAAAGCCGGCATCTTGCCGGCTTTTTTGTCCAGTGATGGAGTTATACCGCGAAGCACAGGTTGGTTGGAGCTACTTTCGCTGTGATTAAACTTCCGCGGCTGAAGCCGACCCTATCAGGCAACGCTGCTTGCTGACTACGTAGGATGCCGGTGAGCTTGCGAACCGCATCATTCGCGGTAAGGCTTGATGCGGTTCGTGCCTCACCGGCATCCTACGCCGGGCATTGTGGTTTGTCGGCTGGAATGGGGATGTCCACAACATGTCGTGGCTGCTCCACTCAACCGGATATCCAAGTAACCTTATTCGCGTTCATTCGTAGCTTATTTTCTTCCAGTGCACGGCTGAGTTAATTGGGCAATCAAGTATACTTTTCACAGCTTATGAATTACCGCGGACGTTTTGCACCCTCACCTTCCGGCCCCCTCCATTTCGGTTCCCTGGTGGCCGCCATGGGCAGTTATCTTGACGCGCGAAGCAGGCAAGGTAAGTGGCTGATCAGAATAGAAAATATTGACCCCCCCCGGGAAGTGACCGGGGCATCGGGGAAAATCCTCAGGACCCTGGAATCATTGGGTTTCGAGTGGGACGAACCGGTACTCTATCAAAGCACACGCCATGCGGCTTACCTGGAAGCCATTGACACGTTACAGAATAAGGCACTGCTCTACGAATGCTGTTGCAGCCGTAGCGAGATCCAGGAGCGGGGACGAGTTGGCGCAGAAGGTGTTATATACCCCGGTACCTGCCGAACCCGGGTGAAACTACCGTCGGCCAAGGGGAGTGGAAGACGGCATGCACTGCGCCTGATCACTCATGACCAGACAGTCTCTTTTACCGACGGGATACGGGGAATCCTGAATCAGAACATCGTCCGGGAGATCGGCGACTTCATAATCAAACGCGCGGACGGTCACTTTGCCTACCAACTTGCCGTGGTAGTGGATGATGCATACCAGGGCATCACCGACGTGGTGCGAGGGGCCGATCTGCTGACCTCGACGCCACGCCAGATCTATCTGCAGCGGCTACTGGGACTGCCCACACCGAGTTACAAACACCTGCCGCTGGTCACCGATACAAGCGGCAGAAAACTGAGCAAACAGCATCGCTCCGACCCGATCAATGCCGCCGCTCCCGTGGTTGCGTTACTGGCCGCCCTGAAATTCCTCAACCAGCCGCTCCCGCCAGAAACTCCGGACACTGTCGCGGAATTCTGGACATGGGCCATCGCCCAATGGAATCACTCACTGATAAATAGCAATAACTATAATAATTAATTCATGTAGTTAAGCATTCTTATTAAAGTAATATATCTATTGAATGGCACTAAATTAAGGCAGGAGTCCATTTTTTCGGCATTCTGGCGCAGGCCGGAGGAGTGGTGCAGGGATGCACCGTTTACGGACCTGAGGATGGAATCCATAAATTCACCGCGGATACGGGTTCTGGATCCCTGCATACGCCGGGATGATGGGGGCTCTGGGCTTAACTTAGTGCCATTCAAGTAATATATCTATTAACACTGCTGC